>DAHVCH010000002.1 GCA_027314165.1 Thermoplasmata archaeon | reverse complement strand
CGCGCTTGCAGTGAACCACTCGCGATTGTTGATGGACGCTGTTCGCGGTCATCGCGAGAGCATGACCGCGAACGGCGCGGGGACTTTACTGCTCCGGTACCGGTCCTGAGAGGACCTGGATCCCGCGAAGGGACACCAATCGAACGGCAACCTCCCGCGGCCAGCACCCCCACGGGACGGCCCCACGGCAAGCTCCATGAATGGCGAGGGAAACGTCAGGGAGTTCCCGCAGAGTTCACACGATCAGGCCCCTATCGGACCACTCATGGTCACTAGACAGAGCGTCTCGCATGGCTCCCCGTGCAACGGACGAGCCGTGGCGTGGACCAAGCTGCCCAGACAGAAGGGTCAGGCGTGAGCCTTCACCGGACGCCCTAGGTGCACCGGATGGGCGGGGCCGCCGCCTCAAGCCCGTAGAGGCCCTTGGCCTTGGCCACCTGATCCAAGGTCTCGGAGTCCGAGGGCGGGACGACGGTCTCGCCGCACTTGTCGCAGGTCCAGAACACGTAGTGACCGAAGAAGACCCCGTGATTAGAGTAGGGCTGGACGTCGTGGAAGAAGCGGCCCCCGCAGGGGCACCGACGAGTGGGGACCCACTCCCGCCTTGCTTTGGATGTGCGGCTCACGGAGTTCCTCATGGTGTCTGACCCCGAAAGGCGGCCCTGACCATGATTCTACTGTGCCTCGATGGAAATGCGGGTGCGTCTAGCGAAAGTGCGGTGGAGGATCGAGAGGGATAACGAGGAACTGAGGCAGGAGTTCGGGTTGGGCCACTTCGAGGGCCGGGGATGGGTAGGCTTCCACCGCCACGCCACGCTCTGCATCGCAACCTACGCCTTCCTGGCCGCCGAAAGGGCCCGCCTTTCCCCCCCTCGGCATCTTGCGTTCCCGCAAGCAGCTCGAGTACCCGAAGGTTTCCGCCCTGGAGGATCTCCCCGTGCGACCCGAGCGGCACGTCCGCAGCCCGATCACCACGTTCCGCCTCGAACACGCCCGGGCTTGGCTCGTCGGACACCCCTGCGGGTGGTGCGGCCGAGGGGTACCTAGTTCATGACACAGTAGAACTAGCGCCGACGACGAGAGCCGCCGGTGCCCCTGTGGCTCCGCGGTTCTTCCCCGGGCGGACGGTCATCGAGACCGATCGCGTTTCCCGACGGGTCCCAGACGGTCCCGCCGTGCTCGTCTTCCCTCGTGACGCGCACACCCTGGAGCTCCAGGAAGCTCGCCGCCTTCGCGAAGTCCTGGACGCGCAGGCGGAGCGGGGTCTCCAGGCCCTGGGGGCCGAGACCCAATGGCGTGAAGTCCTGCTGCTCGAAGAGCACGATCTCCCCCCCACCCGTGGAGATCTTCACCCGCTGGCAGCACTCCGCGTGGGAGTCGTCAGAGACTCGGAACCCCAACAGGTCGCGGTAGAAGGTCAGGGCCTGGCCCAGGTCGCGGACGCGCAGGACGAGTTGGCCCAGGTCCAGGACCAGAGGCTCGCTCGACTCCCGCCTCTGCATGTGAGTGCCCGTAGGACCCTCCCTATTCTTGACCCCTGCGGCCCGGAGAGGGCGCCCTGAACCATCCCCGGGCGACAGGAGCGTCGAGCTCCTCCTCGCCGTCCGCGTCGCGGGAAGCGTCGCGGGGCGGGCCCCGATCTCGGCGACCCGACCGACCCGGCTTCCGGGGTTCGTTGCCCCCGAGAACCCTCCCACCCCGGTTGCCAGACCGGCGTGACAGGAGGTAGGCGACCACGAGAGCTGCAAGGGCTACGCCAAGCCCCGCGTCGACCAGGAGGGCCGTCGAGAGCCCGTGCGAAGGGGGGGAGGAGGGCCCTTTCGTCGCGTTCGTCCCCGTCGTCGTGTTCCCCCCAGGAGGGTTCCCTCCGCCGACCGGCGGTGGGGGTGGGGACCGTACCTCGAGTGGGACGGTCGCGAAGGTCGCAGCGCCGCGACCGTCGGTGATCTGGGCCTCGACCGTGAAGTTCCCCACGGCGGCGGGGACGCAGGTGAGCGAAGTCGCGTTCGCAGGAGCGCATCCACCGGGGAGTCCGGAGTAGAGGACCGTGAGGCCTCCCGCGCCTCCGACCGCCACGAGAGAGAAGAGGACCGCGTTCCCCTGGATGACGGGGGAGGGGCTCACGGAGAAGGTGACGATCCGCGGGAGAGGCTCCACCGCGAGAACGGCGGTCGCGCTCACGTTGGCACCGGCCTGGTCCTGCAGGTGCACGGTCACCGTGTAGTTCCCGGAGGCGTTCGGGTCGCACACGAGGGGGGAACCGGTGCCCTGCCCGCAGCCGGGAGGGAGGCCGGAGAACCACTGATGGAAGGGAGGGCTCCCACCCGAGACCGAGGCGTTGAGCGTCGTGTTCTCTCCGAGGTCGATCACCGAGGGGAGGATCGTCAGCGTGGGGAGCGTAGGGGGGCCCAACACCGTCAGCACCTCCGTGTGGAGCACGGAGGCCCCCACGGCGTCCGTCGCGTTCAGGCTCACGTAGTACGTCCCGACCGTCGTGTACGTGTGGAGCGCGGAGATCCCGGTGGCGTTGGTCCCATCGCCGAGGGCCCAACGGAAGGTGTAGGGCGGGGTCCCCTGGTAGGGGACGGCGGTCGCCAGCTCCGGGACCCCCGCGTCGGTCGGGTCGGAGCGGAAGAACAGCCCCGCGGTGAAGGGAAGATTCACCCGGACCGTGTAGGAAGCGTTCACCGAGGCGGCGGCGCTGTCGTTCGCCCACACGGTGACGGTCCCGTTCCCCTCGCTGGGGAAGGACCAGTTGACCCAGGGGCCAAAGGAGGCCCCGCTGCCCTGGTCGGAGCGCCACGACAGGTTGTAGGGAGCCACGCCTCCCTGGACGACCGCGTGGAAGGCGACCTCGCGCGCTTCGTCCGTGACGTTGGTCGACGCCGAGATCGAAGCGGAGAGCGCGGAGCGCACGTTCTCCGTTCCGGGGCTCCTCCCCATGTCGGCGGGAGATGGGTGGGTGAGGGGCGACGGGGGAGGGGCTGCGTGAGGTGGGGAGGACGTCTGCCCCTGCGGCAGAGGTCCTCCGACCGGAAGGGGAGGTCCGGCAAGGACCAGCAGGGCGGGGAGGGCGAACAGGAGAATCGCGACGAGAAGTGCGAGCGGGCCGGTGTGGCGGGGTTGGGACCTGGACCGCGATGCGGGGGGAGAGGCGGCCCTCGTGCCTACGCTCAAGGCCCGTCTACCGATGGGAGGCTCGGACGCCCTTCCCCCTTCCGGTAGGACGGCGCCTCGCCTTGCGAGGTTTTCTTGCGCGAAGGGGGCGTTTTCCTCGGACACGCCGAAGTTGCCCACGGGTGAGCGCCCAAAGAAGCCTGCCTCCCCCCGGACGGAGGGGCCCGGGGAAGTCCAGGGCCACCGCGCCCCCCTTCGAGAACTTCAGCACCGAGAGCCCCTCGCCCGACAGGCAGTACCCCACGAACCGGGAGAGGAGGGGCTCGTGCCCGACGAGGACCAGGTCGCCCCGGCCCTTCGCCGTGCGCGCGCGCAGGAACAGGGCCTCCAGGGAGGCGTCCGGTTCGAGCTCGGTCCAGCCCACCGCTCTCTCCGCCGGGGTCCAGACGCTGCCCAGGATCGAGGCCGTCTCCCGGGCGCGCGCGAGCGGGCTCGTCGCGCAGGACCCCTGCCGCTCCAGGAGCTCGGCGAGGCCCCGGGCCGCGTCGACGAACTCCTTGCGGCCGTTCGTCTTCAGCGGACGCTCCCGGTCGTCGGGCCAGGTGGCGAAGTCCCGGGAGCGCGCGGGCGCGTGGCGGAGGAGGACCCAGCGCCGACCGACCATCCGTTCCCCTGGGCGAGCGGATCGGCCTCTCGCGACCTCAGCCGCTCAGCTGTCGTCCTCTCGCAGGACGCGGGTGAGGATGTCCCGCGCCTTCGACTGGAGGTCGGAGAGCGGGCCCTCGTTCACGATCATGTAGTCCGCCAGCGCGAGCGCGTTCCCGATGCCCCACTTGAGCTCGCGGCGGTCGCGTTCGTAGAACGCCTCCATCGAGAGGCTGTCGTCGCCGCGGCCGCGGTGGGTGAGCCGCTCGAAGCGGGTGTCGGGAGAGGCGTAGACCCCGAGGACGGTGAGGTCGCCGAAGTTGTGGCGGAAGACCGTGACCTCCGCGTCGGAACGGCAGCCGTCGATGAGCGTCTTGGTCTCGGTGATCTTCGGGACGATCTTCTTCGCCCACACCGAGGGCCCCTGCCGGTCCCGCTCCTCGTTCGCGACGCGCGCGTTGTTCTTGTCGTTGATAGGGAGGTTCCGCCGCCGGACCTCGTCGCGGACCAGGTCCCCCATCTTCATGACGTGGAACCCCAGCATCTTCGCGACGCCGACGATCTCGTCCTTCCCGGATCCCGGGAGACCCACCGTCACCACGAGCTTCATGCGCGGACGGTTCCCTTAGTGCCCGAGCCCCGGGGCCAGTGTCTCGGGCTCCGTGGCTTTCTGCATCCGGTCGGCCATGAGGGTAAAGGCCCGGGACTCGGCCTCCCACTGCTTCGCCTTCTCGATGTGCATGTCCGAGAGGACCTTCTTCTGAGAGGCGATCTGCAAGTGGTGGGCCGCGGCGTGCTCGAGCGACTTGGCCTTGCGTTGGAGCCCGGCCATCTTCTGCTGGATCTTTCGGATGCGGACATGGATCTTCGATTGGTCATGGGGCGCGACCGCGCCGGAGGCGGTGCCGCTGGCCCCCATCTGAAGGAGCTTCTGCTGCTCCTTCTGGTCGGACTCCAGGTCGGGGAGCTTCCCGAGGGTCGCCTGCTCCTTCTCGCGGAGCACCGTCGCCCGGTGGCGGTGCTTCTCCATCACGGTGGTGAGGCGGGAGGCGCGGTGACGCTCCTTGAAGGCCATCCGCTCGTACTTCGCGGCCTCCTCCCGGAGCTTGGCGATGGAGGCGTACCCCATGCTCATGAACCGGGCGCTGCGGTCGACGTCCAGGGTCGAACCGCTGGAGGGGAGGGACGTCGTGGTCGAGGAGACACCTGCCCCTGTATAGGAGGTGCCCCCGCTGGCCTGCGAGCCCGCGGCGGGGAGGGGTGGGGAGGGAGGTTCCTGTTGACCAGGCATGAAGGCCCGAGAAGGGGTATCGACCCGCCTTATTTCAGTTCTTGTCCGGTGGAGGACCGCCTAGGGCGTGGCGGCCGCCTGCGGGACCGCAGGCCGCGGGGGTCGCGGCGGGACCAGCTGGCGCCTCACCCGGGAAGCGATCTCGGCGGCGGGAAGTCGGCTCTGGGCGCGGGAATCGCGCTCCCTCAGGGTCACGGTGCCGTCCTGGAGGGTCTGGGCGTCGACGGTGACGGCGAACGGGGTCCCCACCTCATCCTCCCGGGCGTAGCGCTTGCCCACCGAGGCGGTGAGCGGCACGGCGACGGAGATCCCCTGCTCCCGGAGGCCCTCGGCGATCTCCTCCGCCTTCTCGCTGTGCATCTTGCGGATGAGCGGGAGCACGGCGACCTGGGTGGGGGCGAGGTAGGAGGGGAGCGCCCAGAGGGTGCGGGGGCCCTTCTCCTCCTCGGCCTCCGCGCCCGCCCCGGCGCTCGACGAGGGGGTCTCGGTCTTGAGGTGCAGGTCGGCCAGGCCCCAGACGTTCCGGTCGACCCCGAAGGTGAGCTCGAGCACGTGGGGCAGGAACTTCTTCTTCCCGGAAGGGTTCACGGAGAGGTCGGTCCCGGAGCCTTCGCCGTGGCGCGAGAGGTCGTAGTCCCCGCGGTAGTGGACCGCGCCCAGTTCCTTGTACCCCCCTAGGGAATCGAGCTTGACCTCGATGTCGAAGTGGATTCGGTTGTAGAAGGCGCGCTCCTTCTCGTTCTTCTCGAGGAGCCGGATCCGGTCGGCGGGGTAGCCCAGCACGTCGCGGAAGAACCGCAGGGAGTGCGCCAGGTGGTAGGCGTAGAAGGGCGGGATGTCGCCCTTCTGGACCAGCTCGGTCGCGGTCACCACCCGGGGCTCGACCGCCCCGGCCGCCCGGTCCGCTGCGCGCAGGCAAGGGAGCTTCTCGTCCGCCACGCGGTCGAACGGGGGCGTGAAGTCCTCCGGGTCGAAGAAGATCTGGAGCTCGGCCTGGGTGAAGGCGCGCATCCGGAAGAGGACGTTGCGCGGGGCGATCTCGTTCCGATAGGCCTTGCCGATGATCGCGATGCCGAGCGGGAGCTGCTTCCTCCCGACGTCCCACATGCGGGCGAAGGAGAGGTAGGCCCCCTGCGCGGTCTCGGGCCGCAGGTAGGCCTTCTCCTTCCCCGCGGCGCCGAAGTCGAGGGCGAACATCAGGTTGAACGGTCGCGGCACGGAGAGGGCCCGCTCCCCGCAACGCGGGCAGGGGAGGTTCTTCTCCTGGAGGAGACGACCCAGGGCTTCCGGAGAGAGGCCCTCCACGTCCGCGACCCCCTTCTCCTCGAGCAGCGTGTCGGCCCGGGCGTGGTGGCCACACTTGGCGCAGGCGACGTCGGCGTCGGCGAAGTGCTCCAGGTGGCCCGAGGACCGGACCACCGCCTCGGGAACGATCTCGGCGGGCTCGATCAGGTAGTAGTTGGGAGAGAGCCCGACGAACCAGGAGGCCCAGGCCTCCTCGAGCCGGTGCTTCACCCCGAGCCCCACGGGACCGTAGTCGTAGAGCCCCGCCGCCCCGCCGTAGATCTCGGCGCTCGGCCAGACGACGCCACGACGCTTGAACAGCGAGAGCAGCTCCTCGGTCTGCATCTTCCCACCTTGAACGCTTGGGCCCTGGCGGCTACGCCACCGGGACGGCCCCTCCGACCGCGGACCTCCCGGGGACAAGAAGATGACGATGGGCCGACCTCGCGGCCACCTGGTAGTACGGGTCCTCGGTGGGCAGCCGGAGGACCAGCGCACGGGAGGGGGCCCCGACCTCGAGCCGGGCGGCGGCGGGGCGACCCAAGATCTTCCAGGGGGTCACGAACACCGCGTCGACCAGCGTCCGCGGCTCGAGAGGCTCCCCCCGGGCGCGGCTGGAGAGGTAGGCGAACTCCATCTCCCGGAAAAGGTCGGGGGCCTGGAACATCACGTTGTCCGTCCCCAGCAGGAGAGGGATCCCGCGACGTTCGATCTGGGCGAGCGGCGGGAACCGCCCGTAGAGGGCGTTCGAACGGGGGCAGGCGGCGACGGCCACCTTCGCATCCCGCACCGCGTCCAGGTCCTCCCCCGTCGCTTCGCAGAGGTGGACGAGAAGGTCCGGCTTGAGGTCGAGCACCGGGTCCAAGGATTCCCAGACGGACTCGCTCGCGTGCAGCGCCAGGCGCTTGCCCGCCCGCCGGACCTCCTGCCGAGCAAGCTCGGCGGCCCCCAGGGGGAGGTCGCGGAGCGCGGAGAGCCCGAGGCCGTCCGCCTCCTGGAGCAGCGCACGGACCTCCCGGCGGTCCAACGGGTCGGCCGGACGGCCGAGGGCGATCGCTTCGAGCCCCGCGCCCTTCTCGGCGGCCCGGAGGAGCCGGACGCCCGGCCGCGCCTCTTCCCGGAAGTCCAGGGTCACCGCCGTGCCCAGGGCCGCCATCGCGGAGAGCGACGCGCGCATCCCCTGGCGTTTCTCGCGCGGGGAGGTCTGCGCCAGGAGTCGATGCTTGAGCCCGTGCGGCGGGGCCACGACCTGATGGAACGGGAGCCTGGGGGGTTCCTTCGTCCAGACGCTGTCGCCCACGTGCGTGTGGCCGTTCACGGCCCGCGGAAGCACGATCCCGTGCAGCTTTCTCTCGCCCGCCCGTTCCGGGCCCAGGGTCCCCCGGCTTCCGCGCTCCAGGATCTCGCCCGAGGGCCCGATCCGGACCTCTCCCGGGACCGCCCCTTCCGAGTCTACGATGACCCCCACGACCCGGAGGACCGGGGCGCCGCGTCGATCGCGCCGAGACGCGGGGGAGGCCGCGAGCCGCCGGAGGCGGGGCCCGGCTTGGGGAGGCGCCACCCACGGCCCGAGGATGTTCGGCATATAGACCATCGGGGGGCGCTCCCGCTTGACCTCCCCGGGGATGAACGGGGAGGAAGGCTCCCTGGGTTCGGGTCCGCTCCGCAACGTGGCCGCGGGGTCCCTTGTCCGAGAAAAACTGAGCCCTCCCAACCTCCTTGTCGGAGGGAAAGTGTTTCGCCCCAGGGGACCGGTACAGGTCCCCCGGGGCGTCCCGGGCGATACGCTCGGAGGGCTTCGGGCGCCCCCGGGTCGGCCTTCAGCGTCCCGTTGGCAGCCCTCTTCGCCCTGCCCGGTCCGGGTCCTCGGCCACGCTCCTTGGGTTCTTCCCTCTCCTCGATCCTACGGGGCCTTCCCAGGGGTCAGGTGCCCGGGGATGGTGGAGCCGAGGTAGAAGTACGCCGCCAGTGCCGCCAGCGCCATGAAGACCGGGAACGCGAGCAGCAGGAAGCTCACGTAGATCGGCAGGCGGTAGCGCAGGTCGCCGTTCTTCTCCTCCGTGGTGGTGGGCGAGATGGACTGGGCCGCGCGGACCGCGCCGGTCAGACCCCGAGCGGAGCGCGACGGAGCGGCGGTGGTCCAGAACATCTTCGACGTGGCCCCGTTCGCCAGGTAGTGGTCGACGAGGACGGTCGCGGGGAACGCCATGATCCCCGACACGCCGAACCCGGCGTAGAGGAGCAGCGTCTCGAACGGCTCCTTGGTGTAGCCGTACCCGTAGCCGGTCCACCCGTAGAACAGGGTGATGCCGCCCGCGACGAGCGCGAACAGCCCCACGTACTGCAGGCTGAGCTCCTTGTACATGGAGACGGAAAGCGCCACCAGTACGAGCCCGAAGAGCAGGACCACATCCGTGAAGAAGATGTTGTACCCGCCCAGGGCAGCCCAGGGCTGATAGTTCCACACCATCTCACCCCACAGTCCGAGGATCGTGGCCGCGAGCCCCACCCCGCCCAACGGGACCGAGGCTCCCGTCAGGGCCTGGCGGAGCCCCTTCGCGTCGTTCTTGTACATCCGGTACCAGCCGACGAGTCCGACGTACGTCAGAAGCACACCGCCCAAGAGCAGCAGAGCTTCGATCAGTCCGAGGTCATCGATGAACGTCATGGTTCCTCCTTTCCCTCCTTCCGATTCGTCTTCTCCGTTGGTAGGGCTTATGCCCCACCTCCCGCGTTCCGCCACGTCGCTGCGCTTGAGGTCTTGTTCGGCATCATGGTCGCCCTCAACAGGGAAATGCGCGCGACAAGCCATCCGACCTCGGTCCCTGACGTCAGTACCATCAGGAGGCTGGCAGCCATGCCTTCACACGGGTGTCCCGGCTCGCGCAGACCGAGATCGCTCTGACCCGCTCCCTCGAGGAGGATCCCCCCATCCGTCCGCCCGTGCGGGCGGTCAGGAGGAGGGGGGGAAGCTCCCGAGCTCGGAGGCGCCCGTCTCACGTTTCGTCAATTCCTCCTTACTTGTGCATCATAAGGCGCATTGGGCAAGAAACACCTGAAAGAGTGGGTTCGAGGGGAACATGACCGCAGCAAGGAAGGGAATGGAGGGGACTCCGCTCCCGGCGCCGAAGGAAGGTGGGAACGAGGCCGACCTCATCCGGCGTGTCCAGCGCACGGGAGCCACGTCACTAACGGTGACCCTTCCCCGGTGGTGGACGGAGGCGATGGGCGTCCACCCCGGCGACGCCTTGCGGATCCGGGACGCGGGCTCCGGGCGTCTGGAGCTGGCGCCGGAAGCGATCGCGGTCCCGAGCGGTTCGGCGGCCCAGAAGACCCTCAGCGTCGACGCCCGTGACGCGCCGCCCCATCTCCTGCCGCGTCTCATCATCGGCGCCTACATCACCGGTCACGAGCAGGTCGTGCTCATGGGCCACATCTCTCCCGCGCAACGGACGGAGGTGACCTCCACCGTGGCCCGGCTCCTCGGGGCGAGCATCGTCGAGGACACCCCCGATCGGATCGAGATCCAGAACTTCGTCGACCCCACGCACTACGGCCTCTCCCGGCTCGTCTCCCGGTTGGTCGGGCTCCTGCGTCTGCAGGTGGAGGCCTGTACCGCGGCCCTGGGCGACCACGGCGAGCTGGAGCTCGAGAGGCTCAAGTCCATGGAGGACGAGGTGGACAAGATCTACCGGCTCATGGTGCGCCAGCTGCTGCTGGCCAGCGACAACTTCCAGATCGCGAAGGAGATCGGCGTGCCGAGCCACCACTTCCAGATGGGCTCCCGGGTGGTCGCCAAGGCGCTCGAGGAGATCGGCGACCTTCTCTTCGACATCGGACAGGAGCTCGGGGAGAGGGCGGTGGACGGATGGGAAGTCCCCACCGAGACGTCCGCCGAACTGGCCCGGTGGCTCTCCCGCTTCGCCGCGCTCCTCGAGGGGACCACGACCGCGTTCTCCCGGGCCTCCCACACCGAGGCCAACGCGGCGCTCAACGAGATCCTTGGAGAGCTTCCGGCGCTGGCCGAGGTCGAGAAGACCCTTCCGCGGAAGGTGAAGGACAAGCCCGGAGCGCTCGTCGCCCAGAGGATGCTCTCGGGGCTCCACCAGGCGATGAGGATGTTGATCGTCATCAACGAGATCACGATCAACCGCGCGGTGGAACCGGAGGCCCTCCCCCGGCTGAAGGACCGGGTGCTCCACTTCCCCGGCAAGCAGGTCGGGCGGCTCACGGACGGGGACCCGGGAACCCCCTCCGTCCCGTCGCAGGGTCGGAGCGGGCCCCTATCTCCCGCCGCTCCTGTCTCTCAAGCGGCTCCTGCTCCTCCTGTCCCTCGGGCTCCTCCCCCGGATCCCTGAACGGGCACAGGTCGCGCTTCGCCGGTCCCCGACCAGGTCGCCCCGGGGCCCCTTCGCGAAGGCTCCAAGAGGGGGGCTGCTGTGCCCGACCCCGTGCCGAAGGGAAGCGCCGGTGCCCCCCTGGACCTGCTGGTCGCGGGCCACCTGAACCTGGATGCCGAGGTCCGTGTGCCGCACCTCCCTGGGAACGACCGTACCGTCCCTGTCCTCGGGAGACGGGAGAGCCTGGGCGGGACCGCCGCGAACATCTCACGGTGGGCCTCGCACCTGGGCGTGCGGACGGCCCTGGCCGCGTTCGTCGGGCCGGACCTCCCTCCGCGGTTCTTGCAACGCCTGAAGCGGGACGGCGTGGAGACCGCGGACGTCGTCGTCCGCAAGGGGGAGTTCACGCCCGTGTGTTGGATCTTCGAGGACGGGAAGGGAGGCCAGACCACCGTCATCGACCAGGGGGCGATGCGGTCGACGAAGACGGAGGGGTTGCCCGTGCGCTCGCTCCGGCGCGCCCGCCTCGTCCACATCACGACCGGCGACCCCGTGTTCCAGCTTCGGCTGGCTCGCACCGCCCGCCGGGCCGGCAAGATCGTCGCCTTCGACCCGGCCCAGGAGGTCCACTACCGGTGGGACCGCAAGGGCCTGGAAGAGCTCCTCGGTCTCTCGGAAATCTTCTTCGGGAACGAGCAGGAGTACGTCCGCGCGCGACACCTCATCCGTGCCGGCTCCCCCGAGGAGTTCCTCGCGCACGTGCCCCTGGCGGTGGTCACCCGGGGCAAACGAGGCGCGAGGGCCTACACCCGTTCGGGCACGATCGACGTCCCCGCGGCTCCGATCCGCCAGTTCCACCGCGTCACCGGGGCGGGCGACTCCTTCCGGGGAGGGTTCTACCGGGCCTGGTTCGCCGGAGAGCCGCTGCCCACCTGCCTGACCTGGGGGAGCGCGACGGCGGCCTCCCTCGTGGAGCACCCCCCGGGCGTCGAGGGAGACCTTCCGCCCACCGCGACCATCGAGAGGAAGGTCCCCGCCCGTCCGCCCGTGTCGAAGGGAAGATGAGCCCCGGACGTTCGAGCCCCTTCCCCCGCTCGCCGCCCCTGGAGGACCCAAGATGAAGATGACGGCGCTCGAGCGCCTCATCTCGGTGGAGGAAGCGCGCCGACGGCTCCTCCAAGCGATCCGCCCCGTCCGACGCACGGAGAGCATCCCATTAGCCCAGGCGGTGGGCCGTGTCGCGTCGCGTCCCGTGCGTGCGCCCCGCCCCATCCCCTCCTTCCTTCGCGCGACCTGGGACGGGTACGCCTTCCGGGCGGCGGATGTGAA
The DNA here is from genome assembly GCA_027314165.1 of Thermoplasmata archaeon. Lineage (GTDB taxonomy): Archaea > Thermoplasmatota > Thermoplasmata > Lutacidiplasmatales > UBA184 > JAKAAX01. The sequence continues at coordinate 171,860 of DAHVCH010000002.1, read as the reverse complement.
GGGGGCGAGCCGCTCGGCGCCCCGGTCCCTGCGGATCGTGGGCGAGCTGCACGCGGAGGAACGCCTCACGCGACCGATCCGCGCGGGGGAGTGCGTGGCGATCGCCACGGGCGCCGCCCTTCCGTCGGGAGCGGACACCGTCGAGCTCTTCGAGAACGTGACCCTCGGTGAAGGAGAGGTCGCCCTCACCTCCCCCGTGGGCCGGGGGAACGGCCTCGCGGAGCCGGGGGAGGACATCCGGCGCGGTCAGCGTCTGTTGGAGCGGGGCGACGTGCTCACCCCGGCCAGGATCGGGGCCGTCGGCGCGACCGGGGCCGACTCGGTGGAAGTGTTCGCACGACCCACGGTCGTCCTCGTGCCCAACGGGAACGAGCTCGTCCCTCCGGGGGGAGAGCTCGCCCCGGGCCGGATCCACGAGTTCAACAACTTCACCCTGGGCGCCCTGGTCTCCGCCTCGGGGGGGACCGCCCTGCCCCTCCCGCCGGTTCAGGACGACCCCGCCCTGATCCAGGGCACGCTCGAGGGAGCCCTACGGTACGCGGACCTTGTGCTCGTGACCGGTGGAAGCTCCGTGGGAGAGCGCGACTTCCTCCCCACGATCTTCCCCCGGATGGGGCGGCTGCTGTTCCACGGCATCAAGGTCCGGCCGGGAAAGCCCACGCTGGCGGCGACCGTCGACCAGAAGGTCATGATCGGGATGCCGGGCCACCCGACGAGCTGCCTGTCCAACGGCTTCTGGCTCCTGCTTCCCGCGATCCGCAAGCTCGCCTCCCTCCCGGGCGACGGGACGACCCTGGAGCGCGCCCGCCTGCGCGTGGACCACGAGGGCCCCACGAGCGGGTTCGCCTCCGTCGTCCCTCTGCGCGTCGAGGACGGGTGGGCGACGCCCACGTATCGGGGCTCCTCGGCCATCACGAGCCTGACGACCGCGAACGGGTACACGTTGCTCCTCCCACGACAGGGGAAGGTCCGGCGCGGTGCGGAGGTCCTGGTGCATCGCTTCCCCTTCCCGCTGGGCTGAGAGGACCGCCCCGCGGCCACGACCGCCTGGGGGGCCCGGGGCCCCTGTTCCCGGCCCGGGGCCGGCGGCAAAGCTCCTAAGCCGGTCCGTTTCCCTGCGGTCGTGAGCGAGGACGCCCCGCGCATCGCCATCCTCTCCATCGAGGGGACGAACTGCGACCAGGAGCTCGAGCGCGCCTTCCGACTGCTCGGAGCCTCTCCCGAGGTCGTCCACCTGAAGCAGTTCGAGGGACGTGACGTGAACCCCTCGCAGCGGCGACGGCTCCACGACTTCAGCGCGCTGATGGTCCCCGGAGGGTTCTCCGCGGGGGACTACGTCCGGGCCGGCGCGGTCCTGGGCGCCCGCGTGAAGAGCGTCCTGGGGAAGGACCTCGCGGACTTCGCCCGTGCGGGGCATCTCGTCGGCGGGATCTGCAACGGGTTCCAGGTCCTGGTCGAGATGGGGCTCCTCCCCGGTCGCATCGGGGGAGCGCTCGGGTCGCCCCAGGCGGCGCTCAACACGAACGACTCCGCCCACTTCGAGTGCCGCCCGACGTTCTGCCGGTGGGAGGGAGGCAACTTCCGCCCCCTCGCGGGCCAGGTCGCGAAGGGGACCGTGTTCTACATCCCGTCCGCGCACGGCGAAGGCAAGCTCATGCTCTCGGGAGAGAAAGGGAGCTCGCTCCCGGAGCTGGAACGGAACGGCCAGGTGCTCTTCCGGTGGGTCGACCCGGAGGGACAGGAGGCCGGCTACCCCTGGAACCCCAACGGCTCGGAAGGGAGCGTGGCGGGGATCACGAACCCGGAGGGGAACGTCTTCGGGCTCATGCCCCACCCCGAGCGGTCGATCTCCCTGTTGCAGTACCCCGACTACACCCGCCGCGGGGTCCTGGACGGCCCGGGGGACGGCTGGAAGTTCCTCGAAGCGGTCGTCCGCTACGCCCGCAGGTCCGGCTACTAGGGAGGACCTCCGTTGGCCGGGCCGGGAGAGGGCGCTCCCCCACGTTCGTCGGGGATCGGCGTCGAACACACCCGCTCCTGGGAAGCGACCTACCGTGGGACCCATTTCGGCGATCTCCCGTGGTTCCAGAACCGCCCCAGCGCATGGATCGTCCGGGGACGGGAGGAGGGATGGGTCCGACGAGGCGGGAGACACCTGGACGTCGGGTGCGGGGCCGGAACGAACGTGATGTGGCTCTCCGAGCACGGCCTGCGCGCGACGGGCGTAGACCTCGCCCCCTCCGCAGTAGGGGCCGCCCGCGGGCGCGCGCGGCGCCGCTCCTCCGCTCGACCCCCCGGGTTCCTCGCCGCTGACGCGCTCTCCCTGCCGTTCCGGAGCGAGAGCTTCGACTCCGCGAGCGACATCGGTTGCTTCCACACGCTCCCCGTCGAACTGCGTCCCCGCTACGGGGAGGAGCTCCACCGAGTGATGCGTGGTGGGGGGAACCTCCTCCTGAGCTGGGCCGCGCGCGAGGAAACGCGCGAGAGCGGACCGAGGCACCGTCTCTCGGTCGAAGAGGTCGTCTATGCGCTGGAGCCGCGGTTCATCGTCCGCCACCTCGAGTTCACATCCCACCCGCGGAGCTGGCGGGGGATCCAGACCTACTCCGCGCGGCTGGAACGTCGGAAGGCGCCGCAGCCTCCCCCCCGCTGAGGGACCGGCGCGCGCCCCGGTCGAGGGGGCGTTCAGCCCGTGGCCGAGCTCTCCCGGAGCTCCAGGACCCAGAGGGTCTCCGCGGGGAGCACCCGGTCCCCGACGAGGTCCACCACGCGCAGGGCAGGGGCTGGCACCGGAAGCCCTCGCGTCCGGATCGGGCTCTCCGGCAGCGAGGCCACGAGCAGGTACGCCCGGCCCCCGGGACGCAGATGGTCCGGGAGCTCGGCCAAGAAGCGGCGCACGAACGCGAGGCCGTCCGACCCGCCGTCGAGGGCCCGCTCGTGCCAGGGGTCGGGGTCCCGCCCCTCACCGGAGGTGGGAAGGTAGGGAGGATTGCACAGCACCACGTCGAACCGGCCGAGCCCTCGGAACAGGTCCGTCCGCACGGCTCCCACGTCGAGCCCGCGTTGGGCGGCGGCGCGCCGGAGGGCCGCGAGGGCGAACGGGTTGACGTCGGTCCCCGTGGCCCGCGCGCCGGCGCGCGCGGCCGAAAGCGTCGCGAGCCCCATCCCGCAACCGATCTCGACGACCCCCTCCCCCCGCTCCACCCGGGCCGAGGAAGCGAGCAGGAGCGAGTCCTCCCGGACCGGGTAGACGTGGGCGACCTCCCCGAGGTCCAGGTCTCGGAGCTCCAAGGGGCCGCTCGACGCGCCGCGCCATCTTTACGTTCTCCCCACCCAGACGGTCGCCCTCCCCCGAGGGAAGGAAGACCCCGATGCCCGCGACAGGCTACGAGATCGCGGGAGAGCCGGCGGTCCTGGTCCGGGAGGGCGGGACGGAGTTCCTGCTTCCTGAAGCGACCCCGCGCACTTCCCTGCGCGGTCCCGCGCGACGGGCGCCGGTCTTCTACAACCCCGCCATGGCGCTCTCTCGCGACCTTCACGTCGCGGTGGTGCAGCGGCTCTCTCAGGTCGAGGGCCGGCCTCTGGAGGTCTGGGACGCGCTCGCCGCGAGCGGGATCCGCGGTCTGCGGGCGCTGAAGGAGACCGGAGGGGTCGCCTCTCTCCTCGCGACCGACCTCCAGCCGCACGCCGTCGAGGTGCTCCGGACGAACCTCGAGCGATCGGCCCCCTCCCACGCCCGCGCCACGGCCGTCTCGGCCGACGCCCACGAGGTCCCGCCGGGGGCCCCCTTCGACCTGGTCGATCTCGACCCCTACGGCACCCCGGTCCCGTTCATCCTGACCGCCGTCGAGGCGCTGCGGCCCGGAGGCGTGCTCGCGGTCACCGCGACGGACATGGCCGTGCTCGCGGGGGCGGAGCGCGAGGCGTGCCAGCGAAGGTACGGGGCGAGGCCCCTGCGGAACTACCTGTGCCGGGAGGCCGCGCTGCGGATCATCCTCGCCGAGGTCTCCCGTACCGCCGCGTTGAGGGGGCGGAGCGTCCACCCGCTGCTCTCCTACGAACGCGACCACCATGTCCGCGCCTACCTCCGCCTGGACGCCCTGCGCGGGGACGAGCCCTCGCCGGTCCGCAGCGTCCCTTTCGAGGGCTACCTCGGACCGCCGCTGCTCCACGGCGTCAAGGGGGGCCCCCTCTGGACGGGGCCGCTCCACGACGCGACCTTTGTGGACGGGCTGCGACCCCCGAGGGAACCCGCCCGCCCCCTCGAGCTTGCCTCTTGGCTCGAGCGCCTCCGAGAAGAGTCGAAGGTGGACGCGCTCTTCTACTACGAGAGCGGGGAGGTGGGGCGCCTCCTGCACCTCACGAGCCAGCCCCCGCTGGAGAGCATCCTGGCCGAGCTCAAGGAGGCCGGATGTAAGGCCGCGCGGACCACCATGGAACCGTCCGGATGGCGGACCGACGCCCCCTGGCCGGAAGTGGAGCGGTGCATCCGCCGGGCGGAGCGACGACCCCCGCCCCCCGCCGGAGGGGCGCACGGGGCGACCGGGGCACCTGCGGGTCGCGCGACCGGGGCCTGACCCGCCGCCCTCCTCGGGGGGGTCCTCAGGCCTCGGTCACTTTGCCGGTCGACTCCTCGCGGACCTGCCGATGGCCGACGACGATCCCGGGGGTCGGATGGGACCGGGCCAGGGAGAGCAGACCGTCCGAGGCGAGCCGGTCTGTCGCCAGGAACCCCAGGGAGAGGTACCGGGCGGCCGGGGCGTAGACGAGGAGCGAGAGGAGCAGGTGGGACAACCCTCCGTTCGTGAACGGGAAGAGCGCGTAGAGCGCGGCGGTGACCCCGCCGACCAAGAGCAGCATCATCGTGAGCCAGAGAATCGGGAACTCCAGTGTGCCTAGGAGGTGCAGCCGGACCCGGCCGAGAAGGTGGGGTGCGGCGGGGGAGAGCAGCAGCCCCAGCAGGCCGTACCCGATGAGAGGAGACCACGCTGCGGCGTGGAAGAAGCGGATCAGGAGGAGGTCGAGCACCACGAAGAGCGCGGGCACGGGCCATAGGAGCAGGGTCCTCGAGCGCGCGGACCGGGAAGGGGTCCTACCCGCTCCGGCGCCGGGGTGAAGTGGGTCAGGAAGGGACCTCGGACGTTCGTCGCTCCTCAGTCCCAGAAGGCCCGGGTCTGGGCGTACCTGCGCTCCGCCTTCAGGAGCTCCCCCAGCAGCTCGTCCTCGCTCCGGTGATGTCCAGCGAGGATCCTCCGGGCGGTGTCCGGGCCCACCCCCCGGGCAGCGAGGGCGATGAGGGCGATCTCCCCGTGCGTCGCGAGGAGGTCCGCGGTGGTGTACGCCGCCTGCATGAGCTTGCGTTCCTGCGCGCTCACCAGACGCCCGGAGGAGGCGTTCCGTCGTCGGCGGGACTTCAGGTACCGCCGCAGGATCCGCAGCTCCTCCTCGCGTCGGGGGGAGACGACCGCGGAAAGCGACCCCTTGCAGATCCGGCAGGCCGAGCCTCCGGCGGTCCTCCAGCTGTCCGCCGTCACGGTCCGCTCGAAGCCGCAACGCACGCACACGAGCAGGAGCGGCTCCTTGCGGAGCCGTTCACGAACGGCACGGAGCAGGGTGGGGGGTGGTACGTCCCCCATCTGCTGCCAGCGGAGTCGCTCCAGGACGCGGCTGCCGAGCGAGCCGGGAAGCGGCGGGACGAGGACGAACGTGAGCTCGCCCGTGCGAAGCCGCCGTAGGACCTCGCGCGTCCGGTCCACGTCGTAGCGATCGTGGAGGGTCTTCTCCAGCGCCTCCTCCCCCAGAGGCGTGGTCCGGCTCGCCTCGAGCAGAGGCTCGAGCGTCCGGAGCTGGCGGGCGTCAGCGCCGAGCGGCAGGAGGCCGAACTTCCTCGCGACAGTGGTGAAGCTCCATCGGTACTCCATTCCGGAGGGCACCATCCGCTCCAGGAGGCCCGGGACCGTGTCGGGGTCGATGTCCAGCAGCGAGGACACCTCCGTCGGGGCGGGGAGGGAGGGGAGCCCCACGACGAACCACGTGGGCTCGATGAGCAGCACGTCGGAGCGGACCCCGAACTTCGAGGTGGCGAGCCCGGCGATGATCGTGGCGAGGGTCGCGTTGACCCGGGTGCCGAAGCAGGCCCCGACCACCATCATGCGGCCGTGCACCTCCACCGTGACCCGCCGGTCGGTGGGGAACTCCGGGAGCGCGCGGACCTGGAGGAGCCGACGCCGCAGCCGCTCCAGGGCCTCCGGCGACCCCGGGTAGGCCGTAGGCTCCCCCGCTCGACGCAGCCGCCCGATCTCCTGGGCGACATCGAAGGGGACGGGGATGTCCTCCCCCGCCCACCGTGGCTCGGCCCCGATCTCCTGGACGGCCTCGACGAGCAGTTCGTCCTCCCGGAACTCGACGACCCTCCACGTGGTGCCGTGGAGGAGGAAGGTGAACTCCGGGTTCGCCAGCACCTGGGTCACGACGAACCGCTCGTCAAGGGTGCCCATGACCTTCCGCGAGCCCATGTCCCGCAGGGGGTAGGTCTTCTCCTCGGGGATGAGCGAGAGCGACGCGTAGAACCGCTGGAGCGTCCCCCGTCCGGGACGGAACCTTGCCCCCTCGCGCCGGATCGAGCCCAGCCCCTCGAGGTACTCGGCGAGCTCGCGCACCTCCCCCATGGAGAGGTCGCGTGTGGGGACGGAGGCGAGAAGCGTCGAGAGCGTCGCGTCCGCCGGCACGTCCTTCTCCGCCCTCAGGCAAGCGATCAGCTGCTGGGCGAGCGCGAGGCGGTTGCGGGGGCGGATCGCCACCGGCTCCACCTCCCGAGTGAGCACCCGGCGCCCGAGCACCAGGGACTCCTCGAGGTCCTCGTCGTCGAGCGCGATCACGGTTCCGGAGGAGACCGCTCCCCGACGGTGCCCGGACCGGCCGATCCGCTGCAGCAGGCGCGAAGCCTGGTGGGGCGAGCCGAACTGGACCACGTGGTCGGCGGCCCCGATATCGATCCCGAGCTCCAGCGAGCTCGTGGCCACGAGCGCCCTCAGCTCACCGGAGCGGAACCGCTCCTCGGTCTCCTCCCGGACCTCGCGCGAGAGCGAGCCGTGATGGACCGCGACCGGGAGGTCCGGGGCGAGGAGCCTCAGGCGGGCCGCGAGGGACTCCGCCGTGGGGCGCGTGTTGACGAAGATGAGCGTGGAGCGGTGGGCCTTCAGCTCCTCGACGACGGCCAGGAGCGCGGCGAGCAGGCCCTCGTCCGCCTTCAGGTCGCTCCGCAGCTTCGCGGGCAGCGCGGAGACCGCCTCGACGCTCGCCGGCGGTCGGACGCTCACCTTGAACTCCTTCACCGCGGGAGCGTTGACGACCTTGACCGCGGTGCGCGGGGAAAGGTAGGTGGCGATCTCCAGGGGGTTCCCGATGGTGGCCGAGAGGCCGATCCTCCGGACGTGGTGGCCCGCGAAAGCGTCCAGCCGGTCGAGGGAGACCGCGAGCTGGGCCCCCCGGTCGTTCGAGGCGAGCTCGTGGATCTCGTCCACGATCACGGCCCTCAGGTTGAGCAACCCCTTGCGGAGCTGCGTGCCGACGAGCAGGAGCTGCAGCGTCTCGGGGGTGGTCACCAGGAGGTCCGGAGGGGACGCGGACTGCCGCGCCCGCTCTCGCGTCGGCGTGTCCCCGTGCCGGACCGCGGCGCGCATGCCCAGGGACTCCATCCAGCCGACCAGACGGCCGTCCAGGTCACGATTGAGCGCCCGGAGGGGGGTGATGTAGAGGATGCCGATCGGAGGCCGGATGTCGTCCAGGAGCTCTCCCAGCAACGGCAGGAGGGCCGCCTCGGTCTTGCCCGTCCCTGTGGGCGCGACCAGGAGCGCCTCTTCCCCGGCCGCGAGGACCGGCCAGGCCGCCGTCTGGATCTCGGTGGGTTCGCGGATCCCCCGGGCCTCCGCGACGGCGCGCACACGCGCGTGGAGGATCTCAGGTAGTCCGAGAGGGACGTCGGGGGTCGGAGGGCGCATGTTCAGCGAGGTGGGACCTCTGGACCTCAAAGCGAATAAGGCCGACCCAGAGGGCGTCCGGGCCGCGACCACGGGGGGGCCCGGCCCCCGCGGCCCCCGCGGCCGACGGTGGGGGCAGCGGCGGCCCTCGCGAGGGTGTGGCTCGGAAAGAATGGTCGGGCGGTCCCTGAGGGGTCGGTTTCACGAACTCCTGGGAAACCTCTTGCCCCCTCAGTTCCTGGCAGGGGCGTGCCCGGGGCCGGAGCGCTCGAAGAACGCATGGTGACCCTCGAGCGGAAGCTCCGGGAGATGGGGTCCGTGTTGGTCGCCTTCTCTGGGGGGGTGGACTCGGCCGTCGTGGCCGCCGCCGCCCATCGCGCGCTGGGGGAGAGGTCGCTCGCGGTCACCCTCGTCGGGCCGGCCGTGCCGAAGGAGGAGGTCGAGATGGCCGAGCGTGCAGCGCGCGCGATCGGGATACGCCACCTCCTCGAACCCCTGGATCCGACGGCGGACCCCCGGTACACGGCGAACCCCCTCGACCGTTGCTACTTCTGCCGCTCGCAGGAAGGCGGACGCCTGAAGGAGATCGCCGAACGGCAGGGCTTTGCGACGGTCGTCGACGGCATCCACGCGGACGACCTGGGCGACGACCGGCCGGGAATGCGGGCCATGGGCGAGCTCGGAGTTCGCCACCCCCTCCTGGAGGCCGGGGCCGGGAAGTCGGACGTCCGGGAGATGGCCCGGGCGTGGGGGCTCCCGAACCACGACGCCCCTTCGAACAGCTGCCTCGCCTCTCGGATCGCCCACGGGGAGGCGATCTCCCCGGAGCTCCTGCGGCGCATCGACGCCGCCGAGGGGCTGCTGCGCGCCCACGGGTTCCGCCAGGTCCGCGTCCGCACCTCGCAGGGAAAGGCGCGCATCGAGGTCGGGCCGGAGGAGGTCCCCCGGTTCGGCGACCCCTTTCTCCGTGTGCAGATCGGCCAGGAACTCCTCGCCCTGGGGTTCTCCAACGTTTCCATCGACCCGCAGGGCTACCGCCCCGCGGGAACGCGGACGTGGGACGGACCCGAGGCCCCCGGGCCGGTCGGCCCGGGACCTGCGGGGAGCGGCGGCACGTGACGTCCTCCACCCCCGCCGCGACCGTCGGAGCGAAGGCGCCCAGCACGGAACTGGTCCACCAGCCCATGCCGGGGAAGTTCCGGCTCGAGTCCCCGCTCGAGCCTCGGGGAGACCAGCCTCAGGCCATCCGGCAGCTGGTCAAGGGTGTCAAGGACGGCACGCGCTATCAGACCCTCCTCGGGGTCACGGGTTCGGGCAAGACCTTCACCATGGCCCACGTGGTCGAGGCGCTGCAGCGACCGACCCTGGTCATCTCCCCCAACAAGACCCTCGCGGCCCAGTTGGTCAGCGAGTTCCGCGACGTGTTCCCTCACAACGCGGTCGAGTACTTCGTCAGCTACTACGACTACTACCAGCCGGAGGCCTACGTTCCCCAGATCGACCTGTTCGTCGAGAAGGACGCGTCGATCAACGAGGAGATCGACCGGCTGCGCCACCGGGCGACGCAGGCGCTGCTCACCCGCCGGGACGTCATCATCGTGGCCTCCGTGAGCTGCATCTACGGCCTCGGCTCTCCGGAAGACTACCGCGCCCAGGTGCTGACGCTTCGCAAGGGCGAATCCTGGTCCCGCCGGGACCTCCTGCAGAAGCTCGTCTCCATGCGCTACCAGCGCAACGACACGGAGCTCAAGCGCGGGCGCTTCCGGGTGCGCGGCTCGACCATCGACCTCATGGGCGCGGCGGAGGCCGGCCACCGCCTCGTGTTCGAGGGGGACCTGCTCGAGGAGATCCTCGGGTTCGATCCGGTGACGGGGGAGGACCGGGCCCCTGTGGAGCAGTTGCAGGTCTTCCCGGCAACGCACTTCCTCACGCCCCAGGAATCCCTCCAGGACGCGCTCGCAGAGGTGGAGAAGGAGCTGGACGTGCGGTACCGTGAGCTCCACGCTTCGGGGAAGCTCCTGGAGGCCCAGCGGCTGAAGAGCCGGACCGAGTACGACCTGGAGATGATCCGGGAGGTCGGCTACTGCAACGGGATCGAGAACTACTCCCGCCACCTGACGCGGCGGCAGCCGGGAGAGGCGCCCTACACGCTCCTCGACTTCTTCCCGAAGGACGCGCTCGTCTTCGTCGACGAGTCGCACGTGACGCTCCCGCAGATCCGGGGGATGTACGAGGGCGACAGGAGCCGCAAGGACAACCTGGTCGAGTTCGGTTGGCGCCTCCCTTCCTGCCGGGACAACCGCCCGCTCAAGTGGCCGGAGTTCCTCCAGCGCACGCACCAGATGATCTTCGTCTCGGCGACGCCGGGACCGCTCGAGCTCAAGCTCTCCGGCGACCAGGTGGCCGAGCAGATCATCCGGCCCACGGGGCTGGTCGACCCCCCGATCGAGGTGCGCCCGATCCAGGGGCACATGACGGACCTCGTGCAGGAGCTCCGCGCGCGGGTGGAGAAGGGCCAGCGCTGCCTGGTCACGACCCTCACCAAGTCGACGGCGGAGGAGCTCGCGAACTACCTCGCCGGTCTCCACCTGAAGGTCCGCTACCTCCACAGCGACGTGGAGACGCTCAAGCGGGTGGAGATCCTGCGCGACCTCCGGCTCGGCCGCTTCGACATCCTCGTGGGGATCAACCTGCTGCGGGAGGGCTTGGACCTCCCCGAGGTCAGCCTGGTCGCCATCCTGGACGCCGACAAGGAGGGATACCTCCGTTCGGAGACCTCGCTCATCCAGACCTCCGGACGAGCCTCGCGCAACCTGGACGGGAAGGTCATCCTGTACGCCGACCGGATCACGGGGTCCATGGCCCGTGCGATGCAGGAGACCGCGAGACGGCGCGAGAAGCAGGTGGCCTACAACCATGCCCACGGGATCGTCCCCGCGACCATCGTGAAGGAGGTCCACAGCCTCCTCGAGCAGGAAGAGGGCGCGCAGAGCGGCGAGCTCTCCACGAGCGGCCTCGGCAAGAAGTGGAAGGAGCGGCTCCCGATGCTGCTCGCGAACCTCGAGGAGGAGATGCGTCTCGCCGCCGACCGCCTGGAGTTCGAGAAGGCGGGCAGGATCCGCGACCGGATCCGCGCGCTCCAGAAGGAAGCCGGGCTCAAGCCTCACTGAAGCGCGGGGCCCCTCGGGAGGACCGAGATCGGTCCGCCGCGCGTCGAGGACGCCGGTGGCCGGATCCGAGGGAGGGACCGCCGCCCGGCAGGGCCCGTTTCCGTTCTGAGGGTCAGGGACGGAACGCCTCCCCCCGAGGACGGAGGCCGGACCGAGGGAGCCCCGCCGGGGGGGGCCCTCGGGCAACCCTATTAGTCCCCCGCCGTTCGAGCCCCCCAGCTGGGGGAGCCATCATGCGGCTGAGAGGACAGACCTCGTCTGTCGACCCCTCGAACCTGATCCGGGTAATGCCGGCGCAGGGAAGACGATGGCCAGCGTAGAGGGTTCCCCCGCAGAAGGCGGGACATGACCACGCGGCCCGGGAATACGATCGAGAGCGAGACCGAAGCGACGAACGTTCCGTCCTCGACCCCCGGGGGGCTATCGCCCTCGCCGGAGCGGGTCCACCGGGTCCGTCGGTCGGTCTCGGTGTGGGTGGTCGTGGCCGTGGTGCTTCTAGCTGCGGTCGCCGGCTTTGCCGCCTACCACATCCTTGCCGCGTCGAAGGGCTCCTCGTCGGGGAACGGTTGCACGTCGCAGTGCCATTCGCTCGTGGTCTGGGCCTACGACGGGATCTTCGGTGGGGGATCTTCTCCCGGGGCGGCCAGAGGAGCGGTCTTCCAGCAGTTCGGGAACCTGACCGGGAGCACCGTCACCGTCGTGAGCGTGTCGGGCAACCTGGCCCAGGCGCTCATCAACGCGAAACCGGGGACGCTCCCGGACGTGGTGATGGGGCTGGACGAGCTCGAGGCCCCGGAGGCCGACCAGGCGGGACTTCTGGTCCCCTACACTTCGCCGCAGCTCGCCCACGTGGACCCCGCGGTGGTCTCCACCATCGCGCCGGACCACAGCGTGACGCCGTACGAATACGGCTACCTGGGTCTGGACTACAACATCTCGACCGACACGTCCCTGGGGCACCCGTTCAGCCAGGGCGATTTCTTCCAGACGCTCCAGGCGAACCCGAGCCTCGCGAAGGACCTCTACTATCCCGACCCCGTCCAGGGGGACATCACGGGTGAGGAGTTCCTGGCCTGGGAGGTCGAGTACTACACCAACGTGCTCCACCAGAACTGGACGACGTTCTGGACCTCGGTGGCCCCGGACATCCACCCCCTGCCGGACTGGTCCACCTGCTGGACCGAGTTCACCTCGGGGGTGGCCCCGACGTGCCTGAGCTACATCAGCGATCCCGCGGCGGAGGCCTACTTCGGGGCCGGCGGATGGATGAACACCAGCGTCGCGCAGCACGGGGGGAAGAACTGGAGCTGGATGACCGTCTACGGGACGGGCATCGTCAAGGGCGGGGTCCACAACCTGACCCTCGCCCAGGACTTCATCGACTGGACCTTGGGGGGCACGGTCCAGCGGGAGGTCCCGACGAACGAGTGGATGGAACCGGCGAACAACACCGTCACGATGCCGGGCGTGTACAACTGGACCCTACCGCTCTCCTCGATCTCGGCGGTGAACCAGTTCACGACCCCCTCGCAGAGCTCCTCGGAGATGACCTCCTGGGTCCTCCAGCTCGAGGCGATCGTGTTCTGAGCGGAGCAGGGAGCCCGGTCGCGATGGCGTCCTCCAAGCCCCCCGCCAGCCCCTCGCCGGGAGGGCCGGAGGCCGGGTTCGGTGGCCGGATGCCCTCGCGCGGGACGTTCCGCCGGTGGCGGACCTGGCTGGAGGACCTCCCATGGCTCCTGCCCGCCGTCGCGTTCGTCCTGCTCTTCTCCCTCCTCCCCCTTCTGGACGTCTTCTCGCAGGCCTGGACGTTCGGGCACGGCGTCCGGGGAGTGATCTTCCTCCTGCGCTCGAACAACGTCCTCGGGCGCGCCACCCGGGAGGCGCTCGGGAACTCTCTGGAGCAGGGGGTGCTCAGCGCGGGGCTCGCCTCGCTATGGGGAGTCCCCGTGGGGGTCTTCCTGGCGCGGAACCGGTTCCCCGGACGCGATCTCCTGCTGGCGTTCCTCCTGGTCCCCTTCCTGCTGCCCGTCCTCGTCGTGGTGCTGGGCGTGCAGGAACTCTTCACCTGCCCCGCTCAGGGCGCGTGCACCGGCTTCCTCTCCTCCCTCTGGCCGGTGCTCGGCGCGCTCGGCTCCGGTCTCCCCGGGATCCTCACCGTGAACGTGTTCTACAACACCCCGATGGTCGCGCTCTTCACCGTGGCGGGGATCGGTCAGAGCTCGCCCGCGATCGAGGAGGCCGTGGCGACGCTCGGGGGGGGGCCCTGGCGCGCGTTCCGCGACGCGTGGGGAAAGCACGCCCTCGTGGGCGGGGCGACGGGGGCCCTGCTCACGTTCCTGTTCAGCTTCCTGAGCTTCGCACCCCCGCTCATCCTGGGACAGTACTCGAACTGGACCATCGAGGACTGGATCTACTCGCTCTTCCAGCTCCGGTCGACGGTCGTCAGCCCCGACCTCGCCGTCGCCGTCTCCCTGTGGACGGTGCTCTTCCTGCTCGGACCGAGCCTACTCTACGTCCTCCTCGCCCGCCATGCGCGGCTCTTCGGGGGGACGCCGCGCCCGGTGCGAACGGTCCGGCTCGGAGCGCGTTCCTGGCGCGCGCTCCCCTTCCTCGCCGCGAGCGCCGCGCTGGTGGGGTTCGTCGCGGTGATGATCGCCTCGGTGCTCGTGGGTTCCTTCGTTGTCTCGAGCGGAACGACGCTCACCTCCGCCCGCCTGGGCACCGGGAACTGGCTCCTCCTGTTCTCTCCCCGGACCACGCAAGCCCTCGGAGGGACCTCCACCGTGGGGGCGATCCTCAACACGGTGTTCTTCGCGGTGGTGGTGACGCTGCTGCTGCTGCTCGTGGCCCTCGCGGCGGGCTACGCGAGGCTACGGCACCCGCACGTGGGGTCCCTGGTCGACCTCATGAGCTTCGTCCCGATGCTCGTCTCTCCCGTCATCCTGGCGCTCGCCCTCTGGCTGTTCTACTACGGGACGCTGTACGTCCCGGCGTTCCTCTGGGTCCTTATCGTGGGGGCCCAGGCCGGGCTCGCGCTCCCGTTCGTCCTCGAGACGATCTCGCTCGCGCTCCGCTCCCATTCTCGATATCCCCGAGAGGCCGCGCAGACGCTGGGAGCTCGCCGCTTCCGTGCCTTCCTGGACGCGGACGTGCCCATGGCGAAGGAGGCCTTGATCGCCGGCGCGCTGTTCGCCTTCGCACTGTCCCTGGGAGAGTTCACTGCGACGAACTTCCTCTATACCCCGGCCTACACGACGCTCGTGGTCGAGATGTACGTCCTGGGTCTCAACCACTTCTCCGCGACGGCTCCCGGGGCGGCCGCGGCCATCGGAGCCCTCCTGGTCGTGATCAGCCTGGCCGCGTTCTACATCATCCTGGGGGTGGGCCGTCGTGGACATGGGCGAGGGTGAGAGGGAGGGGGACGGGGAGCGGGAGCGAGACGCCCCCGGGTATCTCGAGGTTCGGGGACTGGTCGCCCGCTACCCCGAGTTCCGTCTGGGACCGATCGACCTCAGCGTGGGGAAGGGGGAGACGCTCGTCGTGCTGGGCCCGAACGGCTCGGGAAAGTCCACCCTCCTGCGACTGCTCGCGGGATTGGAGCCCGTCGAGCGCGGCCGCATCCGGCTCGCGGGGAGGGACATCACCGACCTTCCGCCCCACCGTCGGAGCGTGGGGATGGTCTTCCAGGACCTGGCGCTCTTCCCCGGGAAGACGGTCTGGGACAACCTCACCTACGGGCTCGTCGTCCAGCGGTGGTCGCGACAGGAGGCCGAGAAGCGGGGAGAGGAGCTCCTGCGCGACTTCCACCTCTCCTTCCTCGCCGAACGGCTCCCTTCGGAGATCTCGGGCGGGGAACGGCAGCGCGTCGCGCTCGCCCGTGCTCTCGCGCCTCGGCCTTCCCTGCTGCTCCTTGACGAACCGCTCTCCTCGGCCGACCCGCGGCACGCTCGCGAGCTGCGCGGCGAGATCAAGGGTTACCTCCGGGCCGCCGGGACCCCGGCGATCTACGTCACCCACGACTTCGACGAGGGGTTCTTCCTCGCGCAGCGGATGGCCCTTCTTCGAGAGGGCCGTTGGGTCCAGGAGGGACCCGCGGAGGAGGTCTTCGACCGACCGAGCGACCCGTTCGTTGCGTGGTTCCTCGGCTACAACGTCCTTCCGAAACCCGCCTCACACCACGGCACCGTCGCGGTCCTCCCGGAGGAGGTGCGGCTGTGCGACCCCGGTGCCTCGGGCGCCCTGGAGGGGGTCGTGGAGTCCCGGGGCGAGACCGGCTCTCAGATCCGGATGTTCGTCCGACTCTCGACACCCGCCGGACCCCTGGGTGCGGGAAGAGAGGAGTCGCCGTTGCTCGAGCTCCTGCTTCCGCGCGGAGGCGCCGGGGCAGGGACCCCTGCGGTCGGAACGAAGGTCCACCTCCGCTTCGAGCGGACCGTCGAACTCCCTCAGGACCTCCCTCCCAATGGCTTCAAGAGGGGGTTCGCGTCGGGGGAGTCTGGAGGACCATGACCGCTGCGGACACGCCCCCATTGCTGCTCGTGGGAGGACCTGACGGGGAGCGCGAACTGTTGAAGCTCTACCTGGCCCGGAACAACGTTGGGGTCCTGGCTTCCGTTCCTCAGCTCACGGACGCGTTGCCTCACCTGGCGGCGCAGCCGGGCTGCACGCTGGTGCTCGTGAGGCCCCAGGACCTCGCGCAATCTGGCGTGTGGGTCCACGAGCGGCGGGCTCAGGGCTTCCAAGGCCGTGTCGGGGTCGTCGTCAAGGCGGAAGAGATCCGCGCCTACATCGGGAAGGGACGCTGGAACGACTTCGCGCTCAAGAGCCCCGTCTCCGAGCCGGACTTCCTTGGAGCCGCCCGGTCCTCGTCCAGGCTCGCCGAACGGATCTAAAGGTCGCCTCCTTCCTCCGGCCTTGTCCTCCACGAGCCCGAAGGCCTCCGCAAGGGCCTCCGGAAAGGTGTCCCACCGGTTCTTCCTCCAGAGCATCGCCCGTTCGCTCGGGGCCCCGCGACGGGAAGTGAAGGTGGGCCCCCGGCACGGGGTCGACGTCGGGGTGATCCGGCTATCTCGGCAGCGCTCGTTGCTCCTGACGACCGACCCCCTCTGTCTCATCCCCTCCTTCGGGTGGGAGGGGGCGGCCCGGTACGCCTTCCACGTGCTCTCGAACGACCTGACCACGACCGGGGTCGCGCCCCAGTACCTCAGTGTCGATTGGAACCTCCCGGTGGAGATGTCCGAACGCGACATGGAGACCGTCCTGCGGGCGCTCCATGACGAGTGCCGCAAGTTCGGGACCGCGGTGGTCGCGGGGCACACCGGGCGTTACCCCGGCGTGAGCTTCCCCATGGTCGGGGGCGCGACGCTCTTCGCGGTGGCGAAGCCGGGAGCGTTCGTCACGAGCGCCGACGCCTGCCCGGGGTCCAGGGTGCTCCTCACCCGTACCGCCGCTCTCGAGACGGCGGTCACCGTGGCCCACCTCCACCCTCACGAGACCGAGGAGCTGCTCGGGATCTACACGACCCGAAGCCTGCGCCGCCGGCTCGAGGAGCTCTCGAGCTCCCCGGAGGCGCTCACCGCGGCCCGCGTGGCCGGCCTGGGCCCCCGCGGGGTCTCGGCGATGCACGACGTGGCCGAGGGAGGCATCGTCGGGGCGCTGGTCGAGATGTCCAGCGCCTCCCGTCTGGACCTCGAGGTCGATCTCTCTCAGGTGCCGGTGGAGCCCGAGGTGGGGGAGCTCTGTACCCGGTTCGGCGCGGACCCCCTGACCTCCATGGGCCAAGGCTCCCTCCTGCTCGCCGTCCACTCCAAACAGGTCGCCGCCGTCGTGCATGCTCTCGAGAGGCATCGGCTCCCGGTCACCGACCTCGGCCGGTTCGGTCCGCGGGCTCGAGCCGACCCCCGGGTCCGCGACCGCGGCCGGTCGGTGAGCGCCCCCACGGTCGACGGGCTGACGGTCATCAGCCTGGGCCTCGAGCACGGAAGGGACGGTCGACGCCCGCCTCGCAAGCGAGAGCTCCCGGGGAGGTGAGCGTCGCTCCCCGAGCGGTCGGGGGCCGGCCCACGACGCGCGCCGGCCAAGCTTATCCGCCCCACCCACCCTGCTCGCTCGCTCGAATGCCCGCTCCCGTCGTTGTCGAGGGCCAGAAGGTCTGGAAGATCTACGCCTCCGAGGCCGGCGAGGTCCCCGCGCTCAAGGGGATCGATGTCAACATCCGGAAGGGCGAGATGGTCGCGGTCATGGGCCCGTCCGGCTGCGGGAAGACCACGTTCCTCAACTGCTTCTCCGGCCTGGACGACATCAGCCGGGGGACCATCCGGATCGAAGGTCGGGACCTCAAGAACCTCTCCGACAACGCCCGCAGCGAGTACCGGGCGCTCCGGATGGGGTTCGTCTTCCAGGCCTACAACCTGCTGCCGGTCCTGACCGCGCAGGAGAACGTCGAGCTCCCCCTGCTCGTGGCCGGCGTCCCGCCCAAGGAGGCGCGGCAACGGGCGGTGCTCTGGCTGAAAGAGCTCGGGCTCAAAGGCCGGGAGCTCCATCGGCCCAGCGCGCTCTCCGGTGGGGAGCAGCAGCGGGTCACGCTCGCGCGCGCGCTCGCGAACCGTCCGGCGATCGTGTGGGCCGACGAGCCCACCGGCAACCTCGACGAGGAGAACAGTCACGCCGTGATGGAGCTCTTGCGGGACCTGAACCGGGAGCACCATCAGACCTTCGTCGTGGTCACGCACGACCCGGCCGTCGCCGCGGGCTGCGACCGGACGATGAGGATGCGGGATGGCCGGATCATCGGGGAGTAGATCGAAGGGGCCGGCCTCTCGACCGGCTCCTCTGACCGACCTGCCGGGCTCCTCCGCCTCGGAGAAGCTCCGGCGACAGCGCCTGTCGAACCAGGTCCTGTTGACCGGCGTCACGCTCGGCCTCCTTCTCATCGGGACCTCCTTGTGGCTGGGGACGCCCCAGGGCCTTTCCCAGGCGAGCGCGGGGCTCACCGCGCTCGGGGTGGGCGACCCCCTGGTGGGGCTCCTCGTCCTGATGGTCATCGCCGTCGCGCTCTTCTCCCTCGCCCTGGGGCTCAAGGACCGGGTCATCGCGAAGATCGGCCTTCGGAACGTCACCCGCGCGAGGACCCGGACGCTGGTGCTCCTCTTCGGGCTGCTGATCGGCAGCGCGATCATCTCCTCGAGCCTGGTGATCGGCGACACGGTGGACAACCTCTCGGTCCACTTCACCTACATCGCGGACGGGGCCGTGGACGAGGCGGTCTACGCCCCCGCCCCGCAGGGAGGGGTCGGGGGGACCTCGGTCAGCTACAGCACGTTCGACATGGCCATCTTCTCGTCCATGAACACGACGGCCGCGCGCGTCCCTAACGTCCAGGGGCTCACCCCGATGCTCATCACGACGGGGTCGGCCTACGACCGGACCCAGAACGTCGCGCAGCCTGGCCTCACGCTCATCGGGGTCGACGCCTGGGCGAGCTCGAACCTCGGGAGCTTCACCTCCACGACCGGCGCCCCCGTGAGCGGTCCCTCTCCAGGGAAGATCCTGCTCAACGCGGCGGCGGCGACCGAGCTCTCCGCGCAGGTGGGCGACAAGGTCTCCCTGAGCGGAGCGGCGCAGGTCCCGGTCAACTTCTCGGTGCTCTCCCTGGTCAAGTCCGACACGCGCGGCGGGTTCCAGGACTCCGGCATGGGCGACGTCTTCCTCTCGCTCTCGGACGCTCAGGCGCTGTGCGGAGGGATTTGCTCCGCCTACGCCACCCAGCCGATCAACTACATCGCCGTGACGAACACGGGAGGGCTCGTGGGAGGGACCGCCCATACGAACCAGGTCTGGGGGCCGCTCAACAGCTCGAAGAGCGCCTCCGTCCTCGCGGACCAGAGGGCCGGGGGAACTCCGCCGAGAGGCCTCGAGGTCCATTCCGTTCTCCTCTCCGACCTCCTTACGGCAGAGGCCAACGCCCAGTCCTTGACCCAGCTCTTCCTCGTCCTGGGGCTCTTCTCGATCGGGGCGGGCTGCGTCCTGATCGTGGGCATCTTCGCGATGCTCGCGGAGGAGCGGCGCGGCGAGATGGGGGTGGCGCGGGCCGTCGGGATGCGTCGAGGCCAGCTCATCCGGGCCTACTACTTCGAGGGACTCGCCTACTCCGCGGGTTCCGCCCTCCTCGGGACGTTCCTAGGGGTCCTGGTCGGATGGGGCATCATCCAGCTCTTCGCGAGCCTGTTCGGGAGCGGCGGCGGGGTCGCCGCCTCCGCCATCGTCGACTCCTTCACCTTCACCCCCAGGAGCCTCGCCCTCGCCTACTCCGCCGGTTTCCTGCTCACGCTCGTCACCGTGAGCGTGACCTCGGCCTACGTCAGCCGGATGAACATCGTCCGCGCGATCCGCAGCCAGCCGGAGTTGATCCACAAGGAGCGCTCCCGCCGTGCCCTGCTCGGCTCCGGGGTCCTGCTGCTCCTCCTGGGCGCGGCCCTGTACGAGGTGGGACACAAGTCGGGGACGGACATCGACGTGGGATTCCTGGGAGCGAGCCTCCTCATCCTCGCGGTCGGGCTCATCGCCGCCTACCGGGTGCCGCTGCGCTGGACGTTCTCCGCCTCCGCGCTCGGCCTCCTGGTGTTCTGGGGCGACCTCCAGCTTCGGAACGAACTGTTCCCGGGCACGCACTCGGGGACGATCTTCGTGTTCTTCCAGATGGGGGTCTTCCTGATCCTCGCCGCGGTCATCCTCTACGTGTTCAACTCCGACCTCATCGTCCAGGCGCTCACGAGGCTCTCCCGGAGCGGTTCGAGGAACCTCCCGGTCGTCCGTCTCGCGTTCTCCTACCCGTCCCAACGACGGTTCCGTTCGGCCATGACCATCAGCATCTTCGCCATGGTCCTCTTCACGATCACGGCCATTGCCGCCATAGGGAACGGGATCTCCTCCGGGGTGTCGAACTCCATCCATACCGAGTCGGGGGGGTACCAGTTCTACGGCGTCTCCCCCACGCCGATCACCGACCTCGCCTCCCAGGTCCAGAACAACTCGACACTGCGAGGGGAGGTCTCGACGCTTGTCTCGTTCTACTCGGGGATGGGCATGGTCAATCCGCTCCCGTCCCAATCGTGCTCCTCCTCCCGGGCCTGCTTCGGCTACGGGCTCGCCGCCGCCCCCACCCCGCAGGACGGGACCCCGGCCTGGCAGGACTTCTACTCGACGAACCAGTTCAGTTTCTCCGCCACCCTGCCCGGTTGGTCGCCCTCGCAGATCTGGCAGGCGCTCGAGACCAACACCAGCGTCGCCGTCGTGGACGGGAGCTTCCAGACGAACGCGCTCGCCGCGGCCATCCAAGGAGGCTCCGGTCACGCGGGGGTCCGGCCCGGTGACCGGGTCACGATCGAGGGGCTCTTCGGAGGAACGTCCACCGTGGAGGTCATCGGGGTCCTCTCCGAGCAGGTCCTCCAGGCCGTGCTGGTGAGCCCTGCGCTGCTGACCGGCACCTTCCATTTCTCCACCCAGCAGCTTTTCCTTCTGACGGGAGCTCCGGGGGTCGACTCGCGGACGGTGATCCAGACCTTCCAGACCCACTTCTTCGCCGACAACCTTGAGGTCTTCGATTTCGCGCAGATCCTGTCGACCACGCTGCAGTTCACCAACGCGTTCATCGACCTCCTCGAGGTCTTCGTGGCCCTGGGGCTCATCGTCGGGATCACGTCGCTGGGGATCCTGGCCCTTCGTGCGGTGGTGGAGCGGAGGACGCAGATCGGGGTCATCCGGGCGGTGGGGTTCCGGCGCTCGCAGGTGCTGGCCGTGTTCCTCACGGAGTACTCCTTCCTGGCCCTCATGGGCATCGGGATCGGAGCGGTGATGGGGCTCGTCCTGGCCTACAACCTGAACGAGGCGGTGGGAGGGTTCTTCGCGTTCTCGATCCCTTGGGCGAACCTCGCCTTCGTCCTTGGGACGAGCTACGCGCTGACGCTGGTCGCGACCGGGATGCCCTCCTTCCGCGCGTCGCGGATCCCTCCGGCGGAAGCGATCCGGTACTCCGAGTGAGCCGCCCAGCGCGGCGTGTCGCCCCCGCTCCCGTCTCGGGCGGGGCCCGGCGCAGACCGAGCGCCGGGGCCTCCAGCGAACGATTAACCGCTGAACAACTTCCCCCGGCCGCTGCGACCCGTCCCGGGCCGCGAAAGGAGCACCCTCGCTCATGTGCGAACACTGCGCCTCCGATCCCGAATGCCGCCACCCGGTCTGCTCGGCGAAGGGGTCGGGCTGCGCCTGCTCGCTCCAGGGCCCCGCGCAGTGTCCGACGTGCGGACACCCCTGCCTCGACTGGTGGTGGGGGATGGGGGTCGTCGGCGCGCCCGACTGGGTCTCGGACTTCCTCGGCGGGCAGGGGTCCGAGAGCCCGGGGTTCGAGAGGTACCCGGCGACCCGGGCCCAGCTCCTCGGCGCGTGGAAGGAGAGGATGGAGGATATCCTCTCGGACAGCGACGCCACTCTGGATGACCCGCGCTGGCTGGAGACCCACCTGCCGGAGGGAACGTATCGCGACCCTGGGGAGGTCTTCCTCGCGGTCAACCCGGTCCTTGCGGGCCCCGCGCTCGACCCTTCGAAGTGGGTCGCGCGTCTGCCCGTGACGGCCCTGGCGGCGGGGTCACGGCTCCAAGTGCCCCAAGGGGCGGCCGCCATCCTTGTCGACAGCAACGGCCAGCCGCTGGAAGTCTTCCCGGCGGGAGAGCATGTCCTCTCCGCGACGACCGCTCCGAAGGCGGCCGCGGCCTCGCGCCGCCCGGCTCCGGGCACCGCGCGGTACAGCCTCGCGGCGACGCCGCTGTTCTGCTACCTGGGCGACCTCGAGGGCAAGGTCCAGCACTCCGCGCGTCCTCCCCCCGTCCCTCCGCCGATGTTCTCCGCCACGGTCCGGTTCTGGATCGCGGAGCCCTCGAAGCTCGCCGCGACCCCCGCGGTGAAGGTCCTGGAGAGCTCCGCTCCCCAGCCCCAGCAGCTGCTCAGCAGCGTCGTTCAGACGAAGCTCCAGGGGTTGGACGCTCCCACCCTAGGGGACCACGGCAAGCTCGAGACCCTCCTGCGTTCCTGGCTCGCGGAGGCGGGCCTCGGCGTGCGGTCCATCGCCTTCGACGCGAGGGGATACGGAGGGATGCCACCGTCGTTCGCGGCCGGCCCCCAAGGGTCGGCTCCCGGCGCCGTGGGAGGCATGCCGCCCGGGATGCCCCCGGGGATCCCTCCCGAGGCGCTCGCGAGGATGCCTCCGGAGGCCCGTGCGATGTTCGAGGCCAGGATGAAGGCCGCCATGGCCGCCCACGCCGCGGCGACCGCCCGCGCAGGGAGCGGTGCGGGGACCCCCCCCTCGGGAGGGGCACCGGGGCCGTCCAACGGCCTTCCGCCCGGGCTCGTCCTCTGCCCGAACTGTCGCAGGCCGAACCCGATGTCGTTCGCCTCCTGTGTCGCCTGTGGCAGACCCCTGAAGGGCCCCTGAACCGGGGCCCCCCCGACCACGGGAGGGAGGAGAGGGCACCGGCACGCGGGCCCCGTCGACCGCGTCCGAGCCCGGGTCGCGTTCGACCCGTGTGAGGTCGAGGGCTCCAAATACTCCCGAGACCATTCTAGCTCAAGGATGTCGCGAGGCCGCGCCATGCGCGCGGTGCGCGGCAGCCTGTGGTCGCGATCTCTCGAGAACCTTCGGGTGTCGCGCTGCGCGCCCTGGGAACGCTTGCATCCTCACTCCCTTAAGTAGCGTCATCTTACGGTCCACCTGGGCGGATAGGTCCCAAGAGACGAATGGCGAAGCGGAAGACCACCTCACGAAGGCTTCCCGCGGCCCCGTCCGGGCCCGTGGAGGGCTCCTGGGGGTCCTCGGCAGACTCCGCCTCCGGCGCCGGGACGGACGGCTCCCCCGCCGACGGCTCGGGGGCAGCGCCCCGCGAGACCGCCCCGCCGAGGAGCGGGCGGCGCGGCCGCTCGACCGTTCCCACGGTGGTGGACATGGGGCGGGCCCGGGCCGAGGCCCTCTTCCAGCTCCGCCTGGGACGCCAGGCCCTCGCCTTCGGATTCATTGTCGGCCTCCTGCTCATCGTGGACTCCGCGATCGCCCTCTTCGTCGGGTCCTCCGCCCTCTCGACGGTGGGTCAGGTCGGGGCCTTCCTGGACTCCGTCATCACCAACCAGCTGCCCCTCGCGCTCCCTCTGGCCGCTTCGCTCTTCCTCTCTGCGGCGGTGTTCATCGAGAAGTACGACACCTACGGGTTCTGGCCGTTCGAGGACCACTTCGCGGTCACCGTGGCCGCGCTCGGCCTCTCGATCGCCCTGACCGTGATCTACGCCTTCCATTTCACCGGGAAGAAGCCCGACCTGCTGGTCTCCCTCTCGGGAGTGATCTACATCCTCGTGCTGATCGCCCTCAGCCTGGGGATGGTCTCCCTGGGGACCACCTGGCGCGGCTGGCCCTACCGGAAGATCTTCAGCGTCGGCATGGCCATCCTGCCGCCGGTCCTGGCCATCCCCCTCTCCTTCTCCCTGGCCCCCATCAACAACGTGGGGGCGCTCGGGTCTCGAGGGGGCGCCTTCAACCTGGCGCTCTCGATCACCTTCAGCTTCGCCGCGTTCCTCTACACGGCGAGCGGCGCGCAGCTCCACCTGATGGCGAGCGCCACCCGTGCCCAGGAGCGCGAGGTCGTCGCCGGCAGCCACGAGAAGCTCTTCGCCCTCTCCCAGGAGCTCTCCACCCGCAACGAGGCGGCGATGTTCCGGGAGGAAGCGCTCTCCCGACGCGAGGCGGACGTCGAGGCCCAGGAAGGGACGCTCGTCGAGCGGGCCCGGTTCCTCGAGGACCGCCGCCAGGAGCTCGAGACCCTGGACAAGCACCTGCGGGGGAAGGGCGACGAGGTGGGGGCCCGCGAGCAGGCGCTGCTCCCCCGGGCCGCCGAGGTGACCGCTTCCGAGGCCTCGCTCAAGGAAAGGAACGCTCAGATCGCCGCCCGGGAGCACGAGATGCAGACCGGGTTCCAGCGGCTCGGCGACCGCGAAAAGAACCTGCTCGACCGGGAGCAGGGGGTCCGCCAGAAGGAGCTCGAGGTCCAGAACCGCCAGGCGGAGGTCGCCCGGCAGGAGGCCCAGGCCCGCATCGTGGACCAGACCGCGCAGGGACGTTTGCACGAGGCCGAGGTGCGCTTCGCGGCGGCCACCGCGAAGGAGGCCGAGGTCCGCTCGAAGGAGTCCTCCTTGGTCCTGCCGCCCGACGCCCGTTCGCGCGTCCAGGCGAAGGACGCCGAGATCTCCCGGAGGGAGGCCGCGATCGAGGCGCAACGCGCCGAGGTCTCCGACCGCGTCAACGCGGCCGGCCAGAAGGAGCAGGCCGTCGAACGCCGCCGACTCGAGCTCCAGCAGGTGGCCTCCACGATCCTCGAGCGTGAGAAGGGGGTCGCCAACCGCGAGGCGGCGCTCTCGGCCAAGGAGAAGCAGTACGAGGTCGAGCTCGACCTCCTCAAGGGCGCGACGAAGCGTCACGAAGAGGAGATCCGGAAGTACTTCGACGCGACGAAGAAGAGCACGCTCGTCGAGAGCCAATCGAGCCTCATGCTGAACCAGCTGAAGGACCGCGAGACAAGCGCGACCCTGCGTGAGCAGAAGCTCCAGGAGCGCGAGCGGGAGGTCCAGCAGCGCCGGGAGGAGTCCGAACGGATGACGCAGGAGGCCTCCGCCCAGAAGCGCGCCGTGGAGGCCCAGCTCGCGGACCTCCGGGTCCGCAGCGCCCGTCTGGAGGAGACCACCGCGCGGCTCGCACCGTCCCGCGCCGAGGCGGACACGGCGATCTCCCAGGCGCTACGGGACCGTGAGAAGGCGCTGGAGCTCCGTGAGCGCCAGCTGGGAGACCGCGAGCAGAAGCTCCGCGCCCAGCAGTACGAGCGCGAGCGCCAGGGCGCCGCGGCCGCCCCTGCCGAGGAGGCCGGGGGCATGCTCTCGATCGGCCCCACGCCTTCGGTGACGCGGCCGGGGAAGGTGTCGACGGGCACGCCACGTCTGGACGACCTGCTGCTCGGGGGCTTCCCCGAACGCGCCCAGGTGGGCTTCGTGGGCCCGTCCTTCGTGGGCAAGGAAGTGGCGATCTACGCCTTCCTGGCCGAAGGGCTGAGGAAGGGCGAGGGGGCCATCATCGTCACCACGAGCCGATCGCCTTCGGAGACCGCCAAGGAGCTGGGCGTGCTCGTCCCGTCGCTGATGGAGTACGAGGGCGCGGGCCGGCTCGTATGGGTCGACGCCTCCAACCCGGCCGGGGTCGCCGGGACGGACTCGAGGGCCGCGCGCGGGAGCACGGTCAAGGGCCCGGCCGACATGGTCGGGATCCTGCAGGCGATCTCCCGGCACGCCGCGGACATGGAGAAGGCCAAGACCGGCTTCCGTGTGGCCTTCCTGACGCTCTCCGCCTGCATCACGCAGACCGACGAGAAGGGTGCGGCGGCCTTCGTCCAGAACGTCCTGGGGATCCTGCGCCCGAAGGGGAGCCTCGGCGCCTACAGCGTCGACCGCGGGATGCACAGCGAGCAGCAGGTCCAGGGAATCGTCTCGCAGATGGACGGCGCGGTCCAGTTCCAGACCGAGCGGGGCAAGACCCAGTTGCAGATCCTGGGGCTCGGTGACGTCCAGTCCCGGCAGTGGGTCGACTACCGCTTCACGCAGAGGTCGATCCAGCTCGGGAGCTTCTCGCTCGAGCGCATCCGTTAGCCCCCCTAGGATACGCGGGCGGGGGACCGCGCTGTCCCCTGGGCATGGCGGCCGGGCTCTCGCCCTCGTCCGACCCCTGTCGCGGGGGAACCGGAAAGCGCCTTGAGCGCCGGTTCGCGCTGTCGGTCGGAACGAATGACCGCCGCGCCCGTGGACCGAGAGAGCTTCCCCACCCGCTTCGCACGGGAGGTCTGGCGGCTCGGCCGTCCCTTGCTCCCCTTCGTGGCGGTCTTCCTCCTGCTCGACCTGGGGTGGGCAGCGCTGGTGAACCTCCTCGCCGGGGCGGTCCACGTCCAGTCCCACGCCGCGTCCCATCCGGGCCAAGCCGACGCGATCGACGCGGTGTGGCACCTCGCCACCGGCCTGCTCGTGGCCATTCCCGCACGCGACCGGCGCCTCTACCTGCTGGCCCCTGCCCTCTCGCTTGGCCTGGACGTCGACCACGTCTTCGGGCTGGTCGTCCCGGCCGCGGTCTACCGGCCCTCCCACACCCTTCTCTTCGTGGCTCTGGCCGTCGTGGTCGCCCTTGCCTGGAAAGGAGGCTGGATGGCCTTCGGCGTCGGCGGCGCGGTCCTCACCCACCTCGCGGTGGACGGAGGGAGCCTCCCGCTCCTGGCCCCCGTCGTGTTCTCGCGCTGGACGCTCTCCCCCGTCGTCGAGGGCCTCTTGGTCGTCTTCGCGGGGGGGCTCTTCCTCCTTGCGCTCGGCCGGCACGACAAGCGGATCCGGGACCCCCGCGCCTGGGTGGAGCTCGGGGTCATTGCGGTCCTTCTCGCGATCTTCCTGGCGCTCGTGGGCCCCCTGACCTGGTACTCGCTCCTCAGCGGCTGATCCCCTCAGGGGGGAGGTCCCGGGCGTGGGCGGGTCCCGGACCCTCCCCGGGGCAACGCTCTTAGGAGGGGGGATTTCGAGGGCTATCGTGATCGACCCGCACCCACCTCGCGGTCGTGGCCTACGGCGCTCGAGCCGTGCCGCAGCAAGGATCACCGAGCTGGGGGTCGCCGCCGCGGCCGCGCGCGCGAACTCCCCCGAGGCGCTCTCCGGAGCTTCGCTGACTCCGCAGGAAGAGGTCAGGAAGAAAGCCGGGCGAAAGGTCTACCGGAAGACCGACATCCTCCTCTACGCGCCGGGAGCGGTCCTGCGCCATCTCTGGGTGCAGCTCGTCGTGCTGCTGGCGATGTTCTTCTCCTCCGCCGCGCTGTTCTATGCCGAGCGGGTCCAGCTGCAGAACCCCACGATGGACTTCGTGGGGGCCCTCCTGGCCTCGGTTTCGACCATCACCACGATCGGGATCTACGCTCCCCCGAACCTGGTCCTTCTGCCGGACAACGTGAAGGTCGCCTTCATCATCATCTTCCTGGTCAGCGTGGGGGCTGCCGCGAGCATCGTGCAGACGGTCATGTCGCAGATGGTGAACCGAGAGCTGTGGACCGAAGAGGTCCTGCGGAGGGAGGTGGAGAAGATGAAGGACCATGTCATCGTCATGGGCTACTCCTACCTGGGCCAGTACGTCGGCCAGAAGCTCCAGGACATGGACGTCCCGTACGTCGTGATCGTCCGCCACGACCAGGACCTGGCCCGGCTGCGCAATCAGGGGGTCCCCGCCTTCGCGAGCACGGTCGCCGAGTTCCACAAGGCGCTCGAGGAGGTCGGGGTCCGTAGGGCCTCGACGATGATCTGCACCTTCGGAGAGGACCCGGACAACCTCATCGCGATCCTCTACGCGAACAAGGTCCATCCGGAACTGCGCATCATCACCGTGGTCCACGACAGCGACCTCGTTCCCTCGGCCAAGATGGCGGGGGCCGACGTCGTCGTCCCTACCGCCAACATCCTCGGGGACCTCCTGGGGCTCTCCGCGGTCTCGAGGGAGGTCGCCGGCGTCATCCTCTCCTCGAAGGTCCCGGGGCGCTACCTGGCCGAGTTCGAGGTGCCGAAGGGCCACGACATCACCTTCGCCCGCCTGAACGCGCTCGCCCCCGTCCTGCTCGTGATGCAGGAGGGCAAGATGCTCAGCAACCCCCACGACGATTTCGTGATCCGCGCGGGGAGCACGGCCTTCGTCCTCACGAGCGCGGAGGCGATCCACCGGGTCCGCCACGCGCTCGGCACCGGTCCGGTGAGCGCGGGGAGCGACGACCACTCGGCCAAGTCCGTCGGGCTCGGTTGAGGGCCCCGGAGCGGCGCTCCCTCGCCCTCGCCGAGACGGAAACCGTTATGAACGGGTCGAAAGTGGGCGGCCGCGCATGGGAAACATCCGCCAAACGTACATCAAGCGCGTCGCCATCGAGCTGGTGAAGCTCCACCCCGACGCGTTCACGGCGGACTACAAGCACAACCACACGAAGGTCCTGGAGCTCACGGACCTTGTCGAGAAGGGGCCCACGGGTGTGGACCGGGTGAAGTTCAAGAAGCTCGCCAACCGCATCGCCGGGTACGTGACGCGGTACTACAAGCGCCAGAAGCGCGTGGTCGCCTAGGCCCGCCCTGTCGGGCGGCCGGGAGCGGTCGAAGATTTCCCGATGGCACGCTGCGCAGTTCGGTGGTCCAGCTTCAGGGGGCGCCGTAGCCTTCGGGCCGCGAAAGGGCCCTGAAGGGCCTCCACGAACCCCGGAAAGGGCGACGAGGGGCCGGCGACCCCGGTCCCCGAGCGACACACCCCCTCCTCGCCCCCCCTCCCAAGGCGGTGCGCTCGAGAGCACGATCTGAGAGCGTTGGGATCGAGCCCACTCCCGCGCTTGGCGGTCGGGGAGCCTCGCCCGTTCAGTCGAAGATGCGCAGCCCTTCCTGGATGTGGACGACCTCCACGGGCGTGGTCGGGTCTCCGACCAGGACCCCGCGAGAGTTCGCGACGATGCACGCTCCGACCAGGGGCACCCCGAAGTTCGCCGTGGAACGGTGGGCCGGGACCCCGAGCGCCTGCTCGAGGACCTCGACCTCCTTTGGGGTGGCCCGGGGGTGGACGACGGTGCCGCGGTCCGTGGTCACGGCGGCCATGGCCACCGTCCCCAGCCCCGCGACGGTCGAGGGGACGACCGGGACCCCGAGGGCCTCGGAGAGGCGGCGCCGCTGGTCCGGGGTGAAATCCGGGTGGCAGACGGCGCCCTTGTTGTTGGCGAGAATGTTGTTCCCCAGGGCGTTCAGCCGGCTCCTCAGGATGGTGACGTTCAGGTGTTCTTCGAGGTGGCTGCGCTCGAGCGGCGTCAGCTCCTCGGAAAGCACCGCCCCGCGGTCGTTGAGCGCGAGAAGCGAGCCGACGAGCTCGGTGTCCCCGACGCGGCTCCGAATGACCTTCACTCCGAGCGTGTGCTCGCTGGCCCGGACGAGCTCGCCCGGGCACGAGGGAGGCGCGACCGCGAGCTTCTCTCCCACGCGGAGGTAGACCCCGAGATAGGGGCTGCCAGAGTATGAGGCCTTGCCGACCGGCAAACTGAGCCCTGCCCCCGGGGAGGTGGGTCCTCCCTAGCTCTCGTCCTCGGCCAGGTCGACCTCAACGAGGCCGTCCTCGAACCGGATCGCCTTCACGCGCACCTTCGAGGGGACGTGCGCGATGGAACGCTCCCAGAGGAACTCGTTGAGACGAGGGTCGATCCAGATGTCCTTCATCTCGCCCTTCATGTGGCGGACCATGAAGCGCTTGATCGTCAGGATGGAGTGGCTCGCGCGCTCCCGGCGCGGCGGGGCGTGCTGGCTCGCACGGAGCGGCACGATGAACTCTCGCTCGAGCTCCTCGATACGGGTCTTCTCTTCCTTCGCCATGTCCGACCGACCTCGCCTCCGCCCCTAGAGCTGCATGTGGCCCCGGCGCCAGCTGCGACGCTTCGGGTGCTTCGTGAATCGGCGGGAGGTCCTCTGCATGACCCAGGCGGGGACTCGACGGTTCTGTTTGACCGCACGGAGGAGCCGAAGCTTCCGTGCGAAGGGCTTGTGACGGCTCGCCATGGTCCTTGAACGCTCCCTACCCTCCCTCGACCGGTTTAAATCGTTAGCTCATCGGCGGGTGATCTTGATCTCCCGCTTCTCGGGCATGAGCCGCTCCAAGATCTGACGCAGCGTCTCGTCATCGATCTGACGGCGGAGCCGCCCGGACGCCGCGAGGGAGAGGATCTGCTGTTCGACGGACTGGGCCACGTCGGGCTTCGCCAGTCGGATCCTGCCGAGGCGCTCCCGGGCCTCCGGGGTCAGGATCTTCCGAAGTGCATCCCGCTGCTCGGACGAACGGCGTTCCATCTCGGCCTGCTGCGCCGCGAGGAAGTTCGGGTCGACCTGACCGGCGGAGAGCTGGGATTGGAGCGACGCGATGCGCCGCCGGCGCAGCTCCTCGAGCTCCGTATCCTCACCGCCCTGGGCCATGCGCTTTCTCCCTCCTGTTCCGTCCGGTCGTCCGAGCTGCTTCCGCTGTGCCAAGCCACGCTCCATCCGCTCGCTCGACCGACCGGGGTGATGCCTGGAGAGGCGTCAGAGGTATTTCTTGAGCGACGGGTCCTTCTCGGCGAGGGCCTTGAAGGCCTCGCCGGAGACCTTGGAGAGGAGCTTCTGGCCCTGAGGCGACAGGGAGCGTCCCCGTAGCCGGACCTGCTGGACGAGCCCCGCCTTCTCGAGCTGCTGGAGGATCTCGCGGGCGACCGAGCGGCTGCCCTTGCGCGCGTGGTAGGGCGCGCTGCCCCGGTCCCGCCGACCACCATAGGTGGCCGCCAGGTTGCTGACACCGGATGGGCCAACCGTGTGGAGCTTGCGGAGGACCGAAGCGGTCCGAAGGTACCACCAGTCGGCCTGCACGGGGGCACGCTCGGTGTGGACACCGGTGCGCGCGTACGCCGCCCAGACGGGGGGCTTGATCGAGGCGTTGTTCCTGAGCTCGGCGGCCAGCCTCGGCAGGAGGTGGCTTGCGGGGACTTCCTTAGGATGGGTCATGCGCGGTTCTCGAGCGGGAGCCGATTCAACGGGGTTCACTATTTAATCCCGGCTGATGGGTTTCCCGGGTCCGAGGACGGCGCGCCGACCGCCGGACCGCGGCTCGCGGGCGGTCGCGGCTCCCGCGGCGCGGGCTCCGGTCCCGAGGGACGGGCCCGGTACGGAAGACCGGTGAAGCCGGTCTGAGGGGGGCGGGTGGAGGCCCGGGACCCCCGGAAGAGCACGTACATCAAACCCAGCAGGGCGAGGACCAGAAGCCCTCCGAGCAGCAGGACCGCGGCGACCACCCCCACCGGCGTGACCGAGGAGGCGGGCGCCGCGGGCGGCAGGGTCCCGCTGGCGTGGACGGAGAGCGAGGCGGTGGCGTTGGCTCCCGTGGGGTCCGAGACCACCACGCGGACCGTGTAGTTCCCGGCCCGGTCGAAGGTGCAGGTGAGCGTCGGGGCGTCGACCCCGGTGCAGCCCTTCGGCAGACCCGCGTACGCGTAGTGCAGGGTCCCTCCCCCACCGTGGGCCCTGACCGAGAACGTGCTCGTCCCTCCGACCTGGAGGCTCGTCGCGCTCGCGTTGAAGTTCTCGATCCAGGGGCGCGGCCAGACGTGGAGACGGAAGGGCAGCGAGGAGCTCGTCCATCCCACGCGGTCCGTGGCCAGGGCGGTCACGTTGAACTCCCCGGTCACGACCGGGATGCAGGTGATGGAAGGTGGGAGCCCGTTAGGGCTCGGTCCGCCGAGAGCGCAGGGGACCGACGACCAGTTGAACGTGAAGTTCCCCACGCCGCCCCTCACCACGGCGAGGAGCGTGACGCTCTGTCCGAGGTCCACGCTCGCCCTCGTGCCGGTCGCGTTGACCGTGGGGTCCGCCGCCGCGAGGACGTCGAGCACCGGCCCGAGCGACGAGAACTGGTCGCCGTCGATCACCGACATCCGGACCGGGTAGGTCCCCGCGGTCGGGAAGACGCAGGTCACGACAAGAGGGGCGGCCGGGCAGCCCGAGGGGAGACCCTCCCAGGCGTACGAGAACGGCCCGATCCCTCCGGTCACCGACACCGACAGGTTCGAGGACATGCCCGCGTCAACGGAGGGGGGCGATGCGACGGGAGACCCCACGACGGGGTCGGTGTAGGAGCTGAACGGGAGGACCGGGCTGGACGCGGAGGAGGACCCCGAGTCGGTCACCGTGACCTGCACCGCTTGGGTGCCCGCACCCAGGACCGTGCAGGAGATCGAGGGGGAGTTCGACGCGAGGCAGCCGCTGGGCAGCCCGGACCAGGAGTACGTGTAGGGAGGAGAGCCTCCCGAGGCGGTCTCGGTGAAGAGCACCGCTTGTCCCACGTCCACGCTGCTCCGGTTCGCGACCGGCGCCGGGGCCTTCAGCACGCCCTGGACGCTGACGGGAGGCGAGGTCTGCGCGGGAGTGGTCCAGCCGTTGGAGTCGGTCACGGCCACCGACGCGGTCCAGCCCGAACCCAACGAGAGAGGTGTGCAGACCAGGGTCGGCCCGCTCGAACTGGCGCAGCCGAGCTGGGTGGAGCTCTCCGTCCAGGCGTAGGTCGGGTAGGTCCCGGCGCCTCCGCTGGCGGTGGCCAGGAACTGCACCGAACCTCCCAGGGTCAGCGACGTCCGGTTCGCGGTCACGGAGACCGCCGGATCCGGCAGCACCGGGAACGCGAGGGTCCCGCTGGTGGCATTGACCGCGAAGCTGTCGGAGGCGTTCACGTAGATGGAGAACGTGGAGGCGACCGTCGACAAGCAGTCGACGACCGGGGTCCAGCTGCTGTTGCAAGGAGAGGGCAGCCCATACCAGGTGTAGTTGTAGGGCGGAATCCCGCCCGTGAGGGTGGTCGAGAAGTTGACCCACTGGCCCTGGTCCACGCTCGCGGGAGAGGCCGTGGGACCCGTCAGGGCCAGGTGTGGGGAAGGGCCGATCCCCGCCCGGGCTTCGGAGAGGGTCGGTCGGGGCGGATTGGCGTGGACCGAGGGGGAGAGACCCGCCGGGGGGAGGGCCCCCGCGACGTGCTCCGGCGTGCCCCCATCGTGAGAGGACGGGAGCAAGGGCGAGGGGGGCGAGGGGGGCGAGGGAGATGGCGCGGGGGATGCCGAGGGCTCTGGCGCGTACGGGGCGAGAGCCACGAAGGTCCCGAGGGGGGAGAGAAGCGCAAGGGCCGCGAGGAGGATCGCCGCAAGGAGCGCCTGTGGCGCGGCGAGGCTCTTGGGGAAGGCGTTTCCAGGACTAGGTCGGGGCCCCACGGTCGATGGACACCGAACGGCCTTCGGGCTCAGATATGCCTTCGCGTCGCGTCCACGTCCCAAGGCGCCCCGGGTGGAGCCGGGCACGACCACCGTTCCGGTGGCAAGACCTCTGCCGCTCAGCGCGAGAGCTTCGAGAGCATCCGGCCCGCTCGGAAGAGGTGGTGGAGGGCGTACCGGCGCTTGAACACCGTCTCGTCCTTGTCGAACTCCAGCGAGACCAACGTCAGGTCGTCCATCTTCAGCACGCCCCCGCCCTGGAGCGGGCCGAGCATCTCGAACAGCCCGTCGGCGACCTCGCTGAACCGTTCGCGGTCGAGCAGCACTCCGGGCCACTGGATGAGGAACTTGGCCAGGGCGTCCGTGGCGCCCCAGAGGTGGGTCCCGTTCTCGAGCGAACCCTCCTGGACGAGGGGCTGGGGCGTCGTCCCCTCCTGGGTCGTGACGAGGGGAGGGGTCGTGTCGAAGTCCGAGGCCCTTTCCACCGGCCAGGAGACCAGACGGGGCTTGCTGTCGCCCGAGTTGCGGAGCAGGCAGGAGTCTCCGACCGTGATCGCGCGCCAGGTCCCCTCCGCGGGATTCGCCTCGATGCCCAGGAAGGTCGCGAACGCCCCTTGGTCGCGCTTGCGCACGGCCCTCTGGTTCGACGTGTCCAGCAGCGGCTCGGTGTCCTTCTTCCACCGCTTGGCGAGGTCCGGCAGTGCGGCCAGGAACGCATCGGGGGACGAGCAGGGCAGCGTGCCCTCGACGAAGGCGTCCGTCAGGATCTGGGCCCACATCCCCGACCAGGAGGACTCCGTGGCTCCGTCGGAGACCGCGATGCGGACCGTCTCCTGCTTGCGTCGGAAGGTCCCAGCCTCGAGCACGCGGTGCTCGTCAGAGGAAGCGACCCGTACGTACTTGTCGAGCGGGGAGTGCGAGACCCGGTCGTCGCAGTCCGAGAGCGGGCCCTTCGAGATGACCATGCTCTCGAAGAAGGTGAAGAGTGGAGAGGACTTGCTCGGCATGCGGGTCGGTTCCGTCCGGGAACGAGGCCTCCACGGTCCCGGGCGTCGCCGGGTCCCCTGCGCTGGTGGAGGATGAGAAGGTGTACAAGAAGCCGGTGGTCGAACGCACTGTTCCCTGCCCGGCGCTCCCCGGAGCCTCCGGGGCGGTGCGCAACCCGCGTTCCTTCTCGGGCCTTGAGGTGAGCTCTCTGGAGCCCATTCCCTTAACCGAGCCATTTATACGTGCGAGTGGTTCGCACGCGTGAGGGATACACGTGGTCGAGCCCTACACCGAAGAAGTCAGCGTAACGCACAACCAGCCAGGGTGCATCATCTTCCTGATCGACCAGAGCGGTTCCATGAAGGCGGAGATCCGGGGCATGCCTGGGGTCCGCAAGTGCGATTTCCTCGCCGACCAGATCAACGGCATCCTGGACGACCTGCTCCTCCGTTGCACGAAGAACAACAAGGTCGTTCCCTACTTCCACAGCCAGATCATCTCCTACGGTTTCCAGGGAGACCTCGTCGCTCCGATCGTCGGCAGCCAGCAGGACCCCCTCATCCTCCCGCTCGACCGAATGGCGGAGTGGACCGACCAGAACAACGGCTGGGCGGACGGCCGGCTCCAGGTCATCCGACCGGTCGCCGAGGGCCGCACGCCGATGACGCAGGCCTTCGCGTTGCTGGAGGAGCCGGTGAAGGAGTGGGTGGCGACGAACCCGAACAGCTACCCCCCGATCATCCTGAACATCACCGACGGGATCCCCGAGCCCAGGACCCAGGAGAACTGGCAGTCTCTCGTCGACATCTGCACGCGGCTCAAGCGCGTCACGAACGCGAACGGGTCGATGGTGCTCATCTTCAGCCTGCACATCGGGGACTCCGACACGTTCCCTCCGGCGATCTTCTGCAACGAGCAGGAGGCCCCGCAGACGCCCGAGGCGCAGCTGCTCTTCCGGTGCGCGAGCCACTTGCCCCCCTCGATGGCCGCCGAGGCCCAGCGGGTCGGGCTTCCGGTCTCCCCGGGGCTGCCCAAGTGCTACGGATACAACATCGGCGGCAAGGAACTCATCAAGATCCTGCAGGTCGGAACCCGGACGGGGCCCATGGTGGCCCCACCCATGGCGTAAGACCGACACGGAGCTCCGGGCGGGGCGAGAACGCCCCGCCCTCCCCCGTCCCGGCGCCGTGCGAGGGGGGATGCCGCGCCTCGAGACCCAACGGGCTCACCTGAGAGGGGCCGGGGGCATGCGGGAGCCCGCATGCTCGCTTAGGTCCTCCTTCACACACGACGCGGGCTGCTCGTGGGGAGCGCAGGGGGGCCCGGAGGTTCATCCGGGCGGATGGTAGGCGGCGCCCGGTGGAGGGGGGCCTGGCGGGGGATACGCTCCGCCGTAGGCGGCGAACTGACCCCGATGCGGGACATCCACCCGGGGCGGCGCCCCTCGGTCGATGGCTGCGCGCAGGTCGGGAAGCAGGAGCTGGCGGAGCGGCACGCAGGTGGCCAGGTGGTCGTCGCACCCCTTGATCAGGATCTGGGCGAGCCGCCGCACCCCGGCGTGAGGGTGGCCGAGCAGCCGGACCAGCTCGCTCTTCCGGTTGTAGAGGGAGGCCCGCTCGAAGTCACGTCCGGAGAAGGCCGGCTTGGTCCTCCCCACCATCCGCCAGAACTGCGGGTCGACGCGGTTCAGGGTGAGAAGCAGCGTGAGCACGAGGAACGCGAAGGAGTCGGCCACGGCCCCGCGGTCCGACTTCTTCGGCCACTTGGCCTTCCCGCTGATGACGTCCGGGTGCTGGAACTCCGGCTGCCCGACGATGGGGGAGGGCGGCAGGTCGACCCCGCGGATGTACAGGCTGTCGTAGTCGACGAGATGGATGTCGTCCTGGCTGTCGATGAAGAGGTTGTCGAAGCTCACGTCACCGTGCGACACCCCCGCGTCCTGCAGTCGGTCGGCCAAGGTCAGCACGTTGTTCGTCAGCCTGCGGTAGCGCCAGTCCCGCTCGGCGGGTTCGAGGGAGTCCAGCACTCGGAGGTGCTCGTCGAGCGAGGTCCCCGTGGCCCGCTCCATGACCAGCGCGGGGAACCACTCGGCCCGCTTCTGGCCGTTCGCTCCCGTGAACATGATGTGCGCGCCCTGGTGGTAGTACCAGGTCCCGACGAACACCCCCTTGAGCGTCGAGGGCGCCTGCCAGACCCACCGCGTGATCGCGGCGTAGCGAGCGTCGGCCGACGGCAGCCACTGGGTGTGGTAGAGCCGGAGGATCATCGGCGTCGGGTTGTTGTGGCCGAAGAGGAGCTGGAAGACGATCGCGTACCGTCCGCAAGACCTCCAGGGAGGGCGCGAAGGGTGAGGGAACGTCATCGGGTGGAACCGGACATCGAGCGGGATCGCTCCCCGCAGGGGAGGGGCGGCGGTGTGGGGGAAGTGGGTGAGAGCTTGGACCACCTCGGACGGGGAGGGCATCTCCCGGCCCGGAACGGGAACGGGCCTCTTCCGGCGAAGGAACCCCGCGCCTAGGCGCTCCTTCTTCTTGGTGGGATAGCCCGGACGCCCGCCTATAGGCGGGGTGGGCGGCGGGGGCGGCACCCCGGGGGCGGGGGGAGGAATCCCCCCCGGAGATCGCTGGACCTGACCACGTTGCCCTACCGCCATGCACTCAGGGTGGAACCCGACCCTGGGCCCCTCTTTACGGAAATCGAACAGGTCTTTGAAGCCTGGGGAAGACGGGTTCGGGGGCTGCCCGACGTTCCGACCGCACGCTTAGGGCGACCGAGGGCTCCGGGAAGGAGCGTCCGCGAGGGTTCTTCACATCACGCGACCTTGCCCCGGACGTGCCCGCCTGCGTCGTGCTGGCCGCCGGGGCCTCGGTCCGGTCGGGCCCGGTCCCGAAGGCGCTCCTCGCCGTCCCCGGCGGGGGAACGGTCCTTCGCAGGATCGTCGGGACCGCCATCTCCGCCTCGTTCTCCCCCGTGATCGTGGTGCTCGGGGCCCACGCCCCGGCGCTTCAGGAGGAGCTTCGTGACCTGCCCGGGGCACGTTCCTGCGTCCACGCCGGATGGGCCCAGGGACGCACCGGCTCCTTCAAGCGCGGTCTAGCGGAGGCGGGAGCGGGTCTGGGGGGCACCCTCCTGTGGCCCGTCGACCATCCCTTCGTGCTCCCCTCTACCCTCGACACTCTCCTCCGCGCGGCCGCTTCCCGCCTCTCCAAGACCCGGACCCCTGACCCGGCCCACTGGGCCCTGCCGACCTTCGAGGGGCGCCGCGGGCATCCTGTGCTCTTGAGCGACACCGCGCGCGAGGAGGTCCTCGGCTATCGGGACGACGAACCCCTTTTCCGCTATCTTCGGTCCCACCCCGGGCACGTGCTCGAAGTTCCCGTCGAGGACCCCGGGGTCCTGGAGAACATCGACACCCCGGAAGCGCTCGCGTCGGCGTTGGGTCGGATCCAGCGACTCGGGCCCCCGGGGACCTCCCTCCCTCCAGCCCGGGAGAGCTGACCATGGACCGGAAGGTGCTCAAGGAGGCGTTGGCCCTGACCGAGGCGCACCGGCCGGTCGTGCTCGCGACGATCGTCGACGCGCACGGCTCGGTGCCGGGGAAGAAAGGCACGACGATGCTCGTCCATGAGGACGGCAGCGTCGTGGGCACCGTGGGCGGCGCGGGGCTCGAGGAGAAGGTGAGGTTCTTAGCCCGGGGCGCGCTCCGCCAGAAGGAAGGGGGCCTCCATCGCTTCGACCTGATGGCGTGGAAGCCCGGCGGGCTCTCGAGCCGGTGCGGAGGAAGCGTGGACGTGTCGCTCCAGTACGTTCCGCCACGCCCTAACGTTCTGATCTGGGGAGGAGGGCACGTGGCGCTGGCCTTCGCGAAGCAGATGGACCTCCTGGACTACGACTACTCGATCTCCGACGATCGACCCGAGTTCACCACCGCCGAGCGGTTCCCCCGGGCCCGCCACCGATGGACGGTCGCCCCGTCGGAGCTCCTGCCCACCCTCCGGGCCTCCGGGGACCACTTCAGCCACGCTTATCTTCTCGGATACGACGCTCAGAAGGACGAGGAGGCTGCGTTCCATTTGCTGCCGGACTTCGAGGGCCGTGTGGGGCTCATCGCGAGCCGCACGAAGCGGGAGCTGACCTTCAAGGGGCTCCGGGCCCGAGGGCTCCCCGAGGAGACCCTTGTCCGACTTCGCTCCCCGGTGGGGGTCCCGATGGGCGCCCAGAGCCCGGAGGAGATCGCCGTGAGCCTCGTAGGCGAGATCATCCAGGACCTCCATCCCCCCCGAGAGGGAGGGACGGTCCGATCCAAGGCGGAGGAGGCCGCCCAGGCCCATGCCGAAGAAAGTCCCGGTCCGGCTTAGGGTGAACGGGGAGGAGCACGAGCTCCATCTGCCTCCCCAGCGCATCCTGCTGGATGTGCTGCGCGAGGAG
Source organism: Thermoplasmata archaeon (assembly GCA_027314165.1). GTDB lineage: Archaea > Thermoplasmatota > Thermoplasmata > Lutacidiplasmatales > UBA184 > JAKAAX01. The sequence goes on along the minus strand of DAHVCH010000002.1, from coordinate 133,409 downwards.
CTGAACCTCACGGGGACGAAGCGCGGGTGCGACCTGGGAACCTGCGGCTGCTGCACGGTGCTGGTCGACGGGGAGCCGAGGCTCTCCTGCCTCATGCTGGCGAAGCTCGCCGAGGGCCACCAGTTGACCACCGTGGAGGGGATCTCCCCCGCGGGCGCTCTTCACCCGGTCCAGAGGGCCTTCATCGACCTTGGGGCGACCCAGTGCGGCTTCTGCACGCCGGGGTTCATCGTGACCGCGGTCGCCTTCCTACGCGACCACCCGGGAGCGACCAGGGACGAGATCTCGAGGGCCCTCTCGGGGAACCTCTGCCGTTGCACCGGCTACGTGAAGATCCTCGATGCGGTGGAGGCGGCGGCCCGTACGCTCGCCCCCGCCCAGGAGCGGTGACGATGGCCGGGACTTCCAGCCGGAAGAGCGGGAGCGCGGGGACGCCGAGGCCTTCCTCGGCCGAGACCGACCTCGTCAAGGAGGCCGAGGCGACGCGCGCGAGCTCCGGGTACCACCTCATCGGCAAGCGGACGCCGCTCATCGATGCCGCGCTCAAGGTCACGGGGCGCGCGGAGTACACGGACGACATCAAGCGCCCCGGCATGCTCGTCGGCCGGCTGCTGAAGTCGGTCCATCCCCACGCCCGGATCCGTTCCATCGACGTCGAGGAGGCGCGCCGGCTCCCCGGCGTCGCCGCGGTGCTCACCGGCGACCGGTACCCCACGCCCTTCGGGGTCCTCCCGATGACCCACGACGAGACCGCGCTGGCCGTCGGCAGGGTCCGGTTCCTGGGGGAGCACGTGGCCGCGGTGGCGGCGGTGGACGAGGAGACGTGCGAACGCGCGTTCGAGCTGATCCGCGTCGAGTACGAGCCTCTGCCGGTCTACGACGACCCGAAGGTCTCCCGGGAGCCGGTCCCGGTCAAGATCCACGACCGGGCGCTCCGCGACACGAACCTCCAGAAGGAGGTCTTCCAGCACTTCGGCGACGTGCCGAAGGCGCTCGAGGGCGCCTCCCAGAAGGTGAAGCTCTCGGGGAAGTACCTGGGAGTGACCCACGGCTTCACCGAGCCTCACTGCACCATCGCCGAGCACACCCCCGACGGCCGGCTCACCGTTTGGTCCGCGACACAGGTCCCCCACTACCTCCACCGCTCGCTCTCGGAGGTGCTCGGCATGCCGATGCACCGGATCCGGGTGGTCAAGCCCGAGGTCGGAGGGGGCTTCGGAGGGAAGAGCGACCCGTTCCCCCACGAGATCGCCTGCGCCGCGCTCGCCATCGAGACCGGAAGGCCCGTGAAGGTCCTCTTCGACCGGGAGGACGTCTTCTACCTCAACCACGGGCGCCACCCGACGCAGAACGACGTCACGGTCGGGGTCGACGGGGACGGGAAGTTCCTCGCCATGGACATCGACGCGCTCCTCGACGGGGGGGCGTGGAGCTCCTTCGGGGTCGTCACGACCTACTACAACGGGGTCCTGGCGATGGGCCCCTACCGCTTCGACAACTTCCGCTACCACGGGGCGCGGGCGTACACGAACCATCCGCCCTCCGGCGCCATGCGCGCGCACGGCGGGACGAACATGCGCTACACGGTGGAGTCCGTCGTCGACGAGATCGCCGCGCGGATGGGCTTCGACCCGATCGAGCTCCGACTCCAGAACTTCCTCCCGCCGAACTTCAAGACGATCAACGAGTTCCGCATCACCTCCAACTCCGTACGCCAGTGCATCCTCGCGGCCCGGGACCGGTCGGGGTGGGAGGAGAAGTTCCGAAAGCTCCCCTACGGACGGGGTATCGGGGTCGCCTGCGGGTTCTACATCTCCGGATCGAACTCCCCCATCCATTTCACCCCGGTCTTCCCCCAGTGCACGGTCCACCTCAAGGCCGACATGGACGCGGGGGTCACGATCCACTGCGGGGCCGCCGACATCGGCCAGGGCTCGAAGACGGTGCTCGCGCAGGTGGTCGCCGAGGTCCTCGGGATCCGGATGGACCGGTGCCGCGTCGCCCCCGTGGACTCCGACACGGCCCCGGTCGACCTCGGGAGCTACTCGTCCCGGGTCACGTTCATGATGGGGAATGCGGCGAAGGCGGCCGCGGAGAACCTGAAGGTCCCGCTCCTCCAGGCCGCGAGCGAGCTGCTCGAGGTCCCCCCGGACCGCCTCGAAGCCTCCGAAGAGCGGATCCACGTCAAGGGACGACCCTCGCAGGGAGTGCCCTTCCACGAGGCGCTGCACAAGGCGATGGAGACGAAGGGGGCCCTGGTGGCCTCCGGCGCCTACTCGACGAAGCCCCTGGGGGGGACGTTCAAGGGGGCGAAGGCCGGGACGGCCCCGGCGTACTCCTTCTCCGCCTACGTCGCCCAGGTCGACGTGGACCTCGAGACCGGCTTCGTCCACGTGGAGAACGTCTGGGCGGCCTTCGATTGCGGCCGACCGCTCAACCCGCTCGCCGTGGAGGGCCAGATCGAGGGCTCGATCCACATGGGCCTCGGCCAGCTCCTCTCCGAGGGGCTCTCCTACCGGGGGGCGCGCCTCATGAACCCGTCGCTCCTCGATTACAAGATCCTCACTCCGATGCAGATGCCCAAGGTCGAATGCCTCCTGGTCGGTGAGGACGACCCGGAAGGCCCCTTCGGGGCGAAGGAGGCCGGAGAGGGCCCCCTCGTGGCCGCGCTCCCCGCGGTGGGGAACGCGATCTACGACGCGATCGGCGTGCGCCTCATGGACCTCCCCATCACCCCGGACAAGGTCCTGCGGGCCCTCGAGGAGCAGAGGAAGAAAGGGGGCGCCGTCAGGCCTCCGGCGCCGACGCGGCCCTCCGAACGGACCCCCACTCACGGAGGGCGGTAGGGAAGACCCCCCCACCGAGGAGAGAAGCATGCATCTCGACGCCTTCGACCTCCACCAGCCCACGTCGGTCGAGGAGGCCCTCGCGCTCGCCCAGCGCCATGCGGGGAAGTTCGATTTCCTGGCGGGAGGGACGGACCTCATCCCGAACTACAAGATGCACCTGAACGTACGTCCCCACCTCATCTCCCTCGACCACGTCGCGGAGCTTCGATCCTTCCGCCCGGAGGCCGGCTGGCTGGGGGCGACCGTCCGGCTGCGCAACCTGGAGGGCTCCTCGACGCTCATTCGGCGTTACCCGGGGATCGCGGAGGCCGCGGAGGAGATCGCGACGCCGCTGGTGCGCGCGAGCGGGACCGTCGGAGGCAACCTGCTCGTCGAGACGCGGTGCTTCTTCTTCAACCAGTCCTATCCCTGGCGCCAGGCGCTCGGATTCTGCCTGAAGGCTGACGGGGACCAATGCCACGTCGTCCCGCAGAAGACGCGCTGCTACGCGACCTTCTCGGGCGACCTCGCCCCCGCGCTGATGGTCCTGGACGCCCACGCCGAGATCGCCGGGCCTGGCGGCCGGCGCCGGGTCGCCGTCGCGGACCTCTACGACCCTAAGGGGGACGGGGTCCGTCGGACCAAGCTCGGCCCCGGAGAGCTCCTGGTGGGGGTCCAGATCCCGCCGGGGGCCGAGCACCTGAAGGCCAAGTACAGCAAGCTTCGGGTGCGCCCTTCCTTCGACTTCCCCGAGCTGGGAGTGGCCGTCGCGCTCGAGGAGAAGGGCGGCAAGGTCGCGCGGCTCGAGATCGCGCTGGGAGGGCTCGAGACCTATCCTCGGCTCATGAAGGCCCAGACCGCGCCGCTCGTCGGCGAGCCCCTGACCGAGGAGCGCGTGAAGGCCCTTTCCGAGGACCTCGTCAAGGCCGTGAGGCCGGTGCACAACACGTTCCTCGCCCCCGATTACCGCCGGAAGATGACAGGAGTGTTCGTGCGCCGTGCGATCGGCGCCCTCCGGAGCGGATCGTGAACGCGCCGCCAACGACCTCACCCCGCTCGCGGCAGGTCCGCTCCTCCCTCCCGGACGGGGCGGTCTTCGAGCTCGTCCCGCTGGAGAGGCTCCACCCCCACGAGGAGATCGTCCCGGAGGTGCTCGACGAGGTCCTCTCGGACCTGAAGCGGGAGGGCGGTCTACGCGAGCCGATCCTCGTGGCAAGGGAGGGCTACGTGGTCCTCAACGGCCACCACCGCCTTGCGGCGCTGAGCCGCCTGGGGGCGCGCCGCATCCCCGCCTGGGTCATCGACTACCTGAGCGATGCCGTCGACCTGGAGCGGTGGCCGGACTCCCCCTACCCGGGCAAGGTCACGAAGGAGGAGGTCCTCGCCCACGCGCGCGCCTCCAAGCTGCTGCCCCCGAAGACCACCCGTCACACGCTCCGGTTGGCGCTCCCTGCCAAGATGACGCCGATCGGCGATCTTCTCTGAGCCTTGCCGGGTCCCCGTCCAGGGGGGCCTCGTCTCCCCGAGGTCTCAGATCCCGGGGAACCGGGCAACATTCCGACCGGAGCCCTGTCGGGCGAGGCCGGCGAGGAAGCCCCGGTTGCCCCACTTGTGGAGCTTGCACATGTTGGCCTCGGGGCCCTGGTGGTACGGGCAGATGGGGTCGTCCGAGACGCGGAGAGGGGAGGAGGCGACGACCTGGTTGGGTCCCAGGTGTCCCATGCCGGACCGGAAACGCCCTGCGCACCCATCGCACAGCCATTCGTCCGCGATCTCTCCTCGTCGGAGCACGAGAAGCTCATCGGAGGCCTTTCCACAGGACGTGCACGTGTCGAACGAGTAGGTCAGGGGTTCCCACGTCATCGGAGAGCGGACCCGGGAGCGGGCTGATAAAACCCCACGCTCCAGTCGCTCCCGGAGAGGGCTCCGACACCGCCCCGGTCGACCTCGGGGCCGGCCGACCCGCGCCAACGTAGCGCTTACCTACACCTCTCCCTCTCCGAGGTAGGTCCCCGTGAGCTCCGTTCCCGCATCCCCACCCTCCACGTCACCCTCCGCGGCGACCCCAGCCGCGTCCTCCGGGGGTTCCGCTCAGAAGGCCGCCGCCTTCGCCGTGGTGATGACGGTCAAGAACGGTCGCCCATGGATCGAGGAGGCGATCCCATCGGTGCTCCCCGCCCTGGGCCAGGACGGGGAGCTGGTCGTCGTCGATGCCGTCTCCACCGATGGCACGACGGACTACCTTCGAGGGATGTCCGGGCGCTCGTCCCTCCGGCTGGTCGTCGAGCCCTGCAGCATGGGCAGGGGGCGGCACCGGGGGATCCTCGAGACCGGGGCCCCCGTCGTCATCACTCAGGTGGACGCGGACGTCCGCTATCGTCCCGAAGCGATCCGGACCGGGGTCGCGGCGCTCCAGGCGCACCCCGGCACCGGGATGGTGCTCGTGGTGGGGGAGCGGGACCCCGACCCCGACGGAACGAAGCTCTTCGTCTGGGACCGGGCCTTCTACCTGCGCACTCCGGGCTACCCGGACGTCAACGTCGCGGACGACGTGGTCGCCGTGCGTCAGGCGCTCCTGGAGGGGAAGGTGCGGCGCTGTCTCGTGGACCGGATCGGGGACGACCTGAGGACGGCGAGCCGCGGATACGTCGCGGTCCGGGAACCTTGGAAGAAGGGGCCGGGGTTCTTCCGGCAGTCCCGGAGACGCTACGCCCAGGGATGGACCTGGGGGGTGTACGTGAGGTTCCTCTGGGTGACCCGGAGGACCACGCTCCGCTTCCTCGCCGGCATGGGCCTCGCGACGATCGCGCGCCTCGCTCCCGCGGCGTAGGCGCACGGGTCCCGCACGGGGCGGAGCGGGAGGACCGAGGCTTCGCTACCCGGTGGGATACGGGAGCGGAAGTTCTCCCTTGGCGAAGCGCCGCAGGACCTCCACGAGGATGCGATGCTCCACGGGCTTCTGCCGGTCGGAGAGCTGTTGGGCAGACTCGCCAGGTTCGACCTGAAGTTCGGCGCGGGCCAGGACGGGGCCGCGGTCGACCTCGGGGGTGACCACATGGACGGAGGCGCCGGTCGTCGGCTCGTGGGCCGCGAGGACCGCTTCGTGGACCCGGAGCCCGTACATCCCCGGGCCGGAGTGCTTGGGGAGGAGCGACGGGTGGGTGTTCACGATCCGTCCCTTGAAGCGTTCGAAGAAGGGGGGACCCAGGACCCGAAGGAACCCGGCGAGTACCACCAGGTCGGTCCCGGCGCGGACCATCTCTTCGATGAGCGGCCCCTGCCAGGCGCCAGGGGGGCCCTCCTTCACGGAGAAGGCGAGCGTACGAAGTCCCAGCCCCTGTGCCGTCTCGAGCGCGTGGGCCGTCCTGCGGTCGGAGGCGACGAGGACGATCTCGGCGTTCAGCTCCTTCCGACGGACCGCCTCCGCCACGGCGGCCATCGTGGTCCCGGCCCCGGAGACGAGGACCGCGAGCCGCAGAGGTCGTGTCGGGGGGGCCCCCCGAGCGGCCGGGGAGAGAGCGGGGGACGATGCGGGAGGGGAGGGAGAGCTCGCGGTCACAGGTCTCCCGGAGGGCAAGCTCGTCCTCAGAACGTGGTGGCGCTCGTGAAGGTGAACGCCTTGCTCACGATCGGGGCGAGGACGGGCGCGATGTACCCGCGCTCGTCGCTGTAGCATCGGCGCTGCTCCCCCACCGCCTCGACGCCCGCGAGCGTGGAGAGGATGCTCTCCGTGAACCGCAGGTTGCGGATCGGGTGCTTGATCTCCCCGTTCTCGACCCAGTACGTCCCGTCCCGGGTCATCCCGGTGATGATGGTCTTCCCAGGGTGCACCGCGCGCACGTACCAGAACCGGGTCACGACGACCCCCTCCTTCAGCTCCTTGACGAGCCCGTTGCGGTCCAGGTCTCCCGGCTTCATCGTGAGGTGCAGCGGGAGCGGGCCCATCTCCCCGAACGGGGCTTCCGGAGGCATCGCGTTCTTGGTCGAGGTGGTGCCGGCCCGGGCCGCGGTCAGGGTGTCGTGGGCGGGTCCGTGGGCCCGCCCGTCCTGGAACACCGGTCGGACCTGGTGCGGAAGTCCCTCGAAGTCGATCGAGGAGGGAAGCCCTTCGGAGCAGAACGGGTCGTCCGAGAGCTCGAAGGTGGGCGAGACGAGCTTCTGTCCGGTGCCGGTCGTGAGGAAGCTCCATCCCTCCTCCACCGAGCTCGCGCCGAGCCCAAGCCAGGAAAGGTGACCGGTGAGCTCGGAGACCGCGGGGCCCATCAGCAGGACCCGGTACTTTCCCGGGCCGACCGCCTTCGGCGCGGTCCGGGGGGTCGCTTCGACCGCCTCCTTCGCGAGCGAAGTGAGGTCGACGCGGGACGGGTCCCAGTGGGACCCCTCCGCCCAGCCCGAGACCGGAGGGTCCTTCTCCGGGAGTTCGGTCAAGATGGAGGCCTGGGCCGCGCTCCTTCGGTGGCCCCGGCGCAGACCGTTGGTGTTCGCGACCGCCAGCAGGCTGTAGCCCTGGTTGTAGACCCCGGAGATCCGCGCGGGGCCGAGGTTCTCCTCGACGATCGAGAACGCGGCGGCGATCCTGTCGCCGAGCTTCTCCAGGTCGTGGGCCAGGACCTTGGTGGAGAACGGGATCTCGGGCGTGGGACCTCCCGGGTCCTTCGCGAACCCGTGGAACCCCGGCGCCGGTGGGGCCACGCGGGCGAGCGACGTCGCCTGCTCCACCACCGCGCGGAGCCCTTCCGGCGAGAGGTCGGTCGTCATGGCCACCCCCAGCTTGCCGCCCTCCGCGGCCACGCGGAGCGACACGGCCCTCGTCGACTCCCAGTGCGGCTGGTAGAGGCGGGAGTTCGCGCAGCGCAGCGTCGTCCAGCGATCCTCGTAGAACCGGGCGTCCGCGTCGCCGTGGACGAACCGGAGCATCCGGTCGAGGATCTCGAGGCCCTCCTTCACCTCCGGGCGGCTGGGGGGGTCGGGACCGGCACGGTCGGACGCTCGAGAAGGATGCGCGGGAGCCTTCCGGGGGGCCGGAGCGCGCGCCTTCGTGGGCCGCGGACGGGAGGCAGGGGGACTCATGCCGTTCCTCCGATCCGGACCTTCGTGAAATGGCCGACGGGAGCGCCGTGGCTCACGTGCCCCACCTGTCCAGGCTGGCCCTTGCCGCAGTTCGGGAGCCCCCAGAGATGCCAGGAGTTCCGGTCGGACACGGCCGCGAGCGAGTTCCAGAAGACCGGGGTCATGCCCGAGTAGATGGGGTTCCTCACGAGCTCGCCCAGCTCCCCGTGGTGGACCTTCCGACCCACCTCGCACCCGAACTGGAAGTTCAGCCGCTTGTCGTCGATGGACCACGAGCGGTTGGTCTCCATGTAGACCCCTTCCTTCACGCCCCGCAGGAGCTCCTCTCGGGAGAGGTCGCCGGGGGCCAGGTTCACGTTGGTCATCCGGATGAGTGGCGTCCGGGACCAGCCGTCGGCGCGGGCCGTCCCTCCGCTGCGGGGGAGTCCGACACGTCCGGCCGTCTCCCGCGAGGAAAGGAATCCCTGGAGCAGCCCCTCCTTCACGAGGGGGTAGCGGCGTCCGGGGACGCCCTCGTCGTCCCAGGGGAAGCTGCCAAGGCCTCCCTCGCAGGTCGCGTCGGCTTCGATGGTCATCGCCGAGGAGCCGTAGCGCAGCCGCCCGACGTCCTGGGCCCTGACGAAGGAGGTGCCGGCGAACCCCGCCTCGAAGGCCAGGACCCGGTCCAACTCCGTCGCGTGACCGACGGACTCGTGCACCTGCAACCCCAACTGGTCGCTCGCAAGGACCAGGTCGAGCTCCCCCTGCGGGCAGGCAGGGGCGGTCAGGAGCGCGTCGGCGGTCTTCCCGCACTCCTCGGCGTGACCGGGGAGGTCCATGCCCCGGATGAACTCGAAACCCGCCTGGGCGAAGTCGCCGCCAAAGCTGTTCGGGTAGGAGCGGCGCTGGACCTCGCCCTCCCCGACGGCGGTGGCCTCGAGACCCCCGCCCACGTGGGTGATGGAGGCGCGATAGGAAGCGCCCTCCGTCGAGCGGTACCACTTCTCCTCCTGCCACAGGGTGATCGAGGACTTCCCGCTCTTGACCGAGGGGTCGGTGTGGAGCCGGGACTCGGCGTCCTTCAGCAGCTCGATCTTCTGCTCCGTCCCGATCTGGAAGGGGTCCTCCTTCATCGGCGTGGAGTAGGAGCCGTTGCGGGGAAGCTCGGCCTCCTCCACGAACGGGACCCGCTCCTTCGACGTGCGCTCGGAGGCGCGGGCCAGGCGCTCGGCGGTCTTGGCCGCGGTGCGGACGGAGGCGAGGGTGGCCTCGCTCGTCGCCGCGAAGCCCCAGCCGCGCTCGCGCAGCACCCGTACCCCGATCCCCGCCTCGAAAATGTCGGTCAGGGACTCGGCCGTCCCGTTCTTCACCGCGAACCTCTGGTAACGTCGGGGTCCGACGTACCTCACGTCCGCGAACCGGACACCAGGGACCTGGGCAGCGTCGATCGCTTCGATGAGCAGTTCTTCGACCAACCGGAGCACCCCCCTTCTCCGAGGAGAGGAGAGGAGGGGGCGACGGCAGTCCCTACGTTTAGCCTTTCGGCGTCGCCGGCGTCCGTGGCCGAGAGGTCAGAGGGTGACCTTGAGCCCCAGCTTGTCGGTGAGCTCCTTGTAGCGGTTGCGGATCGTGACCTCCGTCACTCCCGCGACCTCGGCCACCTCGCGCTGGGTCCGGCGCTCGCCGCACTGGAGGGAGGCGATGTAGATCGCGGCCGCGGCCACCCCGGTCGGGCCCCGCCCGCTCGTGAGCTCCCGCTCGGTCGCTTCCTTCAGGATCTCGTTGGAGCGGGTCTGCACCTCGCCCTTCAACTTGAGCTCGGAGCAGAAGCGCTGGACGTAGTCCTGGGGGCGCGTGGGCAGGAGACGGAGCCGCAGCTCCCGGGTCATGAACCGGTAGGTCCGCCCGATCTCCTTGCGGCCGATGTGGCTCTTCGCCGCGATCTCGTCCAGGGTCCGGGGGACGTTGCACTGCCGGCAGCTCCCGTAGAGGGAGGCGGCGACGACGCCCTCGATGGACCGGCCCCGGATCAGGTTGTGATTGACCGCCTTGCGGTAGATCATGGCCGCCGTCTCGCGCACGTTCCTGGGCAGCGCCATGGCGCTCGCGATACGGTCCAACTCGGCGAGCGCGAAGGCCAGGTTGCGTTCGGTGGCGTTGGAGACGCGGATGCGCCGCTGCCACTTCCGCAGCCGGTAGAGCTGGGCCCGGTTCCGGGTCGGGATGGACTTGCCGTAGGGGTCCTTGTTCTTCCAGCCGATCTCGGTGGAGAGACCCTTGTCGTGGATCGTGAGCGTGGTGGGGGCGCCTGCGCGGGCCCGCTTCTCCCCCTGCTCCGCGTCAAAGGCGCGCCAGTCGGGCCCCTGGTCGATCATGCTCTCCTCGAGCACGAGGCCGCACTCGTCGCAGACGAGCTCGCCGCGGTCGTAGTCCTTCGTGAGGTGGTTGGACCCGCAGCTGGAGCAGCGCACCGGCGCCGGGGTCACGCCCTCGCCAGTTGGAGCGCTCCCGCCAGGGACCAACGGGGCCCTCCCTTCAGCCGTCACGCCGTCGAACCTCCGTCCAGAGGGAGCAGCCGACCAAGGCCAGGGCCTCAGGTGCAGACAACGGTCGTCGCGGAGCGACGGACAGGTAGGGATGGGACACAGGACCGAAGACGCGGACGACGCGTCCCCGGAAGCGGCCGTGGGGTTCGGCCAGGATGGTGCCCTCCGGGACCACACCCTGGGCCCGGACCGTCAGTGTTCCTCGCGCGGAGATGGAAGATACACGCCCCACCTCGCGGGGTTCCGTCGGTCCGACCGCTCGAACGGACCTGGACGGGACCGACAAGGGTTAATAGCAACCTATGTACGGTCTATAAAGCTTATGCGACCCGGACCGGACCATCCAGGGTTCCGGTCGAGGTGAAGAGGGGGGAGGGCGGGGTGTCACCCGCTTCCCGCCCCTATGTTTGAGATAGGTCCTTCCCTCGGAGCCTAGTCCTCGCCAAGCTCCGCGCGGATCTCCTTGAGCTTCAGCTCGGCTTCGGCGGCCTTTCCGGTCTTGACGAGGACCGTGATCTCCTTGAGCAGCGTGGCCGCGTTGCCGATGGGCTTCCGCTTCTTCTGGCGATCGCGGACCTTCAGCCCCAGGTCGCGGGCCTCGGTGATGATCTCCGTGAGGTTCCGGGGCGCGGGGGTGGAGGGGCCACCGGTGGACGTCGCCTCCTCTGGCGCGGCCTCCGGGGCGGGCTTGGGGGCTTCCGCGGGGACGGAACGGCGTCTCGAGCCCCGAGCGGGCGCGGGGGGGGTCGGAGCGGACTGGGGTTCCTCCGCGGGTGGCGCGGTCTCCTGCACGGGCGCGGTCTCGGCAGGCGGCGCATCCCGCGTCGCGGGCTCCGGCGCGGAGGGTGGAGAAGGTTCGGCGGGAGCGGGTTCGGAGGGGGCTTCGGGAACCGGGACCGGGGCGGGCGGAACGCTCCCAGCGGACGTGGCCGTTTCGTCGGCCTTGACGAACTCGGCCGCAGGCGCGACCGCCGCGGCGGGCTCGGGAGGCACCCTCGCCTCCGCGGGGGGAGGGGCTGGGCGTGCGGCCGCCGCCTCCGGCGTGAGGAAGAGCGAGCGGAACTGGATCATCTCTTCGCTGGCCTCCTTCAGGCGGCCGGCCCGGGCATGGCCCAGGATCGCCTTGAGGCGCGACTCCGCCTTCTCCCGCTGTCCGGAGGGCGGGGGATGGGCCTTCAGGCTCCGGATCGCCTGCTGACCGAGCAGCGCGACCTGGTTGCGGACCTGTTCGTGCAGGAGCACCAACGCGGCGGAGGCCTGGGTCCCCGCCTCCTGGAGCGTGGCGGCCGAGAGGTTCGACTCGGCCAAGGTCTCCCGGACCTGGCCCAGACGCTCGTCGGCCTTCGAGAGGTCCATGCCGAGCTTCTGGCCCGTCTCCCGCAGGCTGTCGACACGGAGCAGCGTCTCCTTCACCTGCTTCCAGGCGGACTCCAGCTCGTTCAGCGACCGCTGGGATCGCAGCAGCAGGTCGACCCCTTCGATCCTCGCGCCCTCCTCGAAGACCTTCCGGGAGCGGGAGACCTCCCGCGCGACGTCCGCGGCGATGCCCTCCTCGCGCAGGCGTCCCTCCTGCTCCTCGAGCTGCGTCGAGAGCGCCTCGAAGCGGGCGGTGATCTCCGGTTCCATCTTGTCGTAGGCGCCCTGGAGGACCTTCAGGCTCTCGCCCATGGCCCCGCGGGCGGCGGCCATCGCCGCGTTCGTGAGCGCGGAGGCCACGTCGGTCGTCTCCATGCCGAGAAGCTGGGCCACCCGGAGCGAGGACTGCAGCGCGACCGCGGTCTTCTCCATGTCGAGCCCGGCCGCAGAGATGGGAGGGGCGGTGGGCCCGCTTGGCCCCAGAGGGAGCACCACCGCGGCGGGCTCCCGAACCTCCTCGCGACCGCCTCGCGAGGTCCCGGCGTTGAGAGGATCGACCGTTCCCTCGGGGCCCGTCGGTGCCGGACCCTGGGGCCCGCCCGCGGGAGCCTCCTCCTGGATGGCCTTTCGAGCCTCCGGCAGGAGAGCCGTGGGGAAGCCGCAGGAGGCGCACTTGGCCTGTCCCGAGTCAATCTCACTGTCGCAGATCGGGCAGATCTCTACGATGCCTCTCCCCTCCACGCTCGTACTAGGCACCCCGACCGCCCCTTGAGTTCTTCCTAGGTAGGACCACAGGAGTACTTGGGCATGCGAGGAGCGCTCTGAACGCGGAAGCGTCCCTCCCCGCCAGCGCGCTCAGCCACCGGAGAACGTGCTGACCACTTCGAGCTCGCCCGACCGGTCGAGACGGAGGTCGGAAGGGACCGACTCGCCCCCCCAGAAGAGCGCGCACCCCTCCACAGGGAGAGCGAGCTTCCGGAGGACCTCGCGCAGCGACGTGCCCTCCGGGACGCGGAGGGTCTCGGGCTCTCGGCCTGGCCTTCCCGAGGAGAAGACGACCCGGATCGTGAGTTCCTCGCCCATGCGTTCGTTCCGTGCGGTCTCGTCCGTGCGTCAGGAGGTCGGGGACTGGTCGGGGCGGCGTGGGGTGGCAGGGGGGACCGGCTCGGACGAGGCGGACCGGCGTCAGGGAGGCCGGGCGTGTGGGCGGGGGGGGGGGGGGCGGCGGTTGCCGAGCGCTGAGGGGGAGATTTGAACTCCCGAGGGTGAGACCCACCGGTTTTCGAGACCGGCGCCTTGCCGGGCTAGGCTACCTCAGCTTCTCCTGCCCCGAAGGCGAGGTTCTTTCCCATAAGGCCTTTCGGCCCCGCCGTGCGGCCCGACCCTCCAGCGTTCTTGGTGGTCCTCCGAGGGCCCTCCGGCGCGGGCAAGACCGCCTTGGCCCGGTCCGTGGAGGGTCGGGCGCCGTGGGGCTTCGCGGTGCTTTCCACCGACGACGTTCAGGCCGACGTGGATGAGCCCGGCCTCTCCGAAAAGGAGGAGTTCGCCTGGGTCCTCGTCGCAGTGGGTCGCGCGTTGGCCCGAGTCCTCTCCGTCTCCGATCACGTCCTGCTGGACGCGGGCCTGCGAGATCCCGCGCAAGTCGAGGAGGTCCTCCGGCGGGCTGGGCCCCATGCCGCGGACCGCCACGTCTTGAAGGTCCGGCTCGAGGTGGGGACCGAGGAAGCTGTCCGGAGAAAGACGGACCTCCCGCCGGAGCGGGTCCGCGAGCTGCACCGCAACTGGGGCACCCGACCGATGCGCGGGGAGAAGGTGATCTCCACGACCGGCCTCTCGCTCGAGCAGGTCCGTTCGGAGTTCCTCGGAGCGGTGCGGGAGCGGTACGACGAACTCGCCCGAGAGTCCCCGGCGCGACCGGTCACGCGGCCGGGGCGAAGCCGCGGAGGGAGGAGGCGGAGGAGGGGGAGGATCAGGCAGACGGCGCGGCGGTCGGCATCGACTGCTTCATCCGGTCGATCCCCCGTACGGGCAACGGGTCGACGCCCCGGCGCCTCGCGGACCACAGCGACACGTAGTCGCCGAGCCAGACCAGCTCGAGGAGCTCGCCGAGGGCCCCGCGCACCTCGGGGGACACGATCTCCACGCGGGCGCCCTGCGCGCGAAGCGCCTCGCTGAGGTAATCGATCCGACGGTGCATCGCCTCGCCCTCGCTCCGACCCCGGAGGATCGCGACGAAGCGCCCTTCGGCCTCCGCCTTCCCGAGCACGTCCCAGGCCACGATCGCGTTGTGCAGGAGCTCGGGCACCGAGTCGAAGTGCCCCAGCCGCTTGGCGTTCTCCTCCGCCTGCGTCTTCCAGCGTCGCGCCACCGCGACCAAAGGCTCGGGCGCGTAGACCCAGAGGTCGCGCTTCCCGCCCCAGGCGTCGGCGAGGACGGAGGCCCGTCCTCCATCCCCCGTGAACTCGTCGGTGCGAGCCCTGAGCGACTCGGCGACCCGGGGGAGCTCCCGGTCGGTGCCGGGGATGGCCTCGCGGAGGAGGCCGACCAGGGCGCCCATCAGGTAGCCCAGGCTCGCCCTGGGAGGTAGACCCGGAGGGACCTGCACATGGAGGACCCGGTCTGCTCGGGCCCGCTCCATCAAGGGCCCCCCTGAGGCGACGACGGCCCGGGTGACCCCGCGTCTCCCGGCCTCGTCGTAGGCCGAGAGGGTCTCGGCGGTGCCGCCGGAGTAGGAGAGGAAGACCGCGGGGACGGGAGGCCGGACCCAGGCGGGGAGGGCGAAGTCCCGGACCGGGATGATCGGACACTCCCCGCTCCTGCCCGCAAGGCCGGAGAGGAGCTCGCCGGCGATGCCGCTCCCGCCCATTCCGCAGACCGCGACGGGGACCCCGCTACGGACGGGAAGGTCGTGCCGCGGGACGCTCTTCAGCCCGTCCTCGAGCTGGCGGGGAAAGCCCGCGGCGAGCTCCCACATCCGCTTCTCGCCAGGCACGGAAGGCGCGTTCATTTCTGCCACGAGAGGGGCCGAGCGGCACCTGCTAGATATGCCTGAGGACGAACCCGGTTCCGGGGGCCCCGCGGTCGAGGCCACCGTGGTCCTTATCGAGAGAAGCTAGGCGGTAGGCTTACAAGCCCTACTGTGCCTGCCTACGGTGGGCGAGCGTGCGGGCCAGTGGTGTGGCGTTCTGCCCGACCCATTGGACCGACAGGGGTCACCCGTAGCGGAGCAGGGTCGGAGTCGGATGCAGCGGGCTTTCCTCGGACCCCACATCAAGATACCGACGGGAGTGGACGGGCTCGACCGTATGCTGCACGGGGGGCTCCTCCCCGGGCGGCCCTACCTCATCGTCGGCCCGCCGGGGGCGGGGAAGACGACGATGGCCCTGGAGTTCCTGCTCCGGGGGGTCCGGCAGGGCGAGGACGTGCTGTACGTCACGCTCGAGGAGCCCCCGAACGAGCTTCGGCAGGACTTCGCGGGGCTCGGGGACGGGCTGGACAAGGTGTGGATCTTCGACGCCATCCCCGACATCATGCGCTACGAGAAGACCCCGTTCAAGGACATCGCGGCGGTCCGCTCGGCGATGCGCCTGGGCGACGTGCCGAAGGAGATCCGCAAGACGGGCGAGTTCACGAGCGTCGAGATCACCTTCAGCGCCCTCATGCAGACGCTCAAGATGGAGACGGTCCGCCGGCTCTACAGCCGGATCGTCATCGATTCCATGACGGCGCTCCAGTACTTCTGCATGAAAGGGTTCGACGAGGCCCAGGGCGCGCAAGCGTTCCTCCGGTTCCTCTCCGACCTCAAGATCACCTCGCTGCTCACGGTGGAGACCGCGGACTCCGACCGGCCCACCGCGGAACGGCTGCTGGCCCGGGGGGAGGTGCACCTCTTCCGGTGGGACATCTCCGGGCGCGTCGTCCGGGCCGTGGGGATCGAGAAGATCCGGGGGAGCCCCCACGACCCGCGGCTCCACCCCTTCCGGCTTTCCGCCCACGGGATGGACGTCGACACGTCCGTCGCCATTTCTCGGGACACCCACACCGTCGTCCCGGTCCCCTCCGAGGAGCCCGAGGAGGTCGAGCAGCCCTCCGAGACGGAGCTCATGATCGAGGCCCGACGCGCCATCCTGACCATCCAGGAGGATGTCCAGGACCTCCTGGACGTCGGGGTCGACGTGGACATGGTGCGTGAGCTGGTCCAGCAGGCGCACGCGGCGCTGTCCCGGATGCAGACCCGCGAGTCGCTGCGGCTGCTGCTCGAGGCCCGGCAGATGGTGAACCACCTGGTGCTGGGCTACCAGGTGTCGCAGGAGTTCGCGGCGAAGGGAGGGGCGCCGAGCTGGCCATCTCTCGCCTTGAAGCGCGACGTCGAGAGCCAGCTGGGACGGGCGCCGGTGGGCTCCATCGCCTCCGCCACCGCAGCAGCGCCCGCGGTCGCCAGCACCCCGCCGAGCCCCGCGCCTCGGCCGACGGCACAAGCTCCGCAGCTCTCCCAGCCCACGCGGGAGTCCGCGGCCTCGCTCCTCCCGCTGCTCTCTCGGCTCGTCGGCGTGCTTGGCAAGAAGGAGAGCGCCTCGATCACGGCGAACCTCCCTGCCGCGCTGCTCCAACGGGCGGCGGCCGTTGCGGGCGCGGCTGATCTTCCGGGAATCCAAGCGATGGCTGGCGCTCCCGGAGCCGCAGCGACCTCGGAGAGCGAGCGAGCTGGGGGAGCTCCTTCGGGCGACGTCGGGCCCTCCTCTCCGGGGACCGCTCCCTCCGCGCCGACCGCGGCCACGGCTCCCGTCGCGCAGCGTTCATCCGAACCTCCTCTCGCACCAGTCTTCCACCCACCGGCACCCGCGGCTCCGGCTCCCGAGGGGCCCCGCGCGCCGGTCACTGCGGCGCCCATCTCTTCGGAGTCGACCTCGAGACCGTCTCCAACATCACCCCCCAATCCGGCTCCGCCCCCGGGGAATGTGGCCGTTTCCCGGCCGCCTCCCCCTCCACCGACCGCGACACCGCCCCCGCGGCCTCCTGCCGCTCCGACGGTGCTGAGACCCCTTCCCCCCCCGGTGATACCTCCGAGCTCGCCCACCGCTCCTCCTCGGACCGCTCCCGGACCAGCTCTCGCGCCCGCCTCCCCGGGAGGAGGGGCGGTCCCCGCACCACACCCTCCCCCGACGGCCCCTCCTACCCGGCCGGGCGGCAATCTGCCCCCTCCCTCGGGCGGGTACTCGACCCCACCGTCAACCTCACCGAACCCCCCTCGGACCAATGTCGGGCCCGCCGCCCTGCCTCAGCGACCGGGCTCCCCGCCGACGGGATCGCCAACCGCCGCGTCCCCTCCTCCGAGAACGGGGACACCACCGCCCGTTCTGGGCCAGACGTCAGGGGTTCCGATTGCGAGGCCGCCCGCCTCGGGGCAAGCCCCCGCGGCGCCCCCGGCCAGGCCGTCCTCGTGGACGCCGTTGCCGCCAGTGCCCAAGGTTCCGACCCCTCCTACCACGTCGGCCACCCCGAGGGCTCAACCATCCTCCCCCGCGCCCTCCCCTACGGCCCAGTCCACCGCGCCCACGAGCGCAGCGGCCGCCTCCTCGGCAGGGACCACCTCTGCGACCCTGGCTCCGACCCCCAAGGGCCCGACGCCGGCCGCAGCGCCTCCTTCCAACCCAGCTCCAGGTCCCGGCCCATCTCCCCCTCCAGCAGCGCCCCCGCCGTCGCAGGGCGCAACGCTCACGCCGCGCCCCTCCGGCGCCGAGTATTCCGCGTCGACCCCCACGGGCGGCCGGGCGCTTCCGGGCTCCTGGACAGCCCCGTCCGTGTCGAGGATGCCCCCGTCCGGATCGCCCCCCGTAAATCTCGGGCCAAGCGCGCCGACGGCCCCGAACCGCATCGGTGCGCCGGTGGGGCAGGGCCGGATCGGATCACCCCCTCCGGGAGCGCCCCCTCGCCCCGCGCCCTACGCCGGCATCCGCGAGGCGACGCGTCCACAAGGCGCCCCGGTCGCTACGCCTTCCACCGCTGCGCCGCACCCGTCCCCCGCGCAGGTGGAGGCGGCCGAGCACCCGGCGCCCGCGCCTCCTGCGCCACCATCCACTGAAGCCTCTGAGGCACCCGCCAGGCCCCCAGCGACCCCCGATGTCCTTCCACCGCCCGTGGCACCCACCGCGACGCCCCCGGAGAAGAGTCCCACGCCGCCCTCCGCGCCCGCGTCCTCGAGCGGGCCGGAGCCCGCTGACACCACTCCACCCGCGCCTGTGGCCCCTGCCGCAAGCTCGGAGCGGCCGATCTCCCGTCCCGCGGAGGAAGCACGGGCTGAGCGGACCCAGCCCGGTCCCCCGTCGACCCCCGAGCCTGCGAGGCCACCGTCCCCTAGCGAGGGGAGCCGAGCGGAGCCAGCCCCCGCTCCGACGCCGAAGCCGGATGCGGTGTCCCCCCAGACCCCGGAGGGGACCGCCGCGGCATCGGTGACTCCTTCAGCCCCTGAGGCCGGGAGCGAACCCCCCCTCGACACCTCTCCTTCCTCCTCCTCCGCCGAAGCGGGGGCCCCGGCGGAAGAGGAGGCTCCCAAGAAGCGCGGCGGACGGCGGAAGAAGGGCGCGGGAGCCTCCGGTGGAGGTCGCCGACGGAGAAAGGGACAGGCCGCTGAGGGGACGGCGGGCGACGATCCCTCTTCTGCGAAGTCCTCACCCGCAGACTCGGCGACGGAGCCCTCATCCTCCGGCGAACCGACGACGGGAGAGGAATCCCCCGCTCCCCCCGCGGACGATGGAGAGGCCCCGGAGGACCCCGCGGAACCGGGCGCGGAGGAGAGCTCCTCTCCCGCGGGCGAAGGCGATGGGAACTAGCGCGGGGGAGGAAGGAGATCGAACATGGTCGTAGGACGTGGACGGCAGGATGGTCGGGCCACGACGGGCATCCCCGGGCTCGATCGGATGCTCAAGGGAGGATACCCCCCGGGCCGACCCTACCTCATCACGGGCCCCAACGGGAGCGGTCGGACGCTCATGGGCCTTCAGTTCCTGATGGAGGGCATCCGGCACGGCGAGCCCGTGCTGCTCGTGGCCGTGGACGAACCTCCGCACGAGATCATGGAGAACGTCCGGGCGTTCGGGTGGGACCTCTCGAAGATCCACACCCTGGACGCGAACCCGGGCCAGCTCGCCTACCGCCGGCTGGGGAGCGTCCAGGAGATCAAGAGCCTGCAGGAGATCCGCTCGATGCAGGAGCTCGGGGACCAGCGCCGCGCCACCGCGCAGACGGAGGACATCACCATGCAGTCGATCTACCTCCGGCTTCGGCGCCAGCTCGAGACCCTTCCGGTACGCCGTCTCGTGATCGACTCCATGACCTCCGTCCGCCACTTTGCGCTGAGGGCCACGGGGGAGCAGCAGACGGACCGGACGGAGATCCAGTCCTTGCTCCGCTTCCTGGCCGAGAAGGAGGTGACGACGCTCATCACCGCGCTCCCTCCCCCGTCGCACGAGCTGACCCCCGAGCAGGTCATCTGCCGTGGAGAGGTGCTGCTCCGAAAGGAGTGGTCCGGTCCGATGATGAAGCGGACTATCCAGATCCTGCGGATGCGTGGGACCCCGCACGACACGGAAGAGCACACCCTGACGATCGGGGCCGATGGGATCCGTGTCGAGGACGAGACCCCGCTCAACGCGGGGGAGTGAGCAGCTCGCGGTAGACCGCGAGCGTAGCTTCGGCCACCTTCGGCCACGCGTGCCGCTCCTCGATGACGCGTCGCCCCTCTTGGCCCATGGCCCTCCTCCGGCCCTCGTCGGAGAGAAGCGCCGAGACCGCCTCACGGAACTGAGCGACCTTCTGGTCGATGGGAAGGCGCTCGTCGACGAGGACCCCCGCGGTCCCTGCCGGCACCTCCTCCTCGAGCACCGTCGTGCCCACCACTGGGAGGGAGCTGGCCATGGCCTCCAGAACGGTGATGCTCAGGAGCTCCGACCCGCTGGGATGCAGGAGGAGGTCGCTTGCGGCGTAGCGTCGCTGAAGCTCAGCCTCGGTGACCTCGCCGGCGATGACCACCCGCTCGGACCCTCCCCCCAGGCGGACCACTAGGTCGGCGTAGGCCCGGTCCTGGACGGGCCCGACGATCGTGAGCGTCGCTCCGGGGATCTCCCGGACCGCGCGTGCCGCCAGGTGCCAGCGCTTGCGCGGGTGGACGGCTCCCACGCCCAGGACCTGATGCCCGAACCGAACGCTCCACTCGGCGTGGAAGAAGGCGGGGTCCACCCCGTTCGGGATGACCCGGATCCTGTCCCTTCGGGTCGTGGGGTGCACGCGACCCATCAGCTCCGCGACCTTTGGCGTCAGCGCGAACGTCCTTTCGGCCCGTGCGCACGCCCTCTTCTCCAGATAGAACCCCCAGGACTGGCTTGGTCCGCGGACCCCGTTCCAGTGCCGGGAATGGGAGGTGTAGACGTACGGTACGTGGGCGAGGATGAGACGGTTCGCGACCACCGGCGTGGACGCATGCACGATGTCGCCCCGCTCCTGCCGCAGCATCTTCGGGAGGGCGAGGGCGAACCGGTACTCGTCGATGGGTCGGCCGCTGCCGATCCTCTGAACGACCTGGACCTCGACATCCAAGCTCTGGAGGCCCCGGGCGAGCCCGTCGATCGCCCGTTCGACCGCCCCCCAGCCCGGGGGCGGAACGGGGAGCACGCCGCTGCCGAGGAGGAGGACCTTCACGATTCGGGGATTTCACGGGGAGGGTAATAGAAGCTCTTCCCACAGCTCCCGAAGGGGGGGTGGCGCCCCGGGGGGAGGAGGCGATAGTTCCAAAACCGTTCCCGCCTGCGGAACTTCCGCAGCCCCGTGGTGTAGTGGCCAAGCATACGGGCCTTTGGAGCCTGTGACACCGGTTCGAATCCGGTCGGGGCTATCTTTGTACAAGCAGGAATACACCCTTTCCTGTCAAGGCCGCATCCCACCGGTTGGGGTTCTGAGGTTCCCCCATCCATGACGCGACGAGACCCGAACGGAGGATCCATGGCGGGTCACGCCGTAGCCTGACCCATCCTCCGAGACCGTAGGGGCGTTCGGTCTCGCTTCGCCGAATCGTTATGGTGAGCGGCCTCTCCAGGCCCCCAACCCCATTGCGGTGGGCCAAACCACGGGGTGTGTCGAGATGGAGAAGCGCAGACTTGGGAAGGCCGGCCCGGAGGTTTCCGCTCTCGGATTCGGTTGCATGGGGATGAGCCAGAGCTACGGGGTCCCCGGCGAGCGGAACGCGATGATTGCCTTGGTCCGTCAAGCGGTCGAGCGGGGGGTGACGTTGTTCGACACCGCGCGGATCTACGGGCCGTTCGTGAACGAGGAGTTGGTCGGGGAGGCTCTCCAACCGGTTCGAGACCGGGTGGTAATCGCCACCAAGTTCGGGATCACGCCAACCCCGGACCGGCAGCAGGTCGTCGACAGCCGCCCGGAGGTCATCCGGGAGAGCGTCGAGGGCTCTCTGCGCCGCCTCCGGGTCGGCTCGATCGATCTTCTCTACCAGCACCGTGTAGACCCGGCGGTCCCCATCGAGGGGGTGGCCGGGACCGTCAAGGAGCTCATGGAGGAGGGGAAGGTCCTCGCCTGGGGCCTCTCCGAGGCGGGGGCCCAAACCATCCGCCGTGCCCACAGGGCACTGCCGCTCGCCGCCGTCCAGAGCGAGTACTCGCTCTGGTGGAGGCAGCCCGAGAAGGAGGTCCTCCCGACGCTGAAGGAGCTAGGCATCGGGTTCGTGCCATTCAGCCCGCTTGGGAAAGGGTTCCTGACGGGCGCGATCGATCAGAAGACCTCGTTCGAGAAGTCGGACTTCAGGAACATTGTCCCTCGGTTCACCCCCGAAGCGCGCGCCGCGAACCAGGGGTTGGTCGATCTCCTCAGGTCGACGGGGGAGAGGCGTGGCACGACACCAGCCCGTATTGCTCTGGCATGGTTGCTCGCACAGGCGCCATCAATCGTCCCAATCCCCGGCACGAAGCGATTGGATCGACTCGAGGAGAACCTGGGGGCGGCGGAGCTCAGGCTCTCGCCGGACGAAGTCCAGGAGATTAGCGAGGCGGCCAGCCGGCTCCAGATCGAAGGGGCGCGGTATCCCGAGGAGCTCGAGAAGCGCACTGGGCTCTAGGACGATAGGCGCCACATCGACGGCCCAACCCCGATCGAGCCTCTCGCCCGGCAGTCCCTTCGCACTTGGCCCGCTTTGCCAAGCTGGTCCAACACAAGACCCATGTCGAGTTTTCTCATCGCAGAAACCGTCGGGAGATGGCGGTCCGTGCAGCTGGTCGAAACCCTTAAGGTAATACGGATAGTACGTGTAACGGATGACCCCCGAGGTCGTCTACAGCAGACATGCCCGTCAACGAATGGTGCTCCGGGGGATCTCGCGGCGAGAGGTGGAGGCGGCGATCCGATCGGGGGCGAAGTCCCGTCAGGAGGGGCGAGTGGTCGCAAGCTATCGGTATTTTGAGGTGGCCTATGTCGTACGAGGAGAGCGCGTGTTCGTCATCACCGTGAAACCCCGATGGTAGCAGCGAAGGAGCGATGCCCGGTGTGTGGGAAGGGAACCCTCCACGCCGGACGCGTCAACGAGGGGTTGTTCGGGGTGGATCTAGGGTCGTTCGACGCAGAGACTTGCGACGCGTGCGGGGAGTCCTTCCTCTCTTCCAAGAGCATGGATGCCCTCGAGTCTCGCGCGAAGGAGTTGGGCCTATGGGGGCTTGCCTCAAAGGTGAAGGTCGCCCGCTCGGGGAATTCTCTCGTGGTGCGAATCCCCTCCCCCCTCGCCCGGTATCTGAAGATGAAGAGCGGCCAGGAGGTCCTGGTCGCTCCGGACAAGGGGACCCGGCTAGTCCTCGAGTTGGCCTAGGGTTCATCGGCTGGAGGAGAGGACCGGGGCGCCTCCAGGTCGTATTCCAGCCTTCCCTGGGCCGCGATCCGGTCGGGGCTACTCCGTCTCTCGCCGCGCGCTCCCGCCTTCGGCAGAACCTGCGCGGAATAGACCACCCTACGCCGCACCACGTCTTCCCTGGTGTTCCTCCAGCCTGACGTGTTCACTTTGGATTTGGGTTGCGGGGGCATGGGCATCCTCGGACCCTTGAGCAGGAGGATGGGCCCCGAAGGTCGAGTGGTTGGCATCGAACGGGACCCCGAGGCAGCGTATCCAGGTCACGCAGCAACGGCCGGCGAACCCGGTCGGAGCGATGGATTCTGGCCGCCGGCGCGCGGCAACCTCCCGGGGGTGTCCCCGGCTGCGCAAGTCGACGACGCTCCCCGCCGCGCCACGGGCCACAACCTCGGAAAGCTTGAGTTCAAGGCTTGAGCCCAGGCTCGGTCGAGATGACGGTAGTGCCCGGCGCGGCAGAAACGCCAGAGCGGGGCGGACAGGCGGTGAGGATCGGTCGCTCGGGAGGGGCACCCACTTGGGGCTCGATAACGGGCACCACGTGGCCCAAAGACGAAGCGATCTGGGTCTCAAGGATTATCGACCTTCGTGGCTGTTCGGGCCCGAGGTCGGGGGGTCGAGCATGGGTCATCCTCGACTTTTCGTGGCGGGCGCGTCCGGCTTCCTCGGGATGAGCCTGCTCAACGCCGCCAAGAAAGATGGCACGCCGGTCCTCGCGCTCGTTCGGAGTTCCTCGAAGGCTCACGAGGTCGAGGCGGCGGGGGCCGAGGCGTTGGTGGGCGACATCCTACGTCCGGAGACCTACCTCGAGGGGCTCCGCGGATGCGAGACGGTCGTGCACCTGGCCCAGAACGGCTCCGGTCCGATCGAGGAGATGCGACGGGTCAGGGTCGAAGGTGGCCTTCGTCTGGTCGAGGCGTCGGAGCGGGCCGGAGTTCCGAGGCTTCTCATCGGGTCGGGGTACTGGGTCCACGGGTCGACCCCCGGGTCCATCACCGAGGAAAGCGAGCCCCGACCGGTTCACCTCTCTGCGGTGAACTACGCAACGGAGGAACTGGGGCGGCGGGCCGTCCTCGAGGGGCAGATCCGGGAGCTGGTCGTTGCTCGACCCGGGATGGTCTACGGCCCGGGCTCTTGGCTCGCAGGATGGGCCCAGGAGCTCCGGGAAGGGACCTTCCGATTCCTGGACGACGGTTCGAACTTCATGTCCCCCATCCATTGGGAGGACGCCGGCACCGCCTTGCTCCGCCTGGCGAAGGACGCACCTCCCGCTTCGACGTACCTCGTCGTGGACGATGAGCCCGTGACCGTCAAGGAGTTCGCGACCGTTCTCTCGGAGCTCTTGCATGCGCCGCCCCCACAGGGCATTCCCATGGCCAAGGCCCGTCAGGAGTGGGGAGCCGAGCTTGCCGAGCTGAACGCCGCGAACCGCCGCGCGTCAAATGCCGCGCTCCGCGGCCTCGGATGGCGTCCACGGTTCCCGAGTTTCCGCGACGGCCTTCCGGGGATCGTGAAGGCGCTCCAGGTCCCCCCCTGACCTGCGCACGACTTCCCACGACCCTGGAACTGCTCCAACCCGTCGCGGGACTGGACTCGGGTGCGCCCGAGTTCGGGCCCTCACTGGGCGAACCACCGAGAGTGGTCTCGAGTTGGCCCCCCGACGTGAGCGGGAGCACGCAGGGCTCAGGCCCGCCGGTCGATGATGGTCTTCCCCTTGTTCAGGCGTTGGCTCACCAGGAACACGATGATCAGTGCGAAGAGCGCAACGAGGACCTTGGGGATGTCGTCCCCGAGGGCCTCCACGCTCCGGACCTCGTCCGCGGCCCCGCCGATGGCCACGACCAGTTCCACCCCGACCACTGCGCTCAACCAGCGGACGAGCTTGGGGCCGTTCTCCAGAGTTAGGAAGAGGACGACACCCAGGGCTCCCACGACGAGAAGACCGATCTCGTCCGAGAACGGCGACATGAACAGCCCGGAGGCCGCCGCGCGTTCGGAGGAGGATGGGAGTGCCCCCAGGGCGGCCACCGCACCCGCGAGCGCGGCGAAGGCGAGCGTCCGGGCGTTCGAGAGGATGCGCACCTTGTCGGGAGAATAGAGTCCGCTCCCTCTTCGCGTCGGGAAGGGGTAGGCCACCAGCGCGAGAATGATCACGGCTGCCACCCCGAGGTCATCGCTGAGGTCGCCCGCATCCTCGATCTTCAGGATCCCAGAGAAGCTCAACGCCAGCACCACGACCTGGACCAGGCCGACCACTGCGAGCACGGCCATCGCGTGCCGGTTGACGCGCTTGAGGTCCTTCTCGACCGCAACCGTCGAGAGGATCCCCAGTCCGCCCAGGAGCAGAACGACGTCATCGATGAGCCCGAGGTAGGAATCGCCCGCCTGCGTCGGCCACTCCAGGACCACCAGAAGCGCGCCCGCGACCACGCTGAAGAGCCCTAGGACGACGAAGACCTGCTGCTTCGCATAGGCGTAGGCGATCTTGCTCGTGACGTCGTCCATGCTGAAGGGCATTGAGAAATGGGAGTCTTCAGCCCCGGACATTCCACCGCGAGGCGGGTCGAGGAGCAGATAATCCTGTCGACAAAGGTCGGTTCGAAGGATGGCTGAGCCAGGGAGCGAATCTAGGAGGTGCAGAAGGGTCCGTCTGTCAACGCGTGCTTCGCCCCCCTCCGGGGGAGTGGTCCTCACCGCGACCCGCGGGTCCACCCGCGTGAACACTAGGGCCGCGGAGCGGCCCGGTCACACCGGCCGGACCCCGCGCATCCCGGGGACGAGCTTTCGCGCCATCCACTCCGGCATCCTCACGAGGAGCAGACGGATGGTCGCGTTGTTCATCTCCTCGCTGAGGCCCTTCGCGAGGCGAGTGGCCCGCATCATCGTGTCGTGGAACGCGGCCTGAAGGGTCTCGGGAGGCAGCGCGGCCCCGGGGGCGACCGCCCCCATGACGAAGAGCACGAGGTAGGTGAGGGGTCGTCCCTCATGGTCCTGGTAGCCTGTTTGGGTCGGACCGGCCGTGAAGGGCTGGGCGATGACCCCGTACTCCCCCGGGAACGCTCCGCCCTCGGGGTGGTGCCACGTCAGAGCGGGAAGCCAGTCGCACCCCTCGAGCTCCTCGGAGGTGACCTCCGGGATCTTGTGGTCGGGGGAGACCACCTCAGGGTCACGGGGCTCGTCCTCTTCCACGATACGGGAGGCTCGCTCGGTAGCCCCTCGATGGGTCGCTTCGACGACCCTCCGTATTCCGGGGGGGAGGGGGGGCCCTTCCCCACCGGCTCGCCTCGGTCCGGGCGACTTCGCGGAGCGGTCGACCATGCCCCGGGAGGTCGCACGAGGGATAAGAACCGGCCTTTGAGAGCGACTTTTGCCCACCGGGAAGACACGCAGAAGCCCGTAGCCGTCCCACGGGGCAGACGAGGGCCGGTGCGCATCGGACAGCGACCTTTTATGCCAACGCGACTGGGGACCTTCGAATGGTGTCTTCGCCCTCCCGCGTGTCCCTCTAAGAGGGAGCGATCGGCCAAATCCCCCTTCGCTGTCGTCATGGACGTTCACGAAGCGATCAAGGCATGGAAGCCCTGCCTGGCGTACCAGCCCCGCCCGATCCAGGAAGACACCCTCCAGCGGATCCTGAACGCCGCCCGGTTCGCGTCCTCGGCGGACAACCAGCAGCCCTGGCGGTTCATCGTCATTCGTGACGAGGAAAGCAAGCGCCGTCTTTCGCAGGCGGTGACCAAGGGCCACTTCCTGACGAAGGCCCCGGTCGTTCTGGTCGCTCTCGGGGTGGAGGAGGCCTCCGCTTCCCTTCTCGGCGGATACATGTTGACCTACCCTCTGGACGTGGCCGCGTCCATCCAGAACATGCTCCTCGCGGCCACCGCAGAAGGGCTCGGGAGCTGCTGGTGCACCGAGTTCCGAGAGGACAAGCTCCGCGAACAGCTCGAGCTTCCGGAAGGGGTTCGCGTCGTGGGGGTCCTTCCCCTGGGTTATGCGGACGCTACCGGCCCGAGCAACGGCGGTCACAATCCCCGCAAGACCCTCTCCGAGATCGTCGGGTACGACTCCTACAGCTGGTGAAGGGCATGCCGTCGCCCTCCCGCGGGCGAAGGACGCTCACCTTCTTCACCGGGAACCGGGGCAAGGTTGCTGAGGTGCGCCTCCGGCTCGCCCCCCTGGGATGGAACGTCGTCCAGGGTCGCCGGACCCTCGTGGAACCCCAGGCCGACGACCTGGAGACCGTGGCGCGGGCGAAGCTCGACCAGGTCCCCCGCGCTCCGGGTCTTTGCTTGGTCGAGGACGCGGGCCTGTTCATCCACGCGTTGAACGGCTTCCCGGGGGTCTATTCCGCGTACGTGCTGCGCACGCTCGGCCCCGCGGCGGTGGCCCGGCTCGTCCCGAGAGGGGACCGCTCGGCCACCTTCCGGGCCGTCATGGGCCTCCGCGAGGGCGCGGGGGGGCGACCGAGGCTGATCCTGGGAGAGGTGCTGGGGAAGATCTCCTCGGCTCCACGAGGGGCTGGCGGGTTCGGGTTCGACCCGATCTTCGTCCCCTCGGGGGAGCACCGGACCTTCGCCGAGATGACCCCCGAGGAGAAGGACCGGCTCTCCCACCGCGGGAAGGCCCTCGATGGGCTCGTACGCGGGCTGAGAGACTGACGCGGTCCTCGACCGAACGGCGCACCCGAAGGGTTCCCCCGGGTCCGCGATATCCCGCAGGCGCCTGCCGCACCCCGAGATCGAGCGCCGTGGCTGGGAGAAAAGGGAAGGGGTTCGGGAAAGGGTTCCGGCCTGGGGGGCAGAAGGCCCCCCAGGCTCGGATGGGACCGCGGTTCAGTCCTCGCCGAAGTCGCCGCCCATTCCACCCATGCCGCCCATGCCGCCCATCCCACCAGGGGGGGCGCCGCCGGGCGCGGGGCCGGACTTGGAGGCGATGACGTCGTCGATCCGCAGGATCATGACCGCCGCGTCCGTCGCCGACTGGATGGCCTGGCGGCCGACCCGGATCGGTTCGATGACGTTCTGGGTGGTCATGTCGTCGACCTTGCCGCTCATGACGTTGACGCCCGCATTGCGCTTCCCCGCCTTGTGGCTCTTGCGGAGCTCGATCAGGATGTCGATGGGGTCGAGCCCGGCGTTCTCGGCGAGGGTCCGGGGCACCGTCTCCAGCGCCTCGGCGAAGGTCTCGAACGCCATCTGCTCGCGTCCCCCGATCTTCGCGGCCTCGTCGCGGAGCCTCATGGCGAGCTCCTCGGCCGAGGAACCGCCGCCGGTGACGATCTTCCCGTCCTCGATGGCGACGGCGACGACGTTGAGCGCGTCCTCCATGGAGCGCTCGATCTCGTCCACGACGTGCTCGGTGCCGCCCCGCATCAGGATGGAGACGGCCTTCGCCTTGGTCGCGCCAGTGACGAAGGTCATCTGGTCGTCACCGATCTTCCGCTCCTCGACCTTGCCTGCGGTCCCGAGGTCGTCCTTGGTGAGCTCGCTCACCTTCGAGACGATGTTCCCGCCGGTGGCCTTCGCGAGCTTCTCCATGTCGGACTTCTTGACGCGGCGCACCGCGTAGATGCCCTCCTTGGCGAGGAAGTGCTGGGCGAGGTCGTCGATCCCCTTCTGGCAGAAGACGGCCGTCGCACCGGAGCGCTTCACGGTCTCGACCATCTTGCGCAGCATGCTTTCCTCCTCCTGGAGGAAGGCGTTCAGCTGCGAGGGGTCGTTGATCTCGATCTTCGCGTCGATCTCGGTCTTCTTGATCTCGAGCGCGGCGTCGAGCAGCGCGATCTTGGGGGAGGCGACCGTCGAAGGCATGCCGCTGTGGACCTTCTCCTTGTCCACGATGACGCCCTCGATGAGCTGGGTGTCGGACATCGAGCCGCCCTGCTTCTTGATGATCTGGATGTTGTCCAGGTCGACGTAGTAGCCGCGGTCGGTCTTCTCGGCGACCAGGGTCACCGCCTTCACGGAGAGGTCCGCGAGGGAGTCCCGGTTGAACGAGACGGTCTTGGAGGCCATCGCGGTCTTCGCGATCTTCTGGAGCGTCGCGATGTCCTTGATGTCGACCTTCTCGCTGATCGAGTCCAGGACCTCGAGGGCCTTCTGACTGGCCATCCGGTACCCCTGGGAGATCACGGTCGGGTGAATGTTCTGTTCGATGAGGGATTCGGCGCGCTTCAGAAGCTCTCCGGCGAGGATGACCGCGGTGGTCGTACCGTCGCCGCACTCCTGGTCCTGGGTCTTGGCGACCTCGACCAGCATCTTCGCGGCCGGGTGCTCGACGTCCATCTCCTTCAGGATAGTGACCCCGTCGTTCGTGACGACGACGTCGCCCATGGAGTCCACCAGCATCTTGTCGAGCCCGCGCGGACCCAGCGTCGAGCGGACGGAGTCCGCGATCGCCTTCGCCGCGGAGATGTTGTTGGAGAGCGCTCCGCGTCCCTTCTCTCGCTTCGTTCCTTCCCTCAGCACCAGGATCGGCGTCTGTCCGGACATCATGTTCTTCTCCGATACGGCACGCTAACGTGCCATGTCGGGTGAGGGAGCGCTTCTATATAAACGCTGCTAGTCGCCCTCCTCGAGAGAGGAGGACCTGGGGCTCCGAGAGCTGCCAGAACGCGAGCCCCTCGGAGGTCCAGGAAAGACCCGAGGGCGGGGGGGGCTGCAGCGAGGCAGAGGCTACGCCCGCGGGGGCCCCGGCGAGGGTGGGCGCGGCGGTGAGCTGGAAGGGGGAGGAGGACACCAGCAGGAGCAGCCCCTCGGGCGCCAGGGTCCAGCTGGTCGGTCCACCCTGAGACCATGAGGAACCGGTCGGGGTCGTGCTCGAGGATCCCCAGGACCAGGCCGAACCGGCCGAGGCGAGCGGGAATCCGGACCCTGCAAGGTCCAGGCCCACCGAGCGGTTCTGGTCGCAGTTCACGACGAAGAGGACGTCCCCTGCCGGTCCCGAGGTCGCGATCGCGAAGAGGTTCGGCACCGACGGGTTCGCGACCACCGGCAACCAGGTCGGTCCGAGCTTCGCGAGCAGCGTCTGGTAGAGCGCGTAGACCTCGTGAGGGTTGGCTCCGGGGGCCGGGGTCCAGGCCCCGGGGTACCCTCCCTCGAGCACGAAGTAATCCAGGGAGGTGACGTTCGATTCCATCCCCTGGATCACCTCCGCCGCAGTGAAGCTCGTCATCGGGAACCCGGTCATGAACGAGGAGAGCGTGTTCCCGGTCCCTGCGCCCACCTCATCGGCCAGGAGAACGCAGCCGCCGCAGGTCGACCGGACCGCGGCCCAGTCCGCTCCAAGTCGAGAGGTCAGAGAGGAACTGCCGCTCAACGAGGCGTAGACCTGCTCGTCGCTCTCACCGGGATAGCCGGCCCCCGGGGGGTAGACGTGGACCGCGACCCCCGCGAAGGACTCGACCCCCGCCTGGAGGCCGTCCTGGAGCGTCGTATTGATCCAAGCCCTCTCCTGCGAGCCGCCCTTGCCCAACCCGCCCATCCCCAGGATCCGAGCGGTGGGGTCCACGCGGTGGATGGCGATCGCGTAGCTCTCGGCCAGGCTGGCGAAGGCGCTCGCCGTGGGCGAGATCGCTTGGCTCGTGCTCCAACCCGACCAAGGGATGCCAAAGTGGGTCCAGAGGGCCGGCTCGTTTCCCACCTCCCAGTAGGCAGGGTGCAGTCCCAGGTGCCCTTCGATCCAAGCGACCATGTAGGCGGCGGCGGAGGGGTTCGCGATCTCCGCCGGGAGGGTGTAGATGACGGAGCACCGGACGGAGAGGCACCATGCGGCGAAAGAGGTCAGGGTTGCCGTTGCCGTGTAGTTCGTGCCGTCGTCGTTGTAGATGACCCCCTGACCACCGAAGGCCGTGCCGTTGTAGCGGTCGGCCAGGCCTCCCCCCGGCCATCGGAGCAGGGTCACCGTCGTCCCGAGGACGAGGCTCTGCTCGTAGGTCCCGAAGGAAGCGTCGGGGCGCACGTTCAGACCGAGGAACTGGTCGCTGACCATCCCTCCCCCGCGGGAGGAGATCGTGAGCGCGGTGTGGGCGGTCACGCCGCCGCCCCCTCCAGGGGCCCCGAAGAGCAGTAGCCCCGGCACGAACTCCACCGCCGCGACGACGATCACGACCGCGAGGAGCGCCGCCAAGACCAACCTTGCGCGATGTCGCGGCCGAGATGGTCCGGGGCTAACTCGAGGTTCCCGAGAGGGAGTGGGATAGGTGGAGGCCCGGCGGGGAGCAGCCATCGTCGCTCACTCCGTGCGGGGGGGCCAGAGGGCGGGAGGGGGCCTTGCCGAGCTCGAGGGCGAAGAGCCGCCCTGGGGGCGGGGGCCGTTCGGGACCCGCGGTGGGGGAGCTCCCCGTGGTGCCGGACCGGGGGTGGAGGGGCCCGTCGACGGGACGCGCCCGGGGATGGGAGCCCAGGAGTTACGGTCCGCCGAGCGAGAGGGCTTGAAGCGCCCTTTCGACCGCTTGTAACGTGCGTGCAGGGTCAACAGGAGGAAGATCCCCACCACGACCGTGATCAGCTCCGCCAGGACGAATAGTGGGGCCGAGGAGGAGCCAGAGGTACCCCCCGCACCCGGGACGGCGACGCTCACGTTCGCGAAGAGCGAGTCGCCGCCGCGGCTGGACGCCTGGACGTAGAAGTCGTAAGTGACCCCGGGGTCGACTCCGGTCAGGGTCCAGTTGCTGTCGGCTGCCGAAGCGTGGGCCGTCGCCTGCTGCCCGTTCGTACCGTACCAGTGGATCGTGTAGTTCGTGACCGGGGACCCGCCGGTCCACGTGGGAGGGGACCAGGAGACCAGGACGGAGCGATGGGCGCTGTCGTAAGCGCCGCTCAGGTACGTTGGCGGAGCGGGGGCCGAGAGCGGCGTCACGCTCACGGTGGTGGAGGAAGAACCGGCGCCCAGGGCATTGAAGGCCCGGACGGTGGCGTGGTAGGTCGTCCCGTCGACGAGGCCCCCGAGCGCGTAGGGACTCGTGACGTTCGGGTACGAGGTGCCCGTCGAGCCGTTGACCAGGTCTAGAACGTAGCCCAGCACCGGGTACCCGGCGGGATCCGGCGGGGCGGTCCAGGTAAACGTCGAGCTCTGGTTCCCGCCCGATGCGACCAGGCCCGATGGCGCGGAGGGGGTGGTCCCGGGGGTTGCGCTTGCGGGTGTGGAGTAGGCGCTCGTACCGGCGGAGTTCCGCGCCGCCACCTGGAACGTGTACAGCTGACCGTTGACCAGGGAGTTTACCCAGGTGTGGAGGGTCGTTCCCACGCTGGCGACCCCGCTCGTGTTCCCGGTAGGGGTCCAGATGACCGTGTACCCCGTCACGCTCGACCCCCCGTCCGAGACCGGAGGGGACCAGGTGACGTTGATCGCGGAGTCGTGAGGGTAGAGGACCAGGTTCGTCGGGGCCGAGGGAGGCGTGGCCGTCGGCGGAGAGGAAGCTGCCCTTCCGAGCGCAAGGAGACCCTGCGGTACCGTAGGGTCGGGGTGGGAGGACGAGCCCGTGTCAGAGCCCCACGCCCCTACCGGTGCCAATGGTCGCAGGCAGGAGGCGCTCGCCGTCCATCCCACGGTCGGAGTCCCGAGGACCGGTCCGACGACCAGTAGGGCCAGGAGGACCACCAGGAGGACCGCCAGGACGGCCAGGTGCCTCGTCATCGGCAAAGGTCGAACGGTTCTCCCAGCGACCACCCGGTTCTGCCCTGGCCCGTATATTACGGTCCGCCTGAGAGGCCCGGCCGGGGGAGGGAAGGACCCCCCTCACTCCGAGAACTCCGGCGCGGACCCGGGGAGGATCGACCCGAACCCCTCCATGCTGATGAACTGCTTGAGCGCCGACGTGAGGGGCCACATCAGGATCCAGGGAAGGTACTTCCACGCGTTGAGACGGATCAGGTAGTACGCCATGGCCAACCCTCGGGGGAGGAGCAGCAGGGCGACGACGATCGCCAGGTGCCAGAGGGTCTGGAGCCCCAGGAGGAAGGTCAGGAGCACCGCGTAGATGTAGATCATATGCCGCATCCCCCCTCGCACGAAGAGGGCGAGCCAGAACAGGATCGCGAGTCCCCCGAACTCGGGGGCCTCGGAGAAGAGGGCCGGGTAGTGGCGGTGGTGGGCGAAGTACCCCCCCCGGGTCCACCGGATCCGCTGCTTCTTCAGTTGCTTGTAGTTCGCAGGCACGTCCTCGTAGGCCACGGCCCGGGTCTCGTAGCGGAAACGGAAACCGATCCGTTGCAGCCGGTAGGTGATCTCGGTGTCCTCCCCGTTCCAGGGGACCCATCCTCCCAGCGAGAGGATGTCGGCGCGTCGGAAGGCGCAGAAAGCGCCGTCGACCACCTGCGCGGTCCTTGTCCCGTAGAAGGCCCGGCGAAGGAAGAGGTGGTTCCAGACGATCTCCAGCATACGCATCTTCCGGGTCCACCCCTCGCTCTGTAGCGGGAGCAGGAGCCCCTGGACCCCTCCGACCTCCGGGTCCGCGAAGTGGGGGACCATCTCCGCGAAGCCGTAGTCTGGCGACATCCGGGTGTCGGCGTCGACGCGCACGACGATGTCCCCCGCGGCGGTGCGCAGGGCGCCGTTGAGCGCGTTCGACTTTCCTCCGTGCGGAAGGTCCACCACCTTCCCGGAGGAGTGGCGCAGCCTCGCGACGGCGGCGCGCGCCACCTCGCTCGTCCGGTCGGCGCTTCCATCGTTGCCGACGATGATCTCGACGCTTCCCGGGTAGAGACGCGCGGCCCGGTCGGCGGAGAGCACCGTGGCCCCGATCGTCGCCTCCTCGTTGTACGCCGGGATGAGGATGGTGACCGGGGGATGGTACCTCCACAGCGAGGGCAGAGGACGGAGCCGGAGCTCGTACCGGTAGAGCGATCGGCCGATCATGGCCCAGAAGGTGAGGGCGACCAGGGGCAGGAGCAGGAGGATGGCGAACGGCACGAGCGTGAACCCGAAGTTCCCGAAGAACGGGACGTAGCTGTTCGCCCGACCGATCCCCAGGAGCTCGTAGGCCCCGTAGAGCAGAAGGAAGGCGAGGGCGAGGGAACCGGCGGCGGAGAGGAAGAAGACGGCGAGGTCGGACCGCACCCTCGGGAACCGAGGGTGCACCGCCATCACGGGCGGCGCGGACAGCACAGAGAAGAGCAGGAAAGAGAAGAACAGGCCACCGACGAACGCGCGGCCGAGGAGGGCGATCGAGGAGTAGAACAGCGCGGGCCGGATGGCGTAGAAGAAGACCTCCGTGAAGAGCGCGGCCACGACGTACCCGCCCACAACCCCCAGGGCCGTCCCCCGCTGGGAAAGCGGGTACTTCCCACGGCCAAGGACCCCGCTCGCGACGAGGAAGGCCAGCATCAGCACGAGGTACATCGTGAAGATGTAGTCGGCTGCGGTGTGCGACAACGACTGGAGGAACTGCGGGGGCCCGGGCCAGCTCTGAGGGTAGTAGATGAGCTCCCCGAGGTCCCGGACGAGGACGTCGTAGTACGAGAAGAAGTAGGGGACGGAGGGCGGAGGGGTGGACGGGAACGGCGTTCCGAAGAACACCTGCCGGAGCCGGGCGATGCCGTACGGGGAATCGCCCAAGAGAGGGAGCGAGATCGCCGCGTAGGCGATGGCGATCTTCCAGCCGAAACCTCCCTTGGGAGGAGGAGGAGGAGCGGAGGGGGGAGGGGCACTCGGGGCCTCGGCTGGTCGCCGGGGCAGCGTGTAAGCGCTGTAGCCCCGTCGCTGGGGGATCCTCCCAGCCTGCGCCGCCAGTACGGGAAGGTCAGTCAGGTTCCCCTCGAACTGGGCGGTCTCCCGCTCACCGGGCTTCGGCTCTGGGGGCTTCGCGGGGGGTGGAGCGGCGGTGCGGGCCGCCCCCACGAGGGCATCCCGGAGACCCGAAGGAACCCGAGTGACCGGGGGATGGGGGCGCATTGGACGCACCTCCACGCCCTTGGCCAGCACCCGTCGAGCGTGCCGGACGGCGAGATAGATCGCGGCAGCCACTGCAGCCGCGACCGGGAACACGCCCAGCGGGGTCGGCCACGAGCGGATTGCAGAGAAGATGTCGGAAAGGGGCAGGAACGGAAGGAGCATGCCGAGAAGCCCCCCGGACCCGATCATGGGCGCAAGGGAGCCTGCGGGAGGTCTCCTCACGCTGGGGATCCGCTCAGGCGCCTCGGCCACGGGGTCCCCTTGAGCCTCCCGATTTCCGCTGGGAGCGGGAAGATACATACATTTCGTACCGCCGGCCACGCCTTCCGGCGGCAGGCCCCGGCCCTAGCGGCAGGGGCTAGGCGCCCGACCGCGGCCGTCTAGCGACCACTTGCCAGGAACTGTCCGTAGGACGCGGTCGACGAGGGCGCGGGTCGAGCGCAGCGTGGACCGAGGCGACCTCCAATCCGGCCGAACGGACCCTGGCCAGGACCTCGTCGTCGGTGTACTCCCGGAACGAGTGCCACTGTCGAGCCAGGACCTTCCCACGACCGTCAGCGAGCGTGGAGAGGATGTTCAGCCGTCCCGATCCCACGTCGAATGTGGCCTCGTCATGGGCGACTTTTCCCTGGACCAGGTCGACGTGCTCTCCGAGATAGTGGGCGAGGTACCAGTCGCGGTGATGGAGGTCCAGCACGACCCTCCCTCCGGGACGGAGCGAGCGACCGACCCTCCGGAGGACCTCCGTGTTCTGGCGGTCGGAGAAGTATCCGAAGGACATCCCCCAGAGCAGGGCGGCGTCGAACCTGGGAGCGCACGACCACCGTCGCATGTCTCCTCGGACAAGGTCGAGGTCGACCTTGCGTTGTTCCGCGAGGATGCGCCCCAGACGGAGGACCTTCGAGCAGTCGAGTCCGACGACCCGATAGCCCCTCTCCGCAAGCTCGAGCGCGACCCGACCCCAGCCACACCCCACATCAAGGACCCGGGAGCCCTGGGGCAGGCGCAGGACCGCCTCCAGAAAGGCCGCGGCCTTGGGTCCTTCGTCCGCCCGGTGCGCCTCCGACAGCAGGAAGAACCCGCCCTCGGTCCGCCACCACTCCTCGGCGGGGATCTTCTTCCGGGTGGCCGTTGTAGCGCTCGGCGGGGCTCCCGTCAAGTCCCATACCTGCGGCGACGCCGCTGATAGTCACGGATGGCCCGGAGGAAGTCGAGCTTGCGGAGCCCTGGCCAGTAGACGTCCGAGAAGTACAGCTCGGAATAGGCCACCTGCCAGAGCAGGAAGTTGGAGATGCGCTCCTCTCCGCTGGTGCGGAAGACGAGGTCAGGGTCGGGCAGGTCCGACGTGTAGAGCCGTTGGGAGACCATGCGCTCGTCGATGGTCGCGGGGTCGATCTTCCCCTTCGCGACGTCCTCAGCGATGGACCGTATCGCCTGCAGGATCTCCTCCCGCCCTCCGTACGCGATCGCGATGGTGAACAGGTAGTCGGAGTAGTCCTTCGTCCTCTCCTCGGCGTAGGCGATGGCGTCGATGACATCCTGTCGAAGCCGCTCTCGCGAACCGATCGCCCGGACGCGGATGTGGTGCCGATGGACCCGAGGGTCGTCGCCCACCTTCCGGAAGTTGACCGCGAAGAGGTCCATCAGGTCACTCACTTCCTGGGGTTCCCGGGAGAGGTTCTCGGTGGACAGGGCATACACGGTGATCGCGCGAAGTCCAACCTCCAGGCACCAATCCAGCAGCTCCTCTAGCTTCTCCCGTCCGTTCTCATGCCCGTCCATGGTCATCATCCCGTGGTCCCGCGCGAAGCGCCGGTTCCCGTCCATGATGATCGCCAGGTGTTTCGGAACGGGGGCCGAACGAACTTCGGTGAGGAGCCTCGCCTCGAGGGCCTCCCGGGCGGCGTCGGCGATGGTCTCACCGATGCGGTGCTTGTTGGCCGTCATGTCGCCCGCTCCGCTCCTCGTGCAGGGAGTTCCGTCTCGAGGCATAAGCGTGCCGGGCCCTTCGTTCCGGGCGAGGACCCGGAGCTGCGGCCCCGATGCCTCAAGGGCGCCTGAGAGCGACGCGCGGGCCGAGCAGGGATGTCTCGCGGCCACCTCTCGCCCGTTCCGATGCATTCCGGGACGGTGCGGATAGGGGAGGGGCCGTTCAGGACCCCGCTCTTGTCCCTTGCGAGGTGGGAGGCCGAATGCATTAAGAGGCGTCCATCGTGCCCTCGCGGTCAAGGGCCCGTAGCTTAGACCGGCTGGAGCGCCCGGCTGATAACCGGGAGGTCCGGAGTTCAAATCTCCGCGGGCCCACTCCCTCACCCAACGTCAGACTTGGGTGTCTCATTAGCAGGTCTCGCGTCAGATTTGGCACGGTTCGGGAGAAACCGAACATGACCAAGGACGCCAAAGTGGACACGCCTGACGTGCGCCGACCGAACCCGCGCCCCATGCACAGGGAGACCACCCTGCCCCTGACCGACGAGCAGTTCTCTCGGTGGAGGCAAGCCGCGAGAGAATTGGTGTGGTCCCCGGAAGGGCGGCTGTAGGCCTAACGCTTGATCAGGGGACAAGATTTGCAAAATTCTCTCGCTAATCAGGCCCCCTCCCGTGTTCTTGGGCTGGGTCGCCGTGGCCACTTCCGGTGGTCAATACGCGGCCGAAAAGACGTTGGGCAATCTACCTGCAGATACTGGGCCAACTCTGGGACGGGACATCCAAGGTCTCCTACGAGAGGTTCGTCCGCCACCTCGACCGGAGGCGGGGGCGGTCACCCAAGGCTTTCCGGGACCGATTCCGGAATCCGTCCCGCGCGACGTATAGCCGTGTGTGGAGGACCTTCTGTCGCGCCCATCGATTGATCCTTCCGCGTCGTGGTCACTCGGTTCGGCTCCTACTCGACGGGCTCGCGCAGGGGAGGTGGGACCCCGAAGCTCCCCTTCAGGATACCCTTCCCGAAGCCCGCGAGTTCCTCGCCCACCACCATGTCGTACCGCCCGCCCCCACCGTCCTTCGCCGGTATCTCAAGACGGCCCGGCGTCCCGCCGCCAGGTGTCCCCGAACGCCAGGATTTGGGCCGCCGAGCGCGACCCATCCTGCTCGGCGAAGAGGACGTTGTAGTCCTGATTCGAGTTGAACGGCGGATCGAGGTACACGAGGTCTACGGTCTCGTCCGTGACGTATCGGCGGAGCACTTCGAGGTTGTCCCCGTAGTAGAGCACGTTGGGTTCCACCGCCTCACTCGACCGCTCAACTCGACCGCTCAACTCGACCGGGGCTTATACGTTGTCGTGAGCGGTGCTCGGTCGACGGCGCATCCCGTCGATGGAGCAGGTCGCTTGAAATGCCTGGACCCATGCCCCGGGTGTTGTCAGCGCCACACACCCCTCCCAGCGAGGGCCTGGTTCGTCGGCTCGTCTATGCCCGCCACCTCTACGGGCTGGCCGAGCGCTTGCTCTCGATGTACACCCCGTTTGCAGACGCCGAGGCTATCGTGCTGCTTGATGCCACCATCGAGTCGCTGCTGCGGACAGCCCTCGACCAACGTCCCCGTTCCGGGAAGGGGTCGGGCGCGGACTCGGAACTCCACTTGGGTGCCCTCTTCACCGCGGTGTCCAGGGCCTACGGAACGCCGGGCACCCCGGCAAGCCCCGCGACACCCGCGTTCTTCGCAAACGAGCTTGAGGTCCTGCGCGTCCATGAGGTGCGGAACACCATCCAGCATCAGTCCATCCCGCCGGCGAAGGATGAGGTCCGAGTGCAGGTGGACGCGGCAGCGCGGAGCATCCGCCAGATGGCTAAGGTACTCTTCGGCCTCGATTGGGATGGAATCTCCATGAGCGCCCTGTTCCACGACGCCATCTTCCGCTCGCTATTCACCAAGAGCGAGAAAGCGCTCCGCGAAGGTCGAGTGGAGGACGCGGTCTACTACGTCGTAGCGTGCTTCGAGGCTGCCAGGTACTTGGAGCAACATCGTATCTGGGGCTCCTTCATCAGTTGGGCGAGGAGCTTCGCCAACGACGAGGCCATTCTCAAGGACCCGAAACACGAGGCCATCGTCGCATATGTGAGGACGCTGCACGACGAGGTCGAGGTCCTGAAGCTCCGACTTGACTACAAGGAGTACCGGGCATATGCGCAGATTGGTCTTGGCGTAATTTCACCGGCGTCGGAGGTCCTTGCATCGTTTGGGACCTCGGACAAGGAGATGTACGCCCACTGGAGAGAGGTACTCTCGGAGAGCCTATCCGGAATCAAGAAGAATGGTGTGCTCACTCCAGAGGCTGCGGCGGACTTGACGAATTGGGTGACCTTCGCCCAGAGGTTTACGTCGGAAGCGATACTTCGTTGGCAGCAGTTCTGGCGGCCCGGTTGGGGAGAGGGCGGCGGGTCTGCTGCACAGAGCTGGACGGTTACCGACTGACCCCCGGTCGGTACTGTACCCACGCCTCCCTGACCATCACCACCGCCAGGTCCATCGCGGTCTTGGTAGCCCCCTCCCCGGTCCCGAGGCTTATGCCCTGCGCCTCCAGGGCCGGCACCGCGGCCCTTGCGAACTCGGCTACAAACGCGGCGAATTACTCGGCCGCGACGACCACCTTCAGGAAGTCCTGGCCCTTCCGTTTCGTCGTCTCGTACACCGTCTTCAACCGAGCATAGGTCCGGGCTCCGGTGTCACTTCGCAGGCCCCCGCTCATCTTGCGTTTCACGTAGATGGAACGGATGACCCGCTCCCCGGCATTGTTGCGCCACGGTATCCGGGCGTCCCGGACGAACGTGAAGAGGTACGGCATCCGACCGAGCAGGTTCCGGGAGATCCTCCCCACATCCTCGTCCTTCGAGTTCTGGTCGCACAGCCGACGGACCCGACGCTCGTAGGACACGGCCTTCCGCTCCCGGCTCCTCACGGACGAGGCGGGAATCCTCTACGACCACGCCACCGCCTCACGGAGCAGGGTACGCAGACGACACGCGAACCGTAGGGAGATGATCGGCGGATGCCCCGCCCTCGTGAAGACCGGGAGCGATGGGCCCCTCGGCCCTCGGGGGCGGATGCCGTGCGCCACCTCCACCGCCTGGAGCTGGCGGTTGATGTGGATCGAGCAGGCTCCCCGTTCCCCTTCGAGGCAGTTGTAGGCGCACCAGTCGTCGGAGACTACCGTCCCGGGAAAGTCCCGCCCCAGGACCCGCTCCACCACGTCCTTTCTCCGGCTCGGGTCGAGCTCGCAGTAGGCCGCGAGCTTCGTCGCGAAGCTCCAGGCCCACCAGTTCTCCCCGTCCACCCGCATCGACGTCTTGTCCGGCTGGACCAGGTGGGCCCTCCTCACCTCCTCGCGGATGGCCGCGTACTCGGGGCATAGTTTCTCGGCGGCCATCTCCAGGAGGTCCTGGACCTCGCGGGTGCTCACCGAGAGGCCGGCCATCGTGGCCAACACCCCCGGTGTCACGGGAAAGCACGGTCCAGGCTCGGCGCCAGATCAGCTCTCGAGGGCGCGCTCAACTCCGTGAACTGATCCCATCAGCGTTCTTGGAGCTCCCACGCCTGCATCGACCATTCTGGGTCTCCCGACCTGGGAGGTCTACGCGCTTGTGTCAAGTGCCGGGGCGGTCGTCCTTGTCGCTGCAGTCGTGGTTCTCGTCTACCGCCGCCGAAAGCGAGAGGATGGTTCCGCGCTGCGGGGGGCCTAGCCAGTCACGTCTCAACCCGCTCGGTGCCACCGATGACTCCGCGAAATACTCGCCGGGGCGCTTGGCCACCGAGCACGGCAAATTCACAAGTACCCTAGGGGACCCCCGAACGCACACGCATGAACTACGATCTCGCGGCCCTGGTCCTGGGGATCCACGTCGCCGCCGCCGCGGTCTGGGTCGGGGGGGTCGTCTCGCTCGGGGTGCTGTCGGTCGCCCTCCGAGGGTTCAAGGGACTGGACGAAGGATTCCGTTCTCGACTCATCGTCCACCTCGCCCAGCGTCTCTCGTGGGTCATCTGGCCTGCGCTCTTGGTGGCGATCCTGACGGGGCTCTACAACCTCACGTGGTACCTGCCCGGGGGTCTGTCGAGCCTGCCGAGCTCGACCAACCCCTACCTCATGGCCAAGGTGGGCCTCGTCGGCCTCGTGGTCGTCCTGTCGGCCTTCCACACGCTTACGGTGTCCCCTGCGATCCGCCGAGGCGTCGTCTCAGGCATGGATCCGGTGAGACTGCGGCGCGCCCGCGCGCTCAACGGCATCCTCGGGGCAGTGATACTCGTCGCGAGCTTGATCATCCTCTTTCTTGCGGCCGCGCTTCAGTTCTACTGAACCTCCATCGTGGGACCTCTTCGAGAAGATCGCTCGTGGGGCGACCCTCGCGAGCAGACCAACGACCGCCGAGTTCGGGACATCCCTGAAACGTCGACCCACCGCAACACCGGTGCATCTCGACACAAGCGCAGCCTGCGCCTTGGAGGACGCCAGCTAGGGTCCCGGCTCCAAGGTTCGGATGGCGCTCTACGAGCTGTCCGAGGTTCCCTCGACCTCGGCGGAAGTTGGTGTCTCGTCGGTCTGGGGAGGATGCTCCATGGGGGTCTGTTCAGATGGAACGGTCGTTGATCCGCTCCCCTCACGACCCTCCACGGTCGCTTTTTTCCTCCTCCAGAGTCCGTGCCTTGACCCGGCGGTTCCGCCTCGCGCCCGACCGCCCGAGCCTGGTGCCTTCCCCACGATGGCAAGCCAGACCACAGCGGCGGACACCGCGGTCAGACCCCCGATCTCCCACCATAGGAGGGGCACTCCCAGGACGGTCCAGTCGCCCGACGGCGAGGAACCGGTGCCCGTGACCGAGACCGTGATGAGAGCTGCACCGGACACGCTCAGTCCACCCAGAGTGGCCACCAGGATCAGACGAGCCGTCCCCGTTTCCAGCCCTGCCGCGAACGTGACGTTGAACCCCGTGGTGCCGTTCAAGATGCCGATCAAGTTGTCGATGTGCCAGGTCAATACCAGGTCCCGGGTGGGGCAGGGGTAGGGAAGGCAGAGCGGTAGGGCGACGAAGCGTTGCACCTCCCCTATCGTGAGCGTGACCTTGTTGGGATAGATCGCGACGCCGGTGAGCGCCGACAAGGTCGGCGACTGGATGGAGACCATGACGGGGGAGCTCTGCGCCTTTGCCCCGTTCAGGCTGACGTTGACGAAGAGCACGTCGACCCCACCGGTCCCGAGGGCCGTGAACGCGACCTGCGACCCCAGGGTGGTGTTGAGCGTTCCAAGCGAGTTGGTCAGGGACCACGCGAAGCTCGAGCCCTGAGGACATGCGCCCCCCAAACACACAGGAAGGGCGAGGAAGTCCTCCACCCCTCCCGGGCCCAGCGCGGCGCCTCCAGGGGCCACGGTCACGGAGGTCAGCGTGGGCAAGGCGCCTGGCGCGATGTCGATCGGAACCGGGGCGCTCTGCACCGTCCGCCCGCTCAACGTGGCGTTGACGAAGATCGTCTCCGAGCCCGAGCTCGGTCCGGCCGTGAAGGTGACAGACTGGCCGATGGTCGAGTTCAATCCCCCCAACAGGTTGGTGCGCGACCAGGTGTACGTCGCCCCCGGAGGGCACGCTCCTCCCGTGCACGCTGCCGAGGCGGAGAACCCGGCGCTCATCCCCGGAGCGAGGCTGTCCGAGGAAGGGGTCACCGTGACGGAGGTGAGGGCCGGCTGCCCGCCGCCGGTGATCGTGATCGGGATGGCCTGGCTCTGAACGGTGGTCCCGTTCCAGGTCGCGTTCACGAAGAGCGTGAGGGACCCGGCGGCCGGGCCCGCGGTGAAGGTGTTGGCGTCTCGGGCTCCCGAGATGACCGCCACTTCGGTCGAGTTGAACCCGCTCACGAAGACCTGACCGCTCCGAGGCTCGTAGAGGTCGGCGAAGTCGTTCGAGTATCCCCAGGCCGACCGCCCTACCGGGACTGACCCGACGACCGTGTTCGTCGTGGTGGAGATGACGTTCATCACGGTCGTGTTGCTGTCCGTTTCGTAAACGCAGCCGTTGCCGCTGTCGTAGGCGACGGACCAGGGGTAACCCTTGGTCCGGATCATCGTGACCAGGGAGTTCGTCGACGCGTTGACGACGGCGACGTCACCGTTCCCGGCGGGGTTCTTCACCCAGAAGCTGGCGTCGGCGACGTAGACGTCACCGTTGGCCGGATCGTAGTCGACCCCCGAGGGGAGCTCATCGAGCGAGACGCGCGTGACCAGCGTATCGGTCCGCGTGTCGATCACGCCCAGGTACGGCGAATTGAACTCGCTCACGAACAGCTCGTGTTCCGGTGGGGCGTAGACCAGTCCCCACGGCTCCCCCCCCACCGAGATCGCCTGGACCACCCTGTCGGTGGTGGTGTTGATCTCGCTCACCGTGCCGTTCGCGTAGTTGGAGGCGTAGATCGAGCGGGAAGCGGGGTCGTAGGCGATCCCTGCGAAGTTCATGAACATCTTCGAACCGATCGCGCAACCGGTCAAGGTGAAAGGGAAGGTGGCGACCACCGTGTTGGTCGCCCCGCTGATCACGCTCATGTTGCTGGTGCCGCAGTCGGTCACGTAGAGGTCGCCGTTGTCAGGGTCGTAGGCGATCCCGGTAGGGCTGCCCCCGACCTGGATCAGCCCCAGGAGGGAGTTCGAGCTGGCCGAGATGACGGCGACACTGCTATCGACGTAGCCGTTCGTCGACTCGTCGTTCGTGACGTACAGGTCTCCGTTGGAGCTGTCGAAGGCGAGTCCCACCGGGACCTCCCCCTCGGTGGGGATGTTCGTGCTGAGGGAGTTCGCGTTGGAGGCGGAGTAGTCGAGCTGTCCAAGGGGTCGGGTGAGCGACCAGCGATACACCACGCCCGCAGGGCAAGGGGAGGGGCTACAGACCGGGTCCGGAGCGAAGGTGATGTTCGCTCCGGCGGCGAGCGTGGCCGCGGAAGGCGTCACCCCCACGGTCACTATCCCCGTGCCCGAAGCGTGAGCAAGGCTCTCGAACCTTGTCGGCGAGTGGGCGGTGTAGGGCCCGCCGAGGCCTCCCAGGGGGAAGGATGAGGAGGCGAGCATCGCGAGGGAGAGGACGATCAGTGCCCCCGCAGCAACCGCGGAGCGTGACCGACGCCTTCGACCTATCATACCACGCGCCTCATTCTGTTCCCTTGAAAGTACATCGAGATCCTCTGAGCTCGTGCTGCGATCCAGCGGCGCCGTCTCGACGCGCCCCCTGCATGGTCCTTCCTCAGCATGAACCCACCCCCCTGAAACGGCGAGCGGAGAACGAATGGCTGGGACGGGAAAGTCCCCCGGA
This sequence comes from Thermoplasmata archaeon, assembly GCA_027314165.1. Lineage (GTDB taxonomy): Archaea > Thermoplasmatota > Thermoplasmata > Lutacidiplasmatales > UBA184 > JAKAAX01. The sequence goes on along the minus strand of DAHVCH010000002.1, from coordinate 89,559 downwards.
GTCATGTCCCGGTCGGGACCTAAGAGGAGCGCTCTCGAAACGCCATGCGCCCCTGCGGGTGGGTCGACCCCACGGGAGGAGCCTGCTCCGCCCTGAAAAGAGGCCGGGGGGTAGTCGCTGAGCGTCCCGGTGGGTAGGGTAACCTCCGCGCCCTGTCGGCCCCCGAGTGGCAGGAACGACCGTATCCTCCTCTCGCGGGCGGGTCCAGTGAGCTCCCTCCCCGTGGTGCCGATTTATACAGGGTAGATGGCTGCGCCAACCTACCGGGCACTCTCGAATGCCATCACCCTCCTGCGGAACGATGCGACCCCCGCATGTCTCCCGTCGGCTGCTCCTCGGTAGCCTGCTCGCGGTCGTGGTCCTGCTCCTCTCTGCGTCCGTTCCCGCGGGCGGCGCAAGGCCGTCGCGCGCCGAGGGTCTGCCAAGCGCTGGGCATGTTGCGGGCACCAGGTCCCTAGCGCCCCCAAGCGCCCCCGCGACGTACCTGGGCCTCGGGAACTCCTTCCTGCAAGACCCGTCGATCCACAGCCCTCCCCCCACGTGGAGCGTAGCCTTCCAGTCCCTCCTTCCGCCGGGAACCTCCTCCCTCGACGGAGCCTTCACCTGGGTGGATGCGGGGTACGAAGGGTCCATCGCGAAGATCGTGGTGACCGTCACCGATCTCGGGAACGGAAGCAGCGTCCGGTACCTGAACGGGACGACGCTCGCCCTCCCCGAACAGTGGTACAACTTCTCCACCTCCCAGGTCCTCCCGCTGAACGTCACCGCCACGTACCGGGTCACCCTTTCCGCCTGGTGCACCCTCTCGGCCACATGCCTAGTGGGGGACGGGACGACCGCTCGACGGGCGCTGTTCCTGGCCTTCAACCGTTCCACCGACCTTGAGGTCAGCTCCACGCCCCTGATCGCGGCCTCGGTGGGGTCCCCCGGGACCGCGTCGTACGACCTGCCCGCCGGCTCCTCCCAGGTCGCCAGGGTCTCCACCTGGGTGGACACCCTCCCGCTGCTGTCGCAGCCCGCCGGCTGGTCGCTCTTCGTGAACCTGACCCTCACGGACACGACCCCTCCCTTCACCACCTGGCGTCAGGCGTCGGTCGTATCCGCGGCGACCGCTCAGGACCTGGTGTTCTGGCCGCTCGTCGAGCTCCGATCTTCCGATCTCTACGCCCTGCAGGTCTCCAGCGTCCTCACCGGGGCGGCGGCAGGAGGCGCGACCGCCTACCTCGGGGGCGCAGGGCACGAGGCCTGGAACATGACCGTGGCCGCTCAGCCGCTCCTGTCGCTCTCGACCACGACGGGGCAGGTGCCGCTCCCCGTGCTCGCCACCAGTTCCTCGAGCCTGCTTTCCGGTCCCGGCTCCTACCTCTTCCGGGTCTACTCGGACAACGGAAGCTCCTCCGCGAACTCGAGCTCGACCGGGTCGGGGGGACAGAGCGAGCTGCGCTACAACTGGAGCGGCGACTTCGTCCCCTGGGAGGTGCTCGCGGCGAACGTCACCTCAAGCGGACTGACCTACTGGGGCCTGGGCAGTGCTCCTGGTCCCCTGTCGGTCCACGTCGAGCTGCCCGGGCCCATGGTGGTCCGAACCAACCCCTCGCCGCCGGACGGCCGGGGACCGCTTCTCTTGGGGCTCACCGCCTTCCTGCCTCCGCGGGGGTCCTGGTGGTACTACACGGTGGACTGGGGATTGGGGGCACCCCAGGAACTGAACAGGTCCGGGAACGCCTCGTACACCTACCCCGCCTCACCCCTGGGCACCTACACGGTCCAGGTCGAGGCGTGCGTCTTCGGCCCCACCCACGTGGGAGGCAACCTCTGCATCACCAATCCCGTCCCCATCGAGGCCTCGACGCAGCTCCACCCGCTCGTGACCCCCAACCGGTCGGCCTCCGACGCGGGAGTCCCGGTCTCCTTCGCTCCGTCGGTCCTCGGTGGGATCGGGAGCTACACCAGCTTCGCGTGGAACTTCGGCGATGGACTGCACGCCCAGGGGAACCAGACCGAGGTCCACATCTACGACCTCCCCGGGACCTATCTCGTCAACCTGACCGTCACCGACCAGGCCGGGGACGTGGGAAGCTTCGTGCTACCGTACAGGGTCGCCCCTCGCCTCTGGGCCAACGCTTCGGGGCTCCCGGTCACGGGCCCCGCGCCCCTGCCGGTCGAACTCCGTGCTTCGGTCTCGGGAGGGACGACGACGGTCGGCACGGGCTTCCCCCCCGCGCTCGCGAACGCCTCGGTTCTCTGGACCTTCGGCCAGGGCGAGAACGCCTCCGGTCCGCTGCTGACCCACGTCTTCCCCTATCCGGGGACGTATCAGGCGGTCCTCTGGGTCAACGACACCGGGGGCTCCCATCTGCGCTCTGCGCTCACCATCACGGTCCTCCGGTCCGCTCGCCTCGCCGACTGGACCACCCCGGGGGGGCCGGTCTCTCAGACCGCGGACTCCGGTGCGCCCGGGCCGACGGACAATCACATCCTGGCGAGCGCTGCGCTCGGTCCAGGCTCGGTCGTGGGTCTGGCCGTGGCCGCCCCCAACCCCTCCCAGGGCGTGGTCGTGGCCGCCGAAGCGAACGGCACGTTGTGGGGCCTGGACCCGTTGACGCTCGCGACCGACTGGCAGACCTCCCTCTCCACGCTCAACTACGGCCTCCGGAGCGGGCCGAGCGTCGCCGATGGGAGGGTCTTCGTGCTCGGCGGGTCGGCGACCCTCGGACAGACGACCCTCGTGGCGCTCAATGCCTCGACGGGCGCGATCGAATGGCAGACCGAAGTGGACCCCTCGAACTGGCCGTACGGGTTGCTCGGAACCCCGGTCCCGGTGCTGGGGAACGTCTACGTCGCGGGTCCGGACCTCCTTTCGGCCGTGAACGCGAGCACCGGGGCGCTCCTCTGGCAGGAAGGCCTCTTCGGTACGCTTCCCATCGAGACCCTCGCCTACGGGGACCTCAACCTCTACGGCCAGGCACCGCCGACGAGCTGGGCCCCGGCCTCGGTTAACGCCTTCAGCATCCGGTCCGCGGGCTACCCGTCCCTCCCGGACGGGATGGGCGGCGGGGCGTGGGGGATCTACGGCGACGGGATGGTCACCCTCGCGGGGGCTGACGGGCACCTCGAGGGCGCGGTTTCCGGCACCCCTCCCTGGTGGGACGTCGGGATCGGCAACGCCTCCACCCCCCTCCTCCCCGCGGCCCTCGGCGATGGTCGGGTCTTCGCGACGGATGGAGCGGGCCCCCTCGTGGCGGTCTCCGAGCTCAACGGCTCGCTCCTGTGGCGCGGCTCCGCACCCGCGCTGAGCGCCCCGGTGGTGGGCGCGAACTCGGTGTATGAGGAAACGCTGCAGGGGACGCAGCCCGAGCTTGCGTCCTTCGCCGCCCCCACCGGCGCCCAGCAGTGGACCCTCGCGCTGTCCGGCTCACTCACGGCTCGACCGGCGCTGTGCGACGGCGTTCTGTACGCGGCGGAGACCAGTGGCGACCTCCTCGCAGTGGGCGACCTCCCCCTCTCGGTCTCGGTGAACGCCTCCTCCAACCGCACCTCCGTAGGAACGCCCGTCGACCTCCACGCGTCGGTCTCCGGAGGCTCTGGGGCGACGACCTCCGTGGGCTGGCTCTTTTCGGACGGAACCACGGCGACCGGGCTCAGCGTTCAGCACACCTTCGCTTCCGCCGGCCCCGCCTGGGCGGAGGCGGTGGCCTCCGACACGACAGGGGCCGTGACCTATCCCGCGACGGTGCAACTCCAGGTCCTACCGCTCCCCGCGGCCCCCTCGGTGGTGCTGAGCGGTCCTGTACCCGGTTCGGTGGATGTCCGTTGGACCCCGTACGCGGGTCCGGGCTTCGCATCCTACGATGTGCTGGTGGGCATCGACTCCGCCCCGCTCTCGGTGAACCAGACCTTCCCCGACCCCGCTCAGACGGAGACGACGCTCACGGGACTCGCCCTCGACAGCCAGGCGACCGTGGTAGTGCGCGTCGACTCGCTCTACGGGGGAAGCAACTCCTCCGTGCCCGCGGTCTGGGTCACCCCCCTCGTGGGCCCGTCGCTCGTGGTGCAGGAAGCTCCGGGACTGCCGGGCGTCCCGACCCTCAATTGGACCTCGCTCCCGGTCGACCATTTCCTCTCGTGGACGGTCCATCTGACGGTCCCTTCCGCGGGCACCTCGGGGATCGACCTGGGCCTACCTTCGAGCGCGCGGAGCTGGACGGGGACGCCGCTTCCCGACGGTCAGACGAGCACGATATCCCTCACGGTCTCCACCCTCGACGGCCGCTCCGCGACGAGCGCGCCGATCGCCTTCACCCCGCAATGGAGCGCGCCTACGCCCGAGATCGCTCCGAACGGCCTTTCCTTGAACGTCTCCTGGGGGGCCTCCACCCTACCGGAGGTGTCCGCCCTCGAGGTTTGCCTCGCGGACGGGTCCGGTGTTGCGCTGGGATGCACCGCGGAGCGCCCGTCGACGGGACCCGGAAGCGCCACATTGACCGTACCCACCGCGGGGATGTACGACCTCTGGATCCAGGAGACCGCGCCCGATGGGTTCAACGTCAGCGGTCCGATCGTCAGCATCCAAGTCTCGTCCGCCTCCCCTGCGATCGCGCTGGTGGTGGGAGTGCTGGCAGGTGCGGCGGTGGTTCTGCTCGCGAGCCTGCTGGTCGCCTGGACCCTCCCGCTTCGGCCGCGCGGGAAGCGCTCCACCCCGCGCGCCGCGGACCCGACAGGCGAACCGAAGACCTAAGGAGCGCGGGACCCGACTCGCCGCCGCCGCAGTCCCCCTCCCTCCCTCCGGGAGGGCCTCCTCAAGCGCGAGGCGACCGCCCTTGCCCTAAGGCGGGGGGGGCGGCGGAGCGTAGAGGGCGCCCTCGGGCCCAGGAGCGGGGTAGTAGTCGCTCTCCTGGGGGAGCCTCCCCTTCTTCTTCCGCCTGGACAGCACCGCGATCGCGACGATGGCCACGACCACGACGAGGATCAGCAACAGCACGAGAGGGTTCTCGAGGAGCCCGAGCAGGCCACCTGCGCTGGAGGGGGCCGACACGGTCACCTGCGCGGTGGCGACGACCGTCTGCCCGTCCGAGTCGTTGACGAAGACCGTCACGACGTAGGTGCCGGTCCGGGTGTAGGTGTGGTTCTCGCTGGCAGGGCTGGCCGCCGAGTTGAGAGGCGAGAGCATGTTCGCCCCGTCGCCCATGTGCCAGGAGAGCGTGTAGGGGGCCGCGCCGCCCGTGACGCTCAGCACGAACATCGCCAGGGACCCGGTGGTGGCGGACCCCGGTCCCGTGAGCGACGCGTGGAGGACGGGGACGTACTGGACGGTGAACGTACCGCCACCGCCGGAGACCTTGAGGTCCCCTGCGGAGAAGCTGAGCGAGGTGCCCCCTCCGACCTGGAAAATCGGCAGCGGGGCTTCGTTGTTGCAGGTCCCTGCGACCACAGGGTAGGTGCCGGAGGCCAGGTAGTCCGTCTGCCCGCTGGTGAAGGAGGAGGTGCCGATCTGGACCCCGATGTTCGAGCAGCTGCTCGGGGTGATCTGGACATGCACCGGGAACGCCACTTGGTTGAACGTGGCCGTGAGGGTGCCGTTCGCGCCAAGGACCAGCGTCGTGGAGACGCTGCTCCCCGAGGCGATGGTGAGGAGGGCGCTGCTGGTGCTCCAGCTCGAGAAGACAAAGTACTGGCACGCCGCCGCAACGATGGGATACGTCCCCTCAGGGAGGGTCGTCGACCCCCCGCTGTAGTAGGTCGTCCCGTTCAGTGACACCGAGCAGATCCCGGTGATCGAGAACGCCAGGTTGAAGTTGGGGACGGCCACGTAGGCCGCCGTGAGCGTGCCGTTGCCGGTCACCGTGGCCGTCGTCGTGGCCGTGGTGGGGGTCGTGACGGCGACCCCGCCGGAGGTGGTCCAGCCGCTGAACCGGTAGCCGGCGCAAGATCCTGCCGAGGCCGGGTACTGCGCGCCCCCTCCCTTGAACGAGCCCTGCTGGCCGTTCAGGAAGGTCGACGTGGTGTTGAACGTGATGGCCGCGTTGCACAGCGTCGCCGGCGAGATCGCGAAGGAGACGGTGTCCATCGCCACGTAGGTCGCCGTGAGGGTCCCGGCTCCGGAGATGCTTACGGTCCCTCCCGAGACCGTGCCCACGCCTCCGCTCGAGGTCCATCCGGTGAAGCGGTAGCCCGGGGCGGGGGCCGGTGAGGCCGCGTAGCTCCCGGCGAGGAAGCTCGCGGACTGGCCGTTGAACCACTTGCTGCCGTTGAACAGGATCCCGTTGCCCTGCCCGGCGGGGACGAGCGAGAAGCTTACGCTGTACTTCGGGTTGATCGCCGTGAAGTTGGCGTAGATGTTCCCCGTGCCTGCGACGGCAGTGGCCGTGCCTCCCGCGATCGAAACGGCTCCCGAGCCCTGCAGCGTCCCGACGTTGTACCCTGCGCACGGGCTCGAGGAGACCGGGTAGCTGCCCGCGGAGACCGTGGTGGTCTGCCCGTTGGTGAAGGTTCCCGCGTTGAAGCTGACGCTGCCGCAGGTGGCGGGGTTGGTGAAGAAGTTCACGTTGGTGATGGCGCCGCCGCAGACCAGGTTGATGTTCACCACGTACTGCACCCCCGCCCGGAAGTACCAGCTCTGGGAGTAGGCGGTGCACCCGGCAGCGGTGGCGCCGATCTGGTAGGTCCCTTCCGCGAACCCGGAGGAGAGGTTCCCGCTCGTGTAGGCTCCGCCGGTCTGGTTGATGCGCCCGGGGTTCGCCGTGATCACCGCCGTCCCGCGGTTCACGACGAACGAGACGTTCGCGTAGGGAGGCTGCCAGTCCTTGTGGATGTTCGAGGTGGTCGAGTACTGGTTCGCGTTCCCGTAGTCGTAGGTGTTGTTCGTCGAGGCGCTTCCCCTGAAGGTGAACGAGTAGTCCTTCGACTGGTAGACGTACCACGGATAGACGCAGTTGGAGGCGCCGGGGCATCCGGCGCTGCTGTTGACCTCCGTGAGCCCGCCCTGGCTCGAGGAGAAACCGTAACGCAACGGGTACTGGGTGGCCCCAGGCGCTCCGAGCTGGGGCAGAGAGAGCTGGTTGTCCCCGATCGAGGACCATGCGGAAGCGCTGTAGCTGTCGCATGTCCCGTCCCCGGGAACGCACGACGCTCCGGCGCTTGGGTTGAGCGAGTGGCCGATCTCGTAGGCCCAGGCAATCTCCCCGGGGCAGCTCGCGCCCCAGGTGAGCTGGCACCAGGTCGCGACGTTCGAATCGGGGTTGAGCGTCCCGCGGGGGTCGACGCTCCCGCCCCCCGCCATGACCACGCGGCCGAACTGGCCGGTGTTCAGGTCGTGCACCGTCAGGGCCCAGCCGCTACCGGTGGTCGTGCCGGAATAGTTGACGTAGAGGTGGTCGCCGGAGTTCATCTCCATGATCGCGGTGGAGTCGACCCCGCCGCTCCAGTAGTCCATCGGGCCCGCGTAGGCGGCCTGCTCGTTGCCCCCTACGACCTCCCAGACGATGACGCAGCTGAACCACTGATTGTTGTTAGGATACGTCCCGTTGAAGTTCCCGCCGGGCTGGCAGTCGTTGGTCCCCGAGCCGGCTCCGGTGCTCGCGGGCGCCAAGGGATAGAACTGCCATTCGAGGAAGGCCACTCCGTTCAGGCTGGCCGAGTCCGCGACCGTCCCGCCATACCAGAAGGTGGCGTACAGGTCTCCCTGCTCGAGGCTCGCCCCGTTCGCGGGCAGGACCTGCCACCAGGAGGCGTCGGTGCCCGAGCTCGCCGCGTTGGACATGTAGGAGATCGTGGGCTCGTCGTGGCCGTAGCAGCCCGGGGTGTAGGAGATGTTGGGAGTGGGGTAGAGCCCCAGGCACCAGGTGGAACTGGCGCCGGCCTTGGCCGCGGGACTTCCCGAGACCGTGGGCATGATCCTCCCGTGGACGTGGATCAAACCAGGGGTCACGACGTGCGGCAGAGGGGCCGCGGTCACCCCGCTACCCATGGTCGCGAGCAAAGGGGCGCCCGCGGAGAGCAGAACGGCCAGCAGGACCGGCAGGAGGGCTCGGCCCCAGCGGCCTCCGGAGGAACCGGAAGGCGTTCGGGCGAGGTTGGCCGGGGAGGGGCGCTCGGTACGGGGGGGAGCGAGATCCGGCATGGCGTAGCCTTTCGACCAACGCCGCACCCTAATTAACTGAGCGACGCGACGGCACGCAAGGCCTTACCGGTAAGGGGTCATTTCGAGGCTTCCGGCCTCAACCGCGACCGGGGGACCCCCCAAGAGAAGTTCCACGGGCCCTGTCCACCCCCGCGGGCGCCCAGGGGACGGGGCTAGCAAGCGTCTTGGCACGCGGACCATTTTCTCGAGGTGAAATGTCCGAGATCGTGCCGTGGCTGTCCCGAGTCCGCTTGCCGATCTCGACCCCCCGGCTCGAACTCCGACTGCCCACCCAGGAGGACCTGCCCGACCTCCGACAGAGCTTCCGGGACCGTCGCACGGCTCGGGCAGTCGGAGCCTCGCTCCACTCGGACGCGGAGCGAAAGGACCCCGCCATCATGGTCAAACGGACGCGCCGAGAGTACCGCGCCGGCGAGCACCTGTCGCTCTCCGTGATCCACCACGACGAGGGCCGTTGCATCGGAAGGGTGGGCCTCCGCGGTCTCGACTGGCGCTGGAGGAAGGTGGAGAGCCTGTCCTACTGGATCGATCCCCGTTACTGGGACCAGGGCCTCGCCACAGAGGCCTCGTGGCACCTCTGTCGCGCCGCGTTCGGCCCGCTACGGATGCGTCGCGTCGCCTCTCAGGCGCTCGAACGGAACGCGGCCTCGCTGGCCGTGCTGCGCCGCCTGGGGTTCGTGGAGGAGGGTCGGGAGAGGCGATCGGTCTGCGTCCGTGGCCGTTGCATGGACATGGTCCTGTTCGGCCTGTTCCCCAACGAGCTGCGGGAGCTCCCGCGCGGAGGGCGCGCTCAGGCACGGAAAGGCGCCCGCGCCGACGGGCCTGCCGCAGGACCGGGCCGCGCTCGGCGGTAGAGGTTCGGCCACCGCCCCCCCCTCCCCCAGCGACGCGGGACAGGCGCGCCCAGCGGGGAGACGGCCCACCGCGCGAGAAAGCCTCCGCGTCGCGGCGGCGCCCGCGCATCCAGTCCAAGCGTTGCGGCCGGGACCAAGGGGAGGTCAGAGAGGGTTCTTTAGAGCCCTACCGGTCGTGGGGGCCTCGCATGATCGAAGTTCATCTGGACGCTTGGATCCGCGAGTTCGGACCCCGAGGGAATGAGCGGGTCGAAGCCGCGTCCGTCGCAGAAATGCTGGACGAACTGGAGCGCCGGTATCCTCGTCTCAGGTACCGTCTCCGTGACGAGACGGGAGCGCTGCGACGCTACGTCCGGGTCTTCGTGGACGGGGAGGATGTCAGCCGGGGAGGAAGGACCGACGCTTCGCTTTCCGGCGCTCGCACAGTAGATATCCTTCACTCCATCGCGGGTGGTTGACCCAGGTCCGCAGGGAGTGAGAAAGGTGGCCGACAAGAAGGTCCGAGTGCTCCTAGGCACGCGCAAGGGCGCCTACATCGCAGAAAGCGACACCAAGCGGAAGACCTGGAAGGTCGGGAAGGTGTCGAACTCGGGGCGAGAGGTGTACCATGTGACCGCCGACCCTCGACACCCCGGGTACCTCTACGCCGCGGTGAACGACTGGATGTTCGGGCCGATGGTCCACATCTCGAAGGACTGGGGGAAGACGTGGAAGGAGGCGGCTACGCCCCTCATGCCGCCCTCCAAGGAACGGAACCCCGAGTTCGGGACCGACACCGGGGAGGTCCAGCGGCCGAAGCACGCGCTCACGAACCTCTGGCACCTGGAGCCGGGGCACGCGAGCGAACCCGACACCCTCTTCCTCGGGGCGGACCCCCACATGCTCTTCCGGAGCGACGACCTCGGAGAGAGCTGGACGCCGGTCCCCTCGATCAACGAGCACTCCACGAAGAAGGACTGGGCGCCCGGCGCGGGCGGACCCTGCATGCACACGATCCTGGTCGATCCCACCAACGCCCAGCGCATGTACGTCGGCTTGTCCGCGGCAGGGACCTTCCGGTCCGACGACGGCGGCAAGAGCTGGAAGGCGGTCAACAAGGGGGTCGAGGCCCCGTTCCTGCCGAACAAGTTCCCGGAGGTGGGCCAGTGCGTCCATCACGTGGTGCTGGACCCGGCGGAGCCGCGAACGAGCTACCGCCAGGACCACGGAGGCATGTACGTCAGCCACGACGGGATGGAGAACTGGAGGAGGATCGGCAAGTTCTTCGACGACGACTTCGGGTTCGCTGTCGCCTCCGCTCGCGCGCTGCCGGGCCGTGCCTTCTTCATCCCGCTGGAAGGGCGCTCGCGCGTGACGGCTCAGGGCGGGTTGCAGGTCTTCGAGTGGAACGACCCGAAGAAGAAGTGGCGGGCGCTGATGTCCGCGAAGGCCATCCCAGGGCACTTCGGCGTCCATCGCGAGGGCATGAACACGGACAGGCTCGACCCGGCGGGGATCTACGTCGGAACGACGACCGGGCAGCTCATCCTGAGCCCTGACGCTGGGAAGACCTGGCGCCAGGTCCCGTACCAGTTCCCGAGCATCCACTCGGTCCACGTGGCCAGCCCGGCCCTCTAACCCGAGCCGGGGGCCGCCGTCGGCGGCCCCCCGGCCCGCCGTGTGGGGAGGTCAGGCTGCGGTGGGTCCCCCTGGAAAAAGGGGGACGGCGCTGGGGTGGGCCGGTCTCACCGCTGTTGCGACATCGCCTGGAAATCGGCCAGGGCCAGATGGAAGGCGATCTTCCTGCGGGCCTCAGAGTCTCCCATCTCATCCGAGAATATCGCCTGCGCCTGTTGCAACGGGCCCGGCTCGGACTTCAGGTCGTTCGACACGTGCGGGTAAACCCCCGCCAGGATCGAGGAGTACCGTGCCCATTTCTTCGCAAATTCCTTGGCGCGCTCGGAGTCGTCCATGCGCCCGGGAGCACGCGGGGCAGGGGGTAAGCGTTTCGCCACTCTACCACGCTCCGGTTCCGGCCCGCGGAGGAGCCTGTGCCCCAGATGGATCGGTAGCCGCTCCTCGAGAATCCCAAGGACGGGGATCGCCTCCGATCCTGTTGCGGGAGGCCCCTGCCACCCCCACCGTCCTCGCGCCTAGGTCCCGAGCCGCCCTACCCCGGCGGCTTCGCGGGTGGCGTGGGGCGTCACCGTCCGGATATGCTACGAAACCGTAATAAATGACCCATGTCCCGACCTCGACCCGATGACCCCCACGAAGCTGACCGTCCCCGGCGATGGCCGAGAGCTCGACGCCTATCTGGCCGTCCCGGAAGGACCCACGCGCCGAGGACCGGCGGTCGTCGTCATCCATGAGATCTTCGGCCCCGATGCGCACATCCAGGACGTCTGTCAGAGGTTCGCGGCACAGGGATACGTCGCTCTCGCTCCCAACCTGTTCACGGGGGAGATCGAGAAGCTCCTCACCCCCGCCAACATCGGCCTCGCCATGAAGGCCTTCGCGACCGCCCCGCCGGATCTCCGCCGCGACCCCTCCAAGTTCGCCGAGTTCGCAGCATCCCAACCGGCGGAGCGACGTCCCGTGCTTGGGGCCTTCGCGCGGGTGATGAGCCCCCAGGTCCAGGCCTCCTTCGCCCGCGACCTCCTGTCGGCGGCCCGGCACTTGAGAACCCTCCCCGCGGTCGACGCGAAGCGGACCGGTTCCCTCGGCTTCTGTTTCGGGGGGGCCATGTCGGCCCGCTTGGCGACGGTCGATCCGGAGCTCCGTGCGACCGTCATCTTCTACGGACAGAACCCCCCGCTGGAGGACGTCCCGCACATCCGCGCGGCGGTCCTCGGGCTCTACGGGGGCGAGGACGTCGGGGTCACGGGACAGGTCCCGCTCTTCGCTGAGGCGATGAAGAAGGCGGGAAAGAGCTTCGAGTCCCATGTCTACCCAGGTGCCGCCCACGCGTTCTTCAACGACACACGCCCCGTCTACCATCCGGAGAGCGCCAAGGACGCGTGGCAACGGGTGCTGACCTTCTTCCGTCGAGAACTGGGAACTTGACGCGGCCTTCGGCTCGGGCCCCGGCTCGCAGGCGTTCTGGGTCCCGACACGTGCGAGAGCCTGACCGCCCGATCACGGCTGGACTTGGGGCGCCCTGGGAGGACCTCGTGGCCTGCTTCCAACTATTGAAGCGGGAGATGGGACGGGTCCTGGAGGAGCACGGGATGCTCCTCAGCGGCTACCGCGCTCTGGGGGTCCTGCAGGCGGGCCCGGCGACGATGGGCCAGGTCGCCCAGAAGCTGGGGCTCACGCCCGCCACGCTCACGACCCTTGCGCGGGGGCTCGAGCGGGGGGGCTGGGTCGTACGGGTCCGCTCCCCGACAGACCGCCGCGCCTTCCTGCTCGAGGCGACCCCGGAAGGCCGTCGGGTCGTCCAGGAGTCCCGGCGGATCTACCGGCGGCATCTGCGCGCGTTCGAAGCGTCGCTCCGCCCGGGGACGAAGCTGCGCCTCGGTTCCTCGCTCCAAGACCTTCGGCGGGTCCTCGAACAGGCCGAGCTCGCCTCGAGAGCGGACAGCGAGGACAGGTAGGATATCGTAATGGCCGACCACAAGTGGATGGTCCTCTCGAACACGACGCTGGGGGGCCTGATGGCCTCCATCAACGGAACGATCACGCTGATCTCGCTGCCCGTCATCTTCAACGGGCTCGGCATCAACCCGTTCACCCCGTCCAACTTCACGCTCCTCATCTGGGTGCTCCTGGGCTACGGAGTGGTCACCGCCACCCTCCTCGTGACCGTGGGGAGGTTCTCGGACATGTTCGGCCGAGCACGCCTCTACAACCTCGGGTTCGCCGTCTTCACACTGGGTTCGATCATGCTCTTCCTCACGCCCGGCACCGGGGCTACTGGAGGCTGGGAGATCGTCGCGTTCCGCCTGGTCCAGGCGGTCGGGGCGGCGTTCCTGTTCGCGAACTCCCCCGCGCTTCTGACGGACGCGTTCCCGGCGAACGAACGGGGGCTGGCCCTGGGCATCAACCAGGTCGCGTTCATCGGCGGCTCGGTCGTCGGGTTGGTCCTGGGCGGCATCCTCGCGGGGGCCCCCACGTTCTTCGTCGCGGGTCACGCCGTCCCCGCCTGGAGGACGATCTTCCTCGTGAGCGTCCCCGTGGGCATCTTCGGGACGGTCTGGGCCTACTCGAGCCTCCACGAGATGGCGAACGTGCGGAAGGACCAGAAGCTCGACCTGATCGGGAACCTGACCTTCGCGCTCGGTCTCACGACGCTGCTCATCAGCATCACCTACGGACTGCTCCCGTACGGAGGGCAGCCCATGGGCTGGTCGAACCCGTCGGTCTGGGCCGGCACGGGAGCAGGGCTCGCATTGCTGGTGACCTTCCTCCTCGTCGAGAGCCGGGTGGCCGACCCGATGTTCGACCTGCGGCTGTTCCGGGTCCGGGCCTTCGCCGTCGGCAACGCCGCGGCGCTCATGGGGTCCGTCGCCCGCGGCGGGATGATGTTCATGATGATCATGTGGTTCCAGGGGATCTGGCTCCCGCTCCACGGGTATGCCTTCTCCGAGACGCCGTTCTGGGCCGGCATCTACATGCTGCCCATGCTCGCCGGGTTCTTCGTGGCGGGGCCCTTGAGCGGCCGGCTCTCCGACAAGCACGGTGCGAAGCACCTGGCGAGCGCGGGGATGGGCCTGGGGGCGGCGACGTTCTTCGCCATGACCCTGCTGCCCTACGACTTCCCCTACTGGCAGATGGGGCTGCTCCTGTTCCTCCAGGGCTGCGGCATGGGGATGTTCGCCTCCCCGAACCAGGCGGCGATCATGAACTCGGTCCCGTCCGAGCGACGTGGGGCGGCGGCGGGCATGACCACCACGATCCAGAACACGGGCCAGCAGCTCTCGATGGCGATGTTCTTCACCATCGTGATCGTCGGCATCTCCGGCGGGCTCTCCACCTCCGTGGGCGGCGCGCTCGCGGGGGCCGGCACTCCCGCCCCCGACGTGGCTGTGCTCGCCCACGTCCTCTCCAGCGACCCCACCGGGGCCATCTTCGGGGCCTTCCTGGGCATCAACCCCATGGGCACCGTCCTGGGCGCGTTCCCCCTCCCCGTGCCGATCTCTCCCTCGTCCCCGGTCTACGCCACGCTCACGTCCAAGGCGTTCTTCCCCACGGCCATCGCCCCGGCCTTCCTGGACGGGGTGCGCGAAGCTTTGGCCGTGGCGGGGTCCCTGACCTTGGTGGCGACGGTCATCTCGCTCCTGCGCGGGGAGCGTTACGTCCACGAGGACACGGTGGCCTCCAAGACGGCGACGCGAGCGAAGGGGCGGCGCGCCCCGGCGGCGACGGCCGATGAGAGGAAGGAGGACGTCGATCGGGAGGACCGCCCGGACATGACCTCGTCCGAGAAGCCCTCGGTCTCAGCAGAAGTGCCTCCCCTGGGACCTCACACGGGCCCCGCGCGCGAGGAGACCTAGACCTGGCCCGACTTTGGGGCCTCAGGCCCCAAGGTAGTCGCGCGGTGCCCTGCGAATGAGCTCATCCAGCATGGGCGCCACGTCCCTCGTGACGGGCACGCCGTGCCCGGGAAGCAGGGTGTCGACCTGCAGCTTTCTCAGGATGTCGAGGGAGCTCACGGCCTTAGGGAGGTCGGCGGCGAAGCCTGCCGCAGGGAGGGTCAGCTTGCCCTTTCGCTCGACCACGGAGTCGCCCGAGAACAGGATCCGCCGCCCGGGGTGGTAGAAGGCGACCTCCCCCATCGTATGTCCGGGAGCATACACGACCCGGAACGGGCCGATCGTGTCCCCGTCGTGGAGCGTGCGTCCCACGGCCACGGGTCGCACCCGGAGGAACCATCGCATCACCGGAGGAATCCTCAGGGGAGCCCGCCCGTCCACGGCCGGTGCGTCCACTGCGTGGCAGGCGACGCCGGCGTGGCTCGCCTGTTCGAGGGCGAGGGCCCCCCGGATATGATCGACATGGGCATGGGTCAGGAGGATCGTGCCGAGGCTGGAGAGGCTCACCCCCGCCTGTTCGAAGGCCTTGCGAATAGGGTTCGCGTTCTTGTTCATCGTGGTGTCGATGAGGTAGGTGTCCGAGCCCTCGCGAAACACGTACGCGTTGACGAATCCCGGAATCCGACCCACACCCTCGACCACGGGTGTCCCGATCACGGCCACAAGGCACCACCCTTCGTCCTGCCCCCGACCGCGGGGTAGGCTTCCTGCCTGCGCTGCCCTCGATGTCCCCTGACCTCCCCGACGCCGTCAGGGCCCGTCCTGGGGGCCAAGGTCTCAGGTCCCATCCGCGGGATCTTGTTCATGCCTCGTCTCCCGGGGCGGCAGGGGGATGCGATCGCCCGGACCCCCGCGCGCCGTCCCTGGGGCGGGGTCGGGTCGAGGGATGCGAGCTCCATTCTGCGGCGCACGAGAAGACCCTGAAGGAAATGCTTTGCCATCGTAGCATAAGCGTGACCGCGTCACGGTGCGAGGAACGGGGGCCCGAGCTCGCCCGAAGCGAGGGGCGCGGGGGGTTCCGCCGGTGCCCGGCTACGGGGGTCCCGCCTCACCCGGCCCCATCGGGGCGCCCACGCGGAAGCGCTGCGACGGCCTCACTGGAGGTCCAGCTCGGGATCCGTCACGAGGTCGAAGATGAGCGAGCTGAACCAGGAGCTCCCGGTCCATGAGCGTGGGTCGCCCGCCCTCCGGTCAGAGCTGCGAGGAGCAGGGGCCGCGTCCGGAGGGACGGCTTGAGGCCGCGCCGCCGACACCTCCTCCTCCAGACCCAAGCGCGAGAAGCGTGCGAGAAGGACGTCGAGGTCGTCCGTGAGCGGGTCCGGTTGGACCTCGGGCTCCCGGGGAAGCGGCACGAAGACCACGGGCTCGGGTCCGAGGGTGAACGTGGACCGCATGAGCGCCTCGCCGACGAGGGCCCAGCTTCCGGTCGACCGCTCCTGCGCAGCCGGGCTCTCCCCGGCTTTCCCGGTCTCCGACCGGGGGGAGGGCGGAACCGGGGGCTCGTCGAACAGGGCGGGAAGGAGCTCGTTCAGGTGCAGCACTTCCGACTCGAGAGCGCGCATGCGATGGGCCTCACCGTAACCGAGAGGCCCGAGACTATCTTCCCGCCGTTCAACCGATTCCACCCGACCCAAACAGGAGGGTCAGGAGGCAGGTCCACCGGTGGGCCTACCCGATGGAGACCACGGCGTCCCGGAACTCTTCCAGGCGGCGGTGGATGTCGTTCAGCGCGTACCGCATGGCCTCGCGGACCGTCATCGAGCTGTCGGTCTCGAAGGTGAAGTGGATGTCGGTGGGGTCGCTGTCGACGGTGATGCTGCCGTGCGTGCAGGCCTTCTCGCAGGCCTCGCAGAAGATGCAGCCGCTCTCGTTGACGACCTTGAGCTTCCCGTCCGCCCACGAGAAGACCTTGCCGGGGCAGACCGTCGGCATCTTCTTGAGGCATCCGTCAGAACATTCCTTCGCTCGGGAGATCGAGACCTTCGGCTGGTAGCCGAAGCCGACCGCGTGGGCCACCTGCCACTTCGCGTGGGACTTCGCGGTCCCCATCACGGCCGTCGCGTAGACCAGGAGCGCCTGGTCCGCGCCCAAGCGGACGATCGGGATGCTGGGCTCGGCGATCGTGAGCTTCGTGTCCCCGATGGGGACGACGTCCGCGGAGTAGACCGTGCACGGGCCCTTCTTGTCGATGGAGTAGACGATCTGGCAGTTCGCGCAGCCCTCGCCCTTGCAGACGCACTTCTCCTTGAACCGGAACTGCTTCAGGTCCGAGGGGATCGGGAGGAGGCCGAGCCGGAGCGCGACGTTCTCGTCGAACAGGCTCGTGGCGGAGTCGTAGTCCTTTCCGGAGGCCTCGTCACGGATCGGGCCCAAGTGGAACTCCACGTCCTCGATGGCCATCTTCGGGACGTCCGAGAGCAGGGTCCGCCGGATCGAGTTGATCTGGCTGGCCGTGGTCTTCGTGAAGCGGATGCGGGCGGCGTGAGGCTTGAGCTCCTCGATGTTGATCTCCATGATCTTTCCTCCCTGAACCGGGGCGAGCCGTCCTACACCCGGCGTCCCCGGCGACCACCCTTGGGCTTGGTGCCGTCGTGGGGGATCGGCGTGACGTCCTCGATGCGACCGATCTTGAGCCCCGCGCGGGCGAGCGCGCGGATCGCCGCCTGGGCCCCGGGTCCTGGCGAGCGGGGCTTGTTGCCCCCTGGGGCGCGGACGCGGACGTGGATCGTGTCGTACCCCTTCTCGCGGATCTCACCGGCGACCTGGTCGGCCGCCTTCATGGCCGCGTAGGGAGAGGACTCGTCGCGGGCGGCCTTGACCACCATCCCGCCGGTCGCCTTGGCGAGGGTCTCGGCGCCGGTGATGTCGGTCACGACGATGTGGATGTTGTTGTACGAGGCGAAGATGTGGGCGATCCCGACCTTCGCCATCAGGCACCTCCCACGGGGGCGGGTCCCGAGGGCCCCGTAGGCGGGGCGCCGGTCGGATCCATCGGGGCGGGCACGGTCGTCGTGCTGGCGGTCTCGGCCTTGGCCCGGATCGCGTTGCGGATCTGGTGGCTGTCGTCGCTGAGCGGGCTCGACCCGTCATAGGCGATGCGGGTCTCCTCCTCGCTGCGGACGAAGTAGCCCGGGCGGGTGACCCGGTGGTCGCCGATGGAGATGTGTCCGTGCACGATGAGCTGCCTCGCCTGGTGGGCCGTGGCGGCCAGTCCCTTCACGTAGACGATCCACTGAAGGCGGCGCTGGATGAGGTCGGAGGTCTCGAGGGTGAGCACATCATCGAGGGTCGGGGTCCCCGTCGGCAGGACGCCGAGCCGGGCCAGGCTGTCCAGAAGCCACTTCGTCTCCTTCTCGGCCTGCGCTTCCTTCGCGCGCAGCCGTGCCTGGAGCTGACGGGCCTGCCGCCGGTAGTTACGGAGCAGCGACTCCGCCTTCCACAGCTCCCGCTTGTTCTTCAACCCGTACTTGGCGAGCAGCTTGCGCTCCTCGTCCATGCGGGCCTGTTCCCACGGGTGCTTCGGCCGGTCGTACGTCCTGCGCAGGAACTTGGGGTCGCCCATGTTGACGTTGAACTCCTAGGATACCGAGTTGAAGGACCTTTCAGAAGGGAGGGGGGACCTCACTTCTTCTCATCCTTGCCTCCGGCGCCCTTCGCGGCGCCGGCCGCTTCCTTGGCTGCCTTCTTGAGGACACCCGCCGCCATGCCGGTCCTTCCGTTGGACCGGGTCCGCTGTCCGCGGACCTTCTGGCCGCGCTCGTGCCGGATGCCCTTGTAGCACCGGATCATTTTCATCAGGTTCACGTCGTCGCGGATCGAGGTCTCGAGGTCCGCCGAGACCAGGTGTCCGACCGCACCCGTGGTGCGGTCCATGGGGTGGTTCAGCATCCAGGGGGGGAGCTTCGTGGAGATCGAGAGGATCGTGGTCTCGATCGCATCGGTCTGCTCCTCGGTGAGGTCCCCGATGTAGCCCGAGGGGTTGAGCCCCATGACGCGGGCGGTGGCCTCGGCGATACGGACGCCGACGCCGGGAATCTTGGTGAGCGCCATGATGGTCGGGCGCGTTCCGTCCAGGTCGGTGTTCGCGACGCGGACGATGTAACGGAAATTGGGATTGTCGGAGACCTTCTTGGTCTTCTTCTCGGGGGGACCGGATTTCGCGGCCTTCTTCTCGCCGCCCTTCTCGCCCTTCCCCTCCTTGGGCTCCCTGCCTTCCTTGGGCTTCTTGCCCGCATCCTTCGCGGCTGCGGCGGGTGCGCCAGCGGGGGCTGCGGTCTTGGATTCTTGAGCGGGAGAAGCGACTCCCTTCTCCTCCTTAGGCGCCGTGCGATCCCTCCTGGATGTTGCCCCGACCTTGCCGGGGGTTCGCCCCGACCTTATTCCCTAATTTAAGCCTTAGCCCTGGGTTTCCCCGATGCAAGGGTCTCCCGGGCCCCCGCTCCCCCCGTAGCCGGGGGGGTCCGGGCGTCTCCCTGAGGAACCCGGGGGCCCGGGTTCACGGCGAAGCCGGTGGACCCGACGCCTTCAGCACCCGATAGCCGGACCTTCGCCCCATGACCTCGACGGAGGCCCAGCGCTCCTCGAGCCAGTGCTGATAGAAGAGGACCCCCTGGCTGCCTTTTCCCACGAGGAGAAGCCGGCCCCCAGGGGTGAGGTGCGCCGGAGCCTCTTCCAGCGCGCGGATCACGAGGTCTCGCCCAGCCTTGTAGGGGGGGTTGGTGGCGATGAGGTCGAACCGACGCTCTCCTACCGGAACGAAAAGATCGCCCTGCAGGACCTCCACGTTGGTGAGGTGGTTCGCTCGGGCGTTCTGCCTGGCCAGCAGGATGGCCCGATGGTTCACGTCGACGAGCGTGGCCTGGCCCTGGGGGACGCTCACGGCCGCCGCGATCCCGATAGCTCCCCATCCGCACCCGATGTCCAGGACGTTCTCACCCTCCTCGAGCTCCATGTTCTCGATGAGAAGCGACGTGCCGGGGTCCACCCCCTCGTAGGAGAAGATCCCCAGGTCGGTGGTGAAGGAAAGGACTCGCCCGCGGTAGAGGAAGCGGAGCGTCCGGGTGGCGTGGCCCACTTTGGGCTTTGGCGTGAAGTAGTGCTGGAACCCGGGTGCGAGCTCCTCTGGCATCTCGTCCGGCGGAGGGCTTCCGGGAGGATCGGGAGGCATGCTCACCCCTTGCGGCGACTGAAGAAACCGCCGGAGCCCCTATCCCGCTCGGGAACCGAGGCCACCCCGCCAGGTTCTCCGAACGTCCTCCGCACGGTGTCGCGCTGCTCGGAGGAGAGACGGTCGGGCAGTCGCACATGGATGGTCACAAAGAGGTCGCCTCGGCTCCCACCCCCGGGAGGTGGCATTCCCTCGCCCTTCAGGCGGAGCGTGGACTCCGGCTGGGTCGCCGGGGGGACGGAGAGCTCGGCCTGGCCCGAGAGGGTGGGGATCCTCACCGTGTCGCCGAGGAGCGCCTGGGAAAGGTCCACGGTGAGGTCGGTGTAGATGTCCCGGCCCTCGCGGTGGAAGGTGCCGTTGTCGACGATCACCTGGACGAAGAGGTCGCCCGCCCTTCCCGAAGGGCCGCGCTCGCCCTCGCCCGCCAGTCGGAGGACGGTCCCGTCGTCCAGGCCAGCGGGGATCCGGATCCGGAGATGGCGGTTGACGCGCAGCCGACCTGCCCCCCCGCAGTGCGAGCACGCCTTGAGGACCTTGCGGCCCTCGCCCCTGCACGTGGGGCACGCGTTGATCGTGACGAGCTGGGCGTAGCCGGAGCGGCGCACGTTCCTGACCTGCCCGCTGCCGCCGCAGGTCTTGCACGTCTCCATCGCGGTCCCGCCCTCCGCGCCGGTCCCCTTGCAGTCCTCGCAACGGTCGGCCCGGGGAACCTCCACATCGCGCTGGATACCCTGGATGAGGTCCCCGAGCTTCACCCGGATCGCGACCTCCAGGTCACGGCCCCTGCCTCGGGAGGCGACCTGGAACCCCTGACCGAAGATCCCCCCAAAGAGGTCGCCTCGGACCCCGGCCTGACGGAAGAAGTCCCTCAGCGGGTCCGTCCCGCCGAACATGTCCTCCAGGTCCCCGGCGTGGGAGAAGTTCTGCCAGTTGAACCCCTGAGGGCCGAAGTCCTGGGAGACCGCGTCGAAACCCCCCGTGTCGTAGTGCTTGCGCTTCTGCTCGTCCGCGAGCACCTCGTAGGCCTCGGAGAGCTCCTTGAACTTCTCCTCCGCCTCCTTCGCGTTCTCCTTGTTGAGGTCCGGATGGTACTCCCGCGCCAGCCTGCGGTAGGAGGAGCGGATCTCCTCGGGGCTCGCGGTCTTGGGGAGTTTCAGGACGTCGTAGTAGTCTCGTTTGGGCATGGACAGAGTGTGCCTACGCAGGGGCTCTCATGGGGTCGTTCCGCCTAAAAGGGCTCGGTCTCTGGGCCCGGAACCTTCGCCCGACCGCAGGCCGGGCGCGGACGGACCCCGTCTCCCTCAGAGGGAGATCTTCAGCCGGGAGAGGCGCTTCTTGACCTCGTCCTCGGAGTGCTCGTGGAACTCCTTCTCGCTGATCGTGGCGAGGAGGTAGCCGTTGCCGCTGTTGGCGTCGCGCTTCATGGCGGCCGTCAGGGCACGGACGGTCAAGTCGGCCCCCTCGTTCAGCGTGAGGGTGGGTTCGTAGGATTCTTCCAGGACCCCGTAGGCGATCGTCGAGCCGCTTCCGACGGAAGCGTACTTGTCGGAGATCGCCCCGCCGTCGGCGTCGATCGAGAAGAGGCGGTTGCCGCTGGGGTCGACCCCACCGACCATCATGCCGACGTAGTAGGGGAAGTAGCGGTTCCCGTTCAGGATGTTGGAGAGCAGCGTCGTGGCGGCCTCCACGGTCATCGGAGCGGTCCGGCGGAGGCGGTAGAGCGCGGCCTCGGCGCGGAGGGTCCGGATGAGGGTCTGGGCGTCTCCCACCCCTCCGGCGATCGTGGCCCCGATCCGCTCGTCGATCCGGAAGAGCTTCTGGGCGGTCTTGCTCGCGATGAACCCGCCGTAGTAGGTGGCCCGCCGCTCGGTCCCCAGCACCACCCCGTCCTTGCACACGAGCCCGACGGTCGTCGTGCCCTTCATCACGCCCGGGGGAAGGTCGTACGCGGTGCGGCCGGACATCGGCGGCTGAGAGATGGCAGGAGTGGACCCGAACATGGCCGAGCTCCCCACGGAGACGAGGTATTTGAGGAGTGGCGAGAGTCCGCGGAGTGTGACCTGGGCCCGAGGCGGGAGCCCGAGGGCGAACCGGTTCCCGGGCACCCCCCAGACCGGTAAGCCGAGCGGGACCGGAGGGACGAGCGCGACAGGCCGAGCCTACGGCCCGAAGGCTTCGGGAACCAGGAAGAGGGCCTCCTCTTCAGGGGGGGCATCGCCCGCGTTGGGCGCACGGACCTACCCAGGAGCGGCCGGAAGTGCGACCCGGGGCCCTCCCGGACCCCTCGCGCTACTTCCACTTGACCAGGATCGCTTCGCGTTGGAAGAGGTCCACGGCGATCTGGAAGAGCACCGCGTCGAGCGCGAGCAGCCCCACCGCGAGCACCCCTAGGACCCACACGTTCGTGAGAGCGGAGGTGAGGATCGAGCCCACGAAGAGGAAGATCACGGGAAGGACCAGCAGGCTCGAGACCTCCTGGGCCGACCGGACATCGGTGGAACGGGCGGAGATCACCACCGAGATGGTGATCGCCATGAATGCGAGCAGGGGAGAGAGCGCGAGGAAGGCGATCGCCCAGGTGAGGTTCGGGAAGAGGAGGAAACCGAGGGGCCCCGCGACGAGGGCATCGGAGACAAGGGCAAGGAGGGCGAAGCCCAGCGCCGTCACCCCGAGCGTCGGTAGGAGGATGCCCAGGATCTTGCCCCAGAGCAGCTCCCGGTCCGAGAGCGGGGAGGCCAGGAGCGGCTCGAGGCTCCGGTTGTTCTTCTCACCCACCAGCGCGTACGAGGCGATCCCGGCGGGAAGGACGGCCGGGATCACCGCCATGAGCAGGGGGTAGCCTGCGAGGATCTGCTCCGCGATCGTCGCCGGTGAAGAACCGTCCTGCTGGAGGACCTGGACGTTCGGCGAGCCCACGAGCATCGTCTGCCAGATCTTGAGGCCGAGCCCGGTGCAGTTCTGCAGCACCGACTTGTGGACGTTGGAATGGAAGAGCAGGGTGCTCGTGGCCACCCCGTTCGTCAAGTTAGACCCGATGACGACGCTGTGGTTCATCGAATACTGGACGAGGGTCGCCCCCTCGAGGGTGGAGTTCTGGACGATGACGAAGCTCAGCGAGAGCCCGATCACCCCTACGTGGTCCAGCCGTAACTCGCCGTTAGAGGTATGGTTGGCCAGGTAGGCGGAGGAGTTGTCCGGCCCTAACCATAGGGTCGCGGAGGGCCGCGGAAAATGGTCGATGACCTGGGGGTCGACCTGGTGCTGTCCGAGGTAGAGGGGCAACGACGCGCCCAGGGGACCGATGACCGCCAGGACGATCGGCGGCACGAGCAGGGTGGAGAGGATGAACCGCTGTCGACGGTACTCCTTGAGCTCCTTGCGAACGACGGCCCAGGAGCGGCCCAGGTCGAACAGGCTCATGTCGCACCTCCGATGAGCTCCAGGTAGGCCTCCTCCAGGGAGGGCACCTCCTCTCCCGCGAAGGTGATCCGCGCCCCCTGGCGCACGAGCTCGTCCACGAGGGAGGGGATCCGACGCTCAGGCTCGTCGAGGTCGGCGAACAGGGCCGCGCCGTCCACGCGCAAGCTCCGGACGCCCTCGAGCGACGTGAGCCGCCGAAGGTCGGGGGAGAACCCGTCCTGCCAGCGCAACCGCGCGCCGCGGCGGGGGAGCCGGCGCGGAAGCTCCCGTGGGGTCCCGACCACGAGGAGCTTCTTCCGCAGGATCCCGACCCGGTCGCAGAGCTCCTCGGCCTCGGGGAGGTTGTGGGTCGAGAGGAAGATCGTCGTCCCGTCCTTCTTCAGCGCGAGCAGCACGTCCTTGACGACCCTCGCCGAGAACGGGTCCAGTCCGGAGGTCGGTTCGTCCAGGAAGAGGATGCGCGGGCGATGGAGGAGGGCCCTGGCGAGGGCGACCTTCTGTTTCATCCCTTTCGAAAAGGTCGCCGTGGCCCGGTCGCGGTCCTTCGTCAGGTCCAGCTGGTCCAACAAGAGGTCGATGCGCGGTCGGCTCTCGCTCGGGGACAGCCCGTAGAGCTCCCCGAAGAAGGCGAGGTTCTCGCGTGGCGAGAGGGTCTCGTACAGCCCCGGGTTCTCCGGCAGCAGTCCGATCGAGGCGCGGATCTTCGGCCCCGCCCCCTCTGCCGTCAGGTCGAGACCGGCCACGCGGGCGGTCCCGGAGGTGGGGGCGATGAGGGAGCAGAGCATTCGGACGGTGGTGGTCTTCCCCGCCCCGTTAGGGCCCAGGAGGCCGAAGCACTCCCCGGATCGCACCGAGAGCGTCAGGTCCTCGACGGCCGTGACCTCACCGAACCTTCGGGTGAGGCCCGCGATCTCGATCAAGCGCGTCGCCGCTGGGGATAGGTGCCCTCCGCCCGATGAACTCTTTCACCGACCCGGCACCCCTTGGCGACCGCGGCAGGGAGGGACGGCGGCGGTGACGAAAATCGACACCCCGTCTCTTTTCGGGGAAGGTTTACGCCTCGACACGTTGCTGAGGACCCTTACATGAGCGAGTCCGGAGATCGACGGGTACGCGGAGATGCGGCGGCGAATTCGCGGGGGTCTCCACCAGCGTCCGCCTTCGCGGGGCTTGGCTCAGGGATGACCAAGGTCCCGATCGCCCTCCTGCTTTGCCTGGTGCTCGCCGCGCCGATCCTGCCGATGGCCGGGGGGGTCGTCCGCGCCCCCCTGCCGACGCTCGCGTCGACCACCTCTCACCCGCTTGCGGGGGGAGCTCCGAACGCCTTGTCCGCTTCCGCCGGCACTCACGGCGTCGCGGCGCCGGTCTTCCACAGCCCGGGGACCATCTACGCGCGGACCCTCCCCGCGGGGGGAGAACCGCCCAGCGCCGGGGCACCAACCGTCGTCGAGGCACGGACGGGGACATCGGCCCACCTCGTGGGCGTGTTGAGGCCGTTCGCCAGCCTAGGGGAGGTCCCGACCTCGGCCTCTTCCGGTGCGTCCGCCCCCGCTGCCGCCTCGCCCGGCCCGGCGCTGGGAGCGACCGGGTCCTCGATGAAGAACGGCACGCTCGGCTGGAACGGGAGCGACTACATCTCCGGGAAGCTCTATCCTCCCGACGGAGGGCTCGCGGTCGGTCGCGGCTACATCGTCGAAGAGATCAACGCGAACATCCGGATCTGGACCTCTTCGGGAACCTACGTCACCCAGGCCAGCCTGGACTCCTTCTACCAAAGCACGACGGGCGCCTTCCTCGGGGACACCGCGCTCCTCTACGATGACCAGCACGACCACTTCATCGCGCTCACGATCAACATCACGACGAACCTGCTCATCTTCTCGGTCTCTCAGACCTCCAATCCGACCGGCGCGTGGTGGGAGTACGTCCTTCCGCCGATCGGCGCGAACCTGCCGGACCAGCCGTTCATGGGGATCGACAGCAACACGTTCGCCGTGACGGCGAACGACGCGGGCACCGCCTACGCCTACGAGGCGTGGTTCCTGAACCTCTCGGACATCGAGAGCGGGGTCGTGCGCCCGGCCACGCAGACGGTCCCGGTGGACAGTGCGCTCAACTGCGTCCGCCCCGCGCGAACCTACCAGCCGAGCTCGACGATCTACATGGCGGGAGACAACCTCGGGGGTGGAACGACGACGGTCAGCCTCTTCGTCGTGACCGGCTCACCGCCGGCGACGGTCACCGTCACGGAGCACGACTTCACCACCAGCACGTCGACCGTCCCCCAGGGCAGCCAGCCCAGCGGGGTCTCGGTCAATACCGACGACGGGCGCGTCGTCGGGACCGCCTGGAGGAACGGGACCCTTTGGGCAACCGCGAACGACGGCTGCGGAGGGGGCAGCGCCGCCTGCAGCCACTTCTGGGAGTTCGACACGACCACGCTAACATTGAGTCAGGACTTCACGTGGCTCCCTCCAGGGACCGGAATGACCGACTACTACGCCGCGCCCGCCATCGACTCCTACGGTGACCTGGGAGTGGTGGCGAGCTTCTCGAGCTCCACGGTCTTTCCGAGCGTGCTCATCACCGGGCAGTCCGTGACCGACCCCGCGAACACGCTGGAGACCCCGATCGTGGTCAAACCCGGCTACGGGAACGAGATGTACGGCCGGTTCGGGGACTACAACGCGGCGGACGTGGACCCGACCAACGGCGTCAGCATCTGGACGGAGGGGGAGTGGATCCCCGGCGACCCCTCGACGGACTACTGGGGGACGTGGATCCAGAACTTCACCTTCACCCCGCCCTCCTTCACGGTCAACATCACCGTGACCCCGGCCGGGGCCGGCGCGATCTCGATCGGGGGGACCCCGTACTACAACGGGGACAGCATCGTGCTGCTCGCGGGCTCCTACACGCTCGGCGCGGTGACCCACGCGGGCAACCGCTTCTCCGCATGGTCCTCCACCGGTGGCGTCTCCGAGAACGGAGGGACCCTGGTCGTCGCCCGCGGTGGCTCGATCATCGCCACCTTCGTGCGGCACCCCCAGGTGGCCTTCACCACCGTTCCTTCCACCTGTGCCCCCATCTTCTTCAACGGCACTCCGGTCTCCAGTGGGACGACCGGGTCCTACGACCTCGGGGCGTACGCGGCCCGGGCCCCCTCCTGCGCGGGGTTCCGGTTCGTGAACTGGAGCTCCACCGGAGGAGTGACCCTGACCGGCGCCTCCCTGGCCAACGCCAGCGCTAGCGTGGCCAGCAACGGGACCCTCACCGCGACCTGGCGATGGGTCCCCATCCCGTCGTACACCCTCGGGGTCAGCATCGGAACTTCCGCCTGCGCTACGAGGCCCCTGCTGCTGAACGGCTCGACCCTGAGCAGCGGAGGATCCGTCTCGATCCGGGCAGGGACGTACGGCCTGAGCGTCTCCCCCTGCCCCCAGCACACGTTCCTTCAGTGGAACACGAGCGGGCATGCGGGTACGACTCCCACCAACCTCGCAGCCACTCAAGTGAACGTGACCGGGAACGGCACGATATCGGCCGAGTTCGTCCCCACCGTCTATCGGCTGTCGGTCCACGTCGCGCCGGGGAACTGCCAGGTCCGCATCGGTGGGCAGGTCTACGCGAACGGCTCCGTCGCGGCGCTCACGGCCGGGAACTACTCCTACGCCTCCCTCCCTTGTTCGGGGTACTTCTCCCCGAGCTTCGCGCTCTCCGGCTTCGCCCGGACCAACGGGGCCACCCAGCTCGAGCTCATGGGCAACGGCACGTTCTCCGCCACGTATCCCCCGCTGCTCACCATGACCATCTCGGGCACGGCGAGCATCCAGCTCGGGAGCACCGCGTTCCTGAACGCGTCGCTGATCGGCGGCGTGCGGCCGATCTCCCTCTCCTGGCGGTTCGGGGATGGCCAGAGCGCGCTCACGACCGTCACCTCAGGGACCCTCGGGCCCGCGTCCCACGTTTACAAGTCCGGCGGGACCTTCACGGTCCGCCTCACCGCGAACGATTCAAGCGGGCAGGAGGTCAACGCCACGTGGACGGTCACCGTCCAAGCTCCCGCGAACCAGGGCGTTCTGGTGGCGTTCTCCGGGAACCCGTGGCTCTGGGTGGTCGTGGTCGTCGCCATCGCTGCGGTCGTTGTCGCGGCCGTGTATGTGCACCGGCGCAGGCGTCGCCCACAGGAGCCGAGCAACCTCGCGCCGCCCGAATCCACGTATCCCGAGCCCGGTCCCTGGCAGGGTAGCCCGGGCTACGCACCTCCAGGGGGGTACGCCGCTCCGCCCCCACCCCCCTCCTGGGCGCCCCCGGAGTATGCGCCCGCCCCCCCACCGCCGGTCTGGCCCCCTCCGCCGCCCTGAGCCGAGGGAGCGACTCTGGCGCCGGGACGCCAGAGGTAAATCCCTCCGGAGCTGGTCGCAGGTCGGTGGGCATGAGCGCGAACATCCCGGAAGGCTCGGTCGGGTTCGTGATGGAGGTCCTGGGCTCGCGGCCCGAACCGATCCGACGACGCAAGCTCCTCGAGGAGCTCGAGCGCCGCGGGCACCGGATCTCGCTCGCGGGCCTGAACCGGATCCTGCAGACCTGCGCGGCGCAGGGGTTGACCTCGGAAGGCCCGGACGGGGTCCGGGCGCTTCCGAAAGAGCAAGCGCGTGGGGCGAGCGGTAAGTTACCCTGACCTTTTCGAATCCATTGCTCTCTGCAGGTCCGCGATCTTTCCGCGGTGCCCTTCGGGCCCGAGAGTTGACCCTCGAGGATTTGGGAGAAGCTCCTTCGCACCGTTATCCAGGATCAAGACGCGAGAGTGCTCAGGCTTGCTCAGACCGTCCTTGCTTCGGATCGGGACAACACGTCCCCCAGGGCCCCCCTCATCGCTTGGATTGGTGAGGCATGCCTTCTCGGGCCGACTCGCGCGACAGGGGTAGGGAAGTCCGGTGGCGTGATTCCGGACGTCCAGATCGAGCGAGGATTCGACAAGGGAGGCGCGAGGGATTTCGAAGCCGCCCGCGTCCATTTGATCTGCCGGAAGTAAGGCCCGGGAGACCCCCCACCGACTCTGAGTCGGAGGGACGAGGGACCAAATAGCTCAAGAAACCTGGAGCCGGAGCGAGCGATCCCCTAGCGACCGGAGGCCAGGTTTGAGACACCGACACAACACACTGGGGGCGACACTTGTCCTCGCATTGGTGTCTGTCGCGCTGGTCGTGAACTTTCCGCTGTCCGTCGGACCCACTGTGGGAGCGTATTCTCATGCTC
This sequence comes from Thermoplasmata archaeon, assembly GCA_027314165.1. Taxonomy (GTDB): domain Archaea; phylum Thermoplasmatota; class Thermoplasmata; order Lutacidiplasmatales; family UBA184; genus JAKAAX01. The sequence goes on along the minus strand of DAHVCH010000002.1, from coordinate 61,206 downwards.
CGTTTCAATCCCGTCATCTTGCCGTTCCCACGCCATCCGTTCAGCCTGGCGCTGCCACAATCGGAGGCTTGCTCCGCCCATCATCCTGTGCGGCACCCTGTGTTGTGGCGACCATAACCTTCCCGTGGTCCCCGTGGGGAGGCGCATACGACAGTGCGAAGGGAGAGATTTTCATGACCAACAACAACAACCAGGGCACGGGTTTCTGCCCGTACGATTACACCAACGTGTCGGTAGTCTCGGATTCGACGAACAGCATCCTCACGACAATCCAAGTGCCCGGTGGCGCGTGTGCCGCGGTCTACGACCCTGCGCGGGGAGAGATCTTCGTCAGCAGCACCAACGCGAACCTGGTGAGCATCATCAACGATACGAACAACTCCATCGTCGCCAAGATCCCTTGGGGGCTGGGACCGATGGGTCTCGCCTACGACCCACAACTGGGCGAGGTCTTTGTGGCGGTCACCGGGTCCAAGTCGGTCGAGGCCATCTCAGATTCCACGAACTCCGTGGTTGGTGCCGTCTTCCTCCCGAACGGGCTCTACCGTCCGGAGCCCTGGTTTGTGACCTATGACAACGCCAAGAGAGAGGTCTTTGCGACCGACGGCCGTGACTCGACCATCAGCGTCATCGACGCAAGCACCCTCACCGTAAACGCAACGGTAACCGACACGGGCTGGCCGGAGCAGATCACCTACGACCCCATCCGCGGTGAGGCTCTGGAAACGGACAACCAGAATTCGGGCATGAGCACGGTGAACGACACGACCAACGGATGGACCAACTGGGGAGGCGATCTGGGACCGGGGTCCGACCCCACGGGCGTGATTTACGTCGACGGGTGCCACTGCTCTTTCGTCTCTGCCCGAGCAGCCAATAAGGTAGCCGAACTCGACGATGCCACGGGTCTGGTGGTCCACTACGTTCCGGTCGGGGTTTCCCCCGAGGGGCTCATCTATGACAGTGGCAGGCAGGAGATCTTCGCGGCCACCGAGTCATCCAACAATGTCAGCGTGATCTCCGTGCCTAGTCCGCTGCCACCAGCCCTAGCTTCCGTTTCGGTCTCTCCGTCCACGGCCACGCTCTCGGCCGGGTCCTCTCAGTCCTTCACGGCGAGCCCCGTTTGCACGGGCGGCCCGTGTCCGTCCGGAACTATCTACTCTTGGTCGATGAACGGGGCGCTCGGGTCGCTCAACTCCACGACAGGCTCGGTCGTCAGGTTCACGGCGGGGTTGACCGCCGGCAACACCTACCTATTCGTCAACGCTACGCTCATCGGGATCACGGTTCAGAGCGTGGCAGTACCGATCACGGTCACATCCGGCGGTACGTCGCACTACGCCGTCGTCTTCACGATCCACCCGACCACTTGCGCCATCGACTTCAACGGCACGTCCCAGTCGAACGCAAGCACGGGCTCCTACCTTGCCGGCACCTACGCGATCCTGGCGAACCCCTGCACGAACTTCGCATTTCATCAGTGGAACGCGTCCGGTGGGGTCACCGTCCAGCGGCCCACTTCCTCCGGGGGGTTCGCCAACGTGACGGGGGGCGGGGCACTGACTGCCTACTACGTATGGAGCGGCCGGCCCCTGGGTACGGGGAACGTGACCTTCGCCATCTCCCCCCCCTCTTGTGGCCCCGTCCTGTTCGGCGGCATCAACGAGAACAGCGGTTCGACCATCCAGTTCACGAGGGGAAACTACTCTGCCGACGCTCTGGTTTGCGCAGGGTACGCGTTCTCCAAGTGGAGCGCGACGGGATCCCTGACGCTTCCCACCTTAGGCGGCAACCCCACCACGGTCGGGGTGTGGGGGAACGGCACTCTGACCGCCACCTACACTTGGGTCCCGCCACCGCCCCGCTACACGATCTCCTTCCAGGTCGCGCCCTCCACCTGCTCCCCAATGTCCTTCAACGGATCGAACAAGGCGACGGGGAGCTCCGCCACGTTCCTGGGAGGGCGATACACCATCCACGCCCTCCCGTGCACCGGAGAGACCTTCTCCCAGACGACCTACCAGATCCGGACGGGCCTATCCCAGGCCTTCTTGAACCCCTGGGGAAACGTTTCGGTAAGCACCAACGGGACCCTTTGGGTCAACTACACCGCTTCGAGCACTCCCCTCTCGTTGGCGCTGATCCCGGTCGCGTCCTCGGTCAACGCAGGGCAATCGGTGACTCTAACTCCATCCGTGACGGGAGGATCCTCGCCATACACCTGCCTGTGGGCCAAGAATGGGACCAACACGAGCCAGGTTGGCTGCACGTCTGCCTCCTTCCTTTTCATGCACCCTGGCAACTACACCTACCGGGTGTGGGTCACCGACTCCGTGTCCCAGATCGCCGAGAGCAACACGGTCACCGTCACGGTAACGGCGCTCTCCCTGCCATCCCGGTTTGTCGCATTCGAGAACGCTTCGGCTCCAAATACGATCGTCTCCGAGCCTTGCAGCGGCCCGCAGAACTTCATGAACGAGACGTTGACCGGGAGCGCCCACGGAGGAAGACCACCCTACACGTTCTGGTGGAACTTCGGGGACGGAAATCCACGTGTTGAAGGACAGAACGTGTCTCACGCGTACGGCCCGGGGTTCTACCGGGCCGAGCTCTCGGTCCTCGACGCGCAGGGAAGGAACGCGAGCACGAACCTTACCATCACGATCAGTTCCACCACGCAGGCCTGTGCCGCAGTCTCGACCGAGCCCTCGTACCTCTGGGTCTTCATAGTCGCGGCGGTCGCCCTCTTCGCTGCGGTAGTGGCGGTCTTCCTCCTCCGACGGAGAAGGACCGATTGACTTCCGAAGAACGGGTCATGGCCCCCCCGGAAGGGTATCCCCCGACCGGAACGGGGACTTCGGAATGACAAGGGCGTCTCCATTGGAGGAAACCACACCCGTCAGCAACGACGGGTCCGCGCGCACTCCAGTACTAGATGGCGGAGCAGAAGGAGCAAGTCATGACCTGCGCCCAGCACTTGTTCACCGTGATGGGCAGGCTCATGGCACTCCGAACGCTCCGCCTCTTCTCGGCGACCGGTCCCCTGCGGCCTCTCCAGAAACCAAGCTGCACCCTTCGCGGTCGGTCCCAGGATACGCACGGTACCCTCGAGAGTCGCTCGCGGGCACCATTCGGGATGGAGAAGTCGGAACCCGGGTGGAAAACCCAGATCACCCAGCAACAGGCGACTGCTCTCCACCGCCCGTCTGCTCGACGGCCTGCCCGTAACCTAGACCCGCAGGTCGTCGGCCCAGGGGCCCCGTCCGGAACGACGAGAGGCCGCGGGTGCAAGGTCCTGTCGGGCCCCGCCCCCGCTGGTGCCGAACGACCGTCGTGGCCGCCCGGCTAGCGGAGCCCGCGCGCCCCGCTCCCGGTCACCAGCGCCGGGAAGTGGGCGTGTTGGACGAGCGGCGCCCCGACGACGAGGAGGAAGGGGAGGGCCCGCCACGTCCGTGGCCCATGGGACGCCCATGCCTCGGCGGTGGGGAAGGCTCGTGTCGCGGCGGCTCCTCGTACCGGAACCCCTCCAGACGCTCCCGGGGGATCCGCTCGCCGAGGAACTGCTCGATCCGGGAGAACTCGTCGTCGTCGTCCCGCGTGACCATCGTGATCGCGATGCCTTGCCGCTGCGCCCGCGCGGTCCGCCCGACACGGTGCACGTAGGTCTCCGGGTCGTTCGGGGAGTCGTAGTTGATGACGTGCGAGACGCCTTCCACATCGATGCCCCTGGCGGCGATGTCCGTCGCCACGAGCACGCGGTGGTACCCGCGCCGGAACGCCTCCAGCGCCTTGACCCGCTGGCTCTGGCTCTTGTTGCCGTGGATCACCCCGGCGTCCACATGGTTCTGCTGCAGCTGGCGGACCACGCGGTCGGCGCGGTGCTTCGTCCGGGTGAAGACCAGCACGCTCGTGAGCGAGGGGTCCTTCAGCAGGAAGGAGAGCAGGTCCGTCTTCTGGTGCTGGGGGACCGGCAGGGCGCGGTGCGTGACCCCCGCCGCGGCCACCGTGGTCTCCTCCACGCGCACCATCCGAGGCTCGTGCAGGAAGTCCCGCGCGAGCTGGACCACCTCCGGGGGCATCGTGGCCGAGAAGAGGAGCGTCTGGCGTCGGGACGGGAGGTTGCGCAGGATCCGTCGGACGTCCGGGATGAACCCCATGTCGAGCATGCGGTCGCCCTCGTCCAGGACCAGGACCTCAAGGGAACGGAAGTCGACGTACCCCCGGCTCATGTGGTCCAGGAGCCGTCCCGGGGTCGCGACGATGACCTCAGCCCCGCCGCGGAGCGCGCGCTCCTGCGGTTCCATGCCGACACCGCCGTAGACCGCGCCACCGCGGACCCGGGTGTGGCGGCCCAGCTGGCGAAGGAATCCCTCCGCCTGCAAAGCGAGTTCACGCGTGGGGGTGAGCACGAGCGCGTAGATGCGGCCCGGGGGATGGTCGATGAGCCGCTCGAGGATCGGCAGCAGGAACGCGGCGGTCTTCCCGCTCCCGGTCTGCGCCGTCCCGATCAGGTCGCGTCCCCGCACCGCATCAGGGATGGTCGATCTCTGGATCGGGGTGGGATTGCGGTACCCCATCTCCCGTACGCCCCGGCGGAGCGTCGGATGTAGGGGGAGGTCTTCGAAGGTGGGCTCTTGGGCCGGTGGCTCTCGCGCCGGCGTAACGTCGGGGTCGCTCATGCGTCTCAGGCGCCCCAATTGGCGAAACGTTTGCGTGGGCCGACGGGGGTTCCGGAGGTTCTCTTCACCCGTGACGAGGATATCAAGGTGTGCCGTGCGAGCCTCAGGCACGCAACGGGACACCTCAGCGACCGTTAGACCGGGCGGACCCGTTCCTCGTTCCCGCGTGAAGAATGTCAGCCGGACGAGGGCGCGTCGCCCTCCTCCGCGGGAGGACCTGCCCCCGGTCCTTCTCCTTCCGGGGGGGCGTGGTGGGCGCTCCCCTCCGGGCTCTCGTCTCCCGGCCTGGAACCGTTGCTCCCGGGCGTAGCTTCCGGAGAGGACGCTTCCGGGGTCGACGTGTCTGGGGTCGGCTCGTCGGCCGGAGCTTCTGCTCCCGCAGCCCCCGTCGCCTCGGCCGGTCCTTTCTCGGCAGGGGGTTCGGGAGGAGGAGCGGGGGTCTCGGGGGGAGGGGGTGCAGCCGCCTCCGCTACCGGCGGCTCGGCCGGGGGAGCCGATGAGGGAGCCTCGAAAGGGCGCAGGGGCGGAGGCTCCTGTCCTCCTCCAGCCGCGTCTCCGCGGCGACGGAGCCCCAACGCAACGGCGATGCCCGCGACCGCGATGAGCGCGATCAGCAACAGGATCCAGAGGATGAGCGCGTCCTGAGCGTTCGTTCCCTGCGACGAGGCCGCGACCACGGTGAGGGGGACGGAGGCCACCGCGGACTGTCCCGCGTGGTCCGTGACCGTCACCGTCAGGTCGTACTTTCCCGCCACCGACGGGGTGCAAGTGAGGGTGGAGCTGTTCGAGCTCGTGCATCCCGGTGGGAGCGAGAAGTAGAGGTACGAGTACGGCCCCCATCCTCCGGTCGCAACGGTGGTGACCGTGACCGACCCTCCGACGAGGCTCGTCCATGCCGGGTCGGTCGAGAGGGTGGCCTGCAGCGCCGGGGGACCGAGGTTCGTCACGAGAGCTTCCGCTCCGTAGGTCGACCCGAAGGTGGCGTTCACCCACAGGCTCCCGGAGCCCGCGTGCGTTCCTGAGGAGAGCTGGACCACGGGCCCGGTCGTGGTGTTGAGGGTCCCGAGCGAGGAGGGGACGAGCGTCCATGAATAGCTGAGACCCCAGAGCTGGCTTCCGCTCGAGGCGTAGGAGGAAGCGGTGAAGCTGCTCACGGTCCCTGAGGGCACTGCGACCGTCACCGGCGTGACCAGGACGGAACCGAGCACGATGCCCCCGGGGGAGACGGCGATGTCCGCGACGGCGCCGGCGGAGCTCAGGCCATAGGTCCCGTTGACCCAGAGCGTCCCGCCCTCCAAGACGCTCCCGGCGGTGAACGTGACGACGTTCCCGAGGCTCGCGTTCAGCGTCCCCAACGAGGAGGGGGAGAACTGCCAGACGTAGGACACCCCGTAGACCGTGGCTCCCGTGGAGGAGGAACCGAACGCCTGGAAGCTCTTGGCCGTCCCAGGAGCGAGCCCCGCGTTAGGGGGGCTCAGTGTGACCGAGGAGAGCGAGAGGCCCACCGAGCTCACGGTGAGGCTGAGCGGCCTCGTGACGGAGTCCGCGGCCGCATCGGTGACGGCGGCGGTCACCGTGAACGTTCCCGACACGGAGGGGGTGCACACGAGCGTCGCGACGTTGGAGCTGCTGCAACCGCCGGGGAGTCCGGTGTACGAGTAGGTGAGAGGCGGCGTGCCGCCGGAGGCCGTCACGGAGAGGGTGGTCGCGCTGCCCTGGTTCACGGGGTTCGGCGCCGCCGAGAAGCTCGAGATCACGGGGGCGGGGTCGACGAAGATGCTCGCCGGACCGACCGAGACGACATCCCCCACGGAGTCCCGCACGGTCGCGTTCACGTGGAAGATCCCCGTGGCCGTGGGCGTGCAAGTGATCGAGGGCGCCGACGCGTTCGTGCACCCCGTGGGGAGCCCGCTCCAGGCCATCGTGTAAGCTGGGTGTCCGCCGGTGATCGAGAGGCTCATCGTGAGGCTCTGCCCCAGGTCGAGCGTCGAAGGGGACGCCGCGGGCCCGTGGACGGTGAGAGGCCCGCTACCGCTCGCGTTCCGGTACCCGAACTGCCACCAGAGCTCCCCCGGCACCACCGGGTTCCGGACGATGCTGGAGGGGTCCAGCCAGCTCGCGTAGGAGGTGGCCGAGATCGACTGGTAGTTCCACGAGTCCAAGGCGAGCTGATTGTCGATCTGCTCCGCCATGTTGTACCAGAGGGCCCGGTTGGAGAGCGCGCAGGCGGGGGGCGCGCAGGTGTCGGCCTGGTCCAGAAGGGTCACCATGTGCTGGTAGGCCGCACCCTGGCAGCTGTTGGTCACCGCGGTGTACGTGTAGAGCGTGCCCGGGCAACTGGCCAGGTAGCTCGCATGGGCCAGGGAGCCGGTGAGCCCTTCGAGCCAGGCGCTCGGATAGGTGTACGTCGTACCCGGGTAGAGGATCGGTACGGCGTAGTCCGAGGGGTCGGCGTAGTCCGGCAGCCAACCGGCCTGGAACATGGAGAACGCGCTCGATCCAGGGGACGCGTACAAGTTCTGGACGAGCTGGTTGAAGGTGACGTTGATGGGGAAGAGCTGGACCTCGCCGCCGGAGATGGAGCTCACCCACGAGTTGGTCTCGGCGAGCATCCCCATGTCGTAGGTGTCCCCGGCGCTGAAGAAGACCGGGATCCGGCAGGGCGGTGCAGCGAGGCACGGAAGCGTGCCGAACAGCGAATCGGACCTCGCCTGGGTCCACCACCAGGCCGCCCCCCCGACATCGGCCGGGTTCACGTCGGGGTTGGAGTTCGGCCAGGAGATGTTCGTCGGCGTGTATCCCGACATGTAGAGAGGGATCGCTCCCCCGTACCCCGCGCAGTAGCGGATCCCGGCGACGGTGCAGGTCTGGGATAGGGCGCTCGCGTACGGGTAGGAATGGACGATGAACTGCCGCAGGTTCATGTCCTGCAGGGCCCAGGAAGGGATGCTGATGTTGGAGGTCGTGAAGGTCTGGGCGACCCCCTGAGCGAAGGCCATGTTGAAGGGCTGGAAGTAGGTGTTCAGGGTCGGCACTTGGGCGAGCGAGAGGATCCCCTTCTGGAGCATGTCCAAGAGCAGGGTCTCGTCCGCCCCGGGGATGGTGGCGATGTCGATCGACCGGTTCCAGTACTGGTCCTCGCCCGGGACCTGGCTGTTGGTCCAGTTCACCTCCACGCGGGGGATGTAGGACCCCGGCCACGGTAGACACCCCATCGCCCGGCCACCTCGGCACGTGGTGGCGCCCCAGTCGGGGTTGGCCACCAACGAGTAGTTCAGGTGCGGCGTGAGGTTCTGGACCATGTAGGGTCCGCTGCCGACCATGTGCCACTGCAGGTACGAGTAGTAGCTGTCGGTCGCCTGCAGGTACTCGTAGCTGTCCCACGCCGTGTCCGGGAGCGAGGTGGGGGCCGGAACGCTCGAGCATGAGGCGGGCGTGTTCCCCCAGGGCGCGAGGGCCACCCCGTGCAGGGCCGCCCACGCGCAACTGACGACCGAGGCCCCCATAGGGTCGGCGAGCAGCGCGAGGAACTCCGGCCAGACCCATCCGCTGAGCGAGGTGTGGAAGGTGACGCAGCCGCTCCCGGCGTAACCGCCCCCGACGGTGGGGCACGCCCCGGTCTCGTTGATCGTCATCGAGGAGAGGATGTGGAAGGGCGTGTTGTTCAGCGGGTCGTGCAAGGCGGCGTCGTAGGTCGAGCTGCCCAGGGGGAGGAGCGCCTGGCACAGGACCCATCCGGGCGTGGCCGCGAAGAGGGGTTCGGCGAGCACGCACGTGCGCGCAATGGAGTAGACCACATCGAAGGGGTGGACCTCCCACCCCGCCCCCGTCGCCGGGTCGTAGAACCTGTCGTTCGGGTTGAGGACGAACGTGTAGTCGCCCGAGCTGGTGACGAGAGGGCTCCCGTAGAGGGCCTGGCACTGGGCGGAGCCCGGCACGCACGTGGCCAGGTCGGGGACGAAAGCGGAGGGGGAGGAGCTCGCTTGCGAACCGTTGTAGGTGATGAGCGTCTGGTAGACGTTCTGGATGACCTCGGCCCCGATGGACTCGTAGTCCATCGCGGGATCCTCGGAGACCGACCCCCCGGGGTAGTCCCACGACACGCGCAGGAGACCCGGGTGCGGGGAGGCGAGGGAGGGCGCCGCGTAGGCCGCGTCTCCCGGTGCGACCTCGATCGCGAAGGTGAAGTTGCTCCAGCAGATCCCCCCGGTCGTCGGATCGAGCACGGGGACGACCACGGTCGCGTTGTAGAGTCCCGCCGGAGTGGTGGTGTCGAAGCTCACCGTCGTGGTGCTCTCACCCGAGGGCCCGACGGTGAGGGGGGAGAGGGTCTCGTGGGTGCCCGCACGGGGGTCGGGCTCGAACCAGGGAGCGCTCGTGTTCCATTCAGGGGTCGTGGGCTCGCTCTGGATGGAGACCCCCACGGTCACGAACTGTCCCGGGTGGATGGCGCCGGTGGCGGAGAGCGTGGAGGTGGAGTTGGCAAGGACCTCCCCCGAGATCAGGGCGCGGTCGCCGACCGAATCGTTGGCGTAGGAGGCTTGGACGGGGAAGATGTAGAGCCCGCCCAGATTGTCGTGGGTCCCCCCGGTGGTGTCGGTGGCGACGACCTGGGCCAGGTAGATCCCGGGGTTCTCGAAGACGTGACGGTCCTGAGGACCGACGGTGGTCGTGCTGGTCCCATCGCCGTACGTCCAGACGTACTGGGTCGCGGTGACCCCTCCCGGGAGAGAGGCGTTGAACGTCCCGTAGCTGCCGGACAGGATGGTGGTGTCCGGAGAGATGAGCAGGGCGTCGTGCGAGATGGAGGTGGCGCGACCAGGAACGCCGATCGATGTCGCTGCGCACGCTCCCCCCAGGCTCCCGCAGAGGTGCATCGGCCCAACGCCTCCCGATCCCGGCACGGCTGCCGCATGAGGCAGGGCCGGGGTGCCGGACGCTGCGCCGGGAACCGCGAAGAGACTGCTCAGGAGCAGCACCGCGACGGCTCCCAGGAGAAGCGGAGCGCGTCCGAACGACGGACGTGAGGGCGCGCTCGTGGTGCCCGTGCTGAAAGACCGCCGTCCGAACGTAGGGAAGATGCGAAAGACCATACGAATCCCACCGAATTTCATCTAGAAAAACCTCTGGGCGAGCGTCTCTCATCTCCGTCCGTGCCCCAAGATGCATTTGGGAGCGATGGACACGGCGTCGATGCCGAGGTCGCGCAGGCTAGGGCCCCCACCCTCTCAGGGGGCGCCTTCGAGCGTGTAGGCCACGACCTGGGTGTCGACGTACTCGAGCACCTTCTCGATCCCTTTCAGGAGGCCAATCTCGCGCATCTGCCGAAGCAGCGCAGTTCTCGCCTCCGCCGTGGGGGGAGGCACCTCCTCGATGCAGGTCTCCACGGGGTCCTTGTGGCGGTCGAAACAGGCGAGGAAGGAGCGCTGCTCGGGGAACGCCAACTGGAAGATGCTCACCTGGAGCCCGACGTCCGGCGGCGGAGGCACCGCTCGGAAGGTCTTCATCTCGTAGAACCGCCGGGCCCCGTCGGAGAAGTCCGGCTGGGCGTAGACCCCCACCGTCCGGTCGATGAGCACGAGCCGCGTGCGGGGGCGGGCCAGCCCGAAGACCTCGCTCTTCCGAAAGGCCTGGAGGACCCCGGCGATCTCCCGCTCGGCCTTGGCGCGGGCCTCGGGGGAGGGTGTAACGTCGGCGTCCTGAAGCTCCTCGTTCAGCGTGCCATGGGCCATCTTCTGGACCGCGGTCGCCGTGAGCCGCAGGTTCTGCCGCTGAGCGTGGGACCAGTAGGCGAGGGCGGAGTCGATCGCCTTCCCCGTCGCCCGGGCGATCTCGTCGAGCTCGGTCGGGGGAGGACGGGGGAACAGATGCCGGACGATCTCATGGGCGGCAAGCGTCCGCACCTGCGTCATGGCCCTCCCCTCCCACGCGCAGCCGATGCAATGTAATGATGTAGGTGGGTGGAATAGGACCGCCCACCGAGGTCGTGGACGTGACATTGGACCCCCTGACCCTCACGTTGCTCGGTCTCCTGGGCACCTGGTCGCTCGTGATCGGGACTCTCGCGCTGATGTACTGGCAGATGCGGCAGAACCAGGTCCTTCACTCGGCGAACTCGGTGATGACTCTCCGGGAGCGCTTCGACTCGGACCGGATGCGGGCGGCGAGGCGGCATCTCTCTCAGAAACTGATCGCGGGGGCCCACGAGGACATCACCAGCATGGAAGTGCTCACCTTCCTCGAGCTCGTCGGGGCCCTCACGCACCGGAAGCTCCTGGACGAGGAGCTCGTCTGGGAGGCCTTCGGGACCTGGACCACGGTCTACTACCTCGCGATCCGGCGACCGGTGGACCTGCTCGCGCAGCTGCGGACCTCGCTCAAGGACCCGCTCGTCTTCCACGAGTTCGAGTGGCTCTACCACCGTATCGATGCCCTCGACGTACGCAAGATGGGCGCGGAGCACGCGAGCGCCGTGGAGCAGGAGAAGGAGACCCTCGACATGCTGAAGCGCGAGGCGGTGCTCCTCGAGGGATGGGCCGCGGACCCGATCCCCGTGTCGAAGCCCGACTGACGCGGGAGGCGCGATGGCCGACGTGGTCCCGCTCGCGCTGAAGCTCCTCTACCGCCAGCTCGGTCCAGTTCTATTGAACGACCCGAAAGGCTGTCGTGAGCACCTGCTCAAGATCTGCCCGGAGGAAGCGGGAGAGATCGAGGCCGTGGTCGCCGCCCTTGAGCTCGAGATCCCTCAGCGTCTTGCCAGGACCCCCGACGGACGGATCCCGCCAGGGCTGACCTCGCGGCTCGTCACGGAACGGGGCATCGCCGCACCGATGGCCGACCTCGTCGTGCGGAGCTGGGCGAGCGCGTTGCGTCCGGAGGGACCCGCGGCCGGGTCAGGGGCCTCCAAACCGCCTGCGTCCGCCCCCCGCGCACCTCCTGCTCCCCTCGCTCCCCTCACTCCGACCAGGAGCTCCTCGCCAAGCCCAACCCTGGCCGACCTCCCGGGTACCGCGACGGGATGGCTCGACAGGGGCGACGCGCTCGAACCCGGGGGGAACGCCCTGATCGGTGGGGAAGAGGTCTCGAAGGTGGAGTGCTACCGTCGCGCGCTGGGGCTCGACCCTCGCATGGCCGAGGCCTGGGTGAACCTCGGGGCCGCGCTCGGAGGTGCGACCGGAGTTACGGTGGCCGGGCAGGAGGTCGCCGAACGGGCCTGCTACGTTCGGGCCCTAGAGCTCGCCCCCGACCTCCTCCCCGCCTGGATGAACCTCGGGGAAGCGCTCGGCCCGGGAGAGCGCGCAAAGGTGGGCGGCTCCGAGGTCTCCTCCATCGATTGCTACCGTCGCGCGCTCGCCGTCGACGGGCGGACCCCGGCGGCCTGGCTTCTGCTGGGGCTCGAGCTCGGGGAGGCGGACCGTGCCGACGTGGGAGGGAACCCGCTCACGCGACGAGACTGCCTTCTGCGGGCTCTCGAGCTGGACCGGACGAGCCCCGACGCCTGGGGAGCGTTAGGAGAGGTGCTCGGAGCCGAGGGGAAGGTCAAGGTCGACGAGGAGGAGGTCGACCGGCTCGCCTGCTACCGCAAGGCGGTCACGCTCGACCCCAAGGACGCCCTCTACTGGACGGACCTCGGGGCCTCGATGGAGGCCGAGGACGGCCAGGTCGAGGTCGCCGGAGAGAGGGTCGACCGTCGGACCTGCTTCCTGAGGGCCCTAGCGATCGACGCGGGCCTTCCCACGGCCTGGTCCAATTTGGCCGAGGCGCTCGGTCCTGACGAGGTCGCCGAGGTCGGGGGGACGTCCTTCTCCGGCGTCAAGTGCGTGCAGAAGGCCTTGACGCTCGACTCCCGCCTCCCGCATGCATGGATCACCGCAGCCGCGATCCTTCGGCCCGAGGAGCTCCTGCGGTTCGGCGACCGGCGCTACACGCGGGTCGACTGCCTCGTCCAAGGGCTCGAGCTGGACGGGACGGCGGAGGACGCCTGGGCCGACCTGGCGGCGGTCCTCGGGGACTCCGACACCGTGGTGGTGGGAGGGCAGCGGCTCACGAGGGAGGAGTGCGCACGGCGCGCAGGTGGCTGGCATCCCTCCGGGCGGTCCCAAGGTCCCGGGCTGCCACGGACCTCCACCAGCCGACCCACCCCGGCCCCCAGCTCCCTGGCGCCCTCGGGGAAGGAAGTCCCTCCCGTGAGCGTGGCCGTGCGTCTCGCCGAGGAGGAGCCCGCGGGTCCCTTCGGAGACCTGGAGGTCGCCGAAGCGCTGCAGTCGCTCTGCACGAAGGAGGGGAACGGGCTCCTCGAGGACCCCGCGAAGTTCCGTCTGCTGATGCTGGGGCTCTGTCCCGGGGACAGGGTCACCATTGACGCCCTCACGGTGGGACTGGAGGAGCAGGTCCCGCAGCGGCTCGACGCCGCCGCGCAGCTCCCCGGCAGTTCGAGCGGCGCGGACCACACCTCGGCCCTCGCGAGCCTCCTCGAGACCAAGCGTGGCCTGAAGGCCGAGGAAGCCCGATGGGTCGTCTGGGCCTGGGGATATGCTCTGGAGCTTCGCGGGTTCGAGGTCCCTGGCGACCCCCTCTGACCGGGAGCCCTTCGGCTCGCGGTGAGGAGATGCCCGAGAAGGGGCTCACGCGACGGGCACGCGCTTGCCCGTCACGACGGGTATCCACATCATCTGCGGAGGGACGAGGTCCTTCTGCCACATCGCGCCGATGACCTCCCCCAGGTGGTGCGCCTGCTCGAAGCTGCACTGGAGCAGGACATCGGCTTGCGTGTAGCGTCCTGGCATCCAGGGAGCGCTCGCGCTGCGACGGAGCTCTTTGGGCGTGAGCTTCCTGATCCGCGCGTCGATCCCCTTCCACGATTCCCGGAAGTACCGTCGGGCCTCGCGCGGTGTCCGCAGCTTGAGGAAGCTCTTGTGGCTCGCCCTCAGCCCCTCGATGTCCCCGGCGGCCAGGTAGTTCAGCCAGGCGTCGTGGACCCGGATGACGTGGATCAGCGTCCTCGCGAGGGAGAGATGGCCGATCCCGCGGTTGCGCGTCGCCTCCTTGAGCGGCATCCGCTCGAGCTTACGGAGGAAGTTCTCGATCACCTGTCGGTCGTAACGGTACAGCCTCTGGTAGATTTCCACGTCGGACATCGTTCCTGTTCCCTCCCGCGCGGAGCGCCCGCTCCGAATAGGGCTAGCCCTGTCCCGGTCCGCCTGGCGAGGGCGGGGCCCCGGGAACAAGCCCTCGGGCCGTCCCCTTCATCACGACCTCTCGCGCGGGATTGACGCACTCGAACGTCGAGCGGAGGTAGAGGCCGCGATTGCCCGGCTCCAGCGCGGTCAGCGTCACCACGCAACGGACCACCTCTCCGGTCCAGACGGGGCGGAGGAACTCGTAGGTGATCTCCCGGGCCAGGAAATGCCAGGCCCCTCCCACCTGCGTCGGGAGCGTGGCGACGAGCAGCCCGTGGACCATGAGGCGACCTTGGGGGTCGGGACGTATGTGCTGGCGACCCGAGTCGCCTGAGATGCGGACGAACTCGGTCACGTCCTCGACCGAGAAGGACCGCTCGACGGTGAACGTGCTGCCCACCTCGACCGGTGGGTTGGCTTCGGGCGTCATGGGCCTCACTCCCTCCAATCCTGCTCCGAGGGCTTCAGGTGCAGCCTGGCCCCGAGCCGGATCGAGAGGACCTGATCGGCCCTCCCATGCCCTATCGCGATCTCGGCGAGGCCGAAGCTCGAGCCCAGGATCCCGAGGCAGCCTTCCGCGAGATCGCCGTACGTTCGGGCCACGGTGGCCCTCAGCTGGCGCGCCCCCTCCTGGACCAACGCGTGGGTCCCGAAGGGCCCGATCTTGTCGACGAACTCGTCGAAGGGAAGGTTCGTGATGACGTTCCCGAAGGTGTCGATGTGGAGCACCGAGACCTCGGCCGACCCCGGACCGCTGTGGGGCTGAGGAAGCTGGAAGGAGAGGGGTTTCGTGGGGGTCCCCAGCTCCTCCGGGGGGTGTCCCATCGACAGGAGGGCTGCGGTCGGCGCGAAAAGGTCACGCCCCTCGAAGGTCGCGCTCACCGCCCCCCTCCCGACGACCCTCTCTCGCTGGATCTGGAAGGCCTCGGGGTCGCCCAGATACCGGGCGAGCGGCATCAGCACCCCGTTGTCCGGCCCGACCATCAGGGAGCCGTCCCGGCTCCGTACGATGAGCGCCTTCCGTGCGCTGCCGACCCCGGGGTCGACCACGCAGACATGGATGGAGCCGGGAGGGAACTGCGCCGCGCTGTAGCGGAGGAGGAAGGCCCCCTCCAGGACGCTGTGGTTGGAGACCGCGTGCGTGATGTCCACGATCCTCGCGGAGGGAGAGCCCCGCAGTAGGACCCCCTTCATTTGCGCCGCGTAGGCCCAGCCGATGTCCGTGGTGAGCGTGATGATCGGGGCGGCGGGCGATCCCAGGGAGGCGATCTCCGGATGGGTGTGAGGATGGTCGTGCGAAGGCACGGGAGGAAGGGCGGCGGCCCCCTTCCCCTTCGACGGCGGGGGAGGGGGAGGGGGAGGGGGGTCGCCGCCCTGGACCAACCCCTTCGGGAGCGGGGGGGCCTCGACCGCCGCGCGTTTCTCGGGCATCCCCAGCTCCGGCGCGGGACCGCCTACCCCTGGGACAAGGCGAAGCGAGGACCCCTGGATCGCGGGTCCCCCATCCTCGGGAGCCCTACGACTTCATGATGGCGACCAGGAAAAGCCCGATCGCAGCCAGGGCGCCGAGGACGCTCGCCAGCAGCACCAGGAAGGTGCTCCAGAGCAGGTCCACGAACTCTCCCGAGCGGTAGGTGTGGTAGAGAAGGACCATCAGGACACCGACGACGATGCCGCCAACGACCAGGCCGATCCCGATCTTCCGGCTCTTGCCGCTACCGAAGTAGGCGGTGAACAGGCCGGAGAGAAGCAGGAAGAGCCCGAAGAGGAGGCCGAAGATCTCCAGGAACTGAAGCGCGTCGAAAGTTAGCCCCATCGTTGTGTTCTCCTCAGAACTTGATTCCGGTCAGGGTCTTGGTGTCGATGACGCCTGGAACGGAGCGGATCTTGTCGACGACCACCTGGCCGAGCGCGTTGAAATCCTCCGCCTCGACCTTCGCGATGAGATCGTACTCCCCGAAGAGAGGGTGAAGCTCGACGATCTCTTTCACTCGAAGTAGCTCGGAGTAAACCTCGTGCTCCTTCGCGGGGGCTGTGCTGATCAGGACGAACCCGATGGCCAAATTGCGCACCTGGACGCGCCCAAAGTGTTTCGGCTTATAAAGCAACCGCCAAAAACGAGACCCCGTCCCTCTGGCCAAGACGACAACCACGCGCTGCGATCGGCCTCCCCTGCCAACCACGAGGGGGGCGGAGGGCGGCCCGTGTTGCCCGGAACCCGCTCCGCGTTCCGGGGTGCGTGTCGAACCCGAGGCTTATCCCGTGAAGGTACTCCTCAAGTGCGGTGTCGGAGCGCGCGGCCGGGCGGCCGGGGCTGGCCGGAGGGATCGTCGCACGGCCGTGGCTCCTGGTCTTCCTCCCGGTGAACGCCGCCGCCTCGAGCTTCTCGGTCGCGCTGCCGCTGCTGATCCTCTTCACCTTCCACGGCAACATCCTCGAGGTCGCGCTGGCCAGCACGCTCTACAATTTCGCGGTCATCCCGGCCTCCCTCCTCTGGGGGTTCGTCTGCGACCGGCTGGGGGTCCGCTCCCCCCTGCTCCTCCTCAACTACGTGTCGTTCGCGGTGCTGTTCCTCGTCCTGGCGGCGCGTCCCTCGCTCACGACGCTGCTGGCCGCCTACATGGCCTTCGGCTTCGTCGCCCCCTCGAGCGCAGCCGCCTCGAACCTGCTGATCCTCGAGCGGTTCTCGCCGGAGGAGCGCCCCAGCGCCTACGCCTCCTTCAGCGAGCTCTCGATGATCGGGAACGTCCTGGGCGTGCTCCTGGGATTCGTCTGGCTCGTGAGCGCCCCCGGGGGCGAGGGGCTCATCGACATCCTCTACCTCAGCACCGCCGCAGCCCTGACCAGCGCGGTGGGCGTCGCCCTCTTCATCCGCGACCCGCCGGTGCACCATCCGCGCGCGACGCGCGCGACTCTCGCCCGGCACCCCGAGAGCCTGGACGCGCGGCTGAGGCTCTACTTCCCCTTCTTCCCGAAGCTCCCCACCCTGGGGTCCTTCCGCCGGATCCTCCGGTGGCTCGAGGAGGAGGCGACCCACGAGGTCCCGCTGATGCTCGCGGCCGGGTTCTTCTTCGGGCTGGGCAGTTCGATCTTCAACACCTCCTACGCCCCCTACATGGTCTCGGTGAGCGTGGCGGCCTCCGGGATCTTCCTGGTGAACCTGTCCAATAGCGCGGCCCAGGCCCTGGTCCTCCCCTTCACGGGACGCGCCTGCGAAGGAGGGAAGTCCCCGTCCGTCGTCCAGCTCGCCTCCTGGGGCCGGGTCGTGAGCTACGCGAGCGTCTTCGGCCTCGCGCTCCTCCCGGCCGCGCTCTTCGCCCGCAATTCGGTACTCGGGATCAACATCCTGGCCTACGGGATCATCGGGGTCACCTACGCATTCTACAGCACCTCCTCCTCGCTGCTCCTCTTCCGCTCCCTGGAGGGACGCAGCGCCGGGAGCCTCCTGGGGGTGAACAGCGCCCTGGGGGGGCTCGCGGCCGTGCTGGGTGCGGCCTCCTCGGGAGTGGCGAGCCATGAGCTGGGCTACGACGTGACCTTCGCGCTCTCCGCGGCCCTGGTGGCCGTGGCGGTCCCCGCCTGGCTCCTGGCGGTCCGCTCCTTCCAGCGCCGGACCTCCGTTCAGCCCACCCGAACCGGGGCACCCCAAAGGGGATAATCCGGTAACGGATGGCAGGGCCCCATGCAGAGCCCACCCGTGTCCCGAGGACTCGAGGACGTCGTGGTCGCCTCATCCTCCATCACGTTCATCGACGGGCGGGGGGGTCGACTCATCTACCGTGGGTACGACATCCGCGACCTGGCCCGGTTCTCGAATTTCGAGGAGACCTGCTACCTGCTCTGGTACGGCCGCCTTCCGAGGAAGGACGAGCTCGACCAGCTTCGGTCGAAGCTCGCGGGACGCCGGGAGATCCCGGACGGGCTGGAGAAGCTCCTGGAGGCCATCCCCCCCAAGACCTCCCCGATGGAGGTCCTTCGGACAGGGGTCTCGGCGCTCTCCTCCTTCGAGCCGGACGACCTGAAGCGGCCGGAGAGCTCGATCGGCGGCGCGCTTCGCCTCACCGCGGTGCTCCCGACCATCATCACCGCGTTCCACCGGCTCCGTGAGGGCCAGAGACCCATCGCCCCCCGGGCGGACCTGGACCACGCGGCCAACTTCCTCTACATGCTGAACGGCAAGGAGCCCGACCCGAGCCTGGTGAAGGCGCTCGACGTCGCGCTCATCCTGCACGCGGACCACGAGTTCAACGCCTCGACCTTCTCCGCCCGGGTGACCGCGAGCACCCTCTCCGACCTCTACTCCGCCGTCACGAGCGCGGTCGGGACCCTCAAGGGCCCCCTCCACGGCGGGGCGAACGAGGAGGTCATGCGGATGGTCCACGAGGTCAAGGGCGTGGATCAGGCCGAGGCCTTCGTGACCCAGAAGCTCACCAAGCACGAGAAGGTCATGGGGTTCGGCCACAGGGTGTACAAGGTGGAGGACCCCCGGGCGACGATCCTGAGGGAGTACGCCAAGCGGCTGTCCCAGAACAGCGGCGACACCACCAGCTTCCAAGTCCTTCGCAAGATCGAGGAGGTGGTCCACCACGAGAAGGGGCTCTACCCGAACGTGGACCTCTTCTCCGGGGCCTGCTACGAAGCGATGGGCATCCCGTTGGACCTCTTCACCCCGGTCTTCGCGGTGAGCCGAATCTCGGGATGGACCGCCCACGTCCTGGAGCAGTACGCGGACAATCGCCTCATCCGACCCACGTCGGACTACAAGGGGCCCACGGACTGCCCGTACGTTCCGATCGACAAGCGCTAGCCGCCCTCCCGAAGATCTGAAGGGGAGCGGTCCCGCGCCGCGGGCTCGTGGGCGCGCGCTCGGTTCAGCGGTTCGGGGTCGCGGCGGCCGCTCCAGAGCTACCCCAACCGGGGGCGCCCCCGGCGCGCCTGGACGTGGCGAGCGAGCTGAGGAAGGAGAGCTCCTCCGGCCGCATGGCCAGCAGCCGGTCGCTCACGCCCCCGACGCGCGTCCCAAGCTCGTTCATCCGGCGGCTGAGCGTCTCGGCGCGCTGGACCAGCGGGCGCAGCCCCGGCCCGAGCTCGTATCCCTGGACCGCCAGGGCCCCGAGCCGGTCTCCGAGCTCCAACAGGTCGTGCGCGAGCCGCCGCACCTGCTCCGCCGTGCCCTTCATCTCCGCGGGCGTGCGTCCGGCTTCCCCGAGCTTCGCGAGCCTCTCCGCGAGGGGGCGGAGCACCTGCTCGTCGAGACCGGCGAGCCGCTCGCCCACGCCACGGAGCGCGACGCCCATGTCCTTCCGGACGGGGTCGATCGGGCTGTAGAAGTCTGTGGCGAGGTCGAGCAGGGCTTGACCGGTCGAAGCGGCCTCCCCCTGTTCCAGGGTCAGCAGGTTCGACCCAAACGGCTTCGCCACTTCCCCCCCACCAAATAGACCCATGTGCGTATTTACCCTTCACGGAGGGGCGCGGAAGGAGGTTTCGGAGCGAGGTCCACCGCCGGTGGTGCGGGACGGAGATAGGAGGGGAACGGGAGCGCGTGTGGCAGGGGATTCCTGGAGGTCGCGCAAGCTCAGCCGGATACGGGGGCGGACCCCCCGCCCATCCGTTGGGGGCGCACTGGTGGGAGCCCCGCCCCTCCTGGCGAGCTCTGCGCCTTCCTCTGGCGCGCGGTGTAGGCCCGGAGGAGGACCGTGAAGATGTTGCCCGCGAAGAGCGCAAGGAACGGGGTGATCGCCCCGATGGGGGCGAGCTGGGTCCACGTGGTGAAGGTCAGGGGGAGCAACGCGTACAGCTCTCCGACGAGCACCGCGAAGATCCACATGTGGCGGGGCGAGGGGGGAGCGGTGCGAGGTTCCGGCACCATGAACAGACCGAAGAAGATCGTGAGCGGCGAGAGGTTCGCCATCAGGAAAGCGCTCCACGAGAGCGAAGGGGCCCCTCCGAGGTCCAGCGGGGCCAGGAGGAGCAAGGGCATCGCGCTCACGAAGAAGTAGAAGGGCAGACGCCAGCTGCTGCGCTGGCGGAGGACCAGGAGCAGCCCCATGACCAGCATGACCAGCTCCAGCTGAGGGGTCGTGCCCACGGCCCATGGGACCTGCGTCCCGATGACGAAGAAACCGACCGTCAATCCCAGCGCGGTCGGATTGAACCACGGGCGCCCCGAGCTTCGCAGCACCTGCCGGAGCACGTGCGTCGAGACGACGACCGCGACCAGCGGAAGTGTCACGACGGTCGGGTCGAGGAGGACCATCAAGAACCCGGCCACGGCGAGCGCCCCGTCCGGGAAGCGGAACCGCCCGTACCGGCCCCACTGGAATCCGAGGTCGATCGCGACGGAAGCCCCGATAACGGCGAAAAGGGACTCCCAACCGGCCCGGGCGGCCAGCCCTCCGGAAAGGTAGAACAGGGTCAGTAGGAAGATCCAGACGAGCCGGACCGGGGGGAAGGACGCAAGCACCTTCCTCCACCCCCGCTGGACCCTCGCCTTCGGCGAGTTGGGGGGGGGCGCGGCCTTGCGGGCGGGCGCCGCGGAGGAGGCGTGGGGGGTACGTCCTCCCCCGCCCCCCGCTGCCGCAGATGGCGACCGGGAGGCGGAGGCCCGCGCGACACTGGGCCGACCCAACGGACCTGCGGCCGAAGAGGGGACCAAGTCTCCGCCCTTCGCTTCAGGGGTCCTCTCCTGACGACCGTGGTCCGCGGCTGTGAGGGCGAAGGAGAGAGACCCGCCGGGAAGGGCGGGGGGGTCCGGGCGGCTCGGGCCCGGAGCGCCGGGAGCTGCCGCGGTCGGGCTCCATCCGACCGCAAGCGTCGGCACGCCCCAGCTGACCCCGCAGGCCACGCACTCCGCAGACCCACCGAGAGGACCGGCGCACGCTGGACAGTACCGGAGGCTGGGCCAGGGCTGGAGCGAGATGGGGGCGGACGGCGGTGGGGGAGGGGGTAGCGAGGGCGGAGGTGGCGGGGGAGTGGGCGCAACGCCGACCGGGACGTTCGAGCTCTCGCACACCCTGCAGAGCAGGACGGGGTCCCCGGCTCCCAGGTGCGCCCCGCAGCGAAGGCACGGACCGTGGACCTCCTCCGACCCGGGCGGCGGGCCGTCCTTACTCCCGGTCACCATTGAAACCCCGCGCCGCGGTACCTCAGGAGGGGGCCGCGGGATCGCCCCCATACGACCGTTCCGGTGGACGCGGATGGTGGACTCGTGGGTCTCACCCTTCCGTGTCCCCGGGAGCCGTGTCGCTCGGACCCGACGCCTGCTCGCTCCCCCTCGCCAGCGCAGGCCCGGAGGATGTGGAGGACGAGAGCCCTGTCCGGGAGCCCGCGGTACCCGGGGTCCCGTTCGGAGCGCGGCCAGCAGGGTGGGCCGGTTTGGACCCCTGCTTGGACAGACGCTTCCGCCGGCCCTGGAGGACCAGCGCGAGCGCGACGGCGGACATGATGAAGAGGAGCACCAAGCTGGTCTGCGTGGGATTGCCGACCCCGTTACCAAGCCACGGAGGCGGCAGAGGTCCCGTCGGGCCCCCGTTCCCACTGCCCCCGGGAGGTAGCGTGCCCGCCAGGCTCACGTTGACCCAGGTCGAGCCCGCCGCCGCTCCCCCCGCCGAGTCGACGGCGGAGGCGGTGACGTGGTAGGAACCGGCCTTGGTGTAGTTCTCCGAGGCGGCGAGCCCGCCCCGCGTGGACGTTCCGTCCCCGAAGTTCCAGAGGACCCCGGTGGGGTACGAGCCGCTGCCTCCCGAGGCCTTCAGCGAGAAGCTCGCGTGGACCGGAGGGGTGGCGGAGCTCAACGAGGCGTTGAGCACGACCACGAGGGGGGGGAAGACCAGGAAGGAGCCGGTGCCCGTGACGGTCGCCCCTGCGGAGTCATGGCCGGTGGCGACCACGTTGTAGGGAGTGGAGCTGGAGCTGGAATAGACGTGCGAGACGATGGGCCCGGAGGAGGTCGTCCCGTCCCCCCACGCCCACGCGACCGGACCGAAGACCCCGGAACCTCCGAAGACCGACCCCGACCCGTTCAACTGGGCGGGCGCATCGCCTTGAGCGCCGGACAGGGCGAGATGGATCCCGAACCCGACCACGACGATCACGGTGGACGCGGAGACCGTCGTGCCTGCCGCGTCCTTGCCCGTGGCGGAGAGCGTGTAGTTTCCGGGAGAGGCGTACGTGTGGGTGACGACACTGCCGGAGCCGGTGGTCCCGTCGCCGAAGCTCCACGCGAGGGGGGCGTAGGGCGGGGTCCCCCCCATCTCGGAGCCGCCGACGCTCATCGTCAACGGGTTCGCGCCGACCGCGGGGGTGGGCCCCAGGTGAAGCGCGAGCGGTGAGGCGGCCGTTCCCGAGACCGTCAGGACCGTGGTCATCGCCCCCTCCGAGTCGCTCGCGTCTCGGACCGTCGCCGTCGCGACGTAGGTGCCCTGGACCGGGTAGGTGTGGGTGAGAGCACTTCCCCACGCCATTGTGCCGTCGCCCAGGTCCCAGGTCACGTTGTAGGGAGTCGTTCCCCCCGTCGCGGAGGCGTTGAGGGTGACCCCGAACGGAGCGGTCCCCGCGACCGCGGAGGAGGCGATCGAGACCGGCAAGGCTGGGCCGGCGGAGCTCACGTTCACGAGCACCGTGGAGGTCGCCGCGGTTCCGCCCGCATCGACCGCCCGCACGGTGGCCACGAAGGTCCCCGGGAGGGCGTAGACGTGGCCCACCGACGCGCCGACCCCAGAGCTCCCGTCACCGTAGTCCCAGACCCACGCGTAGGGAGGCGCTCCCCCCGTGGCGCTCGCGGAGAGCGCGACCGGAAGCGGCTCCTTCCCGGAGAGCGGGGACCCGGAGGCCGACACGACCAGGCGGCTCGCCGCCTGGACCGTCACGGCGACGGTGGCGATCGCGCTCACCCCCGTCGAGTCGGTCACCGTGAGCTTCGCGGAGTAGGCCCCTGACACGTTGTAGACATGCAGGGGGGAGGACGCGGCCGACCCGAGAGAGCCGTCCCCGAAGTTCCAGAGGTAGGTGTAGGGCGCGCTCCCACCGGCCGCGCTGCCCAGGAAGGTGACGGCGAGGGGCGCCGCGCCGGAGGTCGGGGTTCCCGCGGCGGTCGCTGTGGGGACGTTCGGCGGGGGGACCACGTTCAGGATGTGCGCGACCTGGCTCGAGTGGCCCGGTCCGCAGTAGATCGTGCAGTACACCCGGTTGCCCGTCGAAGGCGTGGTAGGAGCGACGAAGCTCCCCTGGTTCCAGGACCCCACGGGGCCCGAGACGCTGAGGACGTTCCCGCTCCCCGAGATGTCGATGCCCACGCCGTGCTGGTTCACCCCACCGACCGAAGGGTTGGGCGGGAAGCTGGTCACGTTCACGTGGACGGTCCATCCCTCGTACACCGGCCATGCGGAGGAGTCGTTCGCCCCCGAGACCGTGTCGGTGACCCAGAAGCCGTAGTCGTAGGCGATGACGTTGAACCACTGCTGCGCGGCTCCCGCGGGCGCCGGCGCGGCGAACGGCAGCAGGCCCCCCGGACAGCCCACGGCGCCGGGGAGGGCGCAGCGGAGGTGGGCCGGAAGGAAGGCCCCGTAGCCGGAGAAGAGCAGGAGCCCCGCGAGCCCCAGCACCAGCGACCGGTTCCAGATCGACGGACCGAGGTTGCCGGGAGCGACGGCCCTCGGGGGGTCCTCGCCGGACCGGTGGTGAGGGCGGAGCCGCCGTAGCCTTGTGGACATTCAGGGTCACCTAGCTGGGCATCGTCGAGCGGTTCACCGGCCGACCTCCAGGGTTCGGTCGTGGCATTCTTGCTCACCGCACGGGCGATACAGATGCTCCCAGATTCCGTGCCATGAGGTGCCTTTTGGCGCAAGGTCCGAACGACCTGGCGCACGGTCCGAACGTCGGTGTTCTCGGGGCCGGGCCGACGTTGGCGTCTCGTTCGGGGCGTGCGCCAAAAGGGGTATCCTCAACCTCGCGCATGGACCGTGCATGCGTGTCCCAACCAAGCCGCTGGTGATGCTGATCGCGATCGGGGCAGTTGCGCTGATCCTCCCGCTGGTCCCCGCCCTCAGCCACGCGACCCACTCCTCGGGAGCCACGTCGGTGCCAGGGACCAGCCCCGGCCCCACGGCGCCCCCGGTGCCGACCTCGCCGACGAACAGCACCGGAGGTTCGACGGGCGGCGACGGTGGCGGGGGCGATGGCGGGAGCGGCGGGGATAGCGGCTAAGGCCGGTCCTGGGGCGCGTCTGCGCTCGCGGGAGTGACCAGGGCCCGCGAGGACCTTCCGACGTGGGACCTCTCGATCTCCTCGAGGGCACCTCCCCGAAGCTGCTCGGGCCTGCCTGAGCCTTCCTCGGGGTCGGCACGGTACGAGGGCTGCCGTATCGAACCGGGAGCCGACCGGAGTTCCCGGGAATGGCGGGCCCGATCTCAGACGGTGGAGACTCGAGAGGCGTGAGCCAGACGAACCGTGTCCGCGCTTCGCGCGCGGGGGGTCGGGCCGTCCGGGTTCACCGCCGGGAGCGGCGGCGAGGAGGCGAACCGGCTTCTCCGGTGGCCGCCAGGACCTCCATCAGCGGGTAGTTCAGCTCCTTGCGGAAGGCGAGCCGGGCCCGGACCGTCGAACCTCCGACCCGCACCTCGATCACGGCGTCGATCATCCTTGCGGTGAGGTAGTGGTACCCGAACCTTCCCGTTCCGCTCCTCCCCTCGGCCCCGGGGGAGATCCGCACCCGGACCTGCCGCACGAAGGGCTGGAGGCCCACCGCCTCCTCGATCGCACGCGCCAGGGAGGGCGCGGTCCTGGGCGCGACGGGCACGCCGATGAACTGGTGGAACAGCCCTCCAAGCTTGATCCCGGCCTCGAAGAGGGCCTGCTCGCGGTCGGCGGGGAGCCGGTCGGACCGCTTACGCCGCGGGGGACGGACCATGGGGGGGAGCTTCCACCTCCTTCGGGGTCACCAGGGGGCCCGCGAGATAGAAAAGGACGAGCAGGGCGAAGGAGACGACCGTCGCCGAGGCGCTGAAGAGCCACAGGAGGGGCCCGCCCCACCGCAGAAAGTTCGAAGCGATGAGCGCCACCGTCAGCGCGAGCGCCATGGCCGCCGAGACCCCTCGCAGCGGGGCCCCCTTCCGGAGCTTGGGGTAGGAGATCGGGAGGACCATCAAGGGGACGAACGCGAGGACGAGGAGGAAGAAGAGGGCCGGCTCCTCCCCCAGGAACCCCGGGACCTGGAAGAGAAGGAGCAGGACCAGGACCCACATCGCGTTCTGGGGCGTCGAGGCCCCGGTGAAGTTGTGGCGCTTGTAGGCCACGAGGGTGAAGTAGACGAGCCGGGCGAGCCCCGTTACAAGGACGGCGCTCGCGGCGACCCAGGCCACCACGTCCCAGGGCGCCCAGAGAGGACGATCGAAGGCGTTGACCGCCACCCCCACCGCCGGCGCGAGGCAGAAGGTCACCGCGTCGGCGCAGGAGTCCGCGATCCGTCCGAAGGAGGAGGGCGGCCCGCCGGCTCGCCGTGAGAAGAACCCGTCCAGGCCGTCCCAGCCCAACCCGACCAGGATGAGGAAGAGCCCGAAGGGCTTGTTCCCGAGAAGGATGTAGGCGACGGCTCCTGCCCCCGAGAGCCCGTTCGCGAGCGTCGCAAGGTCGGCGGCCACCCGCCAGAAGCGCGGGCGGCTCATGCCAGGACCTCGGCCAGCGTGTCGGTGCCCCCTCGCACCCTCTGGCCGGGCCGGACCACCGGCCGGACCCGCGAGCGGGGGAGGACCACGTCGACCCGGGACCCGAAGACGATGATCCCCATCCGCTCGCCCTTACGGCAGGGGCTCCCCGCCCCCTTCCACGCGACACAGCGCCGGGCGACCATGCCGGTGATCTGGACGACCTCGACGAGCCCGAGGGGAGTGCCGAAGAGGTAGCGCTTCTGGGAGTTTCCGCTCGCGTCGGGGGAGAACGCCGGTTTCTTGGGGCCGCCCCGGTCGTCGACCCGGACCAGGTAGCCGGGGAAGGGGACCCGGTTGACATGCACGTTGGTGACGTTCATGAACGTCGCGATCCGCAGGCGGTCCCCCTCCTCCTTCACCGCGAGAACGCGCCCGTCGGCGGCGGCCACGATCCCCCCACCCGGGGCCCTCTCAGGGTCCCGGAAGAAGATGAGGAACAGGACCAGCAGGAACGCGGCGAGGCCGAGGGGGACGAGCCACGGTAGCCAGGGCCGGAAGGCCCAGAGCAGGGCGAGCGCCACCGTCGCCCCCCCGGAGATCAGGAGGAACGGGGTACCCGACCTCGCCCACATCCTCGGATGCCAGGACGCTGCGGCATAATGCCCTTGTCGCCCTCGCAGGTTCGGACCTGACGAGGGGAGCAAGAGGGGCCGGGCGGGCCCAGGGAAGGAAGTGTCCCCTCGGCCGTCAGTTCCCGACGCCAAGGAAGACGTCGAGGCTTCGGACCCCCGAACACCGGAAGCAGGGTCCCCCGGGGTGAAGGACCCTCCGCTCGCACTTCGGGCACGGATGCTCCCCTTCCAGCCGGACCCGTCCCTCCGAGAAAGCGCGCAGGAAGTCTTCCACGGCGACCTCCTTGTCCTGGCTCCAGAGGGCGCCCGGGCGGCGTTGCCGCACCTCCGCCACCGCCTCTTCAGGGGTGAGGCCGGCCATGACCCCCAGATAGGCGGCCGAGACGACCCCGGCCCGGCCCACTCCGGCGTGGCAGTGGACGAGCACGCAGGCGCTTTCGCTGGAGCGAAGAGCCAGAAGAAGGCGCGAGACCGCGTCCCGGACCGCCTCCGAAGAGGGGGAGCCCATCTCGTCCATCCGGCTCGAGACGAAACGGAGCCCCGCCGCTTCGGACCAGCGCTCCTCGTCCTCGGACTCCACGAGGCTCAGGACATGGGTGACGCCCGCCCTGGCCAGGGAGGCCAGCTCCCGGGGGTCCCGAGGGGCACGCGAGGCGAGCAGCCTCCCCCGCACGATCCAGTGGGCGTCCGAACCGATCTCCACGACGGTTCGGCAAGACACTTCGTGTCTAAAGAACTATCCCGCGAGTCCCTGGGGACGGCGGTCGTGAGGGGGGTCGAGGACGAGAGGAAGGACGGCGGGAACGGAGAGCGTCGGGGTCCTGGAGGGCCCCCGCAGCGCCGTCAGCACGTGCTGGAGGAGCTCGTAGGAGGCGAGCGGCCGGTCGACGGCCTGGGGGGTGGAGGGCTGCTGATGGATCCGGAGCAGGTCGCCTTCGAGCACGAGCCCCAGGAGCTCTCCCCCGGCACGGGAGACCCACAGGAGGCTCGTCCGCCGTCCTTCCTCGTAGGAGCCGACCCAGCGGAAGTCACCGAACCAGCGGCCGGACAGACGGCCCAGCAGAAGAGAGGCGTCCTCTCCGGGAGAAAGACGGAGCTCGACCCGGGGAGAACCTTCCCAACGGGGAGCGCCCGGGCGCACCCAGCTCCCGCGCGCGTCGAGGGAGCTGTGGTCGGTCAGCCGGTAGCCCTCCTGGGTCCGTTGGACGGCGCCTTCACGTTCGAGGCGGCGGAGGGCGCGGGTGAGGGACTCGGGGTGGACCCCCAGGGTCCGACGGAGCCCTTGGAAAGCGACGGAGCCGGGGAACTCCGAGAGCAGCTCGCGGACCCTCTCGTCCAGGCGGAGGGAGGGGTCAGGGCCGGAGATCGAAGGGGGGAGCGGGGAGGCCGGGCGGGAGGGCGCCTGGACCGAGGAGGTCGAGGGCGAGCTGTGTAGGGTGCTTCGCGACATCCTAACGGGTGAGGGCACGACCGCGTATATACTTTGGTAGCCTAACTAATTGGCCCGGTTGATACCGGGTTCCGGACCGACCGGGCCATCGCCGGGGGAGGGTCCCTGACCGGGGTGTGGGGGACGCGGGCCGTGAGGAAGGGCGGGGTTCTCGCTCGACATCGAAGGAACGTACATCACCGGGGGGGGATGTTGAGCGGACGTGGACCGTCCGAGTCACACCACGTCGCTGTGTCACGGGCACGGGCCGTCCGAGCCCAAGCCCTGACGCCCCTCTTCCCCTCTTCGGCCGGCATGCACGGGGCACGGAAGCGAGCCAGGGGACGCTCCGCCAGGGAAGCGGCGCGGCGGCGGGGTGTCCGGGCCGGCCGTCGGCCTACGCCTTGAGGACGATCTCGATGTTGACGCCGTCCGGCACCTGGATCCGCATCACGGAGCGGAGGGCCCTCTCGTCGGCGTCGATGTCGATCAAACGCTTGTGGATCCGCATCTCCCAGTGGTCGATCGTGGAGGAGCCGCCGCCGTCCGGGCCCTTCCGGACCGGGACCTTCAGCCGCTTCGTCGGAAGCGGGATGGGTCCGGTCATGTCGATGCCGCTTCGGGAAGAGATCTCCTTGATCTGGGCGCAGACCGCATCGACCTTACGAGGGTCGGTGCCGGAGAGCGCGATACGAGCCTTCTGCGCCATAGTGGTGAGAGTGTCCCGTATCGCACGGAGGACCTTCAGCCCTCCCGCTTCTTGACGTCGATGACGACACCCGCCGCGATGGTCTGACCCATGTCGCGGATCGCGAAGCGTCCGAGCTGGGGGAACTCCTTGTACTTCTCGACCACGAGCGGGCGCTTCGGGGTGATCTTGACGATCGCCGCGTCTCCCGTCTTCAGGGTCGTGGGCTTCTCGGGCATCGGCTGGCCGGTCTTCGGGTCGAGCTGCTTCTGCAGCTCGGTGAACTCGCACGCGACCTGGGCCGTGTGGCAGTGGAAGACCGGGGTGTAGCCCTCCGTCAGGACGGACGGGTGGTTCAGCACCTGGATCTGGGCGATGAACGCTTCGGCCACCGTCGGGGGGTTGGAGGCGGGGCCAGCGACATCGCCGCGCTTGATGTCGTTCTTGTCGATGCCACGAACGTTGAACCCGACGTTGTCGCCGGGGATGGCCTCCTGGACCTGCTCGTGGTGCATCTCGATGCTCTTCACTTCGCCGCCCTTGTTCGAGGGCATGAAGATGATCTTGTCGCCCGGCCTCATCTTCCCGGTCTCGATCCGGCCCACCGGGACGGTCCCGATACCCTGGATCGTGTAGACGTCCTGGACGGGCAGCCGCAGGGGCTTGTCCGTGGGCTTCTCCGGCACCTGGAGGCTGTTGAGGGCCGCCATGAGCGTCGGGCCCTTGTACCAGGGCATGTTGGGCGACGCCTTGTTGATGTTGTCGTCCTTGAACGCCGAGATGGGGATGAAGGTCACCTGCTCGGGGATCTTGAACCCGATCTGCTTCAGGCGGACGGTGAGCTCCTCCCTCACTTCGTTGAACCGCTTCTCGGAGTAGGCGACCTCCTGGCGGTCCATCTTGTTGATCGCGACGATCATCTGCCGGATCCCGAGCGTTCGGGACAGGAAGATGTGTTCCCGGGTCTGCTCCTGGACGCCCTCGGCGGCGGAGCACACGAGCACGGCCGCATCGGCCTGGCTCGTCCCCGTGATCATGTTCTTCACGAAGTCCCGGTGACCGGGCGCGTCGATGATCGTGAAGTAGTACTTGTCGGTGTCAAAGCGGCGGTGCGCGATGTCGATCGTGACGCCTCGCTCCCGCTCCTCCTTGAGGTCGTCCATCACCCAGGCGAACTCGAAGGTGGCCTTCCCCTTCGCCTCCGCCTCAGCGCGGAACTTGTCGATTTCCTCTTGACGGATGACCCCCGCGTCCAACAGGATCCTTCCGACTGTGGTCGACTTGCCGTGGTCGACGTGACCGATGAACACCAGGTTCAGGTGCGGCTTCTGTGCCATGGATAGCGTGCGCTCCCGCGCGCCGCAAGTTCCCTCGCTATTAAAGGCTGCGCGCTCGGTTTTCCCGAGAGAGCCCGAGAGAGGCGTCCCGAATTCTCGCCGAGAGGGAGGACGAGCGAGGACGAGGGCGGGCAACGCGCTCTTAATACAAGTGGCCCGTTGATGAGAGAACGGAGCGCGGCCGGGGGCAGCCCTCCTCGATGGAACGCTCCGATGAGAAGCGCATTGCGGACCGCGCACAGGCTACCGAGCGGGCTCTGGCCGAGGGCCGGGGCCGGAGCGGTCCTCGGGCTCTTCCTGCTCCTGACCGTCCCCTCGGGTCTCCCCACCTCCCTTTCCGGGGCCGGCCAGACCCTCCTGGCCCCGCCCGCCCCTTCGCTGCGAGCTCTCGAGGCTCCCGTCGCCGTCGGGGCGCCCGCCCAGCTCGGCGCCTACCACGACCCGGTCCAGATCCCCACCGACACCACCGTCCACGCCACCCTCACGCTCGCGCCCCGTGATCCCTCGGCGCTGGCGGCGTATGCGGGAAGTCCCGGCGCTCCGAAGCTCACCTCCTCTGAGGTGGCCCAGGCCTTCGGACCCTCCCCGGCCTCGGTCTCCAGCCTTCGGGCGTACCTGTCCGAGAGCGGGCTGACGGTTCGCGCGCCCGCGAACGGCTGGGTGTGGGAAGTGAGCGGCCCGGCCTCCTCCTTCTCGAGGGCCTTCGACACCCCGTTGGTCCAGTACGACTCCGGGAACCCCTCCGCTCCCACCGCCATCGCCTACGCCTCTGTCCCGAAGCTTCCCGCGGACCTCCCGGTCGTCGCCCTCTCCTCTCCCGACCCGGTGGGAGCGGCCCAGCCGCTCGTGGTGCCCGCCTCCCCGCCGCCCGCGACCGCCGTCCCGGGATCTCCGGGCTCACCCTCGGGCTCTCCCAGGGTCACCTCCTCGGCGTGCCCGAACGGTTCGCTCACACCCGCCTCGGTGCAGGGCGCCTACAACATCACCCCCGTGTTGAGCTCGGGGGACCTGGGCCAGGGAGAGCGCATCGGGATCGTCGACGCCTACGACACCCAGGAGAAGCCCTGGAGGATCGAACACGACCTCTCGCTCTTCTCCTCCTGCTACGGGCTTCCGCAGCAGAACGCGACCATCGCCTGGCCCGTCCCCGGGCCCTCGGGGCTCAACAACAGCACGAGCTCCGGCTGGGGCCTGGAGATCGCCCTTGACCTGGAGTGGGCCCACGCGACGGCCCCCGACGCGGCGCTGACGATGGTCCTCTCCCCGAACAACGCCTACGGACTGTACTACGGGGTCGCCTGGCTGGTGGCGACCCAGGCCGTGGACGTCATCTCGCTCTCCTGGGGGGAGCCCGAGACCGGGGTGTTCAACTTCGGGCCATGCAACTACGAGTGCAACGCGTCGACCGACGGGACGTTCGCGACGCTGGAGCCGGTCCTCGAGAGCGCCGCGGCGGAGGGCATGAACGTCTTCGTCGCCTCCGGCGACTGCGGCGCGAACGGCGGCACGCTCCAGAACACGGCCTGGTACCCCGCCTCCGACCCCCACGCCATCGGGGTGGGCGGGACCGTCCTCAACCTCACCTCCTCGGGGGCCTACCAGAACGAGACGGCGTGGGACGGGACCTCCTCCTTCTGCCTGAACGGCGGCGGGTCCGGCGGGGGCTTCTCGGTCCTTCCAAGGCCCGGGTGGCAGTCCGGCCCAGGGTTCTCCAGGTACGCCAACACCACCCGCGGGGTGCCCGACGTCTCCATCGTTTCCGCCGTCCCGCTCGGGATCTTCTACCAGGGGAACGCGCAGTACGTGGAGGGCACGAGCGACGGAGCCCCCCAGTGGGCGGGCATGGACGCCCTCCTCAAGGAGGGGTCGAGCGGGAGCGCTCCGGGGGCGGGGTTCCTCAGTCCGGCGCTCTACCAGGTCCTCCGCTCGCCGCGCTACGCGACGGACTTCCACGACGTGACCACGGGCTGGAACGGCTACACCGCCGGACCCGGGTGGGACCCCGTCACGGGGCTAGGGACCCCCAACTTCAGCCATCTCTTCCAGGACCTGACGGGAGGGAGCTTCCGCTCCTTCTCTCCGCCCGCTCCCGGGTCGATGCTCCTCTCGGCGGAGCCCCTGGCCGGCGTCGCGCCCCTCCCCGTGCAGTTCCGCGCCGGGGCGCTGCCCTCGGCCGTCCCCTCAACCTCCTACACGTTCTACTACGGGGACACCGGCGCCCCCTACCAGGAGGCGAACGCCAGCTTTGGCACGACGAACGCCAGCTCGTACCTCTATCCGGCCGACGCCGCGGTGAACTTCACGACCCCCGGGAACGGGACCTACGCGGCCTTCGCCACAGCCCTCGACACGGCGGACAACGTGACCATGAGCGTCCCGGTGGCGATCAACGTGGGCAACGCCGGGCCCCTCGAGGTGAGCGCGAACGCGACCGCCGCCCCCGCCGGGGGCCTTACCCGGATCCGGGCGACCGCGGCCGGCGGAACGGGCCCCTACCGGTTCAGCTACTTCTTCGGCGACGGGACCTACGAGAACACCTGGGCCGAGGACGGTCCCTCGATCGACCACGTGTACCTGCGCAACGGGTCCTACCTGCTGGGAGTGGTGGCCAACGACTCCTCCGACCCGATGCGGGGAGGAAGCACCACCCTCTGCATCGTGGTGGGCCCGGGCCCCGCGACCTGCCCGGTGGTGCCGCGCACCCTCGTCGACGACCTGGTCCCCTCCTCGAACCTGCTCGTGGGCGGAGCGACCACGATGGTGCGGCTGACCGCCACCTTCAACGGCCTCCCCGTCCCCGGCGCCCAGGTCCAGCTCTCCCCGCTCCAGGGGAGTTTCTCCGCGAGGTCGGGAACCACGGGCGCCTCGGGGTCCTTCTACGTCAACTACACTGCCCCGGTGGTCAACCACACGGTGGTCTTCGGGATCTTCGCGAACCTCTCCGCCACCGGGTACGCGACGGGGATGGGGGAGGCGCTCCTCCGCGTGGACCCGACCACGGGCCCCTCCATCACCCCATGGGTCCGGTTCGGGAGGACCCCCGCCTACGGCGGGAGCTCCGAGGCGATCGTGGTCGGGGGGCTCAAAGCGTATCGCGGGTACCCGGCATCGAACGCCTCGCTCAGCATCGACTTCTCCGGAGCCGCCTCCGGTAGCCTCACCGGATCGCTCGATGCGTCCGGGATCTACGCGACCACATGGACCGTGCCGTCCGTCACCTCACCCACGGAAGCGGCGCTCACGGTGACCCTCGGGCTGCCGGGCTTCACCTCGGCCTCCTTCCGCTTCCTCCTGCCGATCCTGCCCTCGCCGACCGCCGATGCGGCCGTCGCCTCGCTCACCCTCGGATCCGGATCGATCGTGAGCATGGGGACCGTTCCCCTCACGGTGAACGTGCACGGCTCGGTGAGCGGCTCCGGCCTGCCGGTCAAGGCCGCGAACGTCACGCTGAGCTCGCAGCCCTACGGAGTGCTCAGCCACTGGACCTCGCCCGGCGCCGGTCTCGTCCAGGGGCTCTTCTCCACCCTGATCACTCCGACGGCGACGGGGGACATCCTCGTGGTGAACGTCTCCGGGGGCGGCGGGCCCTCCTCCGGGTGGTCGAACGGCAGCGCCGCGACGGTCCTGGAGGTCCACGGAGGGTTCGGGCCCCTCTCGCTCAAGCTCGTCACGGACCCGGTGGTGTTCCGTCCGGGACAGCACGGGAACCTCACGGTGCAGGCGTCCTCCCTCTACTTCGGCACCCCCCTCGACCGGGTCTTCATGCTGGTCAGCCCCGACCAGGGGAACCCCTCGCAGAAGCAGGGCAACTCGGTGTTCGGCTGGACGAACGCCTACGGGAACCTGAGCTTCGTCTACACGGCTCCGCGCACGAACACGACGGTGGTCGTGAACGTCCAGGCGGTCGGGTTCGTCTACGCGTTCACCCAGGACAACTTCTCCATCCCGGTCCACGTCATCAACGTCTCGACGCTCCCCTGGACCGCGAACTTCACGGGCCAGGCGGTCCTGCTTGTGGGCGTCGTGACGCTGGCCTCGGCCCTCACGGCCGTGCTCCTCGTCGAACGCCGGCGGCGCCACCCTCCGGTCCAAGGGCCCTCCCACGCCCCTCCCGCCTCGAGCCCCGTCGCCGAGCACGACCGGGCCGCGGGCGCGGGAACAGGAACCGGGACGGCCCCTGCGCCCCTCGACGCGGGTCCTCACGGGTGAATGGCGTTGGCCTGGGCCGGGCCCCTAGGTCGCCGTCGTCGCCGGTTTGCCGCACTTCGGGCAGTGCGTGATGCCGGCCTTGAACGCCGTGCCGCAGCCCTTACAGTACTGGGGCGGCTGGAACATCGATTGGGCCCGGGTCTGCGCCGGGGTGGCCGTGGGGGCCGGGGTCCCGCGGATCTTCGCATCCTCCCGGGAGGGGGCGTTCACCGGCTTGCCGCACTTCGGGCAGGCGTTGGCCTCCGGCTTGATGCCGGTGCCGCAGGCCATGCAGAACTTCGCCGCTCCGAACTTCGACTGGGCGAGAGGGTTCCCCTGGCTGATGGGAGGGGCCGCGGGAACGAGGGGCTGGGACGCGGCGGGCTTGGGGCCGGTGCCCCCGCCCTGCGCCTTGAGCTGCGCGGCGTACTGGGCCGCGGTGAGGATCTTCTTCCCGGTCCCCCCGCAGGTGTCGCACGACGCCCCCCGGGCCCGGTAGCCGATGCCCAGGCACTCCGGGCACCTCTGTTCCCGGGCCTTCGCGGTGAGGAGAAGATCGATGACGTTGCCGTCGGCGTCGAGCTCGAGACGGCCGGCGCCCTCGCAGTGCTTGCAGGTCCCTCCGACCGAGTCGCCGCTCCCCATGCAGAACCGGCAGGCGACGGTAGGTCGGGCCTCGAAGGCCTCCCAGCCCTTGGCACCGCAGACCCCGCAGGGCTCCCCGGTCTTCAGCTTCCCCTGGCCGTCGCAGAGCTCGCAGGGTTGTCGGGGCTGGCCTTCGAACGTCTTGCCGAGCCCGGCGCAGTGCTTGCAGCGGCCGCCCAGGGCGGCGCCCGACCCGATGCAGTACCTGCAGGTGTCCCCCTCTTTGAGCCACGAATAGGCCCTGGGCATCGGCATGTTCGCGAGGCACGAACTCGTGCGCTCTTAAGGGATGGGCGGGGGCGGACGGCGAGCTCGGAAGAGAAAGTACATAGGCGCCCGGGGCTTAGAAAGGTCCGTCCTCAAAGCTCTGGAGAGGAGAAGGCGCCCATATTGGTCGGACAGCGCCTCGCGACCCCCCGAAGGGAGGCCCAAGGGTCTAGGAGGAGGGTCGAGCCCGTGACGGTCCGTGCAGGGAAGACGCCGACCCGCCGGGCTCCGCGCGCGAGCGCCCCCCGCCCGGAGGCCCTCCCGGTGGAGGCCGTCATCTTCGACCTGGGGGACACGCTCCTGGACGAGGGGAAGGGATGGTTCTCCGACGAGCCTCTCCTGCCGGGCGTCCGGAGGGCCCTGGGAGAACTGGACCCGCAGTACCGCCTGGCGGTCCTCTCGAACACCCGGGCCGCCACGCGCTCGGACATCTCGGTGGAGCTGGACCGCCTCGGGGTCGGACGGCACTTCCGCGCCATCGTGACCTCCACCGACATCGGATGGAGGAAGCCGCATCCGCTCGCCTTCGAGTCGGCGCTCGCGGCCCTCCAGTCGACCGCAGCGACGTGCGTCATGGTCGGGAACGAGCTCGACGCCGACGTCGCGGGGGCGAAGGCCATGGGCATGCGGACGGTGCACTTCCGCTGGAGCCCGCGCTACCGGCTGGACCCGAGCTCGGAGGAGGAGCGCGCCACGGTGACGATCGAGGAGTTCGACGAGGTCCCGGTCGCGATCGAGCGGGCCCGGGGCGAACCGTCTCCGCCAAGGACCGCGGTGATCCGCGAGGAATCGTTGTTCCGAGAAGGACTGGAAGAGAAGGAGGAAGAGAAGCATGCTGTGTGAGATGTGCGGCAAGGAAAGCGAAACGGTCGTCCGTGTGAAAGTGGAAAGTTCGGTGCTCGAGGTGTGCACCGCCTGTAGCCGGTTCGGGAAGCCTCTGGCCCCGACGCCGGGGGCGACGGGCGGCGGCACCGGCGGCGGAGGGGCGCTCGGCACGGACGTCCAGGACCGGATCGGGTCCCACCAGAAGCGGATGACCGAGCGGGACCTCTACGCCGAGCTCCCCGACCTGGAGCTCGACCCGCAGTGGAGCCGGAAGGTCCGGGAGGCCCGCGAGAAGCTCGGGCTCACCCAGGAGCAGTTCGGCGCCAAGATCAACGAGAAGGTCAGCGTCGTCCACAAGCTCGAGAGCGGAGGGATGGTCCCCCCGGACGCCCTCGTGCGGAAGCTCGAGCGGTCCCTGAAGGTCCGGCTCACCGCGCGCCCGGAGGCGGCGGAGGCCTGAGCCGGGGGCGAGCGCAGCGGCGCCCTCCACCCCCGCACGCGGGCGGAGGGCGCCCCAAACCCACCGTCGGCCCCTCTCCCTCTCGCACGTGTGGCGTGCGACCGCCCACGGGCAAGGGAGGGCGGGAGGCGGAAAGCTCCCTACCTGCCACGCCGAGCCGCCGGACCCGCTCGGGTCCGGAGAAGGAGCTCCAGGATCGCCTTCTGGGCGTGGAGGCGGTTCTCCGCCTGGTCCCATATCGCCTGGTGCTCCCCGTCCATCACGGAATCGGAGATCTCCTCCCCGCGGTGGGCCGGAAGGTCGTGCAGCGCGAAGGCCCCATCCTTGGCGTGGCCCAGAAGGAGGTCGTTGATCTGGAACCCGTGGAAGGCTTCCTTGCGCTGGGCCGCCTGCGCCTCGTCCCCCATGGAGACCCAGACGTCGGTGTACAGTGCGTCCGAGCCGCGCGCCGCGGCCTTCGGAGTGTCCACGATCTCCACCTTCGAGCCCTTCTTCGCCGCCAGCTCCCGGGCCTTGGCGAGGGTCTCGGCGTCGGGGCGGTAGCCCTGCGGGATCGCGGCGACGAAATCGAGGCCGACGATGGCGGCCCCGTACATGAGCGAGCGAAGGACGTTGTTCCCGTCGCCGATGTAGGCCAGTTGCCTTCCCTCGAATTTCCCGTCCCACCGCTCCCAGAGGGTCTGCAGGTCGGCCACGATCTGGCACGGGTGCTCCCGGTCGTCCAGGGCGTTGATCACGGGGATCGAGGCCCACTTGGCCAGCTCCGTCTCGTCCTGCCAGCGGAACGCGCGGTAGCAGACCCCGTGGTAGTACCTGGAAAGGACGCGGGCGGTGTCGGCGATGGTCTCCCCCCGCCCCAGCTGCATGTCCTTCGTCGAGAGGTAGACCGCGTGGCCCCCGAGCTCCACCATGGCGAGCTCGAAGGAGCTCCGGGTACGGGTGGAAGGCTTCTCGAAGATCATCGCGAGGGCCCGGCCTTCGAGCGGGTGGGGGAGCTTCCCCTTGTTCCGGAGTGCGCGGAGCTCCGCCGCGCGACGGAGGAGCGACGGAAGATCCTCCGCCACGTCCAGGATGGAGAGGAGGTCGCGCTTCGTCGGGGTGCTGGCGGGTTGCGCTCTGGGGGCCATCGAACTCCCCCACCACGTCCCGGGGATAAACTCTGGGGACCGGACCTCCGATGGAGAGCGTGGACGGAGGGGGGGACGGACGGACGGCAGCGAGGGGGTTCGGGTCTCCTGCACGAACGGATATATGGGCGAGTGCCGGGCTGAGGTCCCCGTGAGGCGCGGGCGTCGCGACGTTCCTTCCCGGCGGTGGGTCGCCACGCTCCTCCTGCCCGTCGTGCTGCTCGGCCTCGGGCTCTCGGCTTGGGGAGCGGCGCCCGTGCCGACCCAAGCGGGCGTCCACGCGTCCTCGGGACCCGCGTCGTCCTACGGCCCCTCGACCTCCGCCACCGTCCTCTTCGGCACGGTGGCCTCGTCGGAAACGGGCGAGACCTGGACGGCCCAGGAGGTCGGACCGTCCCTCGCTCTGGCCCCTATCGCCATCACTCCCTTCCGCCTGGATGCGGGGCTCCCCCTCAACCTCTCCACCGCCGCGAGCGGGGGCGCTCCCCCGTACACCTTCCAGTGGAGCGGGCTGCCCGGAGGCTGCAGCCCGGTCAACCGCAGCGCGTTCAGCTGCCGCCCATCGACGCCTGGAAACTTCTCCGTTCTCGTGAGCGCGACGGACGCGGTCGGAGGCTCGTCCACCTCCGGACCGGTGACCGTCGTGGTCCACCGCGACCCGCGCATGGGGATCGTCTCCACCACTCACGCCGTGCTATCGGTCGGGGGGACCGTCGCGTTGACCGCCACGGTGTATGGGGGAGACGGACCCGGAGGGTGGGTCTGGTCCGGGCTGCCCTCGGGATGTGCGACCGCGAACTCCTCGAGGCTCTCCTGCACGCCGACCGCCCCGGGGTCGTTCTCGGCGCACGTCGTCTACACCGACCTGGCCGGCGCTTCGGTCGCCGGGGGGGTCGCCGTCCAGGTCGTCCAAGGTCCCACGGTCGCGAGCTTCACGGCCTCGCCTTCGCCCAACACGACGCTCTCCACGCCGCTCACCCTGACGGTCAGCGTCGTGGGAGGCGCTCCCCCGTTGACGTATGCCTATGCTGGACTCCCTGCAGGGTGCTCGGGCGCGAACACGAGCACCCTCGCGTGTACCCCCGGCGCGGCGGGGTACTACACCGTCCGGGTGACGGTCACCGACGCGGATGGGGAGGTCGCTTCCGGCGCCCTCCCGCTGGAGGTCCTGAAGCCCGCACCCTCCGGGAACGGGCCCCTGGGGGGCCTCGCACCGGCGGCGTACGTTTTGTTCGGACTTGCGGTGGCCCTGTTGCTGGTGGTCGTCCTG
Source organism: Thermoplasmata archaeon (assembly GCA_027314165.1). GTDB lineage: Archaea > Thermoplasmatota > Thermoplasmata > Lutacidiplasmatales > UBA184 > JAKAAX01. Next base: position 22,838 of record DAHVCH010000002.1, on the reverse strand, counting down.
GTGTTCCTCTTCCGTCGCCGTCGATCGATGACGGGAGGCGCCACCGACGCTCCCACACCCCCCGCCTCTCCCGCCCACTCCGCCACGCCCGACCCGACCTGGGCGGCGCCCGCGGAGGACGGGCCATCCCCTCCCCCAAGCCCGGAGCGGGACGTGCCCGAAGCAGGGGCTCCCGCCACCCCGGCGCCCTCACCCCCTCCACCGCGGAGACCACCCGTGGCGCTGCCTCCCCCCGCCCCGCTCGCCCCTCCCAGGGGGGACTCGGTCTGCGTGGTGTGCGGCGGCTACGGGCAGATCGACTCGGAGACCGGGAAGTACTACTGTCCCCGGTGCGACCGCCACTACTGAGCCGGACCGGGCCAAAGCCGACCCCGCGAGCGGGGCCGCCGACCCCCCGCGCCCGTCCATCCGTTTTTTGAGCCGTTCGAACTCCCTCGGGACGTGCCGAACGACGCGGAGAGGCTCTTCTCCCTCGCGGAGCTCCTCGTCCGCCGCTCGACGGTGACCGGGGACGCGGCCCTCGGCCTGAAGGACGTCGAGGAGTTCTTCCGACGGGCCGGCATCCCCACGGACCGGCTCGTCCCCCCTCACGTCGACCCGGTCCTGGTCGCGGGGGCCCCCCCGCGCCCCGGGCGCCCGACGTTCCTGCTCGCCACCCACCTCGACACCGTTCCAGTGGTGGGAGAGCCGACGCGGCCTCCCGGCACGGTCGAGGAGGGCCGGCTCTACGGGCGGGGGGCCCTGGACATGAAGTCGGGTCTCGCGCTCGCGCTCGTCCTGATGCAGGAGTTCTCCGGGGACCCCCGCTTCAATCTGGGCTTCGCCATGACGACGGACGAAGAGGCCGAGTCCGCCGGGGCCTGGGCCCTGGTGGAGCACCTTCCGACGCCCCCGGACCTGGTGCTCGTCCCGGAACCCACGTGGGAGAAGGTCGCGCTCTCCGCCAGCGGGCGGGTGGTCTGGCAGGCCTCTCTCGAGGGGAAGGGTGGGCATGGGCAGGGGCTGCGGACCGGCCGCCCCACGAACCCCCTCCTCGGGCTCGCGGACCTGCTCCGGGACCTGCCCCGGGGCTACACCCCCCTCAAGGCCTGGACCTCCGGGGAAGGGGAAGTGACGCTCCCCCACGCCGCCCACGTGCGCCTGGACCGACTCCTCCCCCCAGGGGCGAGCGTCGAGGCGGACCGGCTGGCGCTCGAGAAGCGGGTCACCGCCGTGTCCCGAAAACATCCCGGTCTGCAGGGCAGCGTGAACCTGGCTCCGCGCAGCACCCCGTGGCTTCCCGCCTACACGACCGACCCGAAGGAGGCCTGGACGCGGCTCTTCCTTTCGGCGACGCATCGGGAGGGAAAGCGGGTGGAGGTCTTCCACGAGGAAGCGGTGGGCGACTTCAACGTGTTCGGCTCCCAGTTCCCGACGATCGTGCTCGGTCCCTCCGGGGAGGGCGCCCACGGGGACGACGAGTGGGTGGACCTGATCTCGCTCGAGAGGTGCTGGCGGGCGTACCGACGGTTCTTCATCAGCCTCCCGGGGCAGCGAGGAGGGAGCGCCGCGGAGCCCTCCGAGGAGACGCCCGCGCCTCCGGCCCGCGCGGGACGTAGAAAGGCTAAGAGCGCCTAGCCTTGTGCCGCCGGCACGGGTGTTGAAGCATGGCCCAAGGCAGTTCGAAGGCCGGCGCCAAGAGCAGGGAACGCGACGTCTTCTCCGGGACACCGACCCCCTCGTCCACCAAGCGGACGGGGCGACGGGTCTACATGGTGGCCGGCGGGGTGACGAAGTTCGCGAAGGCCCACCCCGACATGGACTTCCGCCTGATGTGCAAGAAGGCCTTCGACAAGGCGCGCTCGGAGGTCCCGAACCTCCGGATGGACGACATCGACGGGACCCGGATCTCCTACTTCTCGGACCACTTCAGCCGCCAGCTCAAGGCGGCGAGCATGGTCCAGGACTTCCTGGGCCTGAACCCTCGCGGCTCCGTCCGCATCGAGTGGGGAGGAGCGACGGGGGGAGAGTGCTTCCAGGCGGCCTGGGAGGCCATCGCCTCCGGTCGGATGGACACCTGTCTTGCGGTCGGCTACGAGACCATGAGCCGGGTCCAGACCTGGAAGGGGAACGAGTTCATCGCCCTCGCCTCGGACGTGAACTTCGACTTCCCTCTCGGAGGGTTCTACACCGGCTACTACGCGCTGATGGTCACGCGCCACATCTACGAGTACGTCCGGAAGACCAAGTTCGCGAACATCAAGGACGAGCGGGAGGCCCAGAGGAAGGCCACCGAGTACGCGAGCCGCGTCATGGCGATGGTCTCGGTCAAGAACCACCGCAACGCGCTCCACAACCCGTACGCGCAGTACCCGAAGGACCTCACCCTGGACGCCGTGCTCAAGAGCGAGATGGTGAGCTATCCGATCACGCGCGAGGACATCTGCACGATGTCGGACGGAGCCGCCGCCACGATCCTCTGCACCGAGGAGAAGGCCAAGGAGTTCACCGACAACCCGATCCTCGTGAAGGGCGTAGGGTGCGGGACCGACACGATGCGTCTCGCCGACCGCCCGTTCGGCAAGGTCCTGCTGATGCCCCACGAGAAGGCGTCGGACTACGCCAACCTGGAGTATCCGGGGGTCCACTCCTTCCGCGCGGGACGCGCCGCCTCGATCGAGGCGTACCGCCACGCGGGGATCGAGAACCCGAACAAGGAGCTCAGCTTCGTCGAGCTCCACGACGCCTACGCGTCGAGCGAGATCCAGACGTACGAGGACATGGGCCTGTGCCGGTACGGCGAGGGGTACTCCTTCGTCGAGCAGGGGGACCCGTTCCTCAAGGGGGTCGACTACGGCTTCCCCGTCCCCAAGGCCGGCACCACGCCGGTGAACCCCTCGGGCGGGCTCATCGCCTGCGGCCACCCGGTCGGGGCGACGGGGCTCATGCAGGCGGTCCTCGCCTACTGGCAGCTCCAGCACACCATCGGGAAGAATTTCGGCTCCGAGAAGCTGCAGATCCCCAACGCCAAGCGCGGGGCCATCCACAGCCACGCGGGCACCGGTTCCTCCGTCACCGTCAGCATCCTTGAGAGGGTCCGGCCATGAGCACCCCGGGGTCGGTCAAGGGCGCGTCGGGCACCAACAACAACGAAGGAGGGAAGGGCAAGATGGGCGGGAAGAAGGAACTGAAGCGCACGTCGAAGTTCACCGAGGTCCAGGAGGCGCTGGGAAAGGACGGCGCGGCGATCTTCGTGGACAAGAAGGGGACCCAGAACCTGTACATCGACTACCCCTACCACGTGAACTACATCCACAGCTACGCGCAGGACTCGCCGTTCTTCCTCGGGCTCGCCGAGGGCCGTCTGCGTGGGACCCGGTGCGAGGGCTGCAAGTACACCTACGCGACGCCGCGGACGTACTGCCAGTTCTGTGGAGGGGAGGCGAAGTGGGTCGACCTGCCGCTCGTGGGGAAGGTCCACTCGTGGACCACCTGCCACTACGGGAGCGAGGCCTTCCTCAAGGAGACCCCGTACAACCTGGTCATCGTGGAGTTCGAGGGCGCGAACAGCGTGCTCCTCTCCAGGCTGAAGGGCTGCACGGAGCAGGACATCTACGTGGGCATGCCTCTGGTGGCGAAGTTCGCCGCCGAGCCGAAGTACCTCATCACCGACGTCTGGTTCGAGCCGGCGCCGGGGGCGGTCAAGAAGTAGGTGGACCGGCCCGCGGGGGACCTCAGCACCCGCCGTCGCTGCAGTCGAGGATCCCCATCCCCCAGCAGTCCACGCAATCGACGAAGCCGGTGCCCGCGCACGGCGGGCACGGGCCCTGGCTCCGGGGGGAACGGCCCTTCCCGGCGCAAGGCGGGCAGGGGACCCTGCCCTTGCCCATGCACTTCTCGCACCTCATGGCCTTCCTCCGAGGCCGAGGTCGCGTTTGAACCCCCCGGAGGTCGTGAAACGGACGGCCCATCTGCGCTCGAGCAGCGCTGTCCGACGCGAGCCGCCCGCCGGGCGTGGGGTGACCGAAACCCGTCGAGGGGGGACGGGCCCCCGCATCGCCCCTCGTCGCCAGGACCGGGTGGGCCCTGGCAGGTCCGTCAGCCGCGCGCGCGTCGGTGGGCAGCGCGTGGGACCTCGCCCGCGTCGTGGACCACGGTAGGGGCGGCCTCGGGCCGGCAGGAGACCGTGACGACGAACTTCCCCACTTCCCAGTGGATGTCCTTGACCTCGCCTTGGTGGAGCTCGAACGCTCTGGCGGCGAAGTGGTTGAAGTCCGAGGTGGAAGGGAACGCCAGCGTGAGGTCGAGCTCGGTCGCCTCCGGTGGAGCGTCCTGCATCCGTCGGCGAAGATCTCCGACGAGCTCGAGCGCCCGGTCGGCCGGGTCAACAAAGCCACCGAGCCCCTGGGTCGAGCCACCCCGACGCGTGAAGGCGTCGCGGATCGTGCGAAGGACCTCCCCCGGTTGGAACGGCTTCTCGATGTAGCTGTGGACCTCGGCCGTCAGCACCGCGGCCAGGGCGGCCTGCTGGGTCGAGTGGGCGGTCATGAGCATGCGGAGCGTGCGCGGGTGGTGGGCTTTCACCTGAAGGAGGAGGTCAACGCCGTCCATGCCGGGCATCTTGTAGTCCGAGATGACCAGGTCGGCAGGGTTTCGTGCGAGACGCTCCAAGGCGGACTTCGGGTCGGTCTCCAGGACCAGCTCGTTCGGGAAATCGGCGGCGTTCCGAAGGGTCTCCCCGAGCAGCTGGAGAATGTCGGGATCATCGTCCACGATCAGGATCTTTGGAGGCGATTCCTCTGGTGGCACGGAGGGGAGAGAGATGGGCTGGCGCATGAAGCATTCGGAGGAGGGGTCGCCCCGCCCAACCGCACGAGAGGCTCTCGGAATCTTCTACCGACCCCAGGGGACGGCGTTCGCAAGTGTCCACTTCGACGCGCATGGCGCTTGGGGACCGGACCGAGCCAGGAGGTTCGGGGGTGCCGCTCTGGGGTCAGGCGTGGGGGCGTGGGGGCCTGGGGAGGGACCCCTGCTACCGGCCCCCCAGGATAGGGCTGAGAGGGCGATGAGAAAGGTTTAGGGATGTGAGCGTACGTCCCACGCCGTGCCGAGCGACCTGCTTCGAGCCCTGCGCGAACACCTCGGGCGCGAAGTACGCGTGGAGACCGTCCGAGGCGACGAGTTCCGGGGGACCCTGGTGGACGTCGATCCTCACTTCAACCTCATCCTCTCGAGCCCGGCCGAGGGTAAGCCGAGCGGACCCGGCTCCGCGTCCGCACACCCGCGAGCCCAGACCCGGGTCATTCGCGGGGACGCGGTGCTCTACCTCGTCCTCTGACCAACCGGACCCCGCGGAGTTCCTGGAGTCACGGCTCTCGAGCGGCTGGGCCGCAGGCGAAGCCGCATCCGGGCCTCCCCCGCGGGAGACGAACTCCCCCGGGACCGGGGATGCGGGGCCTACCTCACCGCTGTCGCGTCGGGCGATCCTTCTGCGAGGAGCGTTCGGGTTTGGGATCCTGATTGCCGGAACCGGGGACGGGGTCCTCCGTCTCTGGCGGTGCGCGGCCAGCTGGAAGCGGCTCGCCCCCCGATGCTGGGGACCCCGCGGACGGCACGTCCCCCCCGTTCGTGGTCTCCTCCTCTTCCGCCAGAGACAGCAGGTCCGCACGGGCCAACGCCCAACTGCGCTCCGCATCGGTCTCCCGCGGGACCGAGGGCATGCCCATGACGAGCCCGATCGTCATGACGACGTTCGTCCCGATGATCACCATCAGGGCTGGGAAGAGCAGGACCGAGGTCCTCGGCAGGGTCTGGAACGCCAGGATGAGGAGGACGGCCGAGGTCAATCCTCGGCCCAAGAGACTGGAAGCGGGATTGACCCATCCGCGCGGGGCCTTCTTGGGATGGCTCACCCCTAGGAAGATCGCACGCCGGAGGGCATACAGGACGATCGGTACGGCGATGAGGATGAGGCCCTCCGTGAGGCTGGGAAGAACGGGGACGACCAACATGCCGATCAGGAACAGGAAGAAGGCCCGGAGAACGAAGCCCATCTCCTGCTCGACCCTTCGGAGGTCCTTCGAGATCCGGAACGGCCGCGTCCGGCGAAGGAGCCTCCGCACGATGGGCTCGTTCCCGAGGACCCCCCCGAAGACGATCGCGGCGAGGATGCCCGAGCCTCCGAGCGCCTCGGTCGCGGCGTAGACGAGGAACACGAAACCGAGCGTGGCCAAGGCCGCGAAGCGCCGCGTCTGCCACTCGTAGAGGAACAGCAGCCAACCCAGCCCTGCGGCGATCCCCGTGAGGATCCCCACCGGGAGCGGGAGCACGAGGGAGAGCGTCAGTCGGAGCGTGAGGTCGGGGGACGAGGGGGTGACCCACAGGAGGATGGTCGTGACCGCGATGATGGCGAGAGCGTCCTCCACCGCGCCATCCAGCTGCAGGAAACTGCCCAGCCCTCGGGTCAGACCCAGGCGGTGCGACAGGGGGATGATGACCGCTCCCGAAACGCATCCCAGCGAGGTCGCCAGGATCAGCGACAGCGTCGGGCGGTCCGGGAACAGCAGGAGGTCGCTGATCCCGAAGAGCACGATCGCCCCGATGGCGTAGCTCGCGACTGCGAAGAGCAGGGCCGAGCCCGCGAGAGGGCGGATGAGCGAGAGGCGCAGGTCGATACCGGCATCGAACAGGATCAGCAGTAGGGCGGTGGTCCCGAGGATCGGCGCGACCAGGAGCAAGGACGAGGAGGAGATGAGCCCCAGCGTCGGTCCCGCGAGGAGACCCAAGGCGATGAGCCACAGCGCGTCCGGTACGCGGAAGCGGACCGCGAGCCAGTCCGCCCCGAACCCGACCAGCAGGGTCGCCCCAAGGAGGGCGACGATGAGCGTGGGCCCGGAGAGGTCTAGGTACGTCAAGGGGTCCTACCCACGGAGCAGCGCAGGGGTAGCCACCAGTCGTGGGGTGAGGCCCTGGGTCTCCGACGGCTCTCCCGCCTGTGATTGCGGTGGATATCTACCTGTCGAGAAGCGCTCTCGGGCCCGCCTCGAGCCAGGGGAGCCCATGGATCCGAACAGAGGGGGATGGTCGAGGCGTACGCCCGATCGAACTTCCCAGATTCCAACCTGGAGAGGACGAGCCGCACGAGCATCCACCTTCGCCCTTCGCGACGGTCCATCTCACCTCGGCCTCCTCGATTCTGCTCTACCATCCTCACAGCGCCGCGACCAAAGCCCCCACCTATGGGGCCCCCGCGACCTCGGTGGTCAACAGCAGAACCCTCACGCAGACACCCCCCACCACCTCGGCGAGGTTCACGCCGGGCCATATGGCCATCATGGTCGCGGCGTCCAACGGTGCGCTTGGTTCCCCTTGCGTCGGCGGCTACCCGGAGTCTGCCCGAGAACTCCCTAACACGATGGAGAAGCTTCACGCGAACCTATCGTGAAAGATCTTCCCCAGCAGGTTCCACACGACGACCCTCGCGAGGACCTCTACCCGTTGGGCGTGTCGTCGGTGGCTTTGGATCCTGGAGCCCAGCCGTCGCTTGAACGACCCGAAGGTTGCCTCCACCGCATCTCTCCTCCGAAGACGGTTCGCGTAAGCCCGGGGGCGCCTCCGTTGTTGGCGGATCATACGTTTCCACTCGGGGGGACCGCTGGGATCGATCGTGGTGTTCGACCTCATCTCGATGACGGGTCGCCCACCTCGAGCGGTGATGGCCTCGACGCGGCCCCGCGTCAGGTAGCCCGGGTCGAGCGCCACATTGCCCAGTTCGAGTTCGGGGTCCAGGCGGTCCAGCAGCTCCGGAAGCTCCGGAGCATCTCCTCGGTTCCCGGGGGTGACCTTCGCTGCCAGGAAGATGGGCCACGCCTTCCGGGTGGCGAGGAGGACGTGGAGCTTCACGAACTTGGGCCGCTTCCCACTTTTGCCACACCGGGCGTCCATCCAGCGAGCGAAGTCCTGGGTCCCGAGGCCGGTGGCATCCCCGGCCGTGTTGCAGGGTCCCTGGGTGAACACGACCCCGGTCCTTCGCACGAGCGCCTCCCAGTAGGACACCGGTATCCGCGACCAGACCGCCTACGGCCGGAGGAGCAGGGATCTCGGGAGGCTTGGTGAACCCGAGGATCTCCGCCAGGCTGGGGAGCGCGGAGAGCGTGTTGTGGACCTTGTCGTACGACCATCCCTCGAGCGCCCGGAGGAGAAGGAAGCGCACGACATCCCGAGGGGCGGTGGGATTGAGTCCCGGGGTACCCTGGGCCTTGACGGAGAAGGGAGGAGTCGCTTCGGCCACCTCTTGGGCCAGGGCTACGTAGACCCTCAGGAGGCCGGTCCGGAGGAACCGACGGTACTCCTTCATCGAAGCCCGTCGGCGGGCCCTCGGCTGCTTCTTGTTGAGCGGTGGCTTTTTCTGCCGTCTCGAGGCTGTACGCTGGGAAGCCTTGCGGTGGGATGTCGACACAACCTCGCGCCGCGAGGTCCCTCCCTTCAACCCTGGTCATGGACGCGAAGGCCGACGGACGCGCGAGAAGTTGGTGAATCTTCTACCGTGAAGAGGGGTTTTCGGTCAGACTCGGGGATTGCTGCGGTACTGGGCAATGGCGGGGCGATACTTGCGGGCAAAGACTTGGTCAGCATCCAAACTATGTGTCTTAGTGGGGGCATCGCTTGAAGCCGACCTTCTCGCAGCTCCCAATACGATCTCGCGTTTTTTTGGTTTCGTTGCTAGTTGCGATGAGTTTGGTATTCGAGGTGTATGACCTGGGGCTTGCGCTTCCCCTATTCGGAGAAAGGGCCGCCTTGTTCTTGATTCCGCTAGCCGTCATCTTCCCCGTCGCGATGATTGGAGTAGCGGTGTTTGCAACCCGTCATTGGCAGAAGCTCAAGCAGATGGGATACGTCAAGTGAGGCGGTACATCGACTTGCCCAAGCAACTGGCCCCCTCGCTGAAACACCGCATTCACCGGGCTATCATTAGGCTCGCGAATGCGGCATCAAACTCCACAGCCGAGCGGTGCAGGATTGGACCTTGACCGAGCTAACTCCACTACGGTCGCAATTGAGACCACAAGAGGGAGTGGGCGCTGGCTGGTTCATAGTTGCTTCCGCATTGGTGGGGATAGCATCGCTTACGGCTGTCCTTGTCGGCGCTGGCTGGGGATGTCCGCCGTCGTTTCATTCCTCGTGCTTTCCCTCGACCCCGGGGGAATCGCTCTTGCTGATTGGTGGAGCAGGGCTTGTCGCCTCGTGGGGGCTCCTCATGGTTGCAGTGCTTCTGTGGTGGAGGAGGTTACTTGCTTGAACTTTCCGAAGCCCCTTGTCGAGCCTGGGGCCGGCGGTCGGGACTGACCTATCATCGTCGACCGGTTCATCGAATGTCGCCCCCACTTTTCCGGTCGGGAAATCCAAGTTTTAGCGTGCTAGAGCGTAGCCGCCTTCTGAACTGATTCCGTCCGGCCTTTAATCCAAACTTTTCCCTAGAAATTTGGATTCAAAGGCCCTAGGGGACCGGATAGGATCCTACGCCCAAGTGGGGGGAGGGTAGGTCAGACTTGGGGTTAGAGGTGGGTACTCCGAAGTTGCTGAATGTCGAAGGTCTCAAACTCGAGCTCAATGGATTGAGATGACGTAGCGCGGCCGGGGACTTGGGCTGAATCAAGAGAGGAGAGGAAGAGGTCTGAGGAACACCAGGGACTATCTGCGGTTCCCGGTTGGAGGAAGCGAAGCGCAGGCCGAGGCGGAGGGAGGGGATGGGGACACGGGGATTTGAACCCCGATATGCGGGTCTCTCCTTGGCGCGCTCCAGTCACTCGTCATAGACCTTCGTGGAAGGTCTCCGCTGACCCGTTAGGGTTGGTGCTGCTCAGGGGGACCCGGTGAAGAGTACGCCCCTGACTGGAGCCCGCTGGTCTGCCAAGTTAGCCTATGTCCCCGTTACCTCTCCCCGGATTCGGGGAGGGGACCGGCAAATAACCCTATCCGCTAGAAGGAGGAACGGGGGCACCAACGGGGCCCGACCTCCATGCAACCGTGCTTTCGCCGAGAGCCGGTCGAAGAGGTTCGCGGAGCCTCGGTACGTGCTTCGGGCCCGCTCGGCTGCGGCCCTCGATACCCAGACCCGTGCGCCCATCTGCATCTGAGGAGCACCGCGCGACCGGCGCACTCTTGTGCCGGCCCTCGGCGTCGCTGGACCGACTCAGCCCTTCTCCGGGCGGAGCGAGAGGACCTTCAGCACGTTCCCGCGCGGGACCCGTGCGAAGCCTTCCGGGAAGGCCTGCACCATGAGCTCGACCAAGATCTCCACCGTTCCGCCGTGAAAGTGTCCTCCGACGACGCGGTACTCGGGGTCCCCCAGGAGGGCATGCAAGTGGATGTGGGGTTTGCCTTCGTACCACGCGATGCTCCCGGTCATCGAGAGGAGCTCGTGCGGTTCCCGGAACGTCCGCTGGACGTAGCGCTCTCCGTCGAAGAACCCGAGCGTCGTGTCCCGAAGGGACCCGATCCCCACGGTCACGAACCCCCCGCGAATGTCCCGCTGCTCCACGATCTCGGCGAGCCGTCCGAGGACATCCTCGCCGGGGTCCAGCCGGACCGCGCACAGTCGTCCTCCGCCCGAGGTCGCTAGGGTCTCCATGGGCCCCCGAGGGCCCCGCGCATATCTCTCCTGCGCGGGAGACCCGGTCGCACCCGGCCCGGGGGCGGCCCCGTTCAGCGGTCGCCGCCCGGGGAGGTCGCGGCCTCGGCTCGGGCGACTTCCTCCCGCAGCGCCATCTTCCTCCGGCGCCGGTGGTACGTGATCGCGAAGCGGTGGGACTCGTCGCGCACGTGGCGGAGGAGCAGGAGCGGGGGCGAGTTCGGGTCCGCGGCCACGGGCTTGCAACGGCCCGGCAGGAAGACCTCCTCCCGCTGCTTGGCGAGCGAGGCGAGCGGGACCTCCTCCTCGACCCCCAGCTCCTTCAGGGCCGACAGGGCGGCGTCCAGCTGGCCCTTCCCCCCGTCGATCAAGAGGAGGTCCGGCAGCTTCTCCTCCTCGGCCAGGAGGCGGCGGAACCGTCGGAGCACCACCTCGTGGACCATGGCGAAGTCGTCGGTCCCCTCCACGGTCCGGATGCGGAAGCGGCGGTAGTCCTCCTTGGACGGGGCCCCGTTACGGAAGACCACGAGGGAACCCACGGCGTTCGTCCCCTGGATGAGCGAGATGTCCACGCCCTCGATGTGCCGCGGGACGCGCGGGAGCTCCAAGAGCCCCATCAGCGAGCGGAGCACCGGATCGGGGGCCGCCGGCCGGGCGTGGGCGTCGAGGTGCGCCCTCGCCATGCGGCCGGCCATCGTGACCAGCTCCTTCGGGCGTCCCGCCCTCGCCCGCACGAACCCGATCCCCCGTTCCTCCCCCAGCGCCTCGAGCGCCTCCTCCAGACCCTCGATGCGGTCGGGCAGGAGGACCTGCTTCGGCGGGTCGGGCACGTCCCCGTAGTACTGCAGGAGGAACGTCGCAAGGAGCTCGGTGGTGGGGGACCCGAGGTCCGCGGGCACCTCCAGAAGGTGCGGGTCGCCTCCCGAGATGCTCCCCTCCCGAACGCGAAGGACCCCCACGGCGGCGCTCAGCGAGGTGGCGTCGGTGGGCAGCGCGATGTCCACCGCGTCGGTCCGCTCACGTCCCAGGTCGACCACGTGCTGGCGAGCCTCCAGGTCGCCGATGCCGCGTATCGCGTCGCGGAGCACGGCCGCCCGCTCGAACTCCTCCTCTTTGGAGGCCGCGAGCATCTCCTGCTCGAGCCCCGGCAGGACCTCCTTGACCTTCCCCTTGAGGAGGAGGCGCGCCCGGTCGACCTGGCGCCGGTACTCCTCCGGGGAGATGGCCCCGATGCAGGGAGCGGAGCACGTCTTCAGGTGGTAGTAGAGGCAGGCGCGCTTCGGCAGGGTCCGGCACCTTCGGACCTGGAAGCTCTCGGCGATGAGGCGGACGAGGCTGCGCGCCTCACGCGCGGACAGGTAGGGCCCGAAGAGGGTCATCCCCTCCTCGCGCTTCGGTCGACGGACGAAGAAGACCCGGGGGACCGCCTCCCCTTCCGTGAGAGCGAGGTACGGGTAGCTCTTGTCGTCGCGGAAGATGACGTTGTACCGCGGGTGGTACTGGCGGATGAGGTGGGCCTCCAGGAGGAGCGCCTCCCGCTCGTTCCGCGTGGGAAGGAACTCGACGTCGGTCGAGTGCGAGGTGATGTGTCCGTCCTTCTCCGTCTGCAACCGGAGGTGGTCGGTCACCCGCTTGCGGAGGTTCCTGGCCTTCCCGATGTAGAGGACCGAGCCGTCCTTCGCCTTGAAGAGGTAGACCCCGGGATGCGACGGGCCGCGGGGTAGCTCGACCCCGTCGGCACCCGGTTGGATCGAGGGCATCCTCCGCTCCGGCGCCGTGTCCCGGCTCGGCCTCAGCGCGGAAGGGCGGCCACGCCGGAGGGGCGTGTTCCACCGGAGGCGGAGGCCCCTCTCCCCTTCTCCGCGACGAGCGGACGGAGGAACCGCCCGGTGTGGGAGGCGGCCACCCTGGCCACCTGCTCCGGAGTTCCCTCGGCGGTGATCTCGCCCCCTTTGTCCCCGCCCTCGGGCCCCAGGTCGATGAGCCAGTCCGCGGACTTCAGCACGTCGAGGTTGTGCTCGATGACGACGAGGGTATTCCCTCCCTCTCGAAGGCGGAAGAGCACGTCCAGGAGCCGGCGGACGTCGTCGAAGTGCAGCCCGGTGGTGGGCTCGTCGAGGAGGTAGAGCGTCCGCCCGGTCGGGACCTTCGAGAGCTCGAAGGCGATCTTGATCCTCTGGGCCTCGCCGCCCGACAGGGTCGTCGCGCTCTGTCCGAGCTCGACGTAGCCGAGCCCGACGTCGGAGAGGAGCTGGAGGCGCAAATGGATTCGGGGGTGGGCGGAGAAGAACGCCAGGGCCTCGTCCACGGTCATCTTGAGGACCTCGGCGATGTTCTTGTTCTTGTACGTGACGGCGAGCGTCTCCTGGTTGAAGCGCTTCCCGTGGCAGACCTCGCAGACGACGTAGACGTCGGGGAGGAAGTGCATCTCGTGACGGATGATGCCGTCCCCCTCGCAGGCCTCGCAACGCCCGCCCGCGACGTTGAAGGAGAAACGTCCGGGAGCGAACCCCCGCGACTTGGCCTCGGGAAGCTCCGAGAAGAGCTCACGGATCGGCGTGAAGAGCCCCGAGTAGGTGGCGGGGTTGCTCCTGGGCGTCCGGCCGATGGGGGACTGGTCGATGAGCAGGACCCGGTCGAGCTGTTCGACACCCTTGAGATAGTCGTGCTTGCCCGGAGGCGGGCCCCCCTGGCCGAGCGCCCGCCGTAGGGCCTTGTAGAGGATCTCCTGGATGAGCGTGCTCTTCCCGCTACCGGAAACGCCGCTCACCCCGCAGAATGTGCCCAGGGGGATCTTGACGTCGATCGCCTTCAAGTTGTTCTCGCGGGCACCATGGATCTCCAGGTAGACCGAGCGACCCCCCACCCGCCTCGGGGGGAGCGGGATGGACCTCCGCCCGAGCAGGTAGTCCGCCGTGAGCGACCGGCTCGCCGTCCCCACCTCGGCGGGAGGGCCGGAGAAGAGGACCTCACCTCCGTGGACCCCCGCCCCAGGCCCGAGGTCGACGAGCCAGTCGGAATGGCGCATCGTGGCCTCGTCGTGCTCGACGACGACGACCGTGTTCCCGAGGTCCCGGAGGGACTCCAGGGTGTGGAGGAGCCGGTCGTGGTCCCGCGGATGGAGGCCGATGGAGGGCTCGTCCAGGATGTAGAGCACCCCCACGAGCCCGCTGCCGATCTGCGTCGCGAGCGAGATCCGCTCCGCCTCGCCGCCGGAGAGGGTCCCCGCGGCCCGGTCGAGCGTGAGGTAGGTGAGCCCGACGTTCTCCAGGAACCCCAGGCGGGAGAGGATCTCCTTGACCACCTGCCCGACGATGCTCCCCTCGCGTTCGGAGAGCTGCATCGAGCGGAAGAAGCGCAGCGACTCCTCGACGCTCATCGCCGAGACCTCGGCGATCGAGCGGTCGCGGACGGTGACCGCGAGCACCTCGGGCTTGAGGCGCTTCCCCTCGCAGACGCGGCAGGGGGTGAAGGTCATGAATTCCATGTAGTAATCGCGCATCCCGGCGCTCTTCGTCTCCTTGAAGCGCCGCTCGATCACGTTCGCGATCCCCTGGCGCAACAGGTGGCGGCAGTGCCAGTGAAGGGCGATGCCGTCCGGTGCCCCCCAGAGAAGGGCCTCCTTCGCCCGCTCGGGCATGTCGGCGACCGGCTTGCCCGCGTCGAAGTGGAAGTGCTTGCCGAGCCGTCGCAGGCATTCCTCGCAGATCGGGATCCCCGCGACGGAGAAGGCGCCGCCCGTCAGGGGGCGGTCCGGGTGCCGGAGGATGAGCCCCGGGTCCGCGTGGAGGGTCGCCCCGATCCCGGAGCATGAGGGGCAGGCTCCGAAGGGGGCGTTGAAGGAGAAGAGGCGGGGTTCGAGCTCCTCCAGGGAGAACCCGCAGGTGGGGCACGCCCGCGCGAGGGAGTAGGTCAAACGGCTCCCGTCCGGGCGGGCAATGTAGATCACTCCTCCTCCGAGCTTCTGGCCGAGCTCGATGGCCTCGGCGAGACGGCTGGGCGCCTCCTCGGAGACGACGAAGGCGTCGACGACGGCCTCGATCGTGTGCTTCTTGTTCTTCTCCAGCCGGACGGCGCTCGTGCCCAGCCGAACCTCGACCCCGTCCACCAGCACCCGCCGGAAGCCCTGGTGACGCAGGTCCTCGAGCAGGTCGCGGTGCTCCCCCTTCTTCCCTCGAAGCACGGGGGCGATGATCTGGATGCGCATCCCCTGGAGCGTGGTCTGGACCGAGGAGACGATGCGGTCGACGCTCTGCGGGGTGATCTCGACCCCGTGCTTGGGGCAGTGCGGCACGCCGACCCTGGCGTAGAGCAGCCTCAGGTAGTCGTGCACCTCGGTGACCGTCCCCACGGTGGACCGGGGGTTCCGGCTCCCCGCGCGCTGCTGGATCGCGATGGCGGGGGAGAGACCGTCGATCGAGTCGACGTCGGGCTTGTCCATTTGCCCCAGGAACTGCCGGGCGTAGGCCGACAGGCTCTCGATGTACCTCCGCTGCCCCTCGGCGTAGAGCGTGTCGAAGGCGAGCGAGCTCTTCCCGGAGCCGCTCACGCCGGTGATCACGACGAACTTGTTGCGCGGGATCTCGAGCGAGACGTTCTTCAGGTTGTGCTGACGCGCGCCGCGTACGATGATGTTCCCCTCGCTCATGATCGCCACTTCCACGGGGTCACGGCGGGAGGGCGCGCTCTACCGTCTCGACCAGACGGTCGAGGACGTGGACCTGGATGCGCTTCCCGAGCTCGGCGGAGGCCCTCGTGGTGTCCCCGATCACGCTCTCTCCCCAGTGCTCGTCCGTGATGGGGCCCACGAGAGAGGGCGGAACATCGTAGCGCGCCCTCGGGCGCACGGTTCCGACCAGATCCGGTGCAAGGGCCATCACCCGGGAGGTCTCGAGAAGTCCCCCGTGCCCGTCGTCGGGCGGGGACTCCTTCCCGCGAAGCTCGTAGACGAACTCGTAGTCGCAGAGCGCGGCGACCTTCAGGTCCTTGGGGTGCGCCTCCAGGGTCCGGGCGGCCCCCTCCCGAAGGGCGGTCATGTGGCTGCCCGCCCCGTGACCGGAGAGGATCAGCACCCGGCGGAACCCGAACCCGTAGAAGTCCTCGAGGAGCTCGTGGACGGTCTGGGTGAGGGTCTCGACGGAGTGGGAGACCGTCCCGGGGAACCGGTGGGTGCCCGGGCAGACCCCGTAGGGAAGGGCGGGAGCGACCAGGGCGTCCAGTCGGTCCGCGAGAGCGAGGGCCGTCTGCTCGGCCTGGATCACGTCGGCGGCGAGGGGGAGGTGCGGGCCGTGCGCCTCCAGGGCACCCACCGGCAGGATCAGGATGTGGCCCTTCCGGGCCTCCTTCTCCAGGGTCCGGGAGTCCATCTCGTCGATGCGACGCCGCCTCTGAGACACGGGCTATCGAGGGAGGGGCGGTATTTACGCAGTCGGGGGGCCTGAAACGGTCAGACGCCCGAAGCGGGGGCCTTTTCGGGCGTCCGCTTCGGCCGGCCCTTCCCGCGGGCGATCGCAGGGCCCGCCTCTTCGCCTGTCGCGACCTCCGCGCCCGCCGGAGTTCGGCTGCTGGGGGCGCTGCGGCTGCGGGGCGTCTTCGTCCGGGCGGTCACGCGCGCCCGAGGCTCGGCTGAGGCCGCCGACGGTTTCGTGGTCCGTCCCCGTCTGGTCGCCGCCCCGGCGGGTCGGGTCGAGGAGGAGGGGGAGGCAGAAGCGCCACCGGCAGGAGGCGCGAGCGCGACGGCCGCCGTGGCGGTCGCCGACGCTCCGGTCGGCGTCGCCCCGGGGACCTCGGGCTGGGCCGCTCCCGGGGTCGGCTTCGCCGCCGGGTGCGGCGCGTAGGGGGAGGCCCCCTTCCGCGTCGGGCACTCGGGGTTGATGCAGAGGGTCCAGGGAGGACGGCCCCGCTCGATGGCCGTCACGATGGGGGCCCGGCAGACCTCGCAGGGAGCGTGCTCCTTGTCGAGGTGGCCGCGTTGCGGGAGCGGGTAGCTCACCTTGCACTTGGGCCAGCCGGTGCATCCGACGAACCGGTTCCCCTTGAACGAGTAGCGGATGTGGAGCGGGGATCCGCAGGAACTGCAGATGCCGATCTGGTAGGCCTTCTTGTGCTCCTCGCAGAGCGGTTCGATGCAGTACAAGGCTGGGCGCTGGCCGCGGAAGGTGATGCGGACCTTCGGGGTCTTGCAGGTCGCGCAGAGCTCCGGGGAGGGTTCGATGAACCCCGCGGCAGGGAGCGCGTAGCTTGCGGTGCAGGTGGCCGGGTTGTTCGCACACTGGACCCACCGTGTCCCCTTCTGGGAGCGGAGCATCCGGAGCGCGCTTCCGCACTTGGGACACGGACCGACGAAGTGCTGGGCGTCCAGGGCGGTCTGGAGCGTCGCCTGGATCCCCCGGGAGTTCTTCTGGAGGACGTCGTAGACCTCGCGGAGCATGCCCCGCGACTCCTCCACGACGTCGTTCAGCCCCTTCTGCCCCTGCGCGATCTGGTCCATGTCCTTCTCGAGCTGGGCGGTCATGTCGGGCTTGGTCACGAACGAGGCGTGCGCCTGCAGGGCCTCGGTCACCGCGACCCCGCTGTTCGTCGGTTCGAGCCCACGGACCTGGATGTAGTGACGGTCGAGGAGCTTCTGGATGACCTCGTGGCGGGTGGACTTGGTCCCCAGCCCGAGCTTCTCCATCTCCTGGACGAGGCTGCCCTGTCCGAAGCGGCGCGGGGGCTGCGTCTTCTCCTCCACGGTGTAGATGCGCTCCACCGCGACCTTCTCCCCCTGGGCAAGGACGGGCAGGTCGACCTCGTCGGGCTGGCGCATGTAGGGGTAGATCTGGTACCAGCCCGGGTCCAGCATGTGGAAGCCGTCGGTCTTGAACGGCTCGTCCGCGACCTTGAGCTCCCCGTTGCGGTAGCGTCCCTTGGCCTCGGGCCCGACGGTGGCCAGGAAACGGCGGCAGACCAGTTCGTAGATCTGGGCCTTGTCCCCGCGCAGCTTCTTCGGGTCCGTGGCCGCGGTGGGGTAGATCGGAGGATGGTCGGTCGTCTCGGTGCGACCCCGGGTCGGGCGCATCTTCTCCTGGGATAGGACGAGGGTCGCCTCCTTCTGGAAGGCTCCCGCCTGGAGCTTCTCGACCAACCCGCGAATGCCGAGCGAGTGCGGGTACACCGTGTTGTCCGTACGGGGGTAGCTGATCAGTCCGGAGGTGTACAGGTCCTCGGCGATCCTCATCGCCTGCGAGGCCCCGAAGCCGATCTTCGTCGCCTCCGCGACGAAGAGGGTCGTGTTGAACGGCACCGGGGGCCTCAGCCCCCGCTCCTCCTCCTTGAAGGAGGTCACCTCCGCCTGCTTGTGCGACTCCAGCTTCTGGAGCAGCTTCTCCACCTCGGGGTGCTCGAAGAACGGGCCGTGCGTGTGATCCAGCCGGAAGGGCGTGCCGTCCTTCGTCGCGTCCGCGCGCAGGTTCCAGTAGGGCTTGGGGACGAAGTTCTTGATCTCCTGGTCCCGTCCGACCAGGAGGGCCAGCGTCGGGGTCTGCACGCGCCCCACCGACAGGAAGCCTCCACCCTGGGACCCGGAGGTCCGGCCCCCGCCCATCTGGGAGGTGAGCGTGAGGTAGCGGGTGAGCAGGGCCCCCCACATCAGGTCCACATGCTGACGGGAGAGACCGGCGTCCGCCAGGTTCCGGTCGAGCTCCTTCAGGTTCTTGAAAGACTCCTCGATCTCCGAGCGAGTGAGGGCGCTGTAGTGGGCCCTCTGGACGGACAGTTGGGGGTTCACCCCGTGAAGGATCTCGAGGCACTCGGCCGCGATGACCTCCCCTTCCCGGTCCCAGTCTGTGGCGAGGATGACCCGGTCGTAGCTGGGGGCGAGCTGCTTCAGGGCCTCGACGATCGCAGGCTCGGTCACGCTCCGATGGGGGGTCGTCTCCAGGAGCTTGGGCAGCGTCGCGAAGTCCCACGCGCTGAGCTCCTTGGGGTAGTCGAGCTCGACGATGTGGCCCCGGAGCCCCACGACGGCCCACGGGTCCTCTCCCCGCTTGAACCGGAAGATGGCGACCGGGCCACGCCGCTCCCTCTCCATCTTGCCGTCGGAGAGCACCACCGCGATCCGAAGGGCGGTGTTGAACTTCTCAGTGGTAACGAGCGTCCGCACGGCCCCTAGCAGGTTCCGTGGGGGAAATAAAGGGAGCCCGCCTCCGCCGTGAGCGGGCCCGCTCTCGAGCCCCTGAACGCGCGGGCGGGCGCGCGTGGACGCGCGCGAGGTCCATGACCCCGACGAGGGTCCGCGCCCTGGTCACTCAGGAGGGTGCGGTCGACCGGTCCAGGGGGACCTAGGGAGTGCGCCGACCGATCTCCTCGTTCTGTTCGAAGCGGGCCGCGACGTTCAACCCCGCCCCGATCCCCAGGAGCACCACGCCAGCTCCGGCGACGTCGATGCCGGTGATGGTCATGTTGTAGTACGAGTTCTGGGCCTGACGCAGCGCCTGGCCGCTGAGGGTGTACCCCGCGTTGCCCGCGAGACCGATCCCCAGCCCAACCAGGAGGATGCCCACTCCGACCAACGCAACGCCCACGATGAAGAGCGGCACGCCGAGCTTCTCTCTCCGGCGTCGGGCGCGCCCGTAGTACGCCGGGGGAGGACCCCCGGGCCCGGGGCCGGCCCAGGCGCCCGGCGCTCCACCCTGAGGTCCCCCACCCTGGGGGCCCCAGTTCTGGTACTGACCGGAACTCATGGGCTCACGCACCTCCGAGGGGGCTGGAGCCGGCGGTGTTCGTCCTGGTCCAGGGTGCGGTTCCTTCGCTGCTCATCTTGATCCTGCCTCCGATCCTCGAACTTCGATCCTCAAGCTTCAGTGGGCGCCCTGGCCCAGCTCCTGGTTCTGGTCGAACCGAGCGGCGGCGTTGATCCCCGCTCCCACGCCGATGATCATGACACCGACCCCGACGAGGTCGATGCCGTAGAAGGTCTCGTTGATGTAGCCGTTCTCGACCTGGGCCGCGGCTCTCCCGCCGCTCAGGCCGTAGGGGTTGAGGAGGGTGTTGAAGACCCCCCCGACGCCGAGCCCGACCAGAAGGATGCCCACCCCCGCGACGACGAACCCGGCCATGAAGAGCGGGATGCCGATCTTCTCCTTCCGGCGGCGCCCGTATCTGGGCATCGGGTAGGAGGGCGAAGGCCCCATCGGCCCAGGGCCGTACGGGCCGGGTCCTGCCCCGCCCCCGAAGTAGGGATGCGGGCCCGGTCCCCCTTGGGAAGGCGCAGGCTCTGGATACGCCGTCGAAGGACCGCTGGCCATACGGATAATGAGCAAGATTCGGGTATTTGTTTGTGTTCACTGGCCTGAAAGCAAAAAGAAGAGATACGGTGCCGCACGGTCCACGCTGCCCAAGCGGTCCGCCGGGCGGCTCCGCCCGAACAGACGACTTTATCACCGTCTCCGCTGTCGGCGGCCGCGAACGCCGCGGTAGCTCAGTTGGGAGAGCGACAGACTGAAGATCTGTAGGCCGCTGGTTCAAGTCCGGCCCGCGGCATCGGCCCCGTCCCTGGGCGCCTGCTCTCGCCCTTCTCCCAGGGCACCTTGGTCCCGGTGCGCTTGGGGATTCGCCTCAGACATCTCTGAGCGCGAGGACCATCTTGACCGCGGCCATCACCGCATGCGGTCCTCGGTCGATCCTCGCCAGGGCCTGCTCTAGGGTCTGGCCCGGGCCCGTGATGCCGAGCGCGACCGGCTTGCCGATGTCGACCTCCAGGTCCAGGAGCTTCCGAGCCACGGCGTGTACGATGACCTGGTCGTGGTCCGTCTCTCCCTGGACCACCGCTCCAAGGGTCACGACCGCGTCGACGTCCTCCCGTTCCAGCAACCGTTCGACCGCGAGAGGCACATCGAAGACCCCCGGGACGCGGACGACCTTCCCTACGGTGGCGCGGTGGCGCTGGGCCTCCTTTCTCGAGCCCGCCAGCATCGCCCCTGTGACGTCAGCATGGTACTCGCTCACCACGATCCCGAGGCGGACCCCCCGTCCGTCGAGGGGGGTCTCACGTGATGCGGTCCGGGACCGGTCCTTCGCCACGTCACCACCTCATCGGGACCGAAGGAGCTGGCGCGGGGGGAGAGTGCGCCCCCCTCACTCCCGGACGGGGCCCGCGTCCTCGAACCCCTGACGCAGACCCTGTCCCGCGCGCTCGACCATCTTCTCCGGGTGGAAGAGCATGAGGTAGGCGTTCTCGGCGTGCTCCTCCGTCCGACGACGGGCGAGCCAAGCCAGCTGCTTGTCGTCCTTGGCCTCGTCCATGTGGACGAAGACCTCGAGGATCGGCCGCATCTCCAGGATCCCCACCTGCATGATCCCCTGCGACGCCTCGTGAGCGCAGGTCTTGTCGACCTCGGCGGCCCCGGGCATGCCGAGGGCCATCACCAAGTCCGCGTTGCGCTCTCGGAACATCTTGCGGACCGCCACGGGAAGGTCCTTGATCCCGGGGACCGTCGAACGCTCGATCTGGATCCCCTCTCCGAACGCCTTGAGCGCGTCGATGGCGATCTGGCCCATGTTGACGCGGGAGAAGGTCGTGTCCACGATGCCGATGCGCTTCATGCCCCCGGGTCCCTCCGAGGACGCGCGCGCGGCCCGTCCTCTTCCTCCAGCTCCCGGCGGGCGCGGGCGTAGCGGGAAAGCACGCGCTCCATGATCTGGCGCGTGGCGAGGAGGTCGTTCGGAAGCTCTCCCAGCCGGACGACCCGGATCTTGAGGCCGCGCCGGGAGCACTCCCGCTCCACCTCGGCCTCGTCGAAGTGCTGGTCGTACCCCAGCGCGATGATGTCGGGGCGGAGCTCCTCGACGGTGTGGTAGATGTCCGTGAGCGAGCCCAGGACGGCGCGGTCCACCGGCTTGAGGGCCTCCACCATCTCGCGCCGCATCTCCTCCGGGAGGATCGGCTCCCGCTTCAGCCGCGACGCGGTCCGGTCGCGGGCCACGACGACCACGAGCTCGTCGCCCAGCTTCCTCGACTGGGTCAGGAAATAGAGGTGGCCGGGGTGGAGGAGGTCGAAGACCCCGCTGGCCATCACGCGGACCATCGGGACCAAGCCTCGACGATCTCTTCGCCCTCGACGAACGCCCAGCCGTTCCGCCGGGCCACCGCGCGCGCCTGCTCCGGCGGGACCGCGCGCCCGTCCCGGCCCAGCATCTCGCAAAGAACGAGCGAGCCGGGCTCTCCGGCGAGCTCCGCGAGCGCCGGGGAGAGCTCGGTGTGGCCGCGCCGCTCCCGGAGGAGGTGGGGCGCGGGGTGGAGAAGGGCCACGTGCCCCGGAGCCTGGAACTCGCGCAGGAACCTCTCGCGTAGCTCGGTGTCGGAGAGGGAAGGACCGTCGCGGGCGAGCTTGCCGAGCGCCCGGATGGTGAGCGCACGGTCGACGTCCGGGATCCCGGTGTAGGTCTCGCGGTGGTTCACGAGTATCCCGAAGGGGCTCTTCCGGTCGTACTTGAAGCTCTCCGGTACGAGCGCGGGCAGGATCGGGTGGGCCTCCCCGCTCTGCTGGTAGAGCTCGGAGAGGTACGGGAGACCAAGACGGCGGCGAAGGTCGTCGGGGAAGGTGACGCAGATGAACCCCCCGGCCGCCTCCCTGAGGCGGCGGACGGAGGAGGCGGTGACCGTCTCGGCGAGCTGGACGATGTCGGTCTCCCCCTCTCTCGAGGGGGCGTCGAAGACCAGGACCGGCTCGCCCTGGCGGAGCGACCGCACGGCGTTCTGGAGCGAAGGCGACAGCTCATCGGTCCGAGAGGACAGGCGGTTCACCGCGATCCCGGCCATGGGGGCGCGAGACCAGCGCAATATATAATGACCTGGTAATTACCAAAATTCTGGTAGGATTTTGGGGTTTTCGATGGCCCGAAAGGGTCGGGGAAGGCGCCATGCGCGAGACATGTCCAGAGTCTATCCATCTTTCTGAAACACACCGAACGCCCTAAAGCGTTCGTTAGGAGGTGATCCATCTGCAGGTTCCCCTACAGATACCTTGTTACGACTTAGTCCCCCTTGCTGAACCTAAGTTCGAACGACCCCAAGGGGTCACCCTCACTCAGGCCCAACTCGGATGACTTGACGGGCGGTGTGTGCAAGGAGCAGGGGCATATTCACCGCGGGATGTTGACCCGCGATTACTACGGAATCCATTTTCGTGAGGGCGAGTTACAGCCCTCAGTCCAGACCACGACTGGGTTTCAGGATTACCTCCCCCTC
>DAHVCH010000029.1 GCA_027314165.1 Thermoplasmata archaeon | reverse complement strand
GCCCTCTTCGTGCTCCCCCTCGTGGCGATCGCGACCTACGTCCCCTTCTCCCAGATCCTGGCGGTCGCCTCCGACCCGGCCGTCGACGCGTCGCTCGAGTTCACCCTCCTCGCCTCCGGCATCGCGCTCGCGCTCGCGGTCTTCCTGGGGGTCCCGCTCGGCTACGTCCTCGCGAGGCGGAGGTTCCCGGGCCATGCGCTCGTCGAGTCGGTGGTGACGCTCCCGGTGGTCCTCCCGCACCTGGTCGCGGGCCTGGCCCTCCTCTTCCTCTTCGCTCCCGAGGCCCCGCTGGGGGCGTTCGCCGACCGGATGGGATTCCCCGTCGTGTCCACCATCTGGGGCGTGGTCCTCGTGATGGTCTACGTCGGAGGCGCCTACACCGTGCTGGCCACGGCCGAGGCGTTCCGCGCGATCGACCCCGAGCTCCTCGAGACGGCCCGGACGCTGGGGGCTTCCCGGGGCGACGTGTTCCTTTCGGTGACCTTCCCTCTGGCCTTCCGGGGCATCCTGACCGGGGCCCTGCTCACCTGGGCGCGGTCGGTGAGCGAGATCGGGGGCCTTCTCATCCTGGCCTACACCGTCGTCCCGAGCCCGCCGTACCGTGGACCGGTGACCCAGCCCATTACAGTGTACGTGTACAACCTGTACGCCCTAGGTGACACGAGCGCCGCCCTGGCGGTCTCCAGCCTGCTCATCCTCGTCTCCTTCGCGCTGTTCCTGGCGGTGCGGCTGCTCGAGGCCCGGGGTCGCATGCCCTGGCGCGGGAGGGTGCTCGTGCCATGACGACCGACGGGCTCGAGATCGACGGACTTGAGGTCCAGGTGGGAGAGACCCGGGTGGGCCCGGTCCACGCGGAGGTCGCTCCCGGCCAGGTCCTGGTGGTCGCCGGGCCCTCGGGGGCGGGAAAGACGACGCTGCTCCGGGGGATCTGCGGCCTGCTCCCGTCGATCTCCGGAGAGGTCCGGCTCCACGGGCGGCGGCTCACGCGCCTCCCGGCGGAGGACCGGGGACTGGGGTACGTCCCGCAATCGCTCGCCCTCTTCCCGCACCGCAACGCGGCGGCGAACGTCCGGTACCCTCTGGAGATCCGGGACCGGGGGGACGCGGGCCCGCGCGCGGAGGCGTTACTCCAGCGTTTCGGGATCGCCCACCGCGCGGCGGCCCACCCGGCCCAGCTGAGCGGGGGGGAGCGCCAGCGGGTCGCGCTGGCGAGGGCGCTGGCCGCGGAGCCGACCGCGCTCCTCTTCGACGAGCCCCTCTCGGCCCTCGACCTCCTGGCGCGCGACGACATGGTGGAGCTGCTCCGGGGGGTGCTGGACCGGGACCGCCTGCCGATGGTCCTCGTGACCCACGACCCCATGACGGGGTTCCCGCTGGGGGACCGGTTCCTCTTCCTGGAGGGAGGAGAGGCACGGCAGGTGGGAAGCCTCTCCGACGTCCTCCAGGCCCCTTCGACCCCGTTCGTGGCGCGGTTCCTCGGGTTCGAGAACGTGCTGACCCCCGAGGAGCTTGCCGCCGGCTCGGGGCCCTTCCGACGCTGGCTCACCTCCCGGTCCGGGCCCCGGGGCGTGGCGTTCCCCGCCGACGCGCTCATCCTCGAGCCCCAGGGGGTCGACCCGGGGGCGGCCGGACCGGTCGACGGAGGCCCGTGGCCCGCGCGCGTGCGCAGGTGGAGGGTCTCGTCGAAGGGGTACCGGCTGAACGTCGAGGTCGAGGGGATACGTCTCGAGGCGGAGGTCGGACGGGAGGGGGGCGCCCCCGCCTCCCCCGGCCGTGACGTCCACATCCTTCTTCGGGAGGGAGCGGTCTGTGCCCTCGGTGACCGGTAGCCTCGCCCACCGCGGCAGAGAGCACCTGCTGACCCCCCTTGACCTGGCGCTCCTGCGCGCGATCTCGGACGTGGGCAGCCTGGCCCAGGCCTGCCGGAAGATCGGCATCGGGCGCGACCGGGGGGTCTACCGGGTCCGTCGCCTGGAGCTCCTGCTGGGCGCCCCCGTGGTCCGGGCCGAGCGCGGAGGGACCTCCGGCGGAGGAGGGAGCGAGCTCACGAAGACGGGGGCGAGCCTCCTCCGGCGGGGGGTGGGTCCCCTGGACCGTGAAGGGGAAGGGGAGGGGCCGGGCGGCGAGGGCGCGCCCCTGCCGGAACCTCTGGTCGGTCGATGGCATGCGGCTCCCGCGCCCTGCGTCGAACTGGACAACGGGCTTCGGCTCTTCGTGGGGTTCCGCCGCCCCGAGGGCGATCTCGTGGGGATCTCGGTGAACCCCGACGCGGTGGTGGTGGCCCGGCGGCGCTTCCCTTCCAGCGCCCAGAACGTCCTTCTCTCGCGCGTCCTCTCGCTCTCTCCCCTCTCGGAGTCCCGGGTGCTGCTGACCGCGGAGGTCCGGGGGATCCGCCTGTCGAGCTGCATCACACCCCAGGCGCGAAGGAGCCTCGGGCTGCGGAAGGCCTCTCGCGTCTATCTGTACGTCAAGGCCAACGCGGTCCGCCCCGTGTCGGGAGCCTCGGCCCGATGGACGGACCTCCCCTCTCCCGCCGCGGCCGCCCCCCGAGGGTTCCGGGTCCGAGGGCGCGAGTAGCCGTATTTATATACAAGCGCTCCCTCACTTGGCTTGAACATCGAGGGCAACCCCTCGAGAGAGAACATATGTTGGCGGGAACCCCCATCTTGGTGCTGAAGGAAGGAGTCGAACGGGAGAAGGGCAAGGGCGCGGTGTCGAACAACATCGCGGCCGCGCGAGCGCTCGCGGACGCCGTCCGCAGCACCCTCGGCCCCCGCGGGATGGACAAGATGCTCGTCGACTCGATGGGCGACATCACCATCACGAACGACGGAGTGACCATCCTGAAGGAGGTAGACGTCGAGCAACCCACCGCCAAGATGCTGGTGGAGGTCGCGAAAACCCAGGACCAGCAGTGCGGCGACGGGACCACCACCGCAGTGGTCCTCTCGGGGGAGCTCCTCCGGCGCGCCGAGACCCTCATCGAGCAGAACGTCCACCCCACGGTGATCACCCGGGGCTTCTCCCTCGCCCGCGAGGAGGCCGAGCGCCTGCTCAAGGCCGAGGTCGGGCACAAGGTCAACATCGCCGACGAGCAGACCCTGGTCGACGTGGCCGCGACGGCCATGGGCAGCAAGGGCGTCTACGGCTCTCGTGAGGAGCTCGCAAGGCTCTCCGTGAAGGCCGTGCGGGCCATCGTCGAGCAGCGCGACGGGAAGGAGGTCGCGGACACCTCGCTCATCCAGATCGAGAAGAAGCACGGCGGCACCATCGCGGACACCGAGCTCGTCCAGGGGATCCTCCTGGACAAGGAGCGCGGCCACCCCCGGATGAACAAGGTCACCAAGGGAGCGAAGATCGCGCTGCTCAACAGCTCCCTCGAGATCAAGAAGACCGAGTTCGAGAGCAAGATCAACATCAAGTCGCCCGGCCAGATCCAGAACTTCCTCGACCAGGAGGACAAGACCTTCCGCGATATGGTCGACGCGATCAAGGCGACCGGCGCCAACGTCGTGATCTGCCAGAAGGGGATCGACGATGTGGTGCTCCACTACCTGGCCAAGGCCGGCATCTTCGCCGTGAAGCAGGTGAAGGAGTCCGACATGCAGAAGCTTTCCCGCGCGACCGGCGGCAAGGTCGTGACCGGCTGGAAGGAGCTGAGCGCGAAGGACCTGGGCGCGGCGGGCGAGGTCGAGGAGCGCCAGGTGGGAGACTCCCACATGACCTTCGTGATCGACTGCAAGGGTGCGCGCAGCGTCTCGATCCTCATCCGGGGCGGGACGGAGCACGTGACCCAGGAGGTCGAGCGCGCGCTCCAGGACGCCTTGAAGGTGGTCTCCTCCACGATCGAGGACGGGGTCATCTGTCCGGGCGGCGGCGCGACGGAGATGGAGCTCGCGGTCCGGCTGCGCAAGTTCGCCCCCACCGTGGGCGGCCGTGAGCAGCTCGCCGTCGAGGCCTTCGCCCAGGCGCTCGAGGTCCTGCCCTGGTCGCTCGCGGAGAACGGCGGCTACGACGCGATCAACACGATCATCGACCTGCGCAAGGCGCACGAGGGGTCCAACAAGAACGCGGGGATCAACTTCTCCGAGGGCGGCCACCCCGGCGACATGCTCAAGCTGAAGGTCGTGGAGCCTCTCCGCGTCAAGAGCCAGGCCATCAGCTCCGCCACCGAAGTGGCGAACATGGTCCTGCGCATCGACGACGTGATCGCCTCCCGGAAGTCCGGCGGGGGCCCTCCCGGGGGTCCCGGCGGCCACTCTCACTGAGCGGCGCGGATCATACGAGCAGGAGGGGGCCGGTCTTCCGACCCCCTCCAGCAACCTTTTCTCCCTCTCGAATTGACCACCCCCTCCCATGCGGACGAAGAAGGCCGAGCGGGTCACCCGCTTCGACGTGATCGGGCTGGAGCCGAAGCCGGCGCTGTACATCTCCTACGACGGACTCGGCAAGCTCTCCGAGCGCTCGCTGCTGCGCGACGTCCTGGAGGAGCTCCAGAGGAAGGGGGTCCAGACCTACACCGAGTTCCTGAAGGCGCTCCGCTCCCACCGCTCCGCCTACGTCCACGTCTACTTCGCGGACTACGTGAGCTACGGGATCGGAGGGGGCGACGCGACGGCCGAGTTCTTCTTCGGCACCTACCTGCTCCTCCACGACCCCGCGAAGGGCGAATCCGGCTCCCGGGAATCGCTCACGCTCGTGCACCCTGCCGTACGGCCGGAGCGCGTTGAGCTCGAGGCCGCCTGAGGCCGATTTCTCCTCGAGAAATCGCCCCAGATGCGCCGTTCCTCGTGCTCAACGGCATCACGTTTATATCATGCCGTGTGGTGGCGTGCCACACCTGACGCCGACGGCGGTACTCTCGAGGTGAACATCACGCGGGAAGCCCTGTCCGGAAGCGCCCAGGAGCGCACATTCCCGTGAAGGATCCTACGAACCCCAGGTCGTCCGCTGTCGACCTGCAGGTCGTGCTGACCCGGGCCTTCCGCGCGCTCCGGACCCTTCCGAGAACCCTCCGTCCCGCGGCTTCTCTTGCGCTCCTGCTCTTGGCGGTCCTCTTCCTGGCGCTGCCCGGCCTTCCGAGCCACGCCGCCCCGATCACCCCCGCCCTTCCGCACGAGAGCGCCTCGACCACCGCCCAGGCCCTGGCGCAAAGCACCCCGACCCCTGCGGGGGTCCCGGCCGGCATGGTCCAGATGACCCCTCAGGACCACCCCTGCTGGCCGATCCTCGCCAACCAAAGCGCCTGCATCCAGGTCGACGTCTCCAACTACTCCGCCCCGGACATCATCCCCGACCCCCGCTCCGGTCAGCTCAACACGAGCTGGCAGCTCTACCCCCACGCCAACGACGACATCCACATGCAGGTCCTCTCCAGCTACGACCTCTCCAACTGCTACATCTACAACCCTCCGGCCTGGATGGGATCCTGCTCCGCGGCCCACCAGGGACCGCCGGCGATGTACTCGGGCTGGGACGCCTACCTCTACCTCACCGTGGTCGACGTGATGTGGCAGGACGTCTGCTGGTTCTGCGACACGGACGGGACGCAATGGCACACCAACTCGGGCCAGCAGTGGTCGCCGACCCAAGGGCACCCCTACTCCGTCCCGGGCGACACGCTCCACCACTGGGTCTACGACCTCAACATCTCCTCGACGAGCGGCAGCTCGGAGAACTTCCCGAACGGCACCTGGGTCATGTGGAACGTGACCAACACCTACTGGAACGGCTCGAGCTCCGGCGGCGTGCTGAACGCGGTCCGCCAGTGCGCCCCAAGCTGTAACGGCGGGGTGTCGGCCGCCCCGGACATGTTCTACTACTTCACCAAGGGCTTCTGGTACTACGACAGCGCCCCGCTCGGCACGACCCCCCCCTACGGCCCGAACAACGCCAACATGGTGAGCGGAGGAGGTCCCAACGCTTTCGCGGCGAACCTCAACCTGACCTACTATCCCGTCGTGCCTGCCGTAGGCGACCACGTCATCGTGGACCTGAGGACCCAACCGGTCGAGAACTACTCGCTCGGCTCGATCAACACCCAGGCCACCGTCATCGTGCTGAACGCCTGGTACCCGAACGGGACCTACTGGCGAAGTTGGGCGAGCGGGTTCACCCCCATGGCCTACCCCTACAACGATACCAGTCACGCCAGGGTGGAGCTCCCGGCCGACTTCTTCGCCCATAGCGGGACGAGAGTTGAGTGGTTCATCCAGGCCTACGACTCCTATGGCCACATGATCCAGTCGCGCAATTTCACCCAGATCGTCTCCACCATAGGGGATTGCCCGAACGCCAACTTCACGCAGTGCCTGAACGTGACGACGGACCCCAACTCGATCCAGACCGAGGGATGGAACGGCTGGCTCAACACCACCCCGCCGAGCATCCCGGGCGTCGGGATCAACCAGGAGGTCAACGTCACCATCCTGACGTTCAACCGGACGATCAGCATCCAGGCGGCCTACATCATCATCCACGTGGTCTACTCGACCACCGGGGGTGGCGGGGCCGCGTTATACACGATGCACCGGATCACGCTGAACGAGTACTACTTCGATATCCCAGGGTTACCCGAAGGTAGCAACGTCACTTTCGTGATCAAGGCCTACGATTTCAACGAGACCTCGGTGGTCTCACACCCGTACAAGTTCTTCATTCCCTACCAGGTCTTCCCCCCGAGCCAGTACTGCTTCTTCTACGTCTACGTGTTCGATGCCGCCACGGGCGAGCCGGTCGACAACGCGTTCGTCAACATCACGGGGCTCGCCGGGACCATCCGGATCCTGACGAGGACCACCATCAACGGGGTCGCCTACCCCAACGTGACCGGGATGCAATGGACCCCGCGCTTCCTCCCCGCCAACGTGAGCTACACCATCGACGTCGAGGTGAAGGGCTTCGACGGTGCGGGCCTCAATCCGCCGGACATGATCCCTGCGAACCTGTACTGCAGCCACGTCATGAACTCCTCCGCCGTCCTGGGGGAGGCCTCCAACTGGCGTGTCAACCTCAAGTACAGCGTGCTCAATTTCACGCTGAACGCCCCGCCACCGCCTCCGGTCTTCTCCGCGGCCGTGACCCCGGGGATCGACATCGGGGTCGCCGGCGGGATGATCGCCGCGACGGTGGTCCTCATCCCGATCTATCTGCACTGGAGACGGCTCCGCCAGGTGGCGGAAGCCGAGGAGAAGCGGATCACACTATGATCTCCCGCCGCCCCCTGGCCCTCGCGGCCATTCTCCTGCTCGTCGCGCTCCTCGCGCCCTCGCTCCCCACCGGCTCGCTGCTCTTCCTCCCCCACCAGGCCCCGGCTCCACACGTGGACACGCCGCTCTCCGCCGCGTCGGCCCCCTTCGCGGCCCCTTCGGTCCTCTCCGCCCACCCCGTGGCGGCCCGGTCGACCGACCCCGCCCGCTCACCCTCCGCGGCGCCCACCGCCGCCCCCACCCCGAAGGTCACCCGGGCCCCGGTCGGACCTTGCGCGCCAGGCACCCAGGAGTCCAGCGACTTCCAGAACAACGTCACGGTGACGATCAGCCTGTTCAACTCGCTCCAGATGGTCCCCTACGTCAACACCGTCAGCGCCTACGCGAAGGCCGTCCAGGTGGACATCTACACCCCGGCAGGGGTGCCCATCCAGCAGGCCGTGATCACGGTCTGGGCCGTCGGCTGGAACAACCAGTCGCTCAACTCCACGCTGCCGAACGCTCCCGCGAACTTCCCGATGCAGGTCGACAGCACCAACCACGAGCACGCGAGCGGCCAGCTCAACGACTTCAAGTTCTTCCCGCCCGGCTCCACCGTCTACTTCAACATCACCCTCGTCCAGAACGTGACCGACCCCGCGAACTGGACCTCGCCGTGCCCGGTGGGGGCCTACCACGCGCCCTGGAACTCTCCCCCGCCGAACCCGCAGCCGGAGCCCACGTGGGCCTTCCACGTGACCAACGGGTGGCCGAGCGGCCAGCTGGAGAACGACATGGTCATGACCGCGACCCCGAACGTCTTCAACGGGATCCAGCCGGACCCCTTCCAGTCGGTCTACCTCTACCTCAATTCGAGCAAGCTCGGGTTCCCCATCGGAGGGCCCCTGGGCGGCGCGAGGCTTGTCTACTCTCTCGAGAACAAGACCGGGCTCCACACGGGGTACGGGCTCTCCTTCTGCGGGAACAACGCGACGTTCATGTTCTCCTGCGAGGGAGGACTGCCGGCCGGCATCGGACCGTTCTACGACGTGGGTGACATCATCCACTTCCAGATCAAAGCGTTCGTTTCGACCGACGTCGGCTATTACAACATGATCTACTCGAGCTGGTACACCTACGTCGTCGGGAGCGGCTCCACCTGGTGCGAGCCCGCCAGCGGGTACAACTTCTACGGCTGGACGGGAAGCGCGCTTCCCCCGTACTACAACCCGGCGCACCAGAACGGGAACTTCTCCAGCGTGCAAGGGAACAACCCGAACCCGCTCACCCTGACGCTCCAGGGCCCTCTGACCGAGATCGCGGTGTACCATGCGGTCGGCTCCGCACCCGCGCTCATGCCCGCCCCCGGGCTTGTCGACCCCAGCCAGGTCCCGGTCCAGGACCCGGGCATCGAGCTCCCAGCGCCCTCCGCCGCTCTGGCCGCCTCCCCGACCGTAACGGGAGCGGCGACGGTCACCTTCACCGCGACAGGCCTCCCTGCGGGAGCCACCTGGTCCGTGCTGCTGGGTACGACCAACCTCTCGGCCGTGACCCCCAAGCCCATCGTGTTCACCAACGCGCCCGCCCAGAAGCTCGCCTACACGGTCACGACCCCGCTCTCCGAGTTCGGCCAGAACTTCGTCCGCTACGTCGCCGCCCCCGCGGCGGGGGAGGTGGACGCGTCCTCCGGCTCGGCCTCCGCCACGATCAACTTCACGACCCAGGTCTACGTGGACATCATCCAGGACCCCTGGGACGCGGGGAACATCACGACCACTCCGTCGGTCTACGGGAAGAACGCCGGATGGTACGACAACAACTCCCAGGTGACGATCTCCGCGGTGGGCTACCTCGGGTTCCCCTTCTTCCTGATCCTGACCGCGGGCCACTCGACCCCGAACCCGATGCAGTACGTCGTTCAGTCCGACACGAACAACAGCGAGATCCCCGCGTTCACCGGGATCCTGAACCTCTCGATCTCGAGCCGGAACATCACGACCGCGATCGCGTACTCCTACGTCTTCTTCAACGAGACGTACCTGGGCCAGCCGCTCAACGGTGTCGTCCTCATGAACGAGGAGAACAGCACCGTGTTCTACACGGGCGACGGCACCCAGCTCGCCGACCCCTCCGACATCGGGCCCTTCCCGCCAGGGGTGAACGTCTCCTTCTACGTCCTCGCGTACGACGAGCTCGGTTGCCCGCTACGCTCGGACACCTACCACTTCCACACCCAGCGGGAGGGGATCCCCACCGTCAACAGCCGGACGTACTTCTACGTGGTCGTCTTCGACTCGGCCAAGAACCAGTACGAGCCGAACGTCCCCGTCAACATCTCGAACAACTCGTGGTGGGACATCTGCTACACCAACGCGTTCGGGTTCTGCTACCCCAACGCGACGAACTCCGCGACCCCGCTCTTCCTGGCGTACGGCTGGTACAACGTGACCGTGACCTACCAGGGGTCGATCCAGAGCGTGTCGTACGACATGACGCCGGCTTCGAACAAGACGCTCACGTTCATCTTCAACTCGGCTGCGCAACATCAACAGCCGGTCTATTCGGAGCCCACGCAGGGCTTCTCGAACTCCCCGCCGTACATGCCGTTGCCCTTACTTTTCGGCATGATCGCCGCCGGGGCGCTGTTCATTCCGATCTGGCTCATCTACATGGAACAACGTCGCAAAGCCGCTGCCGAGGAGAAGCGGATCACGCTGTAAGGGCGTGGCTCACACTGAACCCTAGCTAGAGGAGACGAAGATGGCCTACGGAGGACAAGGAGCGCCGCAAAACCCGAACCGACCGAGACCCCAGGGACCCCCGGGGAACCCCTACGACGTGATGGGAGGGTTCTACCCGGTGTCCGCACCGGGGGCCCGTCCCCCGCCGCAAGGGTCGCCGTACGCGCCGGTCCCGGCCCGCCCGGGAGGGTACCCTCCTCAGTACCGCCCGGTCCCCGTCCGGCCTCCGATGCAGCCGTACCCCCCCGGGGCTCGCCCGCCCCCAGGGGGGCTCGCCATCCCTCCTCGCGGAGGGCCCATCCAGGGAGCGCCACGACCGGCCCCCAAGAAGAAGAAGTCCTACTCGAAGGAAGAGATGGTCTTCCTGGCCATCGGTATCGGGCTCATCATCGTCGGGGGGTTCCTCATCCCCACTTTCGGTCTGCTGATGAACACCCAGTCCGCCGGGGCGTTCATCGACACGACCAACGCCCACTACTATTCCAACGGCGGCACGCAAGCGATCGCCCTGACGCAGGGCACCGTCCAGCCGGGTCAGACGATCATGATCCAGGATCAGATCGCCTACATCCACTACGACGCGCAACAGGGGATCACCCTGATCAACTACACGAGCATCTCGCCGGGTGACTCCGTTCACCAGGCGATCGCCCAGAAGCTCTTCGGGGTCTTCCAGGGGAACCTCCCTGCGCAGTACAACTTCCAGGTCGGGGAGTACGTCCTTCTGACGTTCAAGGTGGTCACGGGCTACGTCCCGGGCAACCTCAACGACACCTACCTGACCCTGGACGCGTCCTGGTCGGCGACCTGGAGCGCGTTCGAGAACAGCTACACCGGCCTGCGCGCGCTCGCCCTCGACCCCGCGGTCATCCAGCCCTACCCCACGCCGCTCTACGACGGGCTGTTCATCGCGATGGTCGTCGGTGGCGCGGCGATGCTCATCGTGGCCCTGATGTGGCCGAAGCGTCTGAAGCGGTTCTTCCGGGTGGCCACGAAGGACCCGACGCATCTCGTCCCGATCGTGATGTTCTTCCTCTCCGTGCTATGTCTCGTCTTCCTGCCGTTCTACCCATGGTGGATGGTGCTGATCTTCTCGGTGCTGCTCTCCTTCGTGGCGTGGAAGATGCCGCAGTTAGCGGTCATCCTCCTCGGAGCGCTCATGCTCGCCGAGGTGGGCTATCAGGCGCCGGAGCTCGGCCTGATCTTCATCGTCGCGCTGCTGCCCCTGATGGGGGCGACGCTCGTCGATTGGAGGTTGGGGTTGGGCGGCTTCTTCGTCATCGCTCTTGCGCCCTACGGACTTTCGTTCATCGTGCCGATCATGATGGGGATGATCTTCTCCCTCATGCTCGGTTTCGCGGTGGCCTTCGCGGGAGGCATCGTCCTCTCGATCTTCGTCACGCTGGGCAACTTCCCCGTCCTCGGCTGGATGGTGGGGAACTCGCACACGGGCCTGCCGACCTTCGCCAACGGGCATCCGCAGGACCTGAACCCCGTGCGCTGGAACTGGTCCTTCAACGACTTCTGGAACGCCTACGCGAACATCGCGAGCCCGAACGCCCAGGTGCTCGCCCAGGGCACGCAGGGCATCGAGGCATTCTGGTCTCCCCTCGTCATGATCGCCGTCTGGTGCGTCGCCACCTGGCTCGCGCACCTCCTGGTGCTCGACCGCACGAACATGACGCACGCGCGGATGGCCAAGAACTCCCTCCTCGGGGGCGGGCTCATCACGGGCGTGGCCTTCGGCGAGCTGGTCGCGTTCAACCAGTTCCAGGGCGTGGCCGGCATCCTCGTCGTCGGCATCATCCCGGCGATGCTCGCGGCCGTGTTCGCAGGGGCGGTGCTCCGCGAGACGTTCCAGGCCTACTTCACGAGCAAGCTCGGAGGGACCGCGGTCGGTACCCGTGTCGCCGAGATGGCCCATCTCCACAAGGTCTCCTTCGAGATGGTGGGCGGCCTGGGCGACGTGAAGGCGGACATCAAGGAGTCGATGATCATCCCGCTCATGCGGAAGGATGTCACTTCCAAGTTCGGGCTCGAGCCCCCGAAGGGTATCCTGCTGTTCGGCCCGCCCGGCTGCGGGAAGACCATGCTCATGAAGGCGCTCGCGAACGAGCTGGGCGTCGAGATGATCTCCGTCAAGTGCTCGGATCTGATGAGCAAGTGGTACGGAGAGTCGGAAGGGAAGGTCGCCGAGCTGTTCAAGACCGCGAAGGAGCGCGCGCCCTGCATCCTGTTCATGGATGAGGTCGATGCGCTCGCGAAGCGGCGTGACATGTACAGCGCAGACGATGTGTCCCCGCGTCTGCTGTCCATCATGCTCTCCGAAATGGACGGGATGGACAAGACGGGAGGGGTCATCATCGTGGCCACGACCAACAAGCCCGAGCTCATCGATCCCGCGATGATGCGTCCCGGGCGGCTGGACAAGATCATCTACGTGCCCCCGCCCGACTTCAACGAACGGTCCGACGTGGTCAAGGTCCACCTCTTCGGCAAGCCGGTCTCGCCCGACATCGACCTCACCGAGATCGCGAAGAAGACCGAGAGGTTCTCCGGCGCCGACCTCGCGAACCTCGTGCGCGAGGCGGCCACGATCGCGATGAAGCGGTCGATGATGACGGGGGTCGCCTCCATCATCTCGATGGAGGACTTCCGCACCGTGATGCCCCGCATCAAGCCCTCGATCTCGCTCAGGATGATCGAGGAGTACGAGCGGCTCAAGATGGACTTCGAGCGCAAGATGCACCAGGTCCAGAGGGCCGAGCGGAAGGTCGTCGTGAAGTGGGACGACGTCGGCGGGCTCGAGGACATCAAGAAGGCGCTCAAGGAGTACGTCGAGCTCCCGCTCACCAAGCCCGAGCTGATGGAGGAGTACAAGCTCAAGACCGGACGTGGGATCCTGCTGTTCGGCCCGCCCGGCTGCGGGAAGACGCACATCATGCGTGCGGCCTCGAACGAGCTCAATGTCCCCATCCAGATCGTGAACGGCCCCGAGCTGGTGAGCGCCCTCGCCGGCCAGAGCGAGGCCGCCGTGCGCGACATCCTCTACCGTGCCCGTGAGAACTCGCCGTCCATCGTGTTCTTCGATGAGATCGACGCGCTCGCGAGCAAGGAGTCGATGAAGACCCCCGAGGTCTCGCGCGCCGTGAGCCAGTTCCTGACGGAGATGGACGGGATCAAGCCCAAGGACCGGGTCATCATCGTAGCGACGACGAACCGTCCGCAGATCCTGGACCCCGCCCTGCTGCGTCCCGGGCGGTTCGACAAGATCTTCTACGTGCCCCCGCCGGACCTGAAGGCGCGCTCGGACATCTTCAAGATCCACGTGAAGGGAGTGCCCTGCGACGGAGAGATCGACTACGACCTTCTGGCCCTCGGGACGGAAGGGTACTCCGGCGCGGACATCGCCTCCATCGTGGACGAGGCCAAGCTCATCGCCCTGCGCGAGCAGCTCCGCAGCGAGGTGGGTGGCCGCGGTGGGTCGATGGCGAGCGGGCCGCAGATGCAGCTCCAGCAGTTCCTGGAGCGCGGCGGCCAGGGCTCCACGACCCGGCGGGTCATCGGCGTGAAGATGTCGAACCTGCTCGAGGCCATCGGGAAGACGAAGAGCTCGGTCACGCCCGAGACGCTGGAGTGGGCCCAGTCCTTCATCCAGACGTACGGGACGCGGCAGTAGACGGACGGCGAAGGGAGCAGGACGAGCGAGAGGAACGGGGAGGATAACGGAACATGGACATCCCGCTCTTCGGTCTCGCCCTGCTGACCTTCGCCGTGCTCTACCTGGGGCTGAGCGTCTTCCTGTTTTGGACGCTCATCATCACCATCGTGATCATCATGATGTTCCTGGCGATCCGCTGGAGATCGGTCGCCGAGAACTACCCGCACGGCCTGGGCGATACGTTGACCCTGGTCGTCCTGGTCTCGATCACGTGGGTGCTGTTCGTGTTCCTGGGGCCGAAGGATTGTACTCCCGCGACCTGCTTCGGGAGCAACGACGGCGTGCCGTTCTGGGGCAGCGGGATGACCTACGCGGCGCCCCCGTGGACCGTGATCATCCAGATCACGATCATTTTCATCTTCCTCGTCCTGATCCTCTTTGCCGTCCTCATCCCCTACCTCCAGGGCCGGATGCAGATCGGAGGCGGGGGCGGCGACGACGGCGGCGGCCGGGGCAAGGTCGGCGTCGGGTCCGGCTGAACCGACGGCGGCCGGAGAACGTCCCCTGGACCCGGGGCGGCCTGAGCCCTAGCGCGAAGCCTTTTGCTCGGCCCGGCGTGGGCCACTTCCAGGACCATGCCCACCGGCGAGGAGCTGACGGAGGAGCGCCGGCTCAAGCGGGACCGCCTGAAGCAGGGCGGGACGGAGCCCTACCCCTACGGGTTCCCCGACCGCACCCCCATGGCCTCCGTCCGGCAGGAGCTCCAGGGACAGGCCCCTGGAGGCGAGCTCTCGGGAGTGGTGCGGAGGGTGGCGGGCCGGCTCCTGACGGTCCGCCAGCATGGCAAGACCGCCTTCCTCCCCCTCCGGGACCAAACCGGGGAGCTCCAGCTCTTCCTGCGGGTGGATGACCTCGGGGAGGACGCCTACCGCCAGGTGCTGGAGACGATCGACCCGGGCGACCTGGTCGGCGCCGAAGGGGTCCCCATGGTCACCCGAAGAGGGGAGCCCTCGGTCCGGGCCACCTCCGTGGTGCTGCTCGCGAAGTCGCTCCGGCCGCCCCCGGAGAAGTGGCACGGGCTCCAGGACACGGAGGCCAGGCTGCGCCAGAGGTACGTCGACCTGCTCTCCTCCGCGGAGACGCTCCGCCGTTTCGAGGCCCGGTCCGCCCTCGTCACGGAGATGCGGCGTTACCTGGGTTCCCAGGGGTTCATGGAGGTGGAGACCCCCGTTCTGGGCCGCGTGGCCTCCGGAGGGCTCGCGCACCCGTTCCTGACGCACTACCGGTTCCTCGAGGAGGACTTCCGGCTGCGCGTGGCCTTGGAGCTCCCACTGAAGCGCCTTCTCGTGGGGGGGTTCGAGCGCGTCTTCGAGATCGGGAAGGTGTTCCGCAACGAGGACCTGGACGCGGACCACAGCCCCGAGTTCACGATGATGGAGCTCTACTGGGCCTACGCGGACTACACGGACGTCCGCCATCTGGTGGAGGGGCTGACGGAGGACCTCGCGAAGGTCGCGGCCCCCTTCCTCTCCAAGGAGGAGGCCGAGGCCAGGGTCCGGGACTTCACGCCGCCCTACCCCACGATCGACTATGTCGAGGCGCTCGAGAAGGAGAGCGGCATCCCGGACCTCGTCGACCTCCCACGCGAACGGCTCGTGGCCCTGGCCCGGGAGTGCGGGGCGAAGGTGCACGAGGGGATGAGCCACGGTGCCGCCCTCGACAAGGTCTTCGGGCACTACGTGGAGGCGAAACTGGACCGGCCGACGTTCGTCCTGGACTATCCCGTGGAGACGACCCCGCTCGCCAAGCGGCACCGCTCCAAGCCGGGCCGTGTCGAGCGGTTCGAGCTCTTCTACAAGGGGATCGAGCTCGGGAACGCCTACAGCGAGCTCAACGACCCCGACGACCAGGAGGCCCGCTTCCGCGAGCAGCTCCCGCCGCCCTCCCGGACCGGGGCCCACGAGGAGGAGGAGGCCTACGCCTACGATGAGGACTTCGTGGAGGCGCTACGGTACGGCATGCCCCCCGCCGGAGGCCTGGGGATGGGGGTCGACCGGCTGCTGATGGCGATGCTGGGCGCGAGCTCGATCAAGGACATCATCCTCTTCCCCCCCACGCGCGCGAAGGCGGGGAACACGACCCCGAGCCCGGCCTCGTCCGCGGGCCCCTCGAAGTAAACGCTGCGGACGCGTGCGCGTCGTGCGGATTACGACGCACGTCCCCCGACGCGCTTATAAACCGCCGAGAATGCGAAATTCTGGCCGCAACGGCCAGAGGGGAAACAGCCAATGGCGATGGACAAGATCAGCCTGACCGACGCCCGAAAGATCGCGGACAAGAAGGGCCTCAAGCCGGGCCGAGTGAAGGGAACGAAGGGGATCCAGTTCACCCGCGGAAAGAACAACCGCATCGAGCCCATCCCTTGGGACGAGTTCGAGGCCACGATGAAGAAGCGCCGCCTGGCGGTCTACGAGTCGGGCGGTTACATGAAGGTCATGAAGGCCTGAGGCCGACCCGACCGCCTCCGCCTTGCGCCAACCCCTTCCCCACCCTCTTTCTCTTCGGCCCGCGTGTCCTGCCCAAGCTGCTCCCGAGCGCTGCGACCGCGCCGTGGGCCTCGCGGAACTTCCAAGGTCGTGGGCCCGGAGTCGGCCGGCTCACGCCGCGACGTTCCGCCATTCGGGGGGTTGGGACCCGGTCGCCGCGATCCGCTTGCCCGCCTCGATCCGATCCCGCGCCCATGCCGGCAGCATCGACGAGGAGGAGTTGAGCAGCCCAACGGCCGAACTGTCCAGGACGTAGGTCCAGCCGAGGTCGGTGTCGGACCGGACGATCCGCCCGAAGCTCTGGAGGAGCCTGCGGAGCGCCTGCATCTCGTACCAGCGTTCCCCGCCGGCCATCCCCTTCCGGACCACGTTGCGGCGGTCGCTCTTGTCGGCCCAGGGGCACTTGATGATCACCTGCCAGTGCGCAAGTTCACCCTTCAGGTCCAGTCCCTCCTCCATCCCCACCGAGAGGAGCACGGAGTCCCGGGTCCCGTCCCGCTTCCACTCCTCCACGGCCCGGGTCCTGCCCTCCCCCCTCGGGTGGACGATCAGGCGGGAGCGATAGGGCTCCGGGAGCGCGTCATAGATCCGCCGCTGCAGCCGGTAACCGGCGACGTGGAGGAGTCCCCTCCGGTCCGCGTGGCGGTCCATGATCCCCTTCAGGATCTCGACGGCCTCGGGAAGGTTCCGTTCCTGGCGGCTGACCGACAGGTCCACGCTGGGTTGGGTGAAGATGGGAGCGTTCTCCGCCGGGAATCCGGAGGCGGGTCGGAGATGGCTGTGCCCTTCGAGAGGGAGGCCCACTTCCTGCAGGAACTGGCTCGGGTCCAGGATGGTGGCCGTAGAGAGGATGATCAGCTTCGGACCGAGGGGCCACAGTCGGCGGGACAGCAGCTTCTGAGAGAGCACGGGCGAAAGCTCCAGAACAGCGGTCGATCCATCCTCCTCCCACTGGGCCACCCAGAGGTTCCCTGAATCGAGGTCCTCGATCCCGGCGAGCAGGTCGAACCCCAGCTGGCGCGCGCGGTTGAGCCGTCGAGCACGGCGAAGCTCCTCATGGGGCCCGGAGACCTCGAGCTCCTCCTCGGCGCGCTCTACCTCCTGCACCCCCTCCAGCATCCTGGCGAGGATGGACCGGATCTCCTCGGGGGTCATCTCCTCGGAGCGGTCCTTCGAAGGGGCGACGAGCGCTTCCAGGTCGCGGCTCCAGAACTCCTTCCACACCGGGTGCTCGAGAGCGTTCTCCTTCGCCTGGATGCCCAGCATCCTCGCGTACTCCCCGAGACCGTGGGCCTCGTCGATGATCAGGAAGTCCCGGGTCTGGAAGCGAGGGGGCTCCTCCACGTCCAGGGCGACCTCGGGGGTGGTTGCCACCGGGCCGGACGCGTCGCGGGTCACCCGAAGCAGGTACGCCAGGGTCATCGTGGCCAAGGGTCCCAGGGCCGCGGCCTTCCGGTCGAGGAAGTACTGGCACGACCGGTACTTCTCCGGACACGCGAACTTGACCAACCCCTTCCCGCCGCACGCCGGGCACGGGGAGGCGCCATCCGACGACGATGCGCTGCCTCGCCCCTGACAACGGTCGCACGGTTGCCCGTGGATGCACCAGGCCTCGGAGACCTTCCGCCGCTGCTCTTCTTGGGACCGGTCCAGGACGCAGCGATAGTTGTCCATCCCGACGATCGGTTGGATCTTGTTCTTGATGAGGGGGTCCGAGCGCAGTTGTCCGACCAGGTTCACCTGCGGAGTGGTGTAGTATCCCGTCCATCCGTTCTCCTGATGGAGGACCCGGGCCACCTCCGCCAACACCAGGCTCTTACCGGCCCCCACCGGGGCCTCGAGCAGGATGACCCGGGTGCCTCCTTTCGCTTGCCCGAGGATCTCTGCGATGGCCTCCACCTGGCCCGGCCGATACCGGAACGGCTCCACGACCCCCTCCGCTCCCCCACGAGCGCCGTGGGCCAGGGAGCCGTCCCTCCGACCTTCCAGGTGGCACTTCGGGCAGACCGAGACCCCCCGTGAGGTCGGGCGCATGAGGCTCTTGCAGACAGGGCAGAACACGGGTCCCCGACGGTGGCTCGGACCTTATCATCCCTACGGACCGCGGCCCTTGTCGAGAGGTGTGCCTGCATCTCGGCCCGGGAAGTCGCCCCTCTCACGCGAACTGAGGCGAGATCGGGTCCTTCCTCGCGCATCACGCGCCCCTGCGGCGGAGAGGTCCCCGCGACCTCGATCACGGGTCGGCGGTCCCGTCCCGGTCCTCCACTCCCTCCCGGAGTCCCTCCGGGCGGGCCGCGCTTCCGCCTTCAGGACGGGCCCAGCCGCCGCGACCTCGAGCTACGGCGAGTGCCGCCGCCTACCGGCCCCTCGAGGGCCATGTCCCGCGAGCGCGAGCGGCCAGGACCACGCAGGAGGTGCCGACGACCAGCACGACGCCCACGACGAGCGTCAGGAGGGTGGTCCCCACGAGCATCCCGGAGATGCCTGCCGTGCCCTGTCCCGCGACGGTGGGGGCGGTCCCGGCGTGGCTGATCTCCGTGATCGCCGGAGCCGAGCATGACGGGCCGGAGCCCAGCGCTCCGTTGGAGAGCTGCGCCTCGAAGCAGAACCCGCCGCTCCCGCCCACCGCCTGAACCACGACCCAGTAGGTCCCCCAGCCCCCGTACTGACCGGAGGCCTGGGTGAACAGGTCGATCTGGATCTTGGCATTGGGGCTGGTGGCGGTCTGCTGGGCGGCCGAGAGGGAGGGGGTTCCGCCCATGCCCGAGCCGATGGAGAAGTGGGCGCCGCTGTTCACGACCCCGTCCGACTCGTAGACGTTCACGTAGTAGTACGAGTTCCACTGGCTCTGGCTCACGGAGAACTTCAGGACCGCCGAGGCCCCGGCGTCCAGCGAACAGGACTTGACGCTCCCCAGCCCGACCGTGTAGGTCTGGCCGTCGCACCCTCCACCCGAGGAGGAGGTCGCGGTGATCGAGACCGAGGCGGTCGCGGTGTGGCTCGCGCTGTCGGTGACCGTCAGCGTCGCCGTGTACGTTCCCGCGGTGGTGTAGGTGTGGGAGGGGCTCTGCGCGGTGCTCGTGCCGCCGTCGCCGAACGCCCAGCTGTAGGTGTAGGGAGAGGTGCCGCCGCTCGCCGAGCCGGAGAAGGCGACCGCGAGAGGCGCGGTCCCGGTGGTGGGAGTGGCGGAGGCCTGCGCCGAGAGCGGGGTGCCGCCTCCTCCGCCCGCGGAGCACGACGGGGAGGTTCCCGCGACGGAGTTCGAGAGCTGGACCTCGAAGCAGAAGCTGCCCGAGCCGCTCGCGCTCGCCTGGACCAAGAACTCGTAGGTCCCCCATCCGCCGTAGACGTTCGCCTGACCCGTGAAGAGGTCGACGGTCAGCGCGGCGTTGGGGCCCGCCTGCTCCTGCTGGTAGGTGGTGGGCGTGGGGGCCGTGCCCAGGTCGGTGTAGACCGTGAAGACCGGCTGGGCGCCGG
Source organism: Thermoplasmata archaeon (assembly GCA_027314165.1). Taxonomy (GTDB): domain Archaea; phylum Thermoplasmatota; class Thermoplasmata; order Lutacidiplasmatales; family UBA184; genus JAKAAX01. The sequence goes on along the minus strand of DAHVCH010000029.1, from coordinate 717 downwards.
AGACCGACCCGTCGGTCTCGTAGGCATCGAGGTAGTAGTAGGAGTTCCACTCGCTCTGGGTCAGCGCGGCACTGTAGAGCGCGCACCCGCCGACGGGGGCCGAAGCCGACACCTGGGTCCCGAAGGAGACCGGGGTTGCCGTGCTGCATCCGCCGCTCGGCGCGCTCACGGAGATCGAGACCGACGAGGTCGCGGTGTGGCTCGCGCTGTCCGTGACCGTGAGGGTCGCCGTGTAGGTCCCGGCGGTCGTGTAGGTGTGCGAGGGGCTCTGGGCGGTGCTCGTGCTCCCGTCACCGAACGCCCAGCTGTAGGTGTAGGGAGAGGTGCCCCCGGACGCCGAGCCGGTGAAGGCGACCGCGAGGGGCGCGGTCCCGGAGGTGGGGCTCGCCGACGCGGAGGCGGCGAGCGGAGGCGCGCTGGCCGAGACGGTGATCGTGACCGAGGAGCTGGCCGTGTTGCTGGCACTGTCGGTGACCGTCAGGGTCGAGGTGTAGGTGCCCGCGGTCGAGTAGGTGTGGGAGGGGTTCTGGGCGGTGCTCGTGCTCCCGTCACCGAACGCCCACGCGTAGGTGTACGGCGAGGTGCCGCCGCTCGCCGAGCCCGTGAAGGCGACCGCGAGAGGCGCGGTCCCTGACGTGGGGGTCGCGCTGGCGGAGGCTGTGAGAGGGGTGCTCGCGGGGTTCACGGTGATCGAGACCGAGGCGGTCGCGGTGTGGC
>DAHVCH010000028.1 GCA_027314165.1 Thermoplasmata archaeon | reverse complement strand
AGGCGACCGCAACCAGGGTAAAACTATGCCGGGGGAGCCGGCGCGGGGGTCCCACTCTCGGGCGCGGCGGGGGCCGCCTCGGTGGGGACCTCGGGGACCGACGGAGCGGGGGTAGGCTCGGCGGGCGCCTGGGCCACCTCGGGCATCTTGCCCTTCACCACGCTCGCCCGGATCTCGATCTTCTTCAGAGGATAGAGCGGGCGGAGCCCGTTCGAGAGGGCCTTGCCGAGCTCCCCGTCCAGCATGTCGCGGACGAGTTCCCCGGCGGCCTTCTGGGCGGCGATCGTGACGAGCAGTTCCCGCAACTTCGCGCGGAGCCGCGTCCGGAGCTTCGCCTGGAGGCGGTGCTCGCTCACGGCGACGGGCTTGAGCGTGATCTCGACCCCGTCCTTCGTGGTGACGGTGGTCGACAGGTCGATCTTCGAGCGCTTGCGTCGGGCGAGCCGTCGGATGTAGTCGGAGGTGAGCTCGTGGCCCACGAACCTGGCGTTCGCCACGTGGTCCTGAGCGTTCGCGTCCTCGATGGCGAATCGGAGCTTGATGTGGGCGCGCGCGACGTCCGTGCCGCCGGAGAGCTCGGAGAGGGTCGTCTCCAAGCAACGCCCGATGAGCGCCTCGGGCTCGGTCGCGAGCGTTTCGCCGAGCTCGGCGTGCTGGAAGAGGCCGGGAGCCCGGACCTTGAACCAGACCTTCGACCGCCACTTGTCCTTGACAGTCCGGGCTAGCGTGGGCTTCTTCTTTTCGCTGCCGCCCGTCTCCGCCGGTGACATGGGTGAAAGCGGCCCAGACGGATTCGTTCTTAAGTCTTGTCGGTCGGTCTTCCGCCGTCAGGGGTAGGGGCTCCAAAGCTACATAGGCCCCTCCTAGTTGCGGCGCTCGTGGCCGCCAAGGGAGCGACCGGTACCTCTGTGGGACCGGCCGGTGTGGGTGCGACGAAGGGGGTAGCCTCCCAGCTTCCCCCGCAAGAACTTGCCTACCGCTCTCCCGGAGAGGTCCTCCACGACCACCTCTCGGGGCTGATGTCCTCCCTCCAGGCGAAGGGCCTCTCCCGGGAGGAATCCCTCGTGGCGCTCTTCCCGAAGACCGTCCTACCGTACGAGACCTACGAGGACACCATGGCCGCGCTCCTCTCGGGCGCGCACCTGCTCTTCTTCGGCCCCTCCGGGAGCGGCAAGACCAACCTGGCCAAGGAGCTCTGGGACCTCTTCCCCAAGTCCGCCTGGGTCGTGGATGGGTGCCCGCTCATGGACCATCCGGGCAGCGTCGTGGACCCGGTCGCCAGCGAGGAGCACCCCCCCTGTCCCGTCTGCGCCCGCAGGTTCTCCACCGACGGTACTCCGGAAGGGTTCGACGCGAAGCGGGTCGACCCCTCGAAGGTCCCCGTCCGTCGCATCTCCCTTCGGGAGGGGTTCGGGTTCGCCCGTATCCAGGGCTCCTCCGAGGTCTTCCCCGACCACCTCACCGGCAACATCAACCTGCTGAAGCTCGAGCAGATCGGCGACCCGATGAGCCCCCTGGTCCTGGAGCCGGGCAAGCTGCTGCAGGCGAACCGGGGCTTCCTGCTGGTCGACGAGATCGGCAAGCTTCCTCTGGGGACCCAGAACGTGCTCCTCCAGGCCCTGCAGGAGGGGACCGTCACCCCGGCGAAGTCGAGGGAGAGCTTCCCGTCCCGCTTCGTCGCGGTCTGTACCTCGAACCTCTCCGACCTCGACAACATCAACGACCCGCTCTCCGACCGGCTTACGAGCGTGCACGTGGAGTTCAACCACGCCCACGGACGCAACCGGCGGATCGTCGAGATGGCCAGGGCCGGCTCGACGCCCACCCAGTGGGCCCCCGAGGTCCTCCTCGATGCGGGGGTCCGCGTGATCGAGCTCTGGCGCGAGAAGATGTCCGACGACAACCCCGACGTGGGGGAGGTCGGCAGCAACCGTACGCTCATCGATGTGGGATACCGCATGGAGGCCTTCGCGAAGCTCAAGGGCCATCCCTGGCCTACCTTCGACGACCTCCGCGCGGGGCTCCTGCACGGCATGCGGGGCCGGATCCGGGCCCGCAGCGGCGACTCCTTCGAGCAGAACAGCCGCCTCGTCTCCGAGTTCGTCGACCGGCACACCGAAGAGGCCGTGAAGCGCTCCGCGACGCTCTACTGGTGCCGGTTCTTCCGCGACCGCCTGAAGGGCAACCGGTCCGACGGCGAGGGCGTGGTCTCCGAGGGACGCCGCCTCTCCAAGGACGCGGCCCTCGTGGCCAAGGTCATCGGCGGAGAGCCGCTCTTCCCGCGCTTCCAGGAGTTCACGAAGTGGGTCGCGGAGCACGAACGCTTGCCGTCCGGGGTCTCCCCCGTCGATGCTGCGGTCGGGGAGTTCGCCCTCCTCGACAAGTTCTCCCTCTTCAGCTGTGAGGAGGGGGGCGACGAACACGAGTAGTCCCGCCCTCCGACCGGCCCCCGCGGTCCCTTCCGGGCCCGGGGAGCCCGAGGTCCGCCTGCCCTCCTGCGAGTCCGTCAGCGAGGAGCTCGAGGACGACGACCTGCTGAGCGCGCTCCCAAAGGAACGCATGGTCCGGGCGCTGGCCGAGCGCGGGATGGAGGGGGTCCGGGACCTCCTGCGGGAGGAGGAGTCCAAGGGCGGGAGGATGGCCACCCGTATCGCCTCGCTCCGAGAGCGATTGCGCCGACAGTTCTCCCGTCAGGTCCACCACCTCCAGCAGGAGCACCGACGTCAGGAGGAGGAGCTCCGGCTCCGGCAGGAGGAGCAGCGCAGGCTCCTGGAGCAGGAGATCGCGCGGCTCCAGGGGTCCCTCTCCCGGGCGAAGGAGCTCTCCGGCCCGAACCTTCGGGCGGACCAGGACCTGATGGATGCCGTGCGCTCCGCCCTTCTCCTCCCCTCGGACGCGCTGAAGGCGGCCTCGCGGGAGAAGCCCCCCAGCCTCTGGGCGAGGCTGCGGGCCTTCTTCGCCCGGCTCTGGCAGGCCATCCTCCGACTGTTCGGGCGGGGCAAGAAGGGTCCGGCGCGGGCCAAGCCCTCCGAAGGCCGGACCATCACCGTCGGGCGGCTCGCCTCCTTCGGGAGGACCATCTCTCCCGACAGCGCCGGCGACCTGTTCGGCCAGCTCACTCCCGCTCAGATGCGGGCCATCCAGGACTCGACCCAGCAGCGCCTGCGCGAGCGCTCGCGCGAGCTCTCACGCAAGGGCAAGGAGGACGAGGCCCAGGCGAAGCGCAGCGCGAACGAGCTCGCCCGGGAGGCCCAGGAGGCCGAGAAGGAGGCCGCGCGACGGGCCGAGGAGATGGCCCGGGCGGGCGTGGAGCGTCGCGTGAAGGACGAGCTCCAGGAACGGGGGTGGGCACGGGAGCGTGGAGGGCAGATGGCCATCACCTACGCGCTCGTCGAGAAGTTCGCGCGCTTGGTCCTCGAGGAGGAATCGCGTGCGCTCCCGGAAGGGCTCCGCATGTCCGTGAAAGGCTCGGCCTCCACGGGGATCTACGAGAAGGGGCGTCTCCGTCTCCTCGACGAGGTCGCCAGGCTCGACTTCGTCGGGTCGCTCGTGGAGAGCCGACTGCGAGGGTCGCGGCACCTGCTCGAGGACGCCTCCTACGTCTACCGCGAGATCCGCTCCGAAAGCGTGCACGCGGTCCTGATGCTCGACACGAGCGGGTCGATGTCGGAGGGAGAAAAGCTCCCGGCCGCGAAGAAGGCCTTCCTGGCTCTCTACATGGCCATCCGGCGCCGCTACCCCGACGCGGTCCTCGACGTGGTCACCTTTGACAACCGGGTGAGGGTCCTCGACCTGGTCGCGCTCTGGGAGGCGAAACCCGGGGCCTTCACCAACACCGGTGAGGCGCTGCACGTCGCCCACGAGCTCCTTGCGAGCTCCCGGGCGCACCGGAAGGAGATCTACCTCATCACCGACGGCCTTCCCGAGGCGTACACCGACGAGAAGGGCGAGGTGAAGAGCGGAAACCTCCCGCGGGCCCTGGACTCGGCGCTTCAGCGAGCGACGGAGCTTCGGACCGTCGGTGCCCTCGCGGCGACCCTGGTCCTGCTGAAATCCGAGGACCCCTCGTTCGAGAAGGCGGCGCGCGCGATCGCCCGGGTGCTCGGCGGGAGCGTCGTGATCACCGACCCGAAGAAGCTGGCCTTCGAGCTGCTCGTCCGATTCGTGGGCGGCCAGCCCCACGAGAGGGCCGCCCCCGTGGGGCCCGCCGAGCCGCCGAGCAAGAGCCCGGGCCCTGCCTCCTCCTCCTCCTCGCCGCCTGCCTCTCTCGCAGGAGGCACGGCGCGCGACCGGCGCCGGGCGCGCCGGGCTACCGGGGGAAGCGGCGGAGGTCCGATCGCTCCCTCGGCGGGCTGAGGGCGCGGGGGAGGACGACCATGGGGAAGAGGGTGGAGGTCCACGTGTCCGCTTCAGGGAAGGATGGCGGGGTGCAGGACCTCGAGCGGTTCAGCCAGGAGATCCTTCGCGAGGCGTATCTCGTCGGCGCCGGCCGGAAGAGCTCGGGGAACGAAGCGGCGATCTTCCAGCGGTGGAGGAAGCTCTTCCTTCCCTCGGCGCTCGAGCGGTTCCCCCGGGGCCCTCCTCGCAGCCGGCAGAGGCTCGAGGAGTTCGTCAAGGTCGGGTACGTCGACCGGGCCATCGCGCCCTGGCAGGACCGCCGGCGGAACAAGCTGCTTCGCGCCCACGTCCGCTGCCGGGGTCAGGAGATGCCGTTCTTCTCCGCCTCGGTGCTCCTGGCGGAGCTCCCCGACCGGGAGGAGCGCCATCGCCTCTACGGCGAGCTCTCCGGCGTCTGGAGGTCGGTCTCCGAGGAGGAGGAGGCGATCTGGGCCACGTTCCAGGAGGGCGTCCGGTCCCTCGGGTTCTCGAACGGGCGGACGGCCACCGAGGCTCTCTTTCACTACGACGTGCCGCATCTCCTCGGGCAGACCCGGCGCTTCACCGACTCCACGCGAGGTCTCTTCGAACGGCTGCTCCGGGAGCGCGCCGACGCGGAGGGGGTCCCGTTCCAAGAGCTTCGGGCCTACGACAGCGGGCGGTTGCTGCGCGGCGCCGACTGGAGCCGGAGGTTCCCGAAGAGCGGCCTCGTGCCCTTCCTCAAGAGGTTCCTCCGGGGCACGGGGCTACCCTGGGAGTCCTTCCGGCCGGACCTCGCCGTGCGCCCGCGAAAGAACCCTCGGGCCTTCTGCGCCCCCGTACGGATACCGGAGGAGGTGTACCTCGTGCTGCGCCCGGCGGGGGGGCACGACGACTACCATACCGCGCTGCATGAGATGGGCCACGCCCTGCACTTCGGGCTCACCGACCCCGCGCTCCACACGGTCTTCCGCCGACTGGGGGACGCCTCCCTGACCGAGGGTTGGGCGTTCGTGCTGGACCTGCTGTTCCTGAACGGGGAGTTCCGTCGGACGATGATCACGGACCCGGCCTTCGTCCGGTTCTTCGCGCTCTCCCAGCTCTGGATGCTTCGCCGCTACGCGGGGAAGATCGATTACGAGTCGCGCTTCTTCCGCAACCCCCTCGACCCCAGGTCGCGGGCGGACTACGTGCGCTCGCTTGCCCGCACGACCCTCGTCCGCCCCGACGAGGAGGGGCACATGGGGGACCGCTGGCGCTCCGACATCGACCCCTGGATGTACACGGCGGCCTACCTTCGGGCCTGGATGTTCGCCGGCGCCTTCACCGACCTCCTCGAGGAGAGGTGGGGCCTCCGCTGGTGGACGCACAAGGGATCCGGAGAGTTCCTCGCCCGCCTGTGGGCCCGGGGGCAGTATCCCACCGTGGAGGACCTGTTGGAGGAGTTCGGCCTGGGCGAGCTTTCGCTTGCGCCCCTCGAGAGGCTCCTGCGCCGGTCCCTCGAGGCTTGAGCCGGTCCCCGGGCGAAGGACGGCAGGGGCCGATCGTCCGCTGACAGGGGTGCTCCCCATGCTCCCGGGTAAGCGAGAGTGGCAAGATGCGGGGGCCGAGTAATTCGAGTCCCGGACATGAGCCCCACCACCTCGGGTCCTCGCTGCGGTTCTTGCGGCGGGTCGAACAAGCCCTCGGCCAAGTTCTGCCGGTCGTGCGGCAAGCCCTTGTCGCCCGAGGGAGGTTCCCGTCCGTCGACCTCTCCGCCCCCCGTCCCGACTCCCCCACCTCCTCCCCCATCGGCCCCGCCCTCCACCACCACCCCCCCCTCCCCACCGCCGCCCGTCCCTCCGGCCTCGGCCCCAGCCGCGCCGGCCTGCCTCAAGTGCGGGAACGCTGGCCGTCGCGGACCGAAGTTCTGCGCGCGGTGCGGGACGCGGATGCCGGGGGCCTAGCCCCCCACCGACGAGGGCCGAACCCCTCTTTCGCCTCGAGCGAGGCATGAAATACGGCCGTAACCCACGGCCCGTCCTGGAGGTCATCCACCTTGGGTAAGGCGTCGGTCCAGGCGGAGTGGCAGCCCCTCAAGCGCGTCGTCGTGCGCCGGCCGGGGATGGAGGCCTTCTTCGGACTCCTGGAGCCCTTCTCCTCCCTCTACGAGCGGGTCTTCTCGCTCGAAAAGGCCCGACGGGAGCACGACGAGCTCGTCGAGACCCTCCGACGAGGCTTCGGGGTCCACGTCCAGTACCTGGACGAGATCATTCTGGAGGCCGCCGGGCGGGACCCCGAGGTGTACCACGAGCTCGTCGACCGCACGCTCGCGACGATGCAGTTCGCGGGAGCGGGGGCCCGCAGGGCCCGCAAGGAGTTCGCCCAGAACCTCCAGTTCCTGGACCGAGAGCAGCTGGTCCAGGTCCTGGCCCTGGCTCCGATGATCTCCTTCGTCAAGAAGAAGGGGGCGCGCAGCATCCTTCCGTTCACCACCCTGCGCGTGCCCCTCACGAACCTCTTCTTCATGCGCGACCAGCAGGCCGTGACCGACCGGGGGATCGTCCTCGCCCGGCTGGCGAAGCCGCAGCGGCGGCGGGAGACGGAGATCACCTCCTTCGCCTGGAGGGCCCTGGGCGAGCCTCCCATCCTCCAGATCAAGCGCGGGACCTTCGAAGGGGGGGACTTCCTCCCCGCGGGGGACTTCGCGCTCCTCGGCACCGGGGACCGGTCGAGCCCCGCCGCGATCCAGGAGATCCTGTCGGCGGGCGTCGGGTTCGTGGAGGTGGGTGTCGTCCACCAGCCGCGCCATCCGCTCCTGGACGCGCCGGACCCGATGGTCAACATGCACCTGGACACGTACATGAACTTCGCCGGCGAGCGTGTCGCCGTCGGGTACCCGGACATGCTCCGGGTGGCCCGGGTCGACGTGTACCGGCGCACGGAAGGCGGGAGGTACCGCCTCGTCCGCAAGACCCGTCTGCTGCGCTACCTCGAGGTTGACCACCGCTTCCAGGTGGTCCCGATCACGACGCTCGAGCAGCTCTGTTACGCGACGAACTTCCTCACCGTCCGCAACCGGCGGATCCTGGTCCCGGACGTCGCGCGCAACGCCGAGAAGGTCCTCGCGAACCTCCGGCGCGCGGCCGAGGCGAACCCCGCCAGGTACCACCGTCTCTACCTGAGGGCGAGCGTCGACTTCGGGGAGCTGCGGAGCACCGGGGCCTTCTTCCCGCACAAGCCGCTCGCCCGCGAGGTGGGGATCGAGGCGACGCAGGTGCCGCTCGCGAACCTCACCGGGGCCTTCGGCGGGGCGCACTGCCTTACTTGCGTCCTCGAGCGCAGCTAGAGCGGGGCGAGCGGCGGGACCACCCGCGCAGGCCGTCCCGCGCTTCTCGTAGATCCCTCTCCTCTTGTCGCAGGGGGAGGCCAGACGGTGATTCCGCGTGTCCGGGGGTACTCTTGATGAGCCACGCTCGGATGAACGCGAATGGCCCTGGCCAGGAGGTCTCCGGAGATGGTCGTGCACTTCGAACGATGCCCGCTCCCGGGGGCCCCGTGATCGTTCGCCCCTCCTAGGCCGCTTCCCCGGGCCCGTCGCCTCGTCCGTTGTGTGACGGCTGCTCTCCGGAGCCGCCTGGGCCCTCGGCCGCCCACCATGCCCAACACCCCCTACCTAGACCAGAGCGTCCAGTGGCGACTGCAGACCGTCAACCTCGCGTTCCACGAGCTACGCTACCGTGAGGTCGCGAAGGCGATCCTCGAATCCGGGCTCGCGACCGACGTGGTCTCGAAGATCGGCTCGGGAAAGGAGGCCGACGTGTACTTCGGCCACCTCGGGAGCCGTCGGGTGGCGATCAAGGTCTACCGGTTCTACCGGACCTCCCACCAGGGCATGGGCCCGGTCAAGCCCGAGGGGCTGGGCCAGGTCGCTTCCCGGGAGTTCGAGCTCCTCTCCGACGCTTACGTCGGCGGAGCCTCGGTTCCGGAGCCGATCGAACGCGACGAACAGATGCTCAGCATGGCCTACCTGGGAACGCGAGCGGGGCCTGCGCCCCGGCTCAAGGACGTGCGCCTGGAGGCCCCGGGTCCTTTCCTCGACGAGGTCCTTCGAGGAGTAGAGCGTCTCGCCGCCGCGGGGATCGTGCACACCGACCTTTCCCCGTTCAACATCCTGGTCCACGAGGGGCATCCGTGGCTCATCGACCTCGCGGACGCGCTCCGCGTCGACCGGCTCGGGCAGTCGCCCTGGGAGAGGCTCACGCTCGCCCAGGGCGCGCTCGAACGCGGCCTGGGGAGCCTCTCGCGCCACTTCGCCCGCTACGGGCTCCAACTGGAGCCCCAGCCGCTGGTCCGACGTATCGTGGACCGCCTCGACCGCTTCGGGCTGATGCGGTAGGCGCTCAGCGAGGGGGGAGGACCGGGTGGCGGTGCCCGAGCTCGAGGAGCTCGGGGGGCGTGAGGTCCAGGCAGCCGACGAGCCGGACCACGACCGAGGGTCGGGCCCGCGCCCGACGACCCATGCCCGACTCGATCGCGCCCAGGAGGAAGTGCTTCTGGGAGGGCGACAGCGTGTGGAGGGGCTCCAACGTCCCCATCTGCACGGCGAGCTGGACCCCTTGGGCCAGGTCCGGACGGTGCGCCCGCTGGAGCTCGGGGAGCAGCTCCCGCTTGAGGTAGATAATCGCCTCGCGCTCTTGAAGTGGGGAAGGGGCAGATGGGCGGTGAGGCGAGCGTGTCCGAGATGCCGCTTCCTGCGGCGTAGGCGGGCTGCCCATCTATCTGTCGAGGACCGGGATCCTCAAGGTAGAGAATCCGGAGGTCGCTACTTAAGGCGCGCGTCGCCGGAGGGACATCACGCCGTCGCGGGAACGCCCGGGGTCCCCGGAGGCATCGGGGCCATTCCTCCGGCGGGTTTCACCCCGGCGCGCGCCATGTCCTCGCGGCACTCCTGCAGGCAGCCGGCGGGCTCCTTGTAGTAGAACGCCACGAGCCGGCCCACGTCGCGGTGCGTGAACGGCTTCAGCCGCGTCGCCTGGGACTCCTTCCAGCGCATGAACTCGAGGATCTCCACGCGTCGGCGGACCTCGCGCTCCATCTCCTTCATCGTCCAGTTCTTGAGCACGGCGACCTGCTCGTAGACGTAGGAGTGCCCGCTGTAGAGGAAGGTGTCGTCGGGCGCGTTCCAGGTGTAGACGGCGTTGGTGATGAGCTCGTTCGTCTCGGGGTCGAGACCGACGATCTCGGTCAGGCTCTGGACGCGCCGGGTCATCTTCGTCCCGACCTTCACCTGCTTCTGGAGCAGGACCAGGTGCAGCGCCGCGACGAGCGAGCGCGGGAGGGAGATGGGGGGGTTCTCCATCCGGTGGACCATCGCGCTCACGGACTCGGCGTGGAACGTCGTGTAGCAGGTCTTGCCGGTGGCCATCGCCTGGAAGACGATGAACGCCTCGGCCCCTCGCACTTCTCCGACCATCAGGTACTGGGGGCGCTGGCGGAGCGCGGCCGCCAGAAGGTCGAACATGTCGATCTCCCCCGGCGCCTTGCCCGTGAGGACGTTCTTCATCCCGAACCCGCTCCTCGTGAGCGAGGGGATCCAGTTCTCGTGCGGGAGGTTCAGCTCGCGCGTATCCTCGATGGAGACGATCTTCATCTGCGGCGGGATGAAGAGGAGCACCGCGTTCAGCGTCGTGGTCTTGCCGGAGGCCGTGCCTCCGCAGACCATCATCGAGCGGCCGTTCTCGATGGCCACCCAGAGGTAGGCCATCATCTCGGTGCTCATGGTCTTGAACTTCATCAGGTCCACCGGGGTGAACGGGTTGTCCCGGAACCGCCGGATGGTGAAGGTCGAGCCCTTCTTCGTCACGTGGATCCCGAGCGTCGCCTGGAGACGGCTGCCGTCGGGGACCGTCGCGTCCAGGACGGGGCTCGCGATCGAGATGTGCTTCCCCGAGCGCTGGGCGAGCCAGATGACGAAGGCGTCCAGCTCCGACTCGTTCGTGAACTTCATGTTCGAGCGGATCGACTGGTGCTTGCGGTGGTAGATGTAAATGGGGACGCCGACCCCATCGCACGAGATATCCTCGACCTCGGTGTCCGTCATCGGGACGTCGACCAGGCCGTACCCGATGAAGTCCCTCTCGAGGTAGTAGAGCACGCGGCCCTTGGTGACCGGCGCGGGGGCGAGTTCCCACTCCCGGAGCAGGTTGTCCACCATCCGCCGCATCTCCCGCCGCTTGGTCTGCGGGTCGACCTCGGGTAGCGGCTGGAACCGGTCGATGAGGGCCACCTTGAGCCGGGTCAGGAGCTCCTCCTCGAGCGGGGTCAGCGGAGGCTCGATGACCTCGTACATGTATTCGTTCCGGGCGTTGTTGAACGTGATCCGGACGTAGGCGTAGGGCTCACGGATGGGGTACGTCTCGATCTCCGTCGTGTCCGCGTCGGGGAGCGCGGGTTTGGGGGTCGGGACGGAACCGCTCGTCGCGTAGGTGAGCTGCGCCATCTTCACCTGCCGCGGGAACGACTTGTCGCCTCGGTTGAGGGTCGAGGAGACCTTCAGGTGCAGCGGGAAGAAGATCTTCTTCCGCCGCTCGACAGTGGGGACGGACGCCGAGGGTCGCACCGCCGGTGCGCCCGACTTTCCCTTCCTCCGGGACCCGCTTGCGCTCATCGTTGCACCTTCTCCTTCTCGCTCAGGACGGGAGCACCACCGGGGGCACGACAAATCGCATGAAGGCCCATCCTACCGCGAGCATGATCCCCCCGTGCATCATTCCCTCGGAGATCCTGCCCGAGTGGATGACGCCCGCCATCATGCCGTCCCCGACCGCGTGGACGATGACGGCAGCGAGGAAGGCCAGGAAGACGGCCGGGATGAACTGGATGGAGATGCCCACTCCCGCCCCCGCCGCGCTGGCGCTGGAGGACTGGAGCCCGGCCCCCGCCGTGACCATCTGGGGAAGGAAGGTGGTGGCCATGATGATGATCGTGGCGAGGAACACTCCGAACGAGATGTAAATCACCGTCAGGTAGGTCAGCATCGTGATCTTCCGCTGCTCCTCGTTGAGCTGCGTCTCGCGGGTGTCGTGGGCGACCATGGTGAGCACGTCCGCGACGTTGCCCCCCGCCTCGTTGGCCTTGATGATGATCGAGACCACACGCCGGGTGAGGGGGGTGTCGATGCGCTCCTGGAAGAGCGTCAGGGCGTGGGCCACGGGGACTCCCCACTCCAGCTGGCTCGCCATCCGCTTGATCTCGTCGGTCAGGCGGCCGTAGCGGCCCTTGCTCGCGACGATGATGGCCTCGGGGAGGGTCATACCGAACCGGCCGGCCTCTGCCACATCACGAAGGAAGTCCGGGAGCCGGGCCTCGATGTCGGCCGTGATCCGGGCCTGGCGGTCCGCCATGATCCCGTAGGGCAGCAGGATCGCGAGCCCTCCGATCACGAGCCAGTCGATGAAGGCGTTCACGTGGAACGTGACGCCCGGCTGGTCCTCCCCCGGGGCCAGCGTGAGCGCGCTCGCTCCCGCCCCGGCGGCGATCGCGAGACCGACGCAGAGGGCGAACGCGGCGATGCCGATGTACAGGATGTAGATCGTCCGGAACCCGACGGCGGCCTTCCGTGACGTCTTGGCGGTCAGGAGGGGGACCACCGATCCCGTGGCCTTCGACACGCTCTTGGGCGCGCTGTGGCCCGCCGCGGGCGCCTGGATCTTCACGTTCGCTGTCGCCATGTTACTTCCCCTCGTTCGCTGCGAGATACAAGATCACGATGAAACCGAACTGACCGAGCGGGATCATGATCCCGACGATCGCCCAGAGGAACGTGAGCACCTGCGCGCCGTAGTTCCCCACGACGGCGAAGATCGAGAGCATGATGACCAGGAACAGGGGGAACGCGACGATCGTGGTCACGAAGATCTCCGCCAGGAGCCCCATGCTCTCGACCCGCCTCAGCAGGTCGAGCTTGTTCTCCCGCTCGTACTGCTCGGCCTTGAGCAGGAAGTAGGGCTTGAGCTGCCCTCCGCTGGTGGCGGTGGTGACGACGCCCTGCAGGAAGTCCTGGAACCGCTTGGAGGGCGTGCGGTTCGCGCCCTGCTTGATGGCCGTCAGGATATCGATCCCGAGCAGCTCGGTATCGCGGGTGATCCAGGCGGCCTCCTCGGCCACCTGCCCGTAGATCTTCTGCTCCCCGAGCTCCTTGAAGATCGCATCGATGTTGACATCGGCCGACGCCATCGCCGAGACGAAGCTCATGGCGGCCGAGATCTTCGCGTCGATCTTCTTCGCCCGTGACTTCGCCCGGCTGTGCGGGGCCGACTTCAGGACGACGGGGATGACTGCGACCATGATGAGCGCGACCACGATCGCGAGGACGATCGCCAGGATCCAGGAGCCCGCGAGGACCCCAAGGACGAGGACCACGACCCCGGCGAGCACGAGGGCCGCCGGAAGGAGCACGATCCACTGCAGGAACATCACGTAGGCCTGATACTCGTCGGCGCGGATGCGCATGTGCGCCCGGGGGAGCGCCTCTTCGAGGAGCGGGTCCGGGTGCCCGCGCACTCGGTCCTTGAACATCCGCCAGGCGGCGGCCTGTAGCGGGGAGAGCCCCGCGAAGTCCGGCTGCGTCCCCTTCTTCAGGCGGACGGCGCGGTGGACCCGCTCGTCGACCTTGACGACCTGGGCGTGCGTCCGGTAGAGCGTCTTCCGCTCCTGCTCCATCCGGTGGAAGGTGTCGACCGATTCGGGGCTCATCTACGCAGCCACCTCCGGTCGGTAGCCGATCTGGGTCATGACCTCGGTCGCGTCCCGGTAGTAGCTCGTGACCAGCTTCCAGATCTGGCGGTGGTCGGTCATCTTCTGTTCCACAAGGTACTTCACCACCGCGACGCGGCGCTGGAACTCCGCGTCCATCTCCTCGTGGGTGAGGTTCTTCAGTTCCATCAGGTTGTCGAAAAGGAACGAGTGTCCCTTGAAGTTGAACGCGTCCTTCGAGGGGTCCCACTCGTAGACCGTGTTGGTGATGAGCTCGTTGGTCTCCGGCTCGAACCCGACGATCTCCAGGATCTGCTTGATCCTCCGCACGACGGAGTCGCCGACGCGCCCCTGGTACTGGATGATCACGGTGTTCAGTGCCGCCAGCAGGATACGCGGGGTGTTGATCGGGGGGTTCTCCAGACGGTTCACCATGCTCTTGACGCTGTCCGCGTGCATGGTCGAGTAGGTGCAGTGTCCCGTGGCCATGGCCTGGAACATCGTGTAGGTCTCCTTGCCTCGGACCTCTCCCACGATGATGTAGTTCGGGCGCTGACGCAGCGCTGCACGCACGAGGTCGAACATGTCGACCTCCCCCGCGGCCTTGCCGTCGGGCCCACGGTCCCCTGAGCCGCTCCGCGTGACCCCCGGGATCCAGTTCTCGTGGGGCAGGTTGACCTCACGGGTGTCCTCGAGCGAGACGATCTTCGCGGTCGGGGGGATGAAGAGCGCGGTCGCATTGAGCGTGGAGGTCTTCCCCGAGGCCGGCCCACCGCAGATGATCATGGACTGCTGGTTCTCGGCCGCGAGCCAGAGGTAGGCGACCATCTCGGGGTTCGCCGTCCCCGCGAGGACCAGGTCGACCGGCGTCCAGGGCTTCTCCTTGAACCGCCGGATGGTGAAGCTTCCGCCGCGGGTGGTGACCTCCCGGGCATAGGTGGCCTGGACACGGTGGCCTTCCGGGGTCGTGCCGTCGAGGATGGGGGCGGAGCGCGACACCTGCTTGCCGCAGCGCTGTCCCAGGCTCACGACGAAGCTGTTGAGCTGGTCCTCGTCGTCGAACTTGACGTTCGACTTCACGCTCTCGTACTTCTTGTGGAAGACGTAGAGGGGGATGTCGACCCCATCGCAGGAGATATCCTCCAGCGCCTCGTCGGCCATCAGGACGTCGACGGGACCGTAGCCGACGAAGTCCCGGATGATGTAGTAGGTGATCCGCTCCAGGGAGAGCGGGGAGAGGGAGACCGACCGCGTCTTGAGGTAGTTCTCGACGGTCTGGCGAAGATGGGCCCGCTTGTCGGCGGAGGACATCTTCGTCCCTTCCGAACCCAGGAGCTTGTCCAGGGTCTCCTTCAGGTGCTTCAGGATCGACTTCTCGTTGCCCGTGAGCTGGGGTTCGATGACCTCGTAGAGGTATTCCTTCGTGCGGTCGTTGTAGGTGACCCTCGCGAAGGAGTACGGTGGCTGGACCCCGACGAGCTCGATCTGGCGCGCCGCCTTCTCAGGGAGCGGCGGGATCGCGGTGATGTACGTCCCGGCCAGGTCGCTCTCTTTCGCGTTCTCGCCGGAAGCCGGCTGGATCTCGGTCCCGGGGCCCATGGGGGAGGGCTTGGACCTGAGCTTCCCCTTGGGGACTCGGACGACGTAGGCGCCCTGGTGATTCGTCTGTGCACTGGCCATGCTCGTTCTCCTCTGCCCTTCGGTCTACGTCGGGTTACCGATACCCATGGCGACGCTGAAGCTGACGATGGTGAGCGAGAAATCCACGGAGGGTGGGAAGTAGGCGTGCATCTGATAGATCTGGTTGAACCCCACGTTCGAGGGGCACGACGCGGGCGAGAACTGGACGGGCTCCCCGAGGCTCTTGAGCCCCGCCCCGAGGTAGTTCTGCCACGCGCAGGGGTAGTAGGTGCTGAAGGAGACGTTCACCGCGGTCGAGCCCGCGTCGTAGGTGGTCTCCCCGATGTAGGTCATGTAGATCTCGTTGGTCCCGGTGGACTGCAGGCGGGTCGAGTTCCCGTACATCGCGTAGAAGGTCATCGAGAGCGCCACCTGGCTACCCTGGGGCGTCACTTCGATGCTCGGCTGGTAGAGGAGGGTCTGCTGGTTGCCTCCCTGGTCCTGGAAGAGGCCCCCCATCGTGACCACGTAGGTGACGGGCGTGTAGTACCGGTCGGGGAGGTTCATGACCACCTCTCCCGGGGAGAAGTTCTGGTACAGGTTCCCCATCGGGGTCGAAGGACCGATCACGGTATCGTTGAAAGTGACGTTGGTGTAGAGTTGAGGTAGCGTCTCGAAGGCGAGGGTCCCCTGCGTCGGAGAGGCGAAGATCGGGATCCCTCCGGACTGCATGGTCACCGGGGAGGAGCAGGTACGGGGCCCGTTTCCCTGGTAGAGCGCGAGCAGGTCCATGCACTGTTTGACCTGCCCGAGCTGGGCCGCCACCTCGTTCGCCAGCATCGCCTCGTTGTCGGTCATCCAGATCGGAAGGAACTGGGTCAGGAAGAGCCCGAAGAGCGTCATGAACACCAGGAGCGCGAGCAGCGTTCCGATGACCGCCGCGACCCCACGTTGGCCGCGCTGGAACCGGCGCCCCCGCATCCGCCGCAGGCTCCGTCGGGGGATGGGGCTATCTCGACTCCGCATCGGTGAACAACCCTCCGGGTGTACCACCCGATGGGCGTATGGAAGTACCTCGAAGGGCGTCTTAAACCCTCCCCCTGGGGAGCTGTCGGCACGACCACGGGGTTCCAAAGCATTAAACCCTCGGTCCACTCGGCGGCCGAGCATGCCCGTCCAGGAGATTTCCCTCGTGGTGGCGAACCGCCCCGGCGCCCTCCGGAACGTCGCCCACGTCCTCGCGGAGGGGCGCATCAATGTCTCTGCGCTCTCCGTCGCTTCCCAGGGCAACCGGAGCTTCTGTCGGCTCGTCGTGAGCGACACGGAGAACGCCCTCTGGAGGCTCCGGAAGGCCGGCCACAAGGTCGACGCGACCGACCTGCTCATCGTCCGGATCGAGGACCGGAGCGGGGCCCTGCTCCGCGTGCTCGACGTCCTCGCCACGAAGAAGCTCAACGTCCTCGCGGCCTGCATCCTCGTCACCCGTGCCCAACAGAAGGTCCTCGTGGGCCTCGCCGTCTCCAACCCCGGACGGGCGCGGAAGATCCTCTCGGAGAGCGGTTTCCTCGAGGCGGGCGCGGAGGACCTGGTCACCAACGCCGACCTGGTCGCAGGCACCCCCTCCGAGATCCCCGGGGAGTCCGTCGGTCTCCTCCTCTGACCCCGCTCCCAGCAGGAGCGGACGCCCGCCCATAGGTGGGCGCCGCTGCCGGTGGCCGAGGGGAGGGCCCTACGACGAGCCGCCCCCGCTCCCCACGTGCGGGGGGGTGTACGGCCCGGCCGTCCGGTGCGTGCCTTTCCCTCCACCGAGCGACAGGTCTTGCTCCGTCCGGGGCGCCCCGACCCCGTGGGCTCCCACACGGTTCGTCCCCTCGCGCTCCAAGATGGCACGCGCCTCCTCCATCTGCCGGTGGTAGGTGGCGCGGTCGCTTTCACGCACCGCCTTCCTGAGGCCCGCCAAGGTCTTCTCCAGGCGGTCGAAGAGCGCCTCGGAGGAAGGGTTGAGCGTCTGGATGTCGTAGGCGAGCTCGGGGTTCTCGGATGCGACGAGCTGGGCCACTTCGGCCTGGCGGAAGAAGCTCGTCGGGGCCGAGCGGTACAGCTCCCCCGCCGGGCGAGGAGCGCTCGCCAGGACCCCTCCGAAGAGGAGGCTCACGATGTGGGGGAGGGCGAGAGTCTCGGCCATCAGGCCGTCGTGCCGCTCGAGCGGAAGCTCCGAGATCGTCAGCGAGCTCGAGGAGAAGAGCTGGGTCGCTCGGAGGTTCGCCCGGGGGTCGCCGCAGTCGAGGACCAGGAGGTTGCGCCCGGAGAGCGTCCGGGCGGAAGGGCCGAAGAGGGGATGGACCGAGGTCAGGTGGAACCCCAGTCCGACGCCGCGCCGTACCCAGGGAAGGATGGGCTGCTTGACCGACAGGATGTCAAAGATGACGCCCTCGGCCTCCGTCTTCAGCAGCTCGCGGTAGACCGCGGGCGCGCTCCTCATCGGGGTCGCGACCACGATCACGTCCGCGTCCTGAGCGGCCCGCTCAAGGTCGGTATGGACCGCGTAGCCGAGGGCGCGTTGGGGGTCGGCCCGGGGGTCGACGACCCCGACCCGGTGGCCACCCGCGCGGAAGAACTCGCGCATCCAGCCACCCATCGACCCGCACCCTCCGACGACCAGGATGTCGGTGGCCCGGGCGGGGGCGACCACGGTCTCCCCCAGGCGTTCCTGCACTCGCACCGCCTCCTCGATCAGCCAGCGGGCAAGCGTCTCGGCCCGTTCCGGGGGTACCTCCACCCGGGACAGTTCCTCTCGCCATCGGTCCAGGACCCCCCGCTCGGCGGTGTAGTCGCGGACGGGCAGTCCGGCTGCCCGCTTGGCCTCTCCAATCCTCCGGGCGATGGCGAGGCGGCGCTCGACCGCGAGCCGGATCTCCGTATCGGACTTGGCAAGTGCGGCGCGGAGCTCGACCAGGTCCGGTTCCGGCATCGGTCCGAAAGGAGGGTCACCAGGCTTTCAAGGATGGGGAGGGATCCCACCCCGTCTCCGGATGAAGGTCGTTGAGGTCCGACGCCACAGCGTGCGGGACAAGCCCGAGCCGGACCTCTCGTCGGCGGGAAGGGCGCTCGCCCAGGAGGTGGGCAGCCGTGTCGGCCCCTTCCAGAGATGCGTCTCCAGCCCGGTCCCGAGGGCCGTGCAGACGGCCGAGGCCATGGGATTCCCTCCGACGGAGCTCGACCCCCTGTGGGGCACGATCGCGGATACGGTCGTCAAGGAGATCGGCTGGCCCGCGCCGTTCTGGCGCGTGAAGTCTGCGGTCCTTCACGACGGCCCTTCGGCCCGCTTTGCCGACCTTCTCCTCGGGTCCGTGCGCTCCCAGCTCGCCCAGGTCCAAGATCGGGGGGCCCTCCTGATCACGACGCACGGGGGGTTCCCCGAGCTTCTCGCGGTCCGGGCCCTCCCGCACCTCGACCCCCGTCCGTGGGGCGGGGTCCTCCGCTGCATGGAGGGTGTCCGCCTCACCTTCCAGGGGGGCACCCCTCCTCGGATCGAGGTCCTCCGGGTCCCTGAGGAGAGAACTCGGATCTGAGCCCGGGGAACCCCCTCACAACTTTCATACATCGCGGGCGATGGCGGCCCCCCGCGCGGACATAGTGTAGTGGTTAGCACGCAAGCTTCCCAAGCTTGCTACCCGGGTTCGAATCCCGGTGTCCGCATCATGGTTGCAAACCCGGCACAGAGTGTGTGAGAACTCCGAACCAACGATAGCCCCGCCTCAGACCGGTACACTCTACCCCCTCCCCCCCTCTGCCTCCCCCGTTCGTCTCAGGCTCGGTAGGTGGCAGCGACCAGTCGATTGGTGCCCACGATGTTGATCACCCTCCTCATGTCGTAGGCGATCAGGCTCAGCCCCATTTCCCCCGTCGTCTTTCTCAGCCCTCGGAGGAGGAGGTGCCCTTGTTGGAACCCCCTCTTCAGGGTCCCGAAGGGGTGCTCTACCAGTTCCTGCCGCAACCGAACGATGCGCCTCCCCTCGGAGGTCCTCACGCGCTCTCGCATCGCGTCCATGGCATTCTCGAACTCGTCGCGTATGATCTGGCGACCCTTCGGGTCGTGCGTGCAAGGCCCCATGAAGTGGGGACAGTAAGAGCACTCGCGCGTACGGTACGCTTGCCCTCGTCGGGCTATGTGGCCTGGCTTCCCACCGAGATTGAACCCGGGCCCCAGAGGATCCATTCGGTGGCCAGCCGGGCACACGACCACGTCGGATGCCCGGTCGTAGTGGAATCGGTCCTTGGTGAACTTCGGCGAGATCCCCTCCCGCATGGCTGCGCCCGAGCGCACGTTGATCTCGGGGACGAAGGGGGTGATCCCGTTCTCGGTGCACGCTTGGACCTGGGGCCCCGAGAAGTACCCCTTGTCCGCGACGGCATTGAGTCTCTCGACACCGATTGCCTCTCGAGCACGCTCCGCCATTGAGGCCAGCTCCTTGTCGTCGGAAGCACGGTTGGACACGTCGTAGGCGACGATGAGCTTGTTCTTCGCCTCCACCGCGATCTGCGTGTTGTAGCAGAGGTCGAAGGTCCCGTGCGTTCTCATCATGCGCGAGTCGGGGTCGGTGAGGGAGACCTCCGTCTCTCCGGAGATCTCCATCCTCGAGAGCAGGGCAGCGTGCTGCTCTCTCCGTTCCTTCAGTTTGGCGATCTTCGCCTCCAGGTCCGGGATGCGGGAGGGTAGACGTTCCTCCCGAGCTTCCTTCTTGTCGTTCTCGTCGAGTTCGCGCAGATACCGGGCAATCTTCTCGTCCAGGGTTGCCAGGCTCACCTTCAGTGAGGCCGGAGTGAAGTGGCGCTTGGGGGAGTTCATGGCCTTGAACTTGCTCCCATCGATCGCCACCAGGTCGGTGTCCAGAAGGTCGAGCCCCTTGCAGAGGGCGACCAGCTCCCGGAACACCGAGCGGAGGTGCTCGCAGTTGTCCCGCCGGAAGTCGGCGATGGTCTTGAAGTCCGGGGCGAGCTTGCCCATGAGCCACATCGCCTCGACGTTCCGCTGACACTCTCGCTCCAACCTTCGGGTGGAGCGCACCTTGTTGAGGTAGCCGTACAGGTAGAGCTTGAGGAGGACGGACGGATCGTAGGGGGGCCGCCCTTCGTCCAGGGGTGCGGCGTGCGTGAATCCCATCGCTCGGAGGTCCAGGGAGTCCACGAAGGCGTCGATGAAGCGGACAGGGTTCTCCCCCGACACGTAGTCGTCCAAGGTCTCAGGAAAGAGAACCGTTTGCTGTCGGTGGACCCCCCCGATGAACCCGCTCATGGGCGATCCCCCCGGGGGGTGCTCTCGCTCCAGTCCTCGTCAGTGATCACGAGATAGACGGTCTTTCCGAGGAACTCCTTGGGGCAGGTGACCTTGGCCCCAGTTCCGTGCGGCACCACAGGGCGCCGGACGAATCCCACAATCCCGTCGACGGTCAACTTGGTCTTGGTCTCGAGGTGGACGACCTTCGGCATAATGGCTCTATAAGAGCCATCTACTAGATAACCCCTCCTCGAAGGTTTTCACACACTCTGCTTAGGGTTCAGCTCCCGATCATGATCCGCAGTGGTGCGACCACTCCCGGCCCGCGGTCCAAACCGGATCAGATGGA
>DAHVCH010000027.1 GCA_027314165.1 Thermoplasmata archaeon | reverse complement strand
CGTCGAGCGCCGGAAGCGCTCCTCTCCCTGATCCCGGCCGTCGAGCCCGCTCCCGCGCCCTCGTTCACCTCGGCCATCGACCTGGGGATGGCGTTGGACGCGGCGGTGGCGTATCGGAACGAGGAGCGTAAGGCACGGGGGAAGACCTTTCGGGACACCGTGAGGGAGGACCGGAGCCGACGAGCCAAGGTCCCGCGGTGGCGCCGACAGACCTGCCCAGAACCCGAGAGCCCACCCACGGGGAGGCCGGGCCCCGGGATCCCTTCATGGCCGCGTCACTAGCCCAGCTGGATCCCTTCTACGGTCCTGGGCCCACCCTTCCCCAGGAACCGGTCGGGGCCGAAGAGCGCGGGGTCGAGGTCGGCCTTCTCCCCGAGCACGACCTGGGCGACGCGGGGACCCGCGGCGGGAGCGAGCATGAACCCGTGTCCTCCGAACCCGTTCGCCTGGACGAAGCCGTGGAGCCGCGGGTCCTCGCCGACGATCGGCAGGCCGTCGGGGGTGTCGTCGTACAGGCCGGCCCAGGCCCGGAGCACCCGGACCGTGCCGAGACGGGGGAGGAGCGTGGTGATCTCGCGCGCGAACTCTCGGAGGAACTCCAGGGAGGAGGGCATGCCCGTCGCGGCCCCCCCGCCGTGGGGGAGGGAGAGCCCGCCGATGACCTCCCCGCGCATGGACTGGGAGAAGTACACCCCCCGCCTGAGCGTCACGATCATCGGGTCCAGGAACGGCTTCAGCGGCTCCGTCGCCATGATCTCGTGCCGGGTGGGGGTGTTCGGCACGGAGAGCCCTGCGAGCGCGGAGATGTCCCGCGACCAGCCGCCGGCGGCGTTGACCACCTTCGACGTCCTCACGGTCCCCGCCGAGGTCCGCACGGCGCGGACGCCCCCTCCCTCGATCTCGAAGCCGAGCACCTCGGTCCGGAGCGCTACCTCCACCCCCCGCTGACGCAGGGAGCGGTAGAGCCCCCAGAGCACCGGGAACGGGAAGATCACCCCGTCGGAGGGGAGGTACGAGCCTCCCACCAGGCGCCCGGGGTCGAGGGCGGGAGCGAGACGCTGCACCTCGTGGACGGAGAGCCACTCGAGCTTCAGCCCCTGGGAGCGGACCGCCTGGTCCACCCGGTGCAGGCGGCGCTCCTCCTCCGCCGAGAACGCGAGGAAGAGGTACCCTCCCTGGCGGAACCACGGGTTGAAGCCGAACTCGAGGGGAAACCGGCGGTAGGCCTCGACCGATTCCTTGGCCAGCTGGACCGTGGGGACCGTCTCCCACTGCTGGCGCACCCCGCCACCGTTGCGGCCGGAGGCCCCGGAGGAGAGGAACCCGCGGTCCACCACCAGGATCCGACGCGGGTCGATCCTCTTGGAGAGGTGGTGGGCGACGAAGAGGCCGAGGACGCCGGCCCCGACGACCACGACCTCGTAATCCTTCCTCAGGAGCTGCGCGGGGGTCATGCCGAGCCCTCCCCTTTGGGAGCGACGGGGCCCTGCGAGGCGGCCTCCGCCGTCCCCCCTCCGGGCCCGAGCGCCCCGTCCGGCAGCGCCGCGAGGTCGGAGAGGGGCACCGGCCAGACCGGCGGCCGTTGCGTGATGAACCCCACCTCGGAGGGCGGCCTTCCCTCGAAGAGCGAGAGGAGGAGGAGCACGTCGGGCAGGCAGTAGCGTCCCTGGCAGATCCCCGTGCCCGCTCCCGTGTAGCGCTTGATCACCTCGGTCCCGGTGAAGCCGTCGTGGACCGCCTCGTCCAGCTCGTCGAGCACGACGTCCTCGCACGGGCAGACGATCTGCTTGCCCAACCAGGGCTGACGGAGCAGCTCGAGGTAGTACCCGAGGAGCTCGTTCCGGCCCTCGGCCGGGACCCGGCCGGAGAGGTTCGGGTCGGGGCCCGAGGGGCGGCGGTCCGCGAGCATGCCCGCGACCGCGGCGTCGACGCTGGCCTCGCTCGCGCGCTCCTCGAGGAATCCCGCGCCCTCCCCCGCGGCGAAGAGCCCGGGGACGCTCGTGGCCCCGGACGCGTCAAGGTCGGGGTAGTAGGCGCCGGTGCCCCCGCGCCAGTGCATGCTCGCGCCCGCCTGGAAGTAGAGCGGGACGTTCGGGACCCGGCGGTGGGCGAGCACGATCGCATCGACGTGGAGCGTCGTCCGCTCGCCGGTCTTCCGGTCGCGGAGCAGCGCCCGGCGCACGCGCGACGCGCCGCGGCTCGCCAGGAGCAGCTGGCCCTGCAGGACCTCTGCGCCCTCCTGCTTCGCCGAGGTCCGGAGGTCCGCGGGGATCTCCCCCGGGGCCGCGATCGCGGCCACCCTCCCGCGGAGGACGCGCAGGAGCTCGCGCGCCCGGTCGCCCGAGCCGAAGAGGAGGGCGCGGCGGAACGGGGGCGCCCCTCCGGGCGAGCGGAGCGCGAGGGCCGCGTCCCCGGTGAGCACTCCCGGCCGGTCGTTACCGGCGAAGACGAGGAAGGAGTCGTAGGCCCCCGTCGCGAGGAGCACGCGGGAGGCCCGGAGGTCGAAGGCCCCCCCGGTCTCGCGGGAGGCGACGGCGACGAAGGGGACCTTTCCGTCCCCGGCCCCGCTCGGACGAGGGGGCGGGAGGAAGACGAGCGAGGTGCCCCGCTCCACCCGGAGGTTCGGGGGGATGGGCGCCTTCCCGAGGGACGTCACCCTT
The DNA here is from genome assembly GCA_027314165.1 of Thermoplasmata archaeon. GTDB lineage: Archaea > Thermoplasmatota > Thermoplasmata > Lutacidiplasmatales > UBA184 > JAKAAX01. The sequence continues at coordinate 18,562 of DAHVCH010000027.1, read as the reverse complement.
CTCCGCTCGAGGAGGAGCACCTTCGGCGCCCCCTCGGAGGAGGCCAGGGCCCTGGCGGCGCGCGCGCCGGCCTTCCCGCCCCCGACCACGAGGTACGTGCATTCGCGGCGCTCCGGGGACGGAGGAGGCGCGCTCGGAGGGTCGTCCGGCAGCCGGCCGGTCCCGGCGAGGCGGCGCACCACCGCGTGGTACGTTGGCCGGAGGAAGAGAGGTCGGCGGAAGCCGTGCAGCGTGTCCAGGTGACGGGGGAAGAGGCGGTCGAAGACCGCGAAGAGGTCGAGCCTCACCGAGGGCCACGCGTTCTCCGTCCGGACATGGTCCCCCTCCTTCGGGTACGTCTGGCAGGCGCGCACGTTCGGGGTCCCGTTCACCCGGACGAGGCAGCCCGCGCACTGCCCGGTCCCGCAGAGGGGCCCCCGGGGCCGGTGGTACTTGATCGAACGCGTGAGCGTCGGGACCCGGCGGCGCGAGAGCGCCTGGAGGAGGGTCTCGTCGGGAAGGGCCGAGGAGTAGAGCCCGTCGAAGGTGAACCGGACCGGGGGGGCGAGCCTCCGACGAGCCATCGACCGACCCCGACACCCCTTCCGGGGGGGGGCGAAAAGCCCTTCGGCGTGCCGGGAAGGCTGTGTTCGAGTGAAAGCCAAGAGCTTTGAAGGGTAGGTCCCCTCGAAATCCCGTGCCCGTCCCAGATGGCCCGCACGGCCGAGCCCTCGCCCTACGCCCGGGGACCTCTTCCCCGGTGGAACCGACCCCCCGCGCCGTGGGCCCCGTTGGCCGTCTCCTCCCGGTGCTCCTCCTCGCCCTCGTGCTCTCTCTGCTCCTCTCCGCCGCGCCGCCGTTCTCCCCGTCGGCCACGCACGTGCCCACCGCCCTCCCGACCCCTGCCCGCTCGGCCCCCTCTGCGAGCGCCCAGGTCCCGGGGTCCGGCTCCCCCTCACCGACCCCGGCCCCGGCCCGTGCCCCTGCCCCGTCCACCGTCTTCGGGGTCTCCGCTTCCACTCCCTCCTCCCCACCCGTGGTCGGATGGATCACCCCTCGCGGCCCCCCGTCGGGGAACGGGAGCTCCACCGGCTTCGCCCCTGAAGTGAACTGGGTCACCGGCCTGCCTCAGGTCCTCGGGTCCGCCGTCCTGGGGTCCCATGCCGCGAATGCCACCGGGATCGCCGTCGCCCCGGGAGGGCCCGTAGTGCTCTCCGAGCGCAACGGGACCATCTATGCCCTCTCCACGGACACGCTCGCCCTCATCTGGCGCGCGGAGGCCAACACCTCCCTCGCGTCCGGCCCCACCGTGGTGGGGAACACGGTGTACGCCGTGAGCGCCGCCGGTCGGCTCCTCGGCTGGGACCTGGGCTCGGGCGTCATGGTCATGAACGTCTCCCTGAACGGCCCCGACCTCGGGGCCGCTCCCATCCCCTACCACGGGGAGCTGTACACCCTCACCGCCACGAACGTCACGATGGTCAACGCCACCACGGGGGCGCTGGACGTCGTCGCCCGCAACTTCTCCGCCGATCCCTCCCACTCGCTCGCCCTGGGCAACGGGTACCTCTACGCCCAGGGACGCTCCGCGCTCGAGGCGTTCACGCTCTTCGGCTCCTGGCACAACTCGACGAGCGACCTCATAGCCCACTCGGGCGACACCCTCGTCTCGGACGGGCTCGTGGCCGTCGCCGGTCCCTACGAGACCCTCGTGGGAGGCCTGCCGGGCTCCCACCAGTGGACCGTCTCCCCGCTCCACGTCGGCACGGCGCCGCTGCTTCCGGCCGCAGCCTCCAACGGCCTCATCTTCGCGACCGACGGGCAGGGACCGCTCTACGCCCTCTCGGAGGCCTCGAACACGGTGCTCTGGAGCACCACGTTCCGGGTCACGGGGCCCCCCACCGTGGTGGGCCACCAGGTCTACGTCGGGGCCAACGTCACCGGCATCGGCAACGGCGTCGCGGACCTGAACGCGTCGACCGGGGGCCTCCTCTGGTTCCACGCCCTCCCGTCGGTGGTGAACTCCACCGTCGCCGTCGCCGACGGGGTCCTCTACGCGCTCGACCAGAGCGGCAACCTGACCGCCCTCGGGTCCCCGCCCTTGGGGCTCCTGGTGAGGTCGAACCGGACCGGCGCGGCCGTCGGAGAGGAGTTCAACTTCACGACGACCGTGCTCGGGGGAGCGGGCGCGCCCGCCACCATCGACTGGACGTTCTCGGACGGGTCCACCGCGTCCGGCCTCTTTGCCGTCCACACCTTCAACACCCCAGGGCCCGCCTGGGCGTCGGCGACGGTCCTCGACTCGGAAGGGACCTGGGCCGGGCCGGTGAACCTCTCCGTCACCGTCTACCCCGCCTTCACGACCGGACTGCGGCTTGACCGCAACACCGGCACCGCTCCGCTGTGGCTCAACGCCACCGCGCTCCCCTTGGGCGGGAGCGGCGGGTACGGCGTCACCATCCAGGTCCAGGGGGCCCAACCGGGCATCTACGCCCCCTCGACCCCGACCCAGACGCTCGAGCTGACCACCGTCGGGAACGACTACATCACGGCCATCGTGACGGACACCGCGGGGGACAGCGCCCGCTCCATCTCCGCGCTCGTGGTGGTCGACCCCGCCGCGTTCCCGCCGCCCGTCCTGACCCTCGTGGCTCCCTCCCCCGACACGCTGCAGGTGCTCTGGAGCGCTCCTCCCTCCCCCGGGTTCCACGCGTGGGTCGTGAACCTCTCCATCGACGGCGGAGCGCCGGGGACCCTGGGGACGCTCAAGGACCCCAACGCCTCCTCCTTCCTCTTCACCGGGCTCGCCATGGACAGCCACCTCGTCGTGGAGGTCACCCGGTGGACCTCCTTCGGGAACTTCTCCGCGAGCGCCTCCTACACGACCCCCCTCGTGGCGCCCGCCCTCGGGGTGGACGCGGCCGCGGGGCTGCCCGGACAGGCCGAGCTCTCCTGGACGCTCCCGATCCCCATCGACAGTTCGGCCACGTGGGTCGTGAACGAGACCCTGCCCGGGACGACCGCGACGATACCCCTCCGTCCGGCCGCCCCCGTCAACGGGCTCTTCCAGATCCTGACCGCTCCCCTGCCGGACATGGCCACCACCACCTTCCAGCTGCAGGTGACCACCTCCGACCAGCACGCGACGAGCGCCCCCGTGGGCTTCTCCCCGCTCGTGGTCCCGCCCTCGGTGCAGACGACGGGCGTGGCGCTGGGCGTGGAGGTCGCTTGGAACGCCCTGAGCTTCCCGGACTTCTCCGCGGTGCGCCTCTGCTACGGCTCGCCCGCCGGAGGTCTCGGGAACGAGAACTGGTCCTGCCCGGTCACCAACGACTCCCCGGTGGGCCACGCGACCCTCTCCGTCCCGGCGGCCGGCACCTACGACGTGAACGTGACGGTGCTCGCGAGCAACGGGTTCGCGCTCTCCACCCCTCCCACCACCGTCGTGGTCCCGGGGCGCGCGGCGGCGACGGCGTGGTACGACTCGCCGCTCCTGGGGGTGCCCTTCTGGTTCTGGGCCCTCTTCGTCCTCACGCTCATGGCCCTCCTCCTCGTGGGCGAGCGGCTCTACCGCGAGCGCCGGGGGATCCCTCCCTACACGGGCGAGGTGATGCCCTGGGACCCGCTCTCGGAGGACCCGGAGCCGAGGGCCCGTCCGAAGGACCCCGACACGCTGAGGGTCAGCTCGAAGATCCACCGCCACCGCGACTCCCACACCCACCGGCACGGGTGGGCTGGAGGCTCGGAGGACGCCGAGGAGGAGGAAGCGGAGGAGCGGGGGCCCATGGCCTCGCGCCTGAAGCGCCCCGCGACCTCGCCCGGCCCCGCCGCCTCCGCCCGCCGTCCCCGCGACCCGGGGGAGGAGGAGGGAGCTGCCGGGGCCTCCGAGGGGTCGGAGGAGGAGGTGCCCCAACGCAGGAGCCCCGCCAGGCCTCGAGCGGAGCGCACGGTGCACATCGATGAGGTCGGAGAGCCGTCGTCTTCCGAGGGCTCGGAGGCCCCCGGGGGGGACGGGTCCGAGGACGGCGAGCTGACGAAGCTCCCGGTCGTCCTTCGCCACCGGGACCGCGATCGCGATGACCGCGAGGAGGAGCCCTCCCCGACTCCCCGCGCTCCCTCCCCCGCTCCCCGCCGCCCCGCTTCCCCCTCTCCTTCGAGGAAGGGGGAGGACGACGACGACGAGGATGAGGACGAGGAGAAGGGGTCCGAGCGCTCGAAGCCCGCTCCTCCCCCTCCCCGGCGCCCGGTCGTGCGCCCTAAGCCCGAGAACGACGAACCGACGCTGTGACCCTCGAGCGCCCCTGACCGGGGCCTCCGCGCCCTCGCGCACGGCCCACGGCCCACGGCGAGCCCGTCCAGAGCGCTGGCGAGCCCCTCGGACACGTCCTCCGCATGGACGGGGCGGAACACCCCATGCCCTCCCCTGCACCCCTCGCACCGCGGGTTGACCCCGTCCGACCGCGCGCAGAGTTCCCTCGGCCCTCTCCGCACCTCATGCAGAGAAGGGCCCGTCCCTCCCTCCGAGCGGGCATCGAGGGGGGGCCGCCAAGTCGAGGCCGTCGGAGAGGATCGAGCACGGCCCCACCTCACCGCACGGCCGTCTCCAGGAAATGGCAAATACAATTGTCACCATTTACTTCACCATGAGCGCAGGACGCATGACGAGCATTCCCGTCCACTCCGAAGTTCTCTCCGAACTTCAAGCACGGAAGACGGGGGGAAAGACCTGGGACGTCTTCCTGATGGAACTGCTGGAGGACTACGATCCCCCAGAGTGGCTCGCGGAACTCGAGCAACGCAGGGGGAAAGGGAAGTGGTTGGGCCCGGGGGAGCTTGATCGGGTCCATGAGGCGCTCGTCCGGCGTGGACGGTGAGGCGTGCCCCTCCGATATGTCCCGCACGAACGCGCGAAGGAAGGGTTCGCAAAGCTCCCACCCGCCGTGCGGGAGGAGTTCCTCTACGCGATCCGGGGCCTGCTCTACCAACCGTTCCGGTCCGGGCCCGGTTACTGGGTGAAGGCACTTTCGGATCACCCCCGACTCTGGCGCCTCAGGCTGACCACCTTCCGACGGGTGAGAATGTACTACGGCATCGACGGGAACGTGCTCAAGATCTATGGGTTCGGGCCGAGGGAAGGCTTCTACGCACGGCTGCGACAGACCGGCCGAATCCGTCGGTGAGATCCAAGCACCCAACCCCGCCGGACGGTCGCCGCCCTTGCGGCCCGGCCGTTCGGTGCGTCACTTCTCCCCTCACCGATCCGAGAAATGTCGGTCGCTCGACAACATCGACGGGATCTTCGAGGGCCCCCTACCTACGGTGGTTTGCTTACGACCCCAGGGGAAGGGAGGAATGCCCAGCGCTCCGCTGACATTGGAAGCGAACGGGGACGAACGAATAGCCATCGCGGCGCTCCACCCGCGTCATTTCGAGAAACCCAAGCTTCCCGCGACGGGCCCATCCTAGCTCGGGAACGAGACCGAAGGGCTTGCCCAAGAGGCGCTCCTCCTCCAAGTCCCCCGGGACCCCCCGATCACACGGAACGACCCGCCGGCCGTGGCCGCTTCCGAGGGCGTCCGCAGGCGCCCGTGCGAGGCCTCCCTCTGACCGCTCAAACCGGGGGAGGGGGCGGTGGCGGGGGTGGGGGGGAACCTGGAGCGGACGGCGGCGGCGGGCTGGGTGCGAAGCCGGCGGGGGCCGCAGCCGGAGCGCCCGCTCCACCTGGGGACGGCGGCGCCCCACCGGAGCTCAGCCCTCCTCCCTTGCCCACTTTCCCGGATCGCATCAGGTAGAGCGCGACTCCCGCCACGGCGGCCACGGCCGCGATCCCTCCGATCAATGCCAGACCCTCGATCCCCGGGAGCCCGAGGAAGCCGGACCCGCCTCCCGTGCCCCCGTTGGAGCCCCCTCCCGACCCCACCGTGACGGTAGTGGAGCCCTGGGCGCTGCTCCCAGCGTACGAGACATGCACCGAGATGCTGACCGTGCCGTTCTTCGAACCGGCGGTGAAGGTGATCGGGTTCCCGGAAGGGGAGCTCAGGGTTCCCCCCACCGAGGAAGTGAGCGACCAAGCGTACGTCAGGCCACCCGGACAGGACGAGGAGCAGGTCGGGGTGGCGGTCAGGGTCGAACTTCCCCCCAGGGCGACGGTGGAGGGTGAAGCGGAGATCGAGACGGAGCTCACCGTGAGGCCCCCTCCTCCCGAGGGGGTCATGGTGATGATCGCGGGGCCGCCCATGACCGTGCTCGAACCGAAGGTGGCGTTGACGAAGAGCCCCACGCTCCCGCGGCTTCCCGAGACCTGGACCGAGGCCTGGTTCTGGACGGCGGACCCCGATACGATCTGCGCGTAAGCCGTGTTCGTCAGGCTCCAGGCGTACGTGATGCCGGCGGGACAGCTGCCGGGCGTGCAGGTGGGATTGGCCGTGAAGGCGTTGGTCCCACCCGGGCCCAGGGTCACGCTGGACGGGCTGATCGTGACCCCTGTCAGCGCCGCTCCGGTGGCCCTAGGACAGTCGGAGGGCGCGATGACGGCAACCTGCGAACTGTACGCGGCCGCGTTGTCCTCCCCCACGTAGACCTCGCCGTTCGCCGGGTCGACGCCGACAGACTCCGGGCGCCCGGTCAGCGCGATCGTCCCGACCTCGGAATCCGTGTAGGTGTCGAAGATGGCCAGGTCGTTGGAGTTGACGTTGGGCGAGTACACGCAGCCGGTCGCCGCGTCGTAGGCGAGGGCTTCGGGGTTCAGGCCCCCGGAACCCCCCAGGGGGGTGAGGACCACCGGGGAGGACACGGCGCCGGTCGTGGTGTTGTCGGCCCAGATGGCCCCGTTGCTCGCGAGGACGTACAGGTCCGAGTTCGCGCTGTCGTAGGCCAGGGCGTATGGAGCGCCAATGTTCCCGGTCATGGGAAGGGCGATCGACCCGGAAACCGTGTTCGTGGCGGCGTTGATCTCCGTGACGTTGGCCCCGCCGTCGTTGGCGACATAGACCGTGTTGGTGGCCCCAACGTAGAGGATGCCGACAGGGTCGTCCGGCCCTCCCACGCTCATCGGAGTTCCCACCGGGATGTTCTGGATCGACGACGTGCTGGGATCGACCGCCGACACGTTCGCGTTGACGGAGCCACCATCGGACACGTAGATCTCCCCGTTGGAGGGGTCGTACGTGGCTTGCTCGGGGTTCGCCGGCACGGTGATGTTGCCGGTAAGCGACTGGCTGACCGTGTTGACGATGGCCAGGATCATCGCCGACCCCTGGTCGTTCATCGTGGGAACGTAGAGGTTGTTGTTGGAAGTGTCGAGCGCCCCCGGGGCCACCACGTTGACGGCGCTCACCGTGACGTTGACCGTCACCTGGTTCGTCGAGGGGTCGATCACTTGGACGGCGGCCCCCAGGTTCGTTTGGCCGGGCCCCCACATCGAACTGCTGGCGTACACGAGCTGATTGTTCGGGTCGTAGTTGATGCCCAGCATGCCCAACCCTGTCGTGATGTTGTCGATGACGCAGTTCGTGCAGGCGGGATGGTGGGGGGTGGGGCCCGGGGCTGCCGCTCCCGCCCCCTCCGAGGGGTTCGCGGCCACCGGGACGGCCCCGCCCGCCCGGGAGGCGACCCCGAGGAGGAGGACCAGGGCCAAGGCCACGACGGGTGCGGTCCAGATCGGCGTTCCACCGAGCCGCGGCCGTCGGGTCAGGTGTGGGGGCCTTGGACGGTTCCGGATCCGTCGGGATGAGGGAAGTTCGACCCCGGGTCTCGCTCGCGGAGGTGTCGCTCTGGAGTTCATGGTGGCGCCTGGCAGGGGCGGTCCTCGCGCCCCTCCGGAGCCCCACGGGAGCTGCCCCACGGAACCGGCGGGTCGCGGGCCTGGCCCATCAAGGATAGTTGGTAGGCTGGGTAAGAACCTGAGCCCTCATTCATGCCTATTCAAATGAACCCCGGGGCGATGCGACGGGGTCCCGGGTCCTCCCCGCCCAGGACCTCGGACAGAGGTCGTTCGGGGACACCCCGACGCGACCGCAGGACCTGCGAAGCCGGGCCGGTCGAGGCCTGTCGGAAGTGCTCGATCCAGGCGTAGGGGTCAACGACGATCTTCGCCACGGTCGTCCTCCCGGAAGAGGCTCAGTCTGCCCCGGTCGATGCCGCGCGTGGCGCGCAGGACCTCCCGGCTCTTCAGGCGCATCAGGGCCCGAAGGGTCTCGTCGGCGGTCCTGGTGTGGAGGGTCTCGCGGAAGCGTTCCGGCTCGCGGACGGTCCGGGGGATACCCGCACCGTGGTGGTGAGCGCGCTCATGGCCGAGAACGTAGGCTTGTCTACCATGGGCCGCTGGGGGACCCCCGGGCGGGCCTCGTCCAGGATGAAGCGCGACGACCCCGAGCGCGGGGGAGCCGCGGTGAGGAGGCTCGAGCATGTCGGAGGGCCGGGGCGGAGGTCTCGGGAGGACCGCGGCCTCCCGGGCCTTCGCCTCGGAGATGCCGTCCGCGGGGATCGACGGGGACCGCGTCGGCGGCAGCGCGCGGGCCCGGCTGAGGTTGGCCCTCAGTACGTCCGTGAGGAAACGGCGACGCAGCCCTTGTGGCACCCGTCGCAGAACGAGGCGTTGCGCATCCGTCGATGGAGGTTCGTGGGATGACCGCAGTTGGGACAGATCGCCCCCGGGACCTCTCGGTCGTGAACGGCAAGTTCCACCATTCGGTTCTGGATTGCGGCGGGCGAGCGCTTGGGCATCTACTTCGGCAGCGCCGTGGGCCGATAAGGGCGCCCCTGCCTCGGTCCCCCCTGGTCGAAGCGGCCGGCACGACGCCCGGGGGGGGTTGGGGTCCCCTGCTCGCCCCACCCCTGGAGGCACGCAGCCTCCCGGACCAGGGCTTCGGCGAGGCGACCGCACGGCGACCGGAGCGCCTAGGAGAGGACCTCGACACGCACCGGGTCGAAGCCGTTGTGGGTTCCCCGGCACCGGCTGCGCCTCGTCGCCACCGTGGAAGCGTCATCCGCGAGGGGAAAGATGTGCGCGGGGGTCACCCCCGCGCGAGTTCCCTCCCACCCGTGAAGTCCCTCACGCCGGGCCTCGCCCCGGGGGAGAAGGGACCGCGCTCGCCCGCGGGGTGCGGGCAAGTGCGACGCGCGAAGGGCGAAGCGCGAACGCCCTCGGTGGGTGGCGGAGTAAGGTATCGGGGACAGGGCCGCGTGACTATAGGGCTATATAGATTTGTCCGGTCGGCCTCCACCGATGCGGACTCCCGGCGGGTACGAGGGGCGGCGGATCCAGAGGACCGGGGGCAGCACGTTCATCATTTCCCTCCCGAAGACGTGGGTCACCACCCGGGGGCTGTCGGCGGGCGACCTGCTGCTCTTCGCCTCCCGCCCCGACGGGTCGCTCACGCTCTACACCGAGGAGGCCGGGAAGGTCGAGCCCTCCCGGAGGTCCGTCACGGTCTCCAACGACATGGACCGGGACCACCTCTTCCGCCTGCTCGTGGCGGAGTACATCGCGGGCTCGACGCTGCTGGAGGTCCGCACCCCCCAGCGCATGAGCGCCCAGACGCGCGAGGTCGTGCGCGGCTTCGCGCAGCACATGATCGGTCCCGAGATCCTGGAGGAGTCCGCGGAGTCCGTCGTGCTCCAGGACGTGGTCGGGGCGAACCCCCTGCCGCTCCCCTCCGTGATCCGACGGATGCACCACATGGTCCGGGCCATGCACGCCGATGCGATGACCGCGTTCGCCGAACGCGACGCCGCCATCGCCCAGGACGTCCAGCAGCGGGACTGGGAGGTGGACCGCCTGCACTGGTTCACCCAGAAGCAGGTCACGGTCGCGCTGAGGGACCAGAGGCACCTCACCTCCCTCGGGCTCACGCTCCCGGAGTGCCTGACCTTCCTCCAGGCCTCCAGGGTCCTGGAGCGGATCGCCGACCACGCGGTCCGCGTGGCGGAGGTCACGGACTGGGTGAAGTCGACCCCGGTGCCGAAGTCGCAGGTGGAGGAGCTCAAGGCCCTCTCCGACGCCGCCCGGGGGCTGCTCGACACCGCGGTCGAGACGCTCTTCTCCGGGGACACGCGCGGCGCGAACCGGGTGCTCGACGAGACGGACCGGATGGTCCAGCTCCGCCGCAAGCTCCTGGACAATTTCTTCTCCCGGCCCGGTCGGCAGGCCATCGCCCTCGCCTACGTGCTGGAGAGCCTGGAGCGCTCGGCCCTCTACGCCAGCGACCTCGCGGAGATCGCGATCAACCACGCGGTCGAGCGGCAGCTCGTCGACTCCGCGAAGCCCTCTCCGGGAGGCCCCACCGCTAGGGCCCCGCCCGGGGGGCCCGTCCCCGCGTCGGCGAGGTCGTAGACCTGCTCCGTCCCCGGGCTACGGGGCTGGGCCGCGAGGAAAGATGCGCGGGGGCCGTTCGAAGGGGCCGCGCCCCTCCTCCCCCCCGTGCGGCATGCCCCCGGGGGGCCACAGAAAGCTTTGTGGGAGGGCGCTCCCCCCCCTCTCCGTGGTGCCCGGCCGAACGCCGCTCCCCGCCCCCCGAGGTCACCGCCGGTGGGGGCCCTGGCCGACGCTGCTGCTCGCAGCGCTTCTCCTCTCGAGCTTTGGCGCGGTGGGTGAGCTGGTCCACCTGGGCCCGGCCGCCGCTCCGGGGGTGGCCGGTCGCTCCTCCCCGTCCGTCTCTGCCCTCGCTCCCCACGTCTCCCCCCTCTCCCCCTCGACGACCGGCGCGGGCTGCCCCATCCAGGGCCTGGTGCAGCCGGCGGTCCGCCCTTCCTCCGCCCTCGCGACCCTGGGGGCCGGGGGGCTCTCCGCCCACAGCGTCGACCCCAAGGCGGTCCCGAACTCGGGGTTCGAGTTCAACGTGACCGGCTTCGCGATGCCGCTAGCCGGCAGCGGGTCCTTCCTCCTCACCGAGCAGGAGGTGGTGGCGGACCAGATCCTCGCGATGGGGCTCTTCGCCAACAGCACGCTCACCGGGTCGGGGACGATCCCCTTCTGGGCCGTCATCGACAACACCACGGGGCACTTCATCTCCTGCGGGTACACCTTCAACCTGCCCCCGACGGTGGGACAGAACGTGCCCTTCCAGGCGCTCAACACGGGAGGGCGGACCTGGGAGGTCCTCTACAAGGGCCTGCCGTTCGGCGGGTCCAACAACATCACGATGAACGGGACCCAGTCCACCTGGACCGGAGGCGTGGGGGTGGTCACCCTCGCGAACTGGAACGGGACCGCGTGGGCCCCGTCGCTGGTCCAGTTGCCTTTCACGATGCGCGTGCTCACCCCGAGCGGCTGGTACCTCCCCCACCCGGTGGCGGCGAGCTGGAACGGCACGGGGCCCGCCGCGTGGGGGGAGGCCGGCGCCGTCCAGGAGGGCTACCTGGCCCCGGGGGCGCTCGACCTCGGCACCTCGGTCCCCGTCGTGACGAACGGCACCCTTCTCTGGTCCTCCTCCGCCCCGACCCCGCTCTCCGTCCGCGTCGCCGCGAACTCGACCGCTCTCGTGGGAGGGGCGACGACCGGGCTCTCCGTGCGCGCCACCGCGGCGGGGGTCCCGATCTCCGGCCTCTCCGTGGTCCTCTCCACGAGCGGCGGAGGGTCGTTCTCCCCCGCCCTCCCGTGGACCACCTCTCCTCAGGGGTATGCGAACGGGAGCTACCGGGCGCCCCTCGTCTCGAGCCCCGCCACGGTCCAGCTCTCGGCCAACGTCGGGAACGGGCTCTTCCAGGGCACCGGGCAGACCACGGTCCAGGTCTCCCCCACCCTCGCCGTCCTGACGGTCACCCTCTCCGGAACTTCGGTGGCCCCGGGAGCCCTGGTGAACCTCACGGTGTCCGTCAGGAGCGGGGTCCAGGGGATCGCGGGTCTCAACCTCACGTTCGTCGCGAGCGTCGGCGGGGGCGCCTTCTCCCCGGGGGCCCCGTGGGTCACCGACGCGAACGGCGTGGCCGGGGGCTCCTACCAGGCCCCCCAGACCTCGGGCCCGGTCGAGATCACCTTCACCCTGCAGAGCGTCGGGTTCAGCGGGAGCAGCACCGCCTGGCTGAACGTGACCGGCGGGCCCTCCGGGCCCGGGTCCTCCGGCACCAACTGGGGGGTCGCGGGGCTCGACGTCGCCCTCGCCCTGATCCTCCTGGTCCTGGTCGCCCTCTACGCTCGGAGCCGCCGCCCCCGTCCGTCCGGCTCCTCCTCGGGGACCCCGGAGAGCTCCGTCGCAGACGAGGAGGGGCCCTCGGCGGCGGAGGGACCGGAAGCTGAGGAGGAGGGGTCGTCCTTCGCCCCCTCCTCCTCCCAGGCGGTGGTTCGGCGGGGAAGCGAGGCGCGGCGGGGCCCGTCGACCACCCAAGTGTGCCCCGGTTGCGGGGCCTCTCTGGCGGATGTCGAAGGCCGCTTCTGCCCGAAGTGCGGAGCTCCCCTCTCCGCCACGGGGAAGATCGCCTCCCAGACCAACGAATAGGCCTCCAGGGGGCCAGAGGGCCCCGGCCCCGACCGGTCCCGGTCCGCCGTGCTATCGCTCGGCCACGGAGGCGCGGCGGCAGGTGGGGCAGAGGCCCGTGAAGCTCACGGCGAGCGAGCGCACGTCCCAGCCTTCCGGGGAGGTGATCGCCACCTCGGCAAGCTCCTTCCTCGGGCCCTCCGGGATCGTCCAGCGCAGGATGCGTCCGCAGCCCTCGCAGACCAGGTGCCCCGTGGGGACGAAGGAGCCCAAGGAGACCACCCGGACCTCCGGGGGCCTCTCTTCGGCCGGAGCGGGGAGCTCCCCCTCCTCCTCCACCCCCTCCGCTTCGAGAGGGGCCACGCCATCGATCCGGGCGAGGTCCAGCGAATCGCGGAGGATCTGGTCGAGGCTGGGAGAGTCGGGGGGAGGAGGGACCACGGCGGGGACCCGGGAGGACCGGGCCCGCGGTCGGTGAGGCTTGGCCGCAGGGGCGCGCCGGGACCGCTTGGCCTTACGGGCCATGCCCGGGCGAGCCGGCCGCAGGGTAATAGACCTGACCGACGGGAGAACGCGCGGCGGCGGGCGGGAGCGGTCCCGCGCCACCTCCCGGCCCCTCCTCACTCCGAGGCCGGGATCAGCGGCAGGTAGCGGATCGCGACCAACGCAAGGCCGAGGTACACCGCGGCGACGACGATCGGGACGACGAGCGCGTCCGCGAGGGAGAGCTTCGTGGCGTAGACGGAGATGGGGCCCTGCGACACCCAGAAGGTCGGGATCGTGAGGAGGTAGTGCATCACCGTGAGGTCCGGCACCGTCCCCGAGAGGTTCCCCAGGAGGAACTCCCAGAGGAACGCGTAGACGAGCCCCGCGAGGAGCGCCCTCCGGGTGAGGAGCCCCAGGAGCAGGTAGAACGCCCCGTAGGCGATCGCGCCGAGGGTCGTGGCGGCGAGGAGCGACGGGAGCACCCCGGAGAGCTCCCCGTAGGCGTTCCCGGAGCCCCCGGCGACGATCCCGTAGGTCAGGGCGACCGACGGGAGGAGGAGCAGCAGGGCGAGCGCGAGGTAGCCCAGGTACTTCCCCAGCACGATGGCCGTCTTCCCCAGCGTCCTCGTGACGAGGTAGCTGATGCTCTGCTCGTCGATCTCGTCCCGGAGGAGCGGGACCGCCAGGAGGAGGGAGAGGAGGAGCAGGACCAGCGGGAGGAAGAGCTGCACGACCAGGACCTCGTAGACGTCCACGAGCGGGGCCCCCCGCGTCCCGTGGGCGGCCATGCCGCCGACGATCGCCGCGGGGAAGAAGGCCAGGAGGGCGAGCCCGAGCATCCTCCAGCTCTTCACCGTGGAAAGGAACGTGGTCCGGGCCAGGACCAGCGTGGGCCCGAGGGGGAAGGGGGCGTCGCTCACGGGGCCCCCTTCGACAGGTAGCGGAAGACCGCCTCCAGGCTGTCGTCCAGGCTGCGGACCCCCGTGATCGAGATGCCCGGCTGGAGGGCCACCCCGGGGAGGTCGTCGAAGAACCCGTTCGGAGCGGAGGTGAGGACGGTCAGCCGGTCCGGGCCGCTGAACTGGAGGCTGAAGACGTCGTCACGGTCCGCGAGGATCCTCGCGAGAGGGCGGGGGGTGGAGGTCTCGAGCTCGATCGCGTGGGGGTGCTGGTCCAGGAGCTCCCGGATCCGGTGGAGGTTCCCCTGGGCGATCGCCTGCCCGTTGGAGATCATCACGATGTTGTCGGTGAGCCGCTCGACCTCGTGGAGGACGTGGGAGCTGATGATGAGGTGATGTCCGGAGGCGGCCAGTTCCTGGAAGAGGCGGAGCAGCCGGGCCCTCCCCACGGGGTCGGTCCCGTTCAAGGGCTCGTCCAGGAGGAGCACCTTCGGGTCGTGCGCGATGGCCTGGGCCATCTTCACCCTCTGGCGCATCCCCTTGCTGAACGTGCGGATGGCCCGGTCCTTGACCGGGAGGAGCTCCACCGTCGCGAGCGCCTGCAGCGCCTTCTCCCGGGCCTGCGCCGCCGGGAACCCGTCCAGCTCGAGCAGGTACCGGACGAACTCCTCCGGGTTCATCCATCCGTAGAGGCCGCCGTGGTCCGGGCAGTAGCCCACCTGGCGGTTGTTCTCCGGGCGGTTCCACACCGGCTGCCCCAGGACGGTCAGGGTCCCGGCGTCGAGCGGGAGCAGCCCCGCCAGGGCCCGGAAGAGGGTCGACTTCCCGGCCCCGTTGGGCCCCACCAGGCCGGTGATGCCCGGAGGGAAGATCGCGGTGAACCGGTTCAGCCCCAGGACCTCATGGTACCTCCGGGTCGCGTCCTGGGCCTGGACCACCGCAGGGACGTTCAATCCGTCACCACCTCCAGGCGGCTCAGCCGGACGTAGCTCAGCAGGAAGAGCGTCGGGATGAGGGCGAGGAGGACCGTGAGGGCCACGTACCCGTCGATGGTCGGCAGGAACGACGGGTACTGGAACCCCAACCGGGCCACGGCGAGGATGTCCTCCCACGGGGAGAGGTACTCGAAGGAGAGGTCCCCCGTCGCCGACGCCAGGATGAGCGAGACGATCTCGATGGAGAAGAGGAAGGCAAAGATCCCGGCCCCGGCGAAGCTCTTCCGGTCCGTCAGGGTCGAGAGGAGCACCGCGACGCCGGTGAAGGTCAGCACGGTGAGCGTTCCCACCCCCAGGAAGACCAGCGCGGCGGTGGCGGCGACGTCGGCGGGGACGTACCCCAGGAGGCCCACGATGACGGCCGTGAGGACCCCGGGGAGGATCGCGAGCAGCGCCAGGAGGACCGCCACGACCCCGCTCTTCCCCACCAGGTAGTCCATGACCGTCAAGGGCCGGCTGAGGTAGAGGCTGATGGCCTTCGTACGGAGGTCGTCGGCGACGATCCCCGCCCCGACGACCGCGCTCATCAACATCGCGAAGATGAGCAGCATCGGGCTCTGGTACGCCTCGTAGAACGTGCTGAGCTCCGGCGCCCCGAAGAGGCCGTAGCTCGCGAGCATCTCGGAGAGGAGGAGCGGCACGAACGTCGCCGTGAACCCGAACCCCACCAGGAGGAGAGGGCCCACCCGCAGCCCCCGGAGCCTCGTGTTCTCCGCGAAGATGGTCCAGACCCGCTCGATGCGGGGGCGGGTGGAGGCGTCGGAGAGCGCGTACCGGGGGGTGGCGATGGTCATGGGCCGGGACCTCCCGGGCCCGCGCTGTTCCCGTTCTTCCGGACGAGCTCCAGGAAGAGGTCCTCCACGGACTGGAGGGAGCGTCCCAGGTGCCGGACCTGGCTCTTCGTCTCCCGCGCGATCTCGAACACCTCCCGCTCCCCTCCTGGGGGTCGGGCAAGGCGGATCTCCGGGCCGGTACGCTCCGCCCGGATCCCCCGGGACACGAGGGCCGCGAGGAACCGGGAGGGGTCCCCCTTCACCCGGACCACGAGCGAGGAGTCACCCAGGGAGAGGAGGTCCTTGATCGGGCCCTGCGCGAGCGTGCGTCCCCCGTCCAGGACCAGCAGGTGGTCGCAGATCCCCTCCACGTCGCTCAGGATGTGCGTGGAGAGAAGCAGGCTCTTCCCGGTCCGCTTCGTGAGCTCGCGGAGGAGTCCCAGCATCTCCTCCCTCCCTTGGGGGTCGAGTCCCGCCGTGGGCTCGTCCAGGAGGCAGAGGGGAGGGTCGTGGACGATCGCCTGGGCGAGCTTCACCCGCTGGCGCATCCCCATCGAGTACTCGGAGATACGACGGTAGCGCTCCTCGCGGAACCCCACGAACTGCAGGACGTCGTGCGCGCGGCTGAGCGCGGTGGAGGCGGAGAGACCGCTCAAGCGCCCCATGTACGAGACGAACCCCACGCCGGTCATCCCCGGGATCAGGCACTCGTGCTCCGGCATGTACCCCACCTGGGCCCGGACCTGGAGAGGGTGGGTGGAGGTGTCCACGCCCAGCACCCGCACCGAGCCCGCGTCCGGCCGGACGAGGCCGAGGATCAGGCGGAGCATCGTCGTCTTGCCCGCGCCGTTCGGACCGACCAGGCCGACGGAGCCGGCGGGGATGTCCAGGTCCAGCGGACCGAGCGCGGCGACCGGTCCGTAGCTCTTCGAGATCCCCCGGGCCTGGATGAGCATGGGCGACCCCATGCGCCATCTCGGACCGAAGCATCAACCTAGGGGTGGGTACGGACGCACCCTACCTCCCGGACCGCCGGGCTCCAGGGCCCTCAGGGATCAGGGGACGAGCACGAACTTGCCCAGGTGCGGCGCGTCCATCATCTGGTGGGCCTGGGCGGCGTGCCCGAGCGGCAGCGCCTCGGAGACGGTGGGGGTGATCCTCCCCCGGGAGAGCTCCTCGACGAGGGCGCCGAACTCCCCGCGGTCCCCCAGGAAGCCTCCCAGGACCGAGAGCTGACGGGTGTAGATCACGCGGAGCTCGGTCGTCGCCTCCGCCCCGGACGTGACGCCCACCAGGACGTACCGTCCCCCCCGGGCCAGGGACTTGAGCCCCTTCATCCACATCGCGGAGCCCACCGGGTCGATCACGACGTCCGCTCCGCGGCCCAGGGTGAGCGCCTGGACGCGTTCCACGAGGTCGTTCGACCCCCGCATGAGCACTTCCTCGGCCCCGAGCACCCGGAGGGCGGGCACGTGCTGCGGCGAGCCCGTCACGGCCAGCACCCGGGCCCCCCGGCGGTGCGCGCGGGCGATGGCCGCACATCCCACGCCGCCCGACGCCCCCAGGACGAGCACCGTCTCTCCCCCCACGGTCCCGGCCCGGTTGAGCGCGTGCTCCGCCGTCAGGTAGGTGAGAGGGAACGCGGAAGCCTCCTTCCAGTCCACCCGGTCGGACAGGGGGAACAGGTTCTCCTCCGGAAGCGAGACGAGCTCGGCGTACCCCCCGTGCCGCTCCCGACCCACGATCCCGAGGGTGGGGCAGAGGCTCTCGTGCCCGGACCGGCAGGCGGGGCACTTCCGGCAGGGTACTCCCGGATAGACGACGACGCGGGCGCCCTCCTTCCATCGCCCCGAGGGGCTCTCCGTCACGACCTCCCCGACGATGTCCGTCCCCAGGATGTGCGGAAGGGGGACCCGGTAGGTCCCCTGCCGGATCCACATGTCGAGCCGGTTGACGGAGGTCCCTTTCACCCGCACGAGGACCTCGCCGGGTCCGGGTCTGGGGTCCGCGACCTCGACGTACCGCAGCACCTCGGCGTTCCCCGGGTGGAAGAGGACCGACGCGCGCACGGGCCGGGGGAGCGGCGGGCCCATTAAGCGCTCGCGGAGCCCCCGGCTCCCGCGTCCTGCCTCTTCCTACTGCGTCCTCTGGTACGGAGAGAGGAAGCTCACGAGCCCGTCGCACGCGAGCGTCACCGCGAGGACGAAGAGCGCGATCCAGGCGACGGGGACCATGTACCCCCACCACTCGTTCGGCCCCGCCCCGGGCGGGAACCATCCGGTGGCCCCGTTCGCCAGCGTCCAGGTCCACTCGGGAAAGTGGGGGGAGGGAACGATGAGGAACGTCCCTCCGGCCTGGGCATTCTTCCCGCAGCGCGGCTGGGCGTTCGCGAACAGCCCGATGTACTGGTAGGAGCCGAGCAGGGCGAGGACGCTGAAGACCGTCGGAGGGACCTGCGCCAGGACCGACGCGTTGCAGTTCGGGACCACGTGGCGCAGGAGCACGCGCGACCAGCGGGCCCCCGTGGCCCGCGCCGCCTCCACGAAGGGCTGGCGCGCGACCAGACGGGCCTGGGCCCGGACCGCCTGGGCGAAGGGCGCCCAGAGCACCGCCAGCATCACGATCACGAAAGCCTCGAACCGGAGCGGCGAGGCCACCGCGTTGAGGGTGAGGGCCAGGACCACCGCCAGCACCATGAACGGGGGGAACGCCAGCACGCTGTCGAAGAGGGGGGCGAGCAGGCTCTCGGTCCACCCTCCCATGGCCCCCGCCATGGCTCCCAGCACCGCCCCCAGGATGGCGGACACCCCGACGATGACGGCGAGCAGGAGCAGGTCCCACCGGGTCCCGAGCAGGAGCCCCCGCAGGACGTCGAGCCCGAGGTGGTCCGTCTCTCCGAAGGGGTGGGCCCCCATCTGGAAGGGGTCGAGCTGGAGCGTAGGGGCGGAGGGTACCGCGCAGGACCCGAAGACGCTCGGGTCGGAGGGCACCGTGTTCGGCCCGGTCGGATAGGCGAG
>DAHVCH010000026.1 GCA_027314165.1 Thermoplasmata archaeon | reverse complement strand
CAACAGCCAAGAAAGCCCACGCTGGTCCCCGTTGAGGACCGTGAGAGACTGAAATGCTACGCCCGGTGAATGGCCCCGGCCATTCTCGGCGCCGGGCGAAGAGGAAGGATAGTTACCTAGAAAGAGGACTCGCCGAGGCGGCCGACACCACGCTCCAAGACGCGTCGGGCACGGTGAAGCTCGTCTTGTGGGGGCCCCAGATCACGAAGGTTCCGGCCCTGCCCGCTCGGAGTTCCCCCTCGCGGCACGGGCCTCCCACAGGACCCGCGCCCCGGCCCTTCGGCTTCTGAGGGGTCCATCGGGGTCCGCACGTCGAGAACGGCGAATTGCCGGCCTCATCCTCCCCCGCCCCTTCGGGGCTCTCGAGGACGAGGCCTCCCCCTCGGTGCGGGGCAGCTGCCGCCCGCGCCTCGGCGGCGCCTCGGGTTGCCCCCCTTCCCCCGATGATGGGTTCTCCCGCTCGCGGGTCCGGGAGCGGTCGGTCGGCGGTCTCGCCGACCTGAGGGCATTGAGGGAAGCCGAGTCCCGAGCGCGAACTACGGGTACAGGTCGGAGAGGCGCGTCCAGAGCGCCTCACAGTCGGCATAGAGCCGCTGCCGCTCTCTCAGTTCCTCCGGTGTCTCCCCTGGGTGGGGGTGGGCGTTCTCCCAGGCGTGCCGGGCCACCTCCCATTCTCGAGTGGCCGAAGCTGGCGCCTTCGGTGGAAGAGGGGGGTCGGGGTGTTCGTTCTTCCACGTCGCGTAGTTCTCGTGCCAGACGTGGTCCTCCAGCGTGAAACGGGCGGAGGCCAACAGGGCGTGGCTCGCCCTTGCGGCGATTTCCTGGTCGAACCTCGTCCCGCGGAGTGTGGGCGGAGGGTTCGAAAGGGCCCACGCCTGCATCTCTCTGAGGGCGAGGCCCCGGGGTCGCATGTGGTCGAGCGATTCTCTAGGGTCGGGATGCGTGCGCTCCCACTCTTCACGAGCCGCCATCCGGGCGAGCCATGCGTCCTCGGACCCCGGGGTGTAAGACGGCTTCGGGTGGTTCCGCTCCCACTGCTCGTTCGCCTCCCGCCACTTCGCATCCGCGTCAAGGTCGCGCAGGACGTCGCGGATCACCCTCCGGCTACCCTCCCACCAGGCAAGGGCGGGATCCCGTGCCGGGGGACCGCAGTTCTGGGCCCGGAGATGATAGGCTCGGAGCGCGCCCGCCAGTTCTTTCGCCAGCTTGGGACCCCCGTTCAGCTCGGGGAGATCGGGCTGCCCTTGGTGGGTGGGAACGCCTTCCACTTCGAGGAGAGACTCAGGGAAGGTTTCCCTCGAGATCGTGACCAGAGTGTTCGGCCCCACCCTCACCGCACCCGACGGGGTGGTGTCCGTGCAGAGGAAGAGCAGGGAGCCCCCCATGAGGAAGACCCCGCGGACGACGAGGGCGTCTCCCTCGACGAACGATCTGCGGGCCAGGGCCTTCGCCACGAAGGCTTCGAGCCCCGCACCATGGTCCATCTTCGGATGGCCGTCGTACACGGGCGCAATCGTGAGCCGCTCGGCCAAGGGGAGCTCGACCCTCCGAAGCTCGACCACCTCCCCGACCGTTGCCCCCGCGTTCCTCATGACCACCGGCTCGACCTCGAGCGAACCTTCGCTTGGGGGAGGCACCCCCGGCTGGTGCAAGACGGCCGCGACCGTGCTTCGGCGACCCCTCACCTCCAGGTAGTCGGAGGTGGTGACCCCCAAGGCTCGACTCAGGTCTCGTCCGAGTAGGACCACCCCGAGCCCCACGAGCTTGGTCGGTCCCGCCGCAAGTTGCCCTCGGACAGGGGCATTGTGCCCCTGCGCTGACGCCGGTCGGGGGCGCGAGTCCTGGCTCCTCCTCCAGAAGGGCACGCAAGACCCACGATCAACCTCCCTGATGAATCTGGCTCGCCCGCGCGCCGCGCCTGGGGTCCCGCCGCAGAGGCAGCCTCCTCCCCCCCCATCCCTGCCCTTCGCTCGGGCTCACGCCTTCGGACCTGCTCGCAGCAGGTCCTCGCTCGGGTCCTGCGGACCCTCGCCCCGCCCCTCCCCTCCCCCGCCCCGTCCCCCCCACGGCGAAGGAAGGGCAGGGTAGGGCGTGGAGGGAAAGGAGGCTCCCCCACCCCCGGGCGCGACGCGCCTCGCCTCCCTCCCTTCGGTCCGGAGGCCTCCGCCCACGTGTCGGACCCTTGGGGTCCTCGGGCGGGTCTCGCCTCGACATGTCCTCCGCCGTCCATCCCTCGGCCCCGCCTCGCGTCGCGACTCTCCCTCCGCCGGGTGGGCGCGGCGCGCGCTCGGTTTGCCTTATCCGCCTCGGTGACTCAGCTCTCGTTGTCGCTCGTACTGACCATCTTGATGCTCGTTCTCGTGGCCATAGCCGCGGGATTCCTGGGCTCGCTCGCCGGCCTAGGTGGCGGGGTCGTGATCGTCCCGGTCCTCGTCGTGTTCTTCCAGGTCCCCTTCGTCGATGCGGTGGGCGCGAGCGCCATCAGCGTCCTTGCGACCTCGGCGGCCACAGGGTCCGCCTACGTGAAGGACCGCCTGACGGACCTTCGCATCGGCATGTTCCTGGAGATCGCGACGGTCCCCGGGGCGCTGATCGGCGCCACGGCGACGATCTTCCTCGCTCGTTCGAACCTGGTGTCGCTCCTGCTGGTCGGCCTGGGCCTCGTGCTCCTGGCGTCGGTCCCCGGCAATCTTCGAAAGGTGCGGGAGGGCACGACCGGACCCGCGGTGCCGGACGCCCGGTCGAAACGGCTCGGTCTCTCGGGCCGCTACTTCGACCTCCACCTTCACCGGGAGGTGCCCTACAACGCGGGCAGGACCACCCCGGCCCTCGGCGTGATGTTCGCCGCGGGGCTGGTGTCCGGGCTGTTCGGGATCGGCAGCGGGGTGCTGAAGGTCCAGGCGCTGGAGCGCTACCTGGGGCTGCCGATCAAGGTGGCCACCGCGACCAGCAACTTCATGATCGGCGTCACGGTCGCGGCGACCTCCGGGGTGCTGCTGTCGGCCGGCTACATCGATCCGGTCATTGCGGCGCCCGTCGCACTCGGGACCGCCGCGGGCTCGTTCGTCGGTAGCTGGCTCTTCCCCGGGCTCAGCAGCCGTGTGGTCCAGGGGGTCTTCCTCACCATCCTCATCGTCCTGGCGGTGGAGATCATCCTTCGGGGGTTGGGACTGGCATGAGCTCGGAAACGTCCCCTACCGTGCCCCTCTCGCATTTCCGTGAGCTTCCTGCCGAGGCGTACGTCCTGATGTCCTGGGTGCTCCGGGCCGGTCTCCTCATCGCTTCCGCCTTCCTCCTCGGAGCGCTGGTGATGTTCTTCGCCCAGCATCCGACCGCTCAGCTCAGCGTGCTGCTCGGAACGAACCCGATCTCCGGATACCTCTCCCCGGCCGCACTGGGCCGGGGCATCGTCTCGGGCCACCCGCAAGCCTACCTGACCCTCGGGGTTCTGGTCCTCGTGGTCACTCCTCTGGGGCGGGTCCTCACGGGATGCTGGTACTTCCTTCACAACGAGGAGCGGGAGATGGCGCTGGTCAGCGGCACGGTGCTGGCGCTGCTCCTCTTCGGATTGCTGGTCTTGGGCCCGTTCCTGCGGTGAGAACGCGGACGCGGCCGCCAGGTGCAAGATGGTAGGTGGGTGGGCGCGCTAGGTCGCTCCCCATTTGGTCGGTAACGGCCGTCCCTCCCCCCCGGGCGGAAGGGGGGTGCGGCGTGTCGCGAAATAGGTCAGAATGACGAAGGCCCCGAGGGCGAGCCCGAAGATCGAGCCGGAGGCGACCACCCCGAGACTGTCCGCGACGAGACCCAGTCCGAGCGTGGGCACGGCCAGGGCCAGGTACCCGGCCACGTAGAAGCCGGAAAGGACCTCCCCTCCCATGCTTTCCGGGGTGACCCGGTCGACCAGCGTCACGCTGCCCATGTAGACGCAGCCCACCCCGATCCCCATGAGCGTGCCCGCCAGGAGCATGAGCGGGATGGAGGCGAACGGGAGCGCGAGGACGAAGAGGACGAGGGAGGCCGCGAGCAAGGGCAGCCCGAGGAGCAGGGCGTTCCGGTCGCGAAGCTTCCCCAAGAACATCTGGACGAGGGCCGCGGAGGCGAACATCACCGCGACGAAGACCGCCGCGAGCGACCCGGAGACGCGCATCGCGTGCTCCACCGCGGTCGGGGCCAGGGACGCGAAGAACCCGTAGATCGCGTAGCAGGCCATGAGTCCGCCGACCGCCACCCAGAAGGGCCCCCGTATCGCGCGAGGGACGGAGACCCGTTCGATCCGGGCCCCGCGGCCCCTCTCCGGATGAGGGTGGGGAGGGGAGATCCGGATGGCGAGGATCCCCAGCAAGGAGGCGGCGATGAGGAACAGGAAGACCTCGTGTCTCGGATCCGGGAGGAGGGCCACCGACACGCCTCCCAGGAAGATCCCGCAGGCCACCCCTCCGAAGTTCGCCCCGACCGCCACGCGCGCCACGTGGTGCTGGTCCGCTCTCGGCTCGCGGTGGGTCATGGCCACGGTCGCCGTGCTCGTGGTGGCCCCCACCGCGAGACCCGAGACCAAACGCGCCGCCGCCAGCATCGGGGCGTTCGTAGAGATGATGAAGACCACACCGGAGAGCGCCGTCAGCACCATGCCGACGTACAGGACCGGGCGCGTCCCGACCAGGTCGATCTGGGGCGCCAGCAGGAACATCGTGAGAAGGACGCCCAGCGTGTAGGTGGCGAAGACCTCGGCCAGGACGGTGGAGGAGAAGCCGAACTGCTGCTGGTAGATCGCGTAGAGGGGCGTGGGAAGTCCCGCTCCGAAGGAGGTCACCGCCAGGACGTAGGCCATGCGGCGAAAGGGGCCCCGGGTCCTCTCCCGGACCTCGGGGCCCGGAGGCATCCCCCCTGCGATGCTCCCTGGAGAGGACCCGGACGTCATCTGCGAGTTCCCTCCGGAGGTCCGTGCTCGATCATGCTTGGCCCGGATGTCCGGACGCACCGACCGGGACCGCAGAGCATCGTCGGTGCACCCCAGAGGGGAGAAGGTTACTGAGAGCGCATCAGATAGAAGAGGGCACGCACCGAGCCCTCGAAGGACCGGGCGGGGATGGCGGCGCTCTCGCCGCGTCTCGCTCGCGACCGTGGACCCGGCGGTCCCCGCGGTCGTCGAGGAGCGGCCCTGGGTGGAGGGGGCCGCGCTCAGGTGCCGAGCGGCTCCATCCCCATCCCTGCGGGACGTGGGATCGATGGGCAGAGCCCGTCGTTCATGAGGGGTCAGGGCGGGGACGGGACGCCTCTCAGGTCCGTGGTTGCTTCCCTCCCGGGCACAGGTTCATCTAATCTGGTCCTGTCGGTCGGAACCGATGAAGGTCCGCGCGGTCGTACCCTCGTTCGTCGACGTCGACATGGTCAAGAGCCGCCTTCTCGCGGTCGTTCCGGGAGTGCAGGTCGTGAGCGACCTTCTGGACACCTCCGCAGGGTCCCCCTCGGAGGTGGAGATCATCGCGCTCACCCCGTTCACGCCGGTCGAGGTCAAGGACCTCGACCGCTTCCCGAAGCTCCGGTTCCTGCAGGTGGCCGGGACCGGTTACAACAACGTGCCTCTGGAGGAGTGCCAGAAGCGCGGGATCCGGGTCTCCAACGTGCAGGGCGCGAACGCGAAGAGCGTCGCCGAGCACGTGATCATGGTCGTCCTCGCGCTCCTACGGGACGTGACCACCATCGACAAGGGGATGCGGGAGGGCTTCTGGCCTCCCCTCACGGCGGGCCACGACCTCGCGGGCAAGGTCTTCGGCATCGTAGGGTCGGGGCGGATCGGGCGCGAGGTCGCCAAACGCCTCATCCCGTTCGAGGTCTCCACCATCTACTACGACAAGTTCCGCCTGAAGGAGGAAGAGGAGCGCACCCTCGGGCTCACCTACGTGGAGCTCCCCGAGCTCTTCGCGGCCTCGGACATCGTCTCCCTCCATCTCCCGCTCTCCTCCGAGACGAAGGGGATCCTGGGCGCCAAGGAGATCGCTTCGATGAAGGACGATGCGATCCTCGTGAACACGTCCCGGTCGGAGCTGGTCGACCTGCCCGCGCTCAAGGCCGAGCTCGCGAAGGGGAGGATCCGCGCTGCGCTCGATGTCTACCCCCAGGAACCGCCGGACTTCTCGGACGAGCTGTTCAAGTTCCCCGCCACGGTCTTCACGCCCCACAGCGCCGGGGTGACGCTGGAGGCGCAGGACCGGCTCCTCACCGAGGCGCTCCGCAACGTGCTCCGCTTCGCCTCGGGAAAGGACCCTCTCTACGAGGTGAAGGCGTGAAGGTCGCCCGGGCCATCGCCGACGCGCTCTACGCGTGGGGCGCGAAGGAGATGTTCGGGAACCCGGGCACGACGGAACTCCCCTTCCTCGAGGACATCCCGCAGCGCTACCTCCTCACCCTTCAGGACGGCATCGCGATGGGGGCCGCGGACGGCCTCGCCCAGGTCGACCGCCGCCCGAGCGTCGTGAACCTGCACGCCGCCCCTGGTCTGGGCAACGCCATGGGGTACCTCGACAGCGCCTACCGGAACCGCTCCCCGGTCCTCGTCACCGTCGGGCAGCAGGACCAGCGGCACTACGACCAGAAGCCTCTGCTCTACGGCCCGTTCCCCGACTGGGTGCAGGGCCGTGTCAAATGGGCCACCGAGATCTCGAAGGTCGGAGACGTCGAGGGGGCCCTCCGCAGGGCCTGGACGATCGCGTCCACCCCGCCGTGGGGGCCGGTGCTGCTGAGCCTTCCGATGAACCTCATGGAGGAGCCCTGGGCCGGCGCGCCCGTCCCCGCTCCGGACCCCGGCCGCGCGTCCCCCACGCCGGAGAGCGCGGTCCAGGAGGTGGTGGCCGCCCTCGACAAGGCCGCGCGTCCGGCCATCGTCGCCGGGTATGAGGTCGATGCCTTCGAGGCCTTCGATGAGCT
The DNA here is from genome assembly GCA_027314165.1 of Thermoplasmata archaeon. GTDB lineage: Archaea > Thermoplasmatota > Thermoplasmata > Lutacidiplasmatales > UBA184 > JAKAAX01. The sequence continues at coordinate 14,787 of DAHVCH010000026.1, read as the reverse complement.
CGCCGCGCTCTCGCGAAAGCTGGGCGCCCCCGTCTTCGTCGAGCCTCTCACGTCCCGGTCCCCCGTGCCCTCGGGTCTCGCGAGCTACGCCGGCGACCTGCTCCCGGCGAGCGTCATGATCAACCAGATGCTCACGCCCTACGACGCCGTCCTCCTGGCCGGTGCGGACCTCATCGTCTACCCGTACTTCCCCGCGGCGATCCTCGCCGGCAAGAACGTGCTCTACGTCGGGTCCGACGCCGCCGTCGCCGAGAAGCTGTCGCCCCAGGCGGCGGTCGGGGACCCTCGAGAGCTCCTGAGGAGGCTCGCGGAGGGGGTACGGGACCGGGGCCGCGAGTACCGACACCCCAGGGACTTCTCCCGGGCGAACCGGATCGCGCGGGCACGGACGACGATGGGCGGCGAGTTCGTCCTCGACCTCGTCCGGAAGGTCTTCCAGGGCTACACCGTGGTCGACGAGGCCATCTCCAACACCCCGATCCTGAAGGCCACCGGGTTCTACCACGGGAAGGACAGCTACTTCGGCTACCGCAGCGGACAGCTCGGGTGGGGGCTCGCCGCCTCCCTGGGCATCGGGCTACGCCGCGAGAAGACCCTCGTCGTCATCGGGGACGGAGCGCTCATGTACGCTCCCCAGGCGCTCTGGACGCTCAAGCGGTACAACATCCCCGTGAAGGTCCTCGTGCTGAACAACCACGGCTACGCGATCCTCCGCAGCTACTCGAAGGCCTACCACCCTCCCCTCGTCGACTCCGAGTCGTTGCAGATCCCCGCGCTGGACGTGGTGGGGCTCGCGGCCGCTCTCGGCGTGAAGGGCCGCAGCGTGGGCGGGGCCGGGGAGCTCGAGGGCGCGCTCGAGGAGCTCCGCGACGCGCGCGGGCCCACGCTCCTCAACGTCGAGATCGACGCGCGGGTGCCGGACCTGTTCTCCTGAGCCCCTAGGGCGGGTCCGGGTCTAGTTCTCGGGGGTCGAGCCGTACCCCTTCTTCGCGGCCGCCTTCAGGTGGGCCGCGCCCCCCTTCAGCACCGGGGCGCCGTGGTACATGATCACGCTCTCGACGTCGAGCGTGGCGAGCCTGCGCAGGGAGATGACGGCCATCGACTGCGAGAAGGTGTAGTCCTTCGCGCTCACCTCGAACGTGCCGCCCATGTTGAACACCGAGTCGCCCGCGAAGAGGATCTTCCGGGAGGGGCAATAGTACGTGGTGTGGCCGGGCGTATGGCCCGGGGTGTAGAGCGCGACGAGCCCATCGAACAGGTCGAGCTCGGTGTGGTCGCGGACCTTCTCGGTGATCTGCACCCGGTCCGGCGGAGGCATCCCGGGGCCCTTGTAGGGGGGGTCCCCCTCGATGTAGGCCGCCTCGATCCAGTGCGCGAACACCTTGGCCCCGGTCTTGGCCGCGAGGGCCTTCAGGTTCCCTGTGTGGTCCGCGTGCAGATGGGTGATGACGATGTTCTTGACGGAGGAGAGCGGGATGCCGTGCTGCTGCCCGTACTTCTCGATCTGCGCCGCCACGTCGGTGGGGGCCTTCCCCGGGGGCAGTCCCGTGTCGAGGAGGGTCCAGCCGCCCCCCTTCTTGTCCTTGAGGAGGAGGATGTTCGTCGTGAAGTCCGGGCTCGGGCTGACGCCTTCCACCAAGTGGACCCCTGGGAGGATCTCGGGCATGCGGGGGCGAGGAGGACGCCCTGTAGAAGGCTTTCCAATCGCGAAGTTGACCTCCCCCCCTAGCTCTATGCACGGCAAGGGACCTGGGGGGCGCCGATGACCCAGGGCCTGTACCTCCGTGACGCCTACGCCCGGGAGGCGGACTCGAAGGTCACCGTCTCACGCCCCGGGGAGGTGGAGCTCGACTCCACGGTCTTCTATCCCGCTGGAGGGGGCCAACCCTCGGACGTGGGGACGCTGCGGGGCCAGGACGGGAGCGCGCTCCGGGTGAACCGGGTCGAGAAGCGCGAGGGAACGATCGTCCACGTGGTCGAGGGAGCCCCTCCCTCCGAGGGCGCGCTCGTGCACGGGATCATCGACTGGCCCCTCCGCTATGCCCACATGCGCTACCACACCTGCCTGCACATCCTGAGCGGCGTGGTCTTCCACCGGTTCGGCAGCGGGATCACCGGGGGTCAGATCTACCCGGACCGCGCCCGGATGGACCTCTCCCTGCCCGAGCTCAACCGGGAGGTGGCGGACGGGGTGGTCGCCGAGATGAACCGCGTGATCGAGAGGGACCTTCCCATCGCGGTCCGCTTCCTCCCTCGAGAGGAGGCGATGAAGGACCCCTCGCTCGTCCGGGTGGCGCGCGAGCTCCTGCCGGACGTGCAGGAGGTGCGGCTCATCGACATCCAGGGGTTTGACGTCCAGGCCGACGGGGGCACCCATGTCCGCTCCTCGAAGGAGGTGGGGACGGTCTCGCTCCTGAGCCTGGAGAACAAGGGCGCGAAGAACAAGCGGCTGTACCTCAAGCTCGGCCCCCCGATCTCGGAGGGCTGATGGACGGAGGGTACGCCCGGTTGGGGCCCGACCCCCTTCTCCCCGCGACTCCGTAGGTCCGAGGGAGGAGGGAGGCATGACGAGGGACCTCATCGTGGGCCTCGACGTCGGCACCTCCTCGGTGCGCAGCGTCGTCTTCGACAAGCAAGGGCGTTCGGTCGGGGTCTCCTCGCGGACGCAGCGGACGCGGACCCCGGGGCCGGGGCGGGTCGAACAGGACCCCGAGGAACTGTTCCGGCTTTCGGTCCAGACGCTGCGCGAAGTGCTCCGGCGCCGACCGGGGGTCCTCGCCCTGGGGGTCACGAACCAGCGGGAGAGCCTGGTCGCCGTCGACGCGAGGACCGGCCGAGCTCTCTCCCCCGTCGTCGTCTGGCAGGACACGCGCACGGAGGAGCTCGCGCGCGCTCTGGGTGCGAACGGCTGGGCCGAACGTGTCTGGGACCAGGGAGGGCTCCCACTCACGACGTACCCCAGTGCGCCGAAGATGCTCTGGCTCCTGCGCCATCTTCCGGCGGTCCGACGGGCGGCCTCGCGCGAACGGCTGCTCCTGGGGACCGTGGACACCTGGATCCTCTACCGCTTGATGGGCGGACCCCGCCGCTCCGCGCCCTGGGTCACCGATGCCACCAACGCCTCTCGGACGCTCCTCTACGACCTCGACCTCCGGGCCTGGTCGCCCTCCCTGCTCGATCACTTCGGGGTGGATGCGTCGGCGCTCCCGCAAGTGCGGCCGTCCTTCGGGACCGTCTACGGTGCGGTCGCTCCAGGGCTGGGACTCGCGGCGGACCTCCCCCTCGCGGCGGACCTCGGAGACCAGCAGGCGAGCCTCCTGGGCATCTCGGGCGCGGCTCCCCGGAGCGCGAAGCTCACCTTCGGCACGGGCGCGTTCTTTCTGGCGGAGGGGGCCCCCCCGGGCACCGGCCGCCCGCAGGGGCTCATCCGGACGGTCCTCTACGAGGACGGTCGCGGGGACCGGAAGCTCGGGCTCGAGGGCGGGGTCGGGGCCGCGGGCTCCTTCCTCGACTGGCTCGGGACGCCGGGCCTGGGGCTCTTCCCCAGCGTGAAGGCCCTGGAGAGGTCCGCGCGGTTCGCCCGGCCGGAGCACGGGCTCACCTTCGTCCCGGCCCTCGCGGGCCTCTTTGCCCCCTACTGGCGTCCCTCGGCGCGCGGGGCGCTGACCGGGCTCACGCGCGCCACGACCCGAGCGGACCTCGCCCGAGCCGCGCTCGAGGGGGTCGCCCACCGGGTCGCGGACATCCTGGAGGCCTATCGCGGGGCCCGCGGTGGCGCCCCCCGGGTGCTCTGGGTCGACGGGGGTCTGGGTCGCTCCGACCTGCTGTTGCAGGTGGTGGCAGACCTCTCCGGCGTCCCTCTGGCCCGGTCTCCCGTGCTGGAGGCGACCTCGCGCGGGGCCGCGCTCGCGGCCGGTCTCTCCGTCGGGCTCTTCGGTTCCCTCGCGGACCTGCCCAAGGCCGACGCGCGGCGCGCCCGCCTCTTCCGCCCACGGATGGACGCGCGGGAACGAGCGCGGTCGCGGGAGGTCTGGAGACGCCAGCTGGAACGGAGCGGCTGAAGGGGCCACTCCCGGACGTCGCCCCCGCGCGGAACTGTTGATATACGACCGGACGACCCTTAGTGGGCGGGGGAACTCGACATGCCCTTCTGGAAGAAGAAGGAGCCCGCCGAGTCCCACGACTCGCAGGCCGAGAGGTTGCGGAAGTTCCGCAACATGTACGCGACCCAGTACGGGTCGAAGCCGGTAGCCCCGGTGACGGAGGTCGGGGAGCCCATCCGCGTCCTCTCCCTCTGCTCGGTCTGCTCGGAACCGATGGAAGGCTCCGACCCCTCCAACGCGTACTGTCCCGCCCAGAGGGCGGAGCCGGCGATGCACAACCAGCTCCGTGCCGCGCTCCAGAACTGGCGTGGCGGCGGCGTCCAAGGGCGCGTGGTCCCGCACTACAACAACACGATCAGCCTGCTGCGAAAGGCGCTCCGCCAGGCGATGGACCGCGACCGCCGATCCGCCGAGGGGGCCCCCTCGGCCCGGGTCCCGGCGACCGTGTCCGACGAGTCGTAGACGCGAGACGGAGCGGCCCGCCGCTCCCCGCCGGCCCAGGGCCCTCTTAGCCCCGAAGTTCGTGGACGCTCGCCGCCCCGGATTCCCCCGCGGCTTTCAGAAGCATGGTGGCTCGCAAGTGGATCGCCCTCAGCAACACCACGGTGGGCACGTTCATGGCCCTCCTGGACTCCTCCATCGTGCTGATCTCGCTGCCCACGATCGGGCGCGAGCTCCCCGGCACGTCGCCGGAGGTCCTGCTCTGGGTGGTGCTGACCTACAGCCTGGTCACCACGACCCTCCTGCTTTCCCTCGGTCGGCTCTCGGACATGTACGGGCGCGTCCGCCTCTACACGTTGGGCTTCGCGATCTTCACCATCGGGAGCGGCCTCGCGAGCCTGTCGCCGGACGGGGCGTTCCTGCTCTCCGCCCGCCTCGTCCAGGGGGTGGGCGCCGGGTTCCTCTCGTCGAACTCCGCGGCGATCCTGACCGACGCCTTCCCTCCGCAGGAGCGCGGGCGGGCCCTGGGGATCAACCAGGTGGCGGCGATCTCCGGGGGGATGCTCGGGCTGGTGCTGGGCGGCATCCTCACCACGGCGATGGGCTGGCGGGCGATCTTCTGGGTGAACCTGCCGATCGGGACGTTCGGTACGGTCTGGGCCTACTTCCAGCTCCCCCGCGACCGGCTCGAGGAGCGGCACCAGCCCATCGACTGGAGGGGGAACCTCACCTTCGCGATCGGGATCACCTCGCTCCTCGTCGGGGTGACCCTGGGGGGGCTCGTCGGGTGGACCTCCCCGATGATCGTGCTGCTGCTGGGGGTGGGGATCGCGGGGCTGGTCCTCTTCTCCCGGATCGAACGGGTCGTCCAGAGCCCGATGTTCCAGACCGCCCTCTTCCGGATCCGCACGTTCACCTTCGGGAACATGGCCTCGTTCTTCTCCGCGCTGGCGAGGGGTGCCTTCTCGTTCATCATGGTGTTCTACTTCCAGGGGGTCCTGGGCGATTCGCCCCTCACGGCAGGCATCCTGCTCCTGCCGCTCTCTCTGGCCTTCATCATCGTGGGTCCGATCAGCGGCATGATCTCGGACACGACCGGGGCTCGCTTCCTGGGGACCGCGGGGCTCCTGGTGAGCTCCCTGGGCTTCCTCCTCCTGCTCGAGTTCCGGGCGGGCGACCCGTACCTGCAGGTGGCCGGCGCCATGGTCCTCCTGGGCATCGGCCAGGGGATGTTCGCCGCTCCGAACCGGGCGGAGGTGATGTCGAGCGTGCCGGCGTTACGACGGGGCGTCGCGAGCGGGATGGGGATGACTCTGCTCCAGGCCGGGAACTTGGGGAGCCTCGCGATGGGCTTCACGATCCTTGCCGGCGTCGTGCCGCACGACACGCTCGTCTCGATCTTCTCCGGAGGGAACGCCTCCGCCCCCCTCGACGTCCCGGCCTTCATGTCGGCCCTGCACCTCATCTTCGCGGTGGGGCTCGGCGCGACCCTGCTGGCCGCCGCGACGAACGCCGTCCGCGGCGGGCAGGGAGGACGGCGGTCCGAGGGGCCGGGGCTGGCCTCGACCCGAGAGGCCCCTACCGGCAGCGGGCGGACGAGCGGCTGAGCCGGACTACCCCGCGCTCCCGGACCCTGCATGGGCCCGGGCCTCATCAAGGGCCCTTCGGGTCCCTTCGAGGCCCCGCTCGAGGGGCTTGGACAGGGACGGGGGCTCGGGCTCGTGCGCGCGCCGCTCCTTGACCGCCGACAGCATCTCCTCGGTCTGCTGGAGGAAGCCCTCGAGCTTCTCGCCGGACCAGCGCGCGGCCCGGGCGTCCGTCAGGTTGTCCCAGCGGTCGCAGAGCTTGATCAGCACGCTCTCCCAGCTGATGCGTCGCAAGCCGTCCACCAGATGGCGGGTCTTCGTCTCCGTGGATACCGAGGGCCCGTGGACGTCGGGGGGGAGCGTGAGCTCGAGCACGTGCGTGAGCACCCGCTCGCCGAACTCCCGCCGGATCTTCTCGGAGGCCACGTCGGTGTCCTCCAGGACGTCGTGGAGGAGCGCCGCTTCCAGGAGTTCGTGGTCGGTGACGCCGAGGTGGGTGGAGAGCTTCCGCATCACGCCGAAGGGATGGACCACGTACGGGGTCCTTCCGTCCTTGCGCAGCTGCGTGCGGTGCGCCTCCACCGCCATGTGGAGCGCTTGGAGCACCCGCGGGTCGAGCTTCGCCATCGGCGAGGAGAGGCCCGGGAGGGTATCAATAGGGGGGGTTCGGGTCGGAAGTTCCCGACGCTCGGTCCGTTCAGAGGTCGCGATGCATCGTTTCCCACTCCACCTTCTGGGTGGGGGGAAGGAGCGAAGGGTACCGCACGGGGTCGAGGCCTCGGACCAGCTGGCGGGCCTCCGCCCGTCGGCCCTGGGAGAGGCGGACGCGGGCACGGAGGAACTCCACCTGCTGGCGAAGGTCGACACCGGCGTCGGAGGAGAGCAGCTTCAGTCCCCGGTCGATCTCCTTCTCGGCGAGCGGCAGGTCCCCCGTTCTCCAGGCGAGCGTCGCCGCCGCCAGATGGATCTGGCCCTGGACCCGGGGTTCGTCAGCGCCCTGGAGCAGTTCTTCCGCGAACGCGAGGGAGCTTCGGGCCTGCTCGAACTGCTGGTGTTCCGCGTAGACCTCGGCCAGGTTCCCGTGCATGTTGGCCGCCTCGGTCACGTTCCCGAGACGGACGGCGGTGTCGGCGGCCTCCTGCCACAGCCGGAGCGCCCCCTCGGTGTCCCCCAGCTGCGAGGCGTGCAGCCCCTCGAGGTTGGTGAGGGGGACCTCCCGGCTGAGCTGCCCCAGCTCCTGCAGGGCCCTCCGGGTCGCTCGGATGTGCTCGCGCGCCGCGGCATCGTCCTCCTTCCCTCCCCAGATGTAGGTGTCTGCGGCGGCGTAGTGGACGAGCGCGCGCTCCTCCGGCCCTCCCCCTCCTTCCGCCAAGAGCTTCAGCGAGCGTTCGACGCTCGCGCGTGACTCGGCCCAGTGCCCCTGGCGTCGCTGGACCATGGCGATGCGGGAGAGCACGGTGGCCTCGGTGGATGGGTCGTGCGCGCTCGCGGCCCGAGCCCTGGCCCGCTCCAGGATGTCGAAGGCCAGGTCGCCCCGCCCCCAGCGCCGTTGAAGGTCCCCCAGGAGCACCTCGATCCTCACCACCTCCTTCGCGGACAGGTGGAGCGCCTCGGCCCGCGAGAGGGCCTCGCGGAGACGTGCGGCGGCCTGCGTCCCCTCCCCCATGGCGTCCCGGACCTCCGCCAGGTCCACGAGCACGCGGACCTCCTCGTGTCCGCGCTCCGCGGGTCGCAGGGACGCCAGCGTTCCCATGGCCCGCTGGAGCCGGTCCCGCGCGGTCTCGAAGGCCCCCGTCCCGTACGCGGCCTCGGCCGAGCGGACCAGGTAGGGGAAGGCGCGTTCGGCCTTGCCCGCCTCGAGCCAGTGGTGGGCCAGTTCGAAGAGCACCCGGCCACCCGGGTTCGGGTGGAGGGTCTCCAGCGCCCGCGCGATCCGTTCGTGGCGGGCCGGCAACGGGTCGTAGGGGAGCCCGGCCGCCCACCTCCAGGTCCGCTCTCCCGAGAAGTGGTAGCTCTCCTCCCCGCTCTTCCAGAGCCACCCGCGCCGGGCCGCGTCGTCCAGGTGCTCCTGGACCTCGGCCATCGCGCGACCGGTCGTGGCGGCCAGGGTCCGGACGTCGAACTCGATGCCCATCACGGCTCCCAGGGAGAGCAGGGACTCGAGCGGGCTCGGCTCGACGGCCTCGGCCGTGGGAGGAGCCGGGGGCGGGAGGCCGCGCGGCTTGTGGGCGGAGGCGACCGCCACGCGGTAGACCGCGTCGGAGAAGCCCCCCTCCTGCTGCATGGCGAACCGCCGGACGAGCGGCGGAGCGGCCTCGGGGTCGATCGAGAGGAGCAGCAGGACCCGGTGGTCCCGGAGGGTGAGGCAGAGCGTCGAGAGGAAACGCACGGAGAGCTCGTCCATCCACTGGGCGTCGTCCAGCAGCAGCAGGACGGGAGCCCGCTCCGCGGCTCCCCAGACCCTACGGAGGAGCAGGGAGTCCGCCTCGTTGGGGGAGAGCGAGGAAGGAAGCTCCCAGGGGGCGGCGTACGTCCGGCCCGAGCCGCCCTCCGCCGGCTCCTCGCCGCTCTGGACGTTGGGGAGGAACGCGGCGAGCGCGAGGGGAAGCCCGAGCCCGGGGGGCGCAGGGGCGTGCGGGGTCGAGGGCCCCTGCGCGGAGGTGACCTTCGGCAGGATCGGCCCCAGCGCGTCCAGGACGAGCCCGCGCGGAAGCTCGCTCGAACGCGGGTTCGCGGTGGCCAGGAGCGTGGTCCATCCCCGGTCCTTCGCGTCGTGCGCGAGGTCCGCGACGAGACGGCTCTTCCCCGACTCGGCGGCGCCGAGCAGGGTGGCGATGAACCCTCTTCCCCCCTCCACGCGAGGGAGGACGAGCCGGACCTCCTCCCGGATGTCCGCCGGGGGGGCGGTGCTCTTCCTTACCGGCACGGCCCCTGGCATCTGGCTTGGGAAAGCCAGGAGGGCTATTTCTGAGGTTGGTCGTGCGATGCGGCGGTCTCCCGCGGGCCCTCGCGCGAAGGCTTATGGAAGGGGGGCGAGAGCGCGCTTGCGGTCGACGGGCGGAGGGGCCACCCCAAGGCGTTCCCGAAGGCCCGTTCCCTCGCGGTGGAGGGTGTGTGGGCACCTGCCGAGGATCGAGAAGGGCCGGAAGGCGCGCGACGCGGGGCTCGGGCCCCTTTCGGAGGCCCAGGCGACGGTCTCCTGGACGGGGCCCCCGTCTCGGGGAGGGATCCTCTCGCTACCCGTTGCGGTGCGAGGCGACGTGGGTCTTGAGCGCGTCCCTCGCCTTGGCCAGCTTCTCCCGATGGGTGCGGACCTGGGTCTCGGCCTCTTCCAGCGCCTGCTCGTGGGGCTCGAGGGCCTCCGCGTGGCCAAGCAGGGTGGATTCGTGCTCCGCCAGGGCCCGCTCGCGCTCGTCGAGGGCCATGCGCCCCTCTTCGACGGACTTGTGGGCGGCCTCGGCCTCCGCGTGGCGGTCGCGCGCCTCCTGCTCGATCCGGGCGATCTCGGACTCGCGCTGGGTGAACTCGGCGAGCCTGCGCTCGGTCTCCTCCTGAAGGCTCGTGAGCGCGCGTTCGCGCTCCTCCAGCCGGGAGGCCCGGTCGTGCAGGTCACGCACGGCGTCGTCGTTGATCTTGCGTAGGCGCGCCTCCTCCTCGGCGAGAGCGGCCCTCCGCTGGTTGACGCCCTCCTCCTCCTCGAGGAGGTCCTTCTCCTTCGAGAGGTGGACCTTCTCCGACTGACCGAGCTTCTCCTCCCGCTCGGCGAGCGTCTCGCGCCACTCCTTGATCTCGTGCTTCTCCTTCTCGACGTCGGCGCGCATGCCCTTGAGCTTCTCTTCCAGGCCCTTCAGGCGGTCGCGGGCGCGTCCGATCTCCTCGGCCGTGGCTTCCACCACGCCGGCGTCGGCGAGCTTCTTCTGGAGCGTTGAGAAGCTGGACTCCCGGGAAGCGATCTGGTGCTCCTTCGTCTCGAGCTGACGGAGACGGGACTCGAACTCCTGCTGGTGGTCCGCGAGCTCGCGGTAGGCGGTCACGAGCTCCTTGCCCTTCTCGAGGATGGCCTCCTCACGGGCCTTCATGTCGGCGGCCGGGCTGGAGGGGCGCCGGGCCGGTCGAGAGGGCTTGGGCGGGGCCGGCTTTGAAGGAGCGGCCTTTCGCTTGGGGGGTGGGACCCGCTTCGGGGGCGGAGCTCGCTTCGGGGGTGGAGCTCGCTTCGGGGGTGGGGCCTTCTTGGGGGTAGGTCTAGCCGCCTTCTTCGACTTGTGAGAGGCCTTCGCCATGAGTTCGTCCGCTCCGGAAGCTCCGTCCGAGAGAGTGGGGCATTTCCGAGGAGATGAAAAAGGGTTGCACTGAAGTCGCGTGAGCGACCCGGACCTCGGGCGCGCCTTCGGACCCTCACCCACATTGGACCAAAGCTCATCCGCTGACCTCCCGGTCCGTGGGGGAGGCCTCGATGCCCCCCTCCTGGCCGCTGCTCCTCTTCCTCCTCTCCTCTTTTTCCGGGGTCCTGACCGCGATCTACCTTTGGACCAACGCCCGGTTCTCGCGCGCGAGACCGCACGAGCCCCGAACCTCCCCCGCGGGGACGGAGGAGGTGACGGTCGTCGTGCCGGTCCTCCTCCAGGACCCGGCGCGCTTCCGGGCCTGCCTGAGCTCGATCGAGCGCTCCGGCGCGTCCCTGATCGTGGTGACCGACGGGCCGGATGCCGGTAGCGCCGCAATCGCTGCCGAGCACGGCGCTCGAGTGATCGCCCTGCCCGTGCGGTCCGGGAAGAAGGCGGCCATCGCGGCGGGACTCCAGAAGGTCCGCACACCGTTCGTCCTGCTGCTCGACAGCGACACGGTGCTCCCGCCGGGGTCCATCGGACGCCTCCGCTCCCACTTCTCGGAGGGGGTGGGGGGCGTCTCCGCCAACCTCGAGGTCCCTCAGGAGGTCGGGCTCGTCTCCTCGTGCTCCGAGTTCGTCGAGCGGAGCCGGGAGGTGGTGCTCCGGGCCACGTCGTCGCGGGGGAGCGTTCTGCTGCTGGACGGCGCCTGCACCATGTACCGGACCGAGGCGATACGATCCTTCGTCCTCTCCCCGGCGTTCCTGGACCTCCAGGTGCTGGGGCGGAGCTCCCCCCTCGGCGACGACTGGTTGCTCACCGGCCATCTGGTCGGGGAGGGCTGGCGCGCGGTGAAGGCCTACGACGTTCCCGCACGATCGCCCGCTCCCTCGAGCTTTCGCGGCCTCGTCCAACGGAACGTGCGATGGGCGCGCTCCGCGTGGATCCGCTTGGGGAAGGAGCTCATGGGGGAGAGGTCGGGGCGCGGGGACGAGCGCTTCTACCGGATCGAGCTGTTCGGGACCTACCTGCTCCCGCTCCTCACGCTGGCCGGGCTCTTGACCCGGCTCCCCGTGGCGCTACGTCGTGGACCCAGGGGGCTGCTTCCCCCGCTCCTCGACTACCTCCTGTCGAACGGGACCCACGCGTTCTCCTCCGGTCACATCCTCTTGCTGCTGGTCGGCGGCCTCCCCCTCGTCGCCGAGGCTACCGGTGGCGCGGCCTTCCTCTGCGCTTCCTACCGCTGTGCGCGGCAGCGCTCGCTCCGCCTGCTCCTCATGGCCCCGCTCGCGAGCACGCTGCTCTTCCTGACGACGATCTACGGCCTCCTGACCTTCTGGCGGACGCCGCGCTGGGAGCCCGTGGCCCCCGCCTCTCGATCTGCCCGGGAGACCGGGGGCCGGCGGGGAGAGCTAGCGCTCCTCCGTTGAGAGTGCCGCGTTCGCGGCGCGAAGGGTACCGAGGTGGCTCAACCGCAGCCGCAGCCACCGCCGCCAGAGCCGCACCCGCATCCGCCGCCGTTGTCGGCGCTGGAACCGCAGGAGCCGCATCCGCCGCCGCTGCCCCCCTCGCTCATCGGGAGGGTGGGGTTGCTGATCTTGAAGCCGGACTCGCCGTTCTCCTTCACGAAGTCCACGTGGGCCCCGTTCAGGAACTCGACGCTGTAGGGGTCCACGATGAAGTTGACCCCGTCGACCTTCACGACCTCGTCGCCGTTCTTCGGCTTGTCGAAGGCCATCCCGAAGGCGGGACCGGATCCGCCGCCGCAGCAGCCACCGCCGCCCCCGCCCATCTGGACGAAGACCCGGACGGCCATGCCCGGCTTCTGGACCTTCAGCAGGCCCTTGATCTGGTCGACGGCGGGCGACGAGACCTCCAGTCCGAAGGCGCTCGCTACGGGCTGGGGTTCGACCTTTGCGGACTCGAGACGGGATACCATGGTCGCTCGGAGAAAATCACCACACCGCGGTATTTAAACACCAAGTTGTCCAGAGAGCTACACGTCAGCCGTTAGCACGGCCTCGTCCCCGGCCTGGACGGGCCCCTCCTCGAGGACCCGAGCGTACCATCCTCGTAGGCCGAGGGCCCGCTTCCGCAGGTCCGCCCCGTACGCGTCGAGCTCGTTACAGGGCGTGCACGCTCGCGAGATCTGCAGGAGGGCGCCCCCCATCCTCCAGCGCTGTCCGGGGTGGAACTGCCCCTCGGACACGCCCTCGATGGTGAGGTTCTCTCCCATGGACCCGGGACGGACCGGGAATCCCGCGGAGGCGTGGGAGGAGATCGTGGACAGGGGGAGCAGGAGGACCGCCGAATCGGGGTCGCCCCCGAGCTTCTCCGTGCGGTACCGGTTGCGATCGCCCTCCACCCCCTGACGACGGACCCAGACCGGGCCGGGGACGGGAAGCTTGGGCAGGCCTCCCTGGGAGGAGACGTTGACCTGGACCACCCTCCCATGAAGGGGTGCGGAGCGGGGGCCTCCGGCCATGCGTGCCCGGGAGGCTACCTAGGCGAAGCTCTTGCCGCAGGAGCAGGTGCTCTTGGCGTTCGGGTTCTTGATCTTGAACCCGGAGGCCTCGAGCGACAGCAGGAAGTCCACGGTGATCCCGTTCAGCACCGGGGCGCTCGCCTGGTCGACGAGGACCTTGAGCCCCTCGCCCACCTCGAGCACCTGGTCGCCCTCCGAGGCGTCGTCGAACTGCATCCCGTAGGTCAGGCCCGAGCAGCCCCCGCCCTGGACGAAGAGCCGAAGGCCCTTCCCCTCCGCGTGGGCCTGACTCCTGAGCTTCAGGAGCTGCTCCCGGGCGGTGGGGGTGACCGTGAGGTGGACCTCCGCGGGGGGAGGCATGTCAGAACCGAGCTGGATGAGCGACCCGGACATAGTCACCGGTAAGGGCGGCGCGGGCTATTTAGAGAGTAAGTCGTGAACCTCGCTACGGGGGGGTCCGGGGGGTCCCTGGCCCCACGTTCCTGGTCGTTCCGACCCCCGACGGGGCGACGAACGGCCGATATACTCATGCACACCATAGACTGTGCTGCTAAGTCATGGGTCGGCGTGGGGTTGCAGACTCTCGGTCGGGAGCTGGCGCGCGCGGGGGCCGCGCCGCCATCTCCCGGACAGGACTCCCCCTTCTGGTCGTCCTGGTCGCGTTGGTCCTGGGCTCGAGCCTAGGCCTCGTGGTCCCGTTCTCGGGCTCGGCCGCCCCAGCCCACCCCACCACTAGCCCCCTCCACCTTTCGTCGGCCACCACCCCCAGCGGAGCTACGTCCCAGGCCCCCTCCGGACCTGGAGCCTCCGGGCCCAACTCCCCGTCGTCCACGACGGGCGCTCAGGGCTCGTCCACGGTCTCCCCGGCCGAGCGGGCCGCGGTCGAGCAGGCCCTCGCTCCATGGTTGCCAGGGACCTCCTCCAGCGTGAACCTGCCGGCGGGGTCGGGCCCCACCAGCTCGTCGCCCGCGGTCGCCTCGCTCACTCCCGCGATCCCCGCACCTGACCCTTCGACCGCCTCGAAGGGTCTCGCCCATGTTGCCGCCACCCCCGGCTCCTCCGCATCTTCCCCCCTCAACACCGCTCTCCCCAACCCCCTGGCGGCCCCCCTCGCCTCTCCCCAAGGCAGTCGTGGTGCGGCGGGGCCCGGTGTCCCATCCACCGGTTATGGCGCGGGCACCGACATCGGGTTCTCGGGCCAAGCGAGCGGTGGGCCGGTCAACGCGCCCTATCAGGGCCCGAGCATCACCGAGGACACCTCGGGGAACATCTACGTCGCCTTCTCCTCCGATGTCTCAGCCACGGGCTGGGGGATCTACTCGGCGAAGAGCCTCAACGGCGGGACCAGCTTCACGGTCCAGTTCATCGCCGCGGCCTACACCGGGCCCTACTGCACGACGGGCGGGGGGAGCGGCACGTGCGAGCTGGTCAGCCCGACCATCGTCGCAACGCCGACGGCGAGCGACGTTTGCATCGTCTACCTGGCGATCAGTTCCGTCACGTCGGTGACTTGGGGAGACTACTTCCACACGTGCGCGACCAACTATGGTGGCTCGGCCACGACCGGGAGCTGGAGCGCGGCGACCGGGGACACGGCGTACGGCGCCATGTGCAGCGTGGGTACGCTGTGGGCCGGTTTCGCCATTGATTTCGGGATCGTCGCCCCGGTGGCGGCCTTCGACAACGCCGGGAACCTCCTCGTGGGCGCCTGGGGGGACTATCCCGCCGCGAGCTGCACGTCCTTCGGATTCATGTTTGACGTCTGGACGAGCGGCACGACGTTCAAGGCGACCTACGAGTACAACCTCACCGAGGTCGGAGGTTGTTGGACCGCCAACTGCTACTAC
>DAHVCH010000025.1 GCA_027314165.1 Thermoplasmata archaeon | reverse complement strand
TCGCAGGGCGCCCGCAAGACCCCCACGACCGGACCCATGGGTGGGGGCACTCCCATCGGGGTCACGGAGGGGTAGAGGATCGTCCGTGAGCATGGCCGTTGGTCGGCAGGACCCCAGGGTCAGAACTCTCGGCCGCGGGCCGGGAGGCTCGTGGCCGGTCCGGGGGTTCCCGGCGCTCGCGGCGGTGCTCGTGGCCTTCGTTCTCCTGGGAACGGTGGGCAGCCTCCCGGGCCCCCTCTCGGTCCCGGGGACGGCCCTCGACCGATCGAGCGCCCCGCTCGCGGGGTGGGCCGGGGTCGCGGGGAGCCCGAAGCTCTCTGTCGCCGCCTCCCCCGCGAGCGGGGTCGCGCCCCTCGCGGTAACCTACTGGGGGAACGTGACCGGCACCGCGCTCACGCCCCACGTCAACTGGACCTTCGGGGATGGGACCGCCGGGAGCGGGTCGCCCATCGCCCACACGTTCACGTCCGCCGGGTGGTACCACGCCAACGCGACGGCCACGCTGTCGGGAAGCTCCTGGACCCAGAGCGCGATGGTGACCGTCCACGTGACGGGCTCGGGCGGCACCGGACCGCTGCAGATCCTGCTCTCCCCGGTCCCTTCGCAGGGCACCTCCCCTCTTCCGGTCTCGCTCACGGTGAGCGCGTCCGGCGGGACCGCGCCCTACTCGGGGACGGTCTGCTTCGGCGACGGCTCGTGCGTCCAGCTTCCCAGCGGGTGGGACGGGGGTCCGCTCACCTTCGACCACACCTACACCGCGACCGGGACGTTCACCATCGTCGCCTCCGCCGACGACGCCCAGGGGACGATCGCCACCTCATCGGCGGCGCTCGCGGTCAACTCCCCCGCGTCCCTCACCGCCTACGGGGTGGAGTCCCCGTCGACCGGGACCGCGCCCGTCTCCGTGGGGTTCGAAGCGCAGGCGAGCGGAGGGGTCCCTCCTTACGTCGTCGCATGGGACTTCGGGGACGGCAGCCTGGCGAGCAACTCGGTGGGCGTGCCGTTGTCGCACACCTACACCTCCGGAGGGACCTTCACCCCCAAGCTCACCGTGACCGACCAGGCCGGGCACTCGGCGGTCTACACGCTCGCCCCGATCCAGGTCCGGGCCCCGGCCTCCTCGCCCGTGTCCAACTCTTCCAGCCCCTGGACGGGGGGATGGTTCGGCGCGCACTCCTCGGAAATCGGGGCCCTGGGCCTCGTCGCGGTCATGGTCGTCTTCGTCCTGCTCGTCGAGCTCCGTCGCCGCCAGGACCTCACCCGCCAGGCTCGGCAGCTGGTCGAGGCCATGGAGAACTCCCAAGAGGAGCCGTAAGGTAGGGTCTTACGTGGGTCTCCCCCCCCGGTGCCACCCCACGCCCCGTCCGCGTTCCGGCTCTGGGCCCGTGGCCCTCTCGCTGCTCGCCCTTGCGCTGCTCCTCCCTCTGACCGGCGCGGCGGCCGCAGGCCACCCTGGCCCCGCCCCCTCGCCCGGACTCTCCATCGCCATCACCGCGAACCCGACCCAGGGAGTGGTCCCGCTGCTGGTGTACTTCACCGCCACCGTGACGGGAGCTCCGGTCTCCTCCGTCACGTTCTCCTGGGACTTTGGCGACGGGGGTCGGGCGACGGAGGTCGGTGCGAACGGGACCTCGCTCGCGCACCTGTACGACCGTGTCGGGGACTTTACGGCCTCGGTGAACGCGACCGACGGGACCGGCGCCTGGGCGAACGTCTCGATCCCGATCGTGGTGGAGTCCTCACCCCTGGCGATCTCCGCGACCGGGACCCCGCTCTCCAGCGCGCCGCTCACGGTCGCCTTCCAAGCCACCGTCACGGGAGGGAGCGGTAGCTACCGGGCGTTCACCTGGAGCTTCGGGAACGGGCAGAGCGCGAGCGGGCTCGACGCGCTCGAGACCTACAACGCCTCCGGCCAGTACGTGGCGACGTTCACGGTCGTCGACTCCAATGGGGTGAGCGCGTCCAAGAACCTCACGCTCCATCTGACCGCACCAGTGGTCGTCCCTCTCCCGGCCCCCGCCGCGTGGTACGCGCCGCTGCTCGACCTGCTCCCCTGGACCGTCGCCATCCTCGCCGTCCTGGTTGCGATGTTCGTCGCGCTCCGCTCCCGCCGGGGGATGGGCAAGGGAGGCTGGCCCGCGGAGAGCGAACCTTCGGAGCGCGCGCCCGCGACCGCCGAGACCTCCGCCCGCGCTCCCACCCCCGAGCGGGAGGGGTCCGGGGGTCCGTCCATCGAGAGACCGTCGACGAGCGGCCCGACGATCCTCGGAGGTCCTGCCGACTCCGGCCCCGCGTCCCCGGGGCCCGCCGCGACGGCCCCCGAGGCAGGAGCGGCCGTCGTCCCCCCCACGGCCCTGCTCGGCCCGGAGTCGCGCGAGCCCTCCGGACCTCCCGCGCCCGCGCCGCCCGTCCCCGACAGCCCCCTCACGCCACCCCCCAGGCCCCCGACGGTCCCGGCCGAGGCCCTCCGTCTCTCCTTCCGCCTCGTCCTGCACATCGCCGCGCAGGGGGCGGTCGGGGCGCACGAGGTCGCCCCGCCCGAGCTGACCCAGGCGGGAATGGCCAAGGCCCTCGGAGCGAAGCAGAACACGATCGCGACGCTGCTCAAGCGGCTCGAGGTGGCCCAGGTGCTCACCTCGGACGTGCGCCACGTGAAGGGCGCCCCGCGGCGGATGAAGGTCTACCGGCTCACCACCCGCGGCGAGGAGCTCGCGCGCGACATCCGTACGCGCAGGGCCGCCTCTCGGCCCCCGAAGGACGGGGGCGGGGGCGGGGGCGGAGGCGGCTGATCGCCGACCGCCCCTTCAGTCCTCGGGAACCGGGAACCCCGGCAGGAGCGGGTCCTTCGAGTTCCTCCGCTCGTACACCGAGCGTAGGTCCGGGTTGCCGTACCCGCGGTGGTAGAACTCCCGCGAGACGCGCGGGAGGTCATGGAGCACGTCGAGCCCCGGGAGGGAGGAGGCGAACGTCTTGGCCCTGCGGTCCAGGATGATCCCCAGGCCGCGGTCGCTCTCCGAACGGATCATCCGGCCCAGGGCTTGCAGCATCGCCCGTTGCGCGGGGGCGCGCATCGCGTACTCCCAGCCGTGACCGGTGGTGTGGTCGAGGTAGCGTACGAGCGCCTGCCGGCGCACCGTGGGCTTCGGGAACGGCACTCCGACGAGGACCACGGCCTCGAGCTCCTCGTCCGGGAAGTCGATCCCTTCCGCGATCCGTCCCCCACAGACCCCCAGGAGGACCCCCGCGCCGGGCGAGCGCTTGAACCCCTCGATCAGACGCCAGAGGCCGGCGGAGGAGAGGCTCCGGCTCTCGAGCACGGCGCCGCTGGGAAGTACGGAGGAGAGCCCCAGGGCGAGGAACCGGTCGAGCAGGGCGAAGCTCGGGAAGAAGACCGCGGTCTTGACGGGAAGGGCCTGGAGGGTCGAGACGAGCGAGTCGTAGAGGCGGCGGAGCGCGGCGGGGTCTCCCGCGACCTCCTCGTGGCGGCTGGAGACCTCCGGGACGTAGAACAGCTTCCGGTTCTCCGCAGGGAAGGGCGAGGGCACGGAGAGGAGCTCCGTCTCCTCGGGAAGTCCCAGCGTGTCGCGGTACTCCTCCATGGGAGCGAGCGTCCCCGACATGTGCACCGACAGGTGGCAGGCCCGCACCGGGGCCGCGGCCTCCCGAGCGTCGAGCGCGTAGGCCTCGAGCTGGCGGCGCGGGCTCTTCCGGGCGACCTTGACGTACTCCGGAGGCTCGGCCTGGGCCCAGGTGAGCATCGTCTCGGCGACGTTCCCGACGTAGGAGCGCGGAAGCTGGCGCGCCTTGCGCCTCTCCTCTCGGAGACGCTCGCCCCACTCGGCGAGCTCCATCAGCATCGGGCCCAGGTCCCGGCTGGTGCCTCCGAGCTCCCCCAGGAGACGCTCCTCCAGCACCCCGGGAGGGAGCAGCCCGTCCTCTTCCCCGGTGAACTCGTCGACCACCTCCCGGTGGGCGGCGTGGATCGCTTCGATGAGCCCGCGCGCCGTCCGGGGGACGGAGGAGGCGGACAGGAGCGGGAAGTCCCCCAGGTCCTGCAGCTCCGCGCGCGCCCGGCTGATCGTCTCCTCCCCCAGCGTGTACGAGGCGACCTCGCGCAGGAACTCCGGCAGGTTGTGGGCTTCGTCGACCACGAGGTCGAGCTGGTCGGTGGCCACGCCCATCCAGTCGAGGAGCGAGCGCCGGATCCGCGGGTGGAAGTAGAAGATGTACGGGGCGACCACGAGGTCCGCCGTCCGCGCGAGCCGCTTGGCGAGCTCGTAGGGACAGAGGTTCTCCTGCCGGGCCCACTCGACGAACCTGGGGGAGTTGGGGGCCTCCCGGGCGACGTGATCGTGGAGCGTGGGCAGGTCCGCGGAGAGGAGACGTCCGTAGTACGGGCACCCCTCCAGGTCGGTGAGCTCGAGCGTCCCACCGGGGAGCGGGGCCGCCGAGACCGGGGAGGGAGCGTCCCCGCCAGGGGCGGCCTGGGCCCCCATGCGCTTCTCCGTCACCCGCTTGCGGTCGGAGCAGAGCTTCCCGTACTCCTCGGCCGTCGCCCCCTCGATCTCGGTGAGGTCCTCGAGAAGGAGACAGCGTCCCTGGCGTCCCTCGAGCGACACGGCGAGGATCGGCCGACCCGCCCTTCGCGCGATCGCCTGGGTCTCGGCGAGGACGTGGGACCCCTGAGAGTGCGTCCGGACGAGGTAGAGGACCTTGTGTCCCGCCTTCTGGGCGTGGGCGAGCAATGGAGCGAGGACGCCGACCGTCTTGCCCGATCCGGTCGTGGCATCCAGGACGAGCACCCCGCCGTTCCTCGTCCTCGTCTGGACCGCGTTGAGCACCTTCTCCTGGGCGGGGCGCGGGGTGTAGGGGAAGTAGGCCTCCCACGGCTGGGGCGCGGCGGGGGGCCCCGAGGTCGCGGTGGATGGATCGGGAGCGAGGGGCCCGGGGCGGGGACGGGAGGGATCGGGGGATGCGGGTTCTTCGGCCAAGGTCAGTGCCTCCCCTCTCGGTGGATGAGCGGAAAAAGCCCTACGTTCGACAAGAACCGGGGACGGGCGCGGAGGAGCGGGCCCTCACCCGTAGCTGTACTTGACCCCGTACGGGCCCCGGGGCACGTTCCAGGTGACCGAGCCCTGGTCGCAGGCGATGGCGCAGGTCCCGCACTCCACGCAGTCCTCGTAGCGGAAGACGAGCTTGCCGCTGATGCGGTTGAAGCACTGGGCGGGGCACGCGTAGGTGCAGAAGGAGTGAGGGCACTTCTCGCACACCGCGGGCTTGACCGTGATGTGCGCGTGGTCCTCGCTGTCGGTGTTGTACCTGAGCGTCCCCAGCCGGCGCTTGATCTCGACGGCCTCCAGCGGCGCCGCGGAGGAGGCGGCGGATGCGGAGGAGGCGCCCGCGCTCTCGCTCACAGGGACCCCACGGCCGCTAGAGCGTCACGGGCGAGCGCCGTATAGGGTATCCGGGAGGCCCCGAGCACGTCCTTCAGGAGGTTGGTCATGTGCTCCTTCGGCTGGCCCTTCTCCGTCATCATCCGACGGAAGAGGGCGGCGAAGAGATCGGGGTAGGCCCGGTGGAGACGCGGGTTCCACTTGAGACGGCGCGCCCGGTCGTCCGGACGCGCGAGCTGCGCCAGGGCCCCCGAGCTGTTGAGACGGGTCACGTACCTCGAGAGGACGCGCGCGCTGACGTCCTTCGTCTCGAGCGCCTCCCTCGCGGTCTCGGCGGCGGCCCACGCGGTCTCGGCCTGGGCGTCCATCCCCCGGAGCACGATCCCGGGGGTCGCACCGGCGGCGGCCAGCTCGCCGAAGATCAGGTACCCGTCACCGTGGAGCTTCAGACCGCGGGTGGTCCGCGACGCCGACGGGAGGAGCGCGCTCGCGCCCCGCGCGCAGCCTCGGAGGAACGGGGCGACCGAGGGATGCGCCTCGAAGAGCCGAGCCACCTCCTGGACGGTGGTCCCCGCCCGCGCGATGGAGCGGTCCTCCACCAGGACGCCCGCGTGAACGGACGCGTGACCTGGAAAGATGAACCCGTACCCCATCGCCCCCTTCGGCAGGAAGCCCAGCACAACCTCCCAGGTGAACCCCCGGCCGGGTCCGGCTCCAAAGCGGTCGTCCACCCGCGAAGCCGGGAGGTCGTGGACGGAAGCGAGGAGCGTCTCCCCTCCCTTCCCGCGCGCCGGGCTCCCCGGGTCCTGTCCCAGGCGCAGACCGCGCGCAGCCGCGACCGGAAGGACCGAGGTGTCCCCGAGGAGGGTCACGCCGGCTTCGACGCTCTTCCCCCCTGCCTGGAGGCCCGTCATCCGGCCCGCGCGGTCGAGCGTGAGCGTGTCGAGCTTCGCGTCCTTCCAGACGGTGATCCCGAGCTTCGGGGCCGAGTCGCGGGCCCAGGCGTCCCACCGGGACCGCTCGAGCACCCAACCCCCGGACCCCTGCGCCGCCCACGAGAGGTCACGGTAGTCGATGGAGAGCGAGCTCTCCGGGGCCAGGACGGCGAGCCGACGCTCGATGACCCTCCGATCGAGGGGCAGCCCGTCCTTCACCGCGGAGGGGAACCTTGCGCCCAGCGGGGACCTCCACGCGACCCCGCCAAGGACCTGGGACGCGCCGGAGGAGGTCGGGGGACAGACCAGCAGGACCGAGCGTTTCGCGCGGGAGAGCGCGTACGCGGCGAGGCCGCCCGCGGCTCCCGCCCCGACGACCGCGGCATCGAAGCGTTCGGCCACGACGGTCCCCTCTCACGGGTGCCACAGGGTCCGAGTAGAAAATCCCCACGTGGGCAGGCGGGGGCCCGACCTCGGCCCCGTACGGGCCGGCGGCCCGACCTCCCCGCTTGCCGGACCCCCACCGGGCGGCGGGGGGCCACCTCTGCCGGAACGGTTCTGGACGCGTCCGCTGCCGCGTGGATCAGAGCTTCTTCAGTTCCTGCACGAGCTTGGCGACCGTCTCTTGGGCGTCGCCGTAGAGCATGCGGGTGTTGTCCTTGTAGAAGAGGTCGTTCTCCACGCCGGCGAACCCCTTCCCCTGCCCGCGCTTGAGCACGATGACGTTCTTGGCCGCGTCCACGTCCAGGATGGGCATCCCGAAGAGGGGGCTCCCCTGCCGCCGTGCGGCGGGGTTCACCACGTCGTTCGCGCCGATGACCATGGCCACGTCCGCGCTCGCGAACTCCTGGTTGATCTCGTCGCGGTCGTACAGGTGGTCGTAGGGGACCCCGGCCTCGGCCAGCAGGACGTTCATGTGCCCGGGCATCCGGCCCGCCACGGGGTGGATCGCGAACTTCACCACGACGTCCTTCTTCTCCAGGACGTCCATCATTTCCTTGACCTTGTGCTGGGCCTGGGCGACGGCCATGCCGTAGCCGGGGGCGATGATGACCTTCCCGGCGTAGGCGAGCAGGGCGGCGACGTCGGCGGCCTCGATGGGCTTCATCGAGCCCTTCATCTCGACGCCGGTCTCCTCCGTCGCTCCGAAGGCGCTGAACAGGACGTTCGAGATGGACCGGTTCATGGCCTTCGCCATGAGCATGGTCAGGAGCGACCCGGCCGAGCCCACGAGCATCCCCGCGACGATCATCGCGTAGTTGGAGGTGGCGAAACCGTCCAGCGCCACCGCCATCCCGGTGAACGCGTTGAAGAGCGAGATGACGACCGGCATGTCGGCCCCGCCGATCGGGATGGCCATCATGAACCCGTAGCCGAGCCCCAGGACGAAGAAGAGCAGCAGGGCGGTGTTGATCCCGACGACGGGGATCGCGACGGAGGTCCCGATCGCGCCCACGTGCCCGCTGTCGTTGAGCAGGGTCACCGCCCCGAAGACGATCGCGGCCAGGAGGACGAGGATGTTGATGGTCTTCTGGCCGGGGAAGGTGATGGGCTTCTGCCGCATCCAGCCCTGGAGCTTCAGGAACGCGATGAGGCTCCCCGCGAAGGAGACGGAGCCGATGAGGCCCCCGACGACCGCGAGCCCGAGGTAGCCCACCGGGTCGGTGCGCGCGATGAGGGCGAGCGCGGCGATGCCCGCGGCGGCCCCGCCGCCCATCCCGTTGTAGATGGCGACCATCTGGGGCATGTCGGTCATCTTGACCCGGATCGCCCAGAGGTAGGCGAGCCCGCCCCCGATCGCGATCGCGATGGCCATGAGCCCCAGGTTCTCCTCGAGCTGCGCTTGGGAGATGTTGATCCCGGGGACGAAGGCGCCGGGGCTCGCTCCGGAGAAGACGGCCGTCACGAGGACCGCCAGGAACATCCCGGCCCCCGCCCAGAGCACGCCCTTGCGGGCGGTCGCGGGGTTGCTCATCTCGTGCAGGGCGTAGATGAAGAGGATCGTGGCGAGGATGTACACGCCGTCCTTGACGTAGCCGGAGTAGGTGGGATCGAGCATCTCAACCCTCCTTCTTCGCGCCGGGGCCCTTCTTCGACCGGTCGAACATCTCCAGGATGCGGTCGGTCACCGCGTAGCCCCCCGTCACGTTCGCCGCGCCCAGGACCACCGCGACGAACCCCAGCACCTGCTCGGCGGGGTTGGTCGCGAAGGCGAGCGCGACCATCGCGCCCACGAGCACGACACCGTGGATGAAGTTCGAGCCGCTCATGAGCGGCGTATGGAGGAGCGAGGGGACGCGGGCGATCACCTCGTAGCCGGTGAACGCGGCGAGGACCGCGATGAACCCCGCGGAGATGGGGTCGATCGCCGTCATTTCGCCCCTCCCGCGAGAAGGTCGCGCGTCGGGGCGTACTTGACCTCACCGTTCGTGACGAGCACGCTCGCCGCCAGGATCTCGTCCGTGAACCCCGAGACGAGCTTGCCGTCCTTGCCCACGAGGAGCTCGAGGAAGGCCTGGAGGTTCTTCGAGTAGAGCTGGCTCGAGTGGAAGGAGAGCTTGCTGGGCAGGTTGAGCGGACCGATCACGCTCACGCCGTTGACCACCACGGTCTCCCCGGGGCGGGTGAGCTCGCAGTTCCCGCCGGACTCGGCGGCGAGATCGACGATGACGGAACCCGGACGCATGCGTGCGACCATGTCCTTCTCGATGAGCCGGGGAGCCTTGCGCCCTGGGACGTTGGCGGTGGTGATCGCCACGTCCGCGTCCGCGACGGCGTCGGAGACGAGCTTCTGCTGCAGGACCTTCTCCTCGGAGGTGAGCTCCCGCGCGTACCCGCCGGTGCCCTTCGCGTCGATCTGGAGCTCCAGGAACTTCGCGCCGAGCGACCGGACCTGCTCTCCGGCCTCGCGTCGGACGTCGTAGGCCTCCACAATGGCCCCCAGCCGCCTCGCGGTGGCGATGGCCTGGAGCCCGGCGACCCCGGCCCCCATGACGAGGACCTTCGCGGGCCGGACGGTCCCCGCGGCGGTGGTGAGCATCGGGAAGTACTTCGGGCACGACTCGGCCCCGATGAGCACGCTCTCGTACCCGGCGACGTTCGCCTGGGAGGAGAGGGCGTCCATCACCTGGGCCCGGGTGATGCGCGGGACGAGCTCCATCGCGAACCCGGTGAGCTTGCGGTCCCGGAGCGCCTGGATGCTGTCGAGCGCCCGGGTGGGGTTCATGAAACTCACCACGATCCCTCCCGGCTTCATCCAGGAGATCTCCTCGGGGGTGGGGGGTTGGACCTTCAGCAGGATGTCCGCCGCCGAGACCACGCCCTTGCGGTCGGCGAGGACCTTCGCGCCGGCCTTCGTGTAGGCGTCGTCGGTGTAGAAGGCCTGGGTCCCAGCTCCGGACTCGACCTGGACCTCGACCCCGGACTTCACGAGGCGTTGAGCGACATCCGGAACGAGAGCGACCCGTCGCTCTCCAGGGGAGGTCTCTCGAGGAACAGCGACCACGACGGGCATGGGGACCTGCGCGGTCCCAAACGGACCGGAATAAGAGCACTACGCCTGATGCGGGCACCGGCTCCGCGCCGGCCAGCGCCGCCAGGAGGGGGGAGGGGGGCGGAGCGGCCCGCGCGAGGCCCGCTACGGCGGGGGAGAGCGGGGCGGAGGCGGGGGGTAGGCGGGGGGCGGGGCCTTCCACCCGCCGGCCGGGGGCCTCTCGTGCTGGAGCATCGGCGTGGCGGCCTTCGGGTTCGCCGCCTGCAGCTTCTCCAGCCGCTGCTTCCGGGCCGCCTCGAGCCACTGGGCGAGACCCGTGGCCATGTTGGTGCCGTGGGTCACGAGGTAGAGGGTGCAGAGCCCCATACCGGTGAGCTCCCCCATGACCTCCAGCCGAAGGTCCTTGACCCGCACCTCCTGGACCGCCTCCAGATTGACGCCGAAGCGCGGAAAGAAGTGGACCTGCTTACCGAAGAGCCCGGCCTCCCGCTCCTCGAACTTGTATCCCACCATGCGCTGGTCGGACACCACGAGGTCCGTCGCACGCTCGACCATCTCGTGCTTCACGTCGTCCATCCGGACGCCGCGGGTGGTCTGGATCGGGATCACGAGCGAGAGCAGGTTCGGGAGGAAGCCCAGGACCTGCTCACCGGGTCGGAGCTGCACGTTGGCAAAGAACTCGGGAGGGGGTCCGCCGGCCATCGGGGTCACCTCTGCGTGCGACCAGACCCGGGAAGGGGGGGGCGGAGGAGGGGAGCGCGTGTCGGGTCCAGGGGGCCCAACTGCCTGGCCATCGAACGTTCATGCTCGAACTCCTCCCTATATGTTGCGGTGGCGGGCGCGGTGCGCCCTCCGGTCGAGGACAGGACCCCGGAGGAAGAAGGGGGGTCTCCCGGTGCCTGGCCCGGCGAGAAGGAGAAGCAGAAACAGAAGCAGAGCAGAAGGAGAAAGAGAACGAGCGGAGTGCCCGCCCTCCCCCGCGTCAGGCCGGTCGGGGGACGGCGGCGGCGGGAGGCGCGACGGAGAGCTGCGGGACCGGCCGGTCCTTCGGCCCGGTGTAGGCCGCGTCCGGCCGGATGAGCCGGTTGTTCGCGGACTGCTCGAGGATGTGGGCGGCCCAGCCGGCGGTCCTCGCGACCCCGAAGGTCGCGGAGAAGAGCTCCCGGGGAAGGCCCACGGATTCGAGCACCACGCCCGCGTAGAACTCGACGTTGAGGAAGAGGCGCTGGTTGGGGCGGGCCTTCCGCAGGGCGGAAAGGCCAGCCTGCTCGACGGCCTCCGCCAGGGCGAACCGCTCCGGTTTCGCGTAGCGACGGGCGATCTCCTTGAGCAGCAGGGCGCGGGGATCGTCCACCTTGTACACCCGGTGACCGAACCCCATGAGCCGGTCCTTGCGGGAGAGGGCGCCCTCGATCCACGTCTCCGCGTTCTCGGGGGTGCCCACGGCGTCCAGCATGTCCAGGACCAGGCCGGGAGCGCCTCCGTGCAAGGGGCCCTTCAGCGCCCCCGCCGCGGCCGTCATCGCGCTCGCGGGGTCCGACAGGGTCGAGACGACCACCCGGGCGGCGAACGTGCTGGCGTTCATCCCGTGGTCGGAGAGGAGCACGAAGTACTCCTCCAGGGCGCGAGCGAGGTCCGGGTCCGGCAACCGCCCTTCGAGCATGTACAGGTAGCTGCTCACGTGGCCCAGGGTCGTGTCGGGCGGCACCGGGGGCAGGCCCTTGGACGCGCGGTACCACGTCGCGACCCAGGTGGGCGCCCGGGCGATGAACGGGAGCAGGTCGGCCTCGCGCGGAGGGGCGGGCCCCATCCCCGCGCCCAGCACGGACAGCCCCGTCCTCAACGCTTCCATCGGCAGCGTCGCCCGCGGGAGCTTCCCCGCGAGAAGCTCCACCTCCGGCGGCAGGGCCCGGAGCGCGTACCAAGACGACCGGAGCTCCTGGAGCTCCGAGGGGCTGGGAAGCTCTCCCCGAAGCAGGAGCGCCGTCGCCTCCTCGTAGGCGACCTGCTGGGCGAGGCTGCGGGCCTCGTACCCGCGGAAGTGCAGGGTGCCCTCGTCGCCTCCGACACGGGTGATCGAGGTCTCCCCGACCACGACACCGTCGAGGCCCGAGGAAGGACTACCGCCCACCACCGTGCACCTCCCCGGCAGGGAGCGCCCGGGGCGGGGCGGTCCGCCGAAGGACGGCCCGAGGGTCGAGCGACAAGACGACGGGGCCGCTCAGAGCGGCATCATGGCGAGGAGCTTCAGGTCCTCCGAGACGGCCTTCGCGCTCGCCTCGAGCGCGCTCCGCTCCTCCGCCGTGAGCTCGATCTCGAGGACCTTGGTGAACCCGTGCCGGCCCAGGACGATCGGGACGGAAAGGAAGATGTCCTTGAACCCGAACTCCCCGTTCAGCAGTACCGAGCAGGAAATGAGACGGTGCTCGTTGCGCGCGATGGAGAGCGCCATCTCGAGCTGGGCCGCCGAGGGGGCGTAGTACGCGCTTCCCGTCTTCAGCAGGTCGACGATCTCCCCGCCTCCCTTCTTCGTCCGCTCGACGATCGCCCGGAGCTTCTCCGGGGGCAGGAGCTTGGTCACGGGGACGCCGTTCACCGAGCAGTGCGAGAGCACCGGGACCATGGTGTCCCCGTGCGTCCCGAGCGTGAACCCCACGACGTCGCGGGGGGTGACCCCCAGGGCCTCGGCGACGAACCAGCGGAACCGGGCGGAGTCCAGGGTCCCGCTCTCCGCGATGATGCGCTCCCGCGGGAATCCCGTCGCCTTCCAGACGAAGTAGGCCATCACGTCCACCGGGTTCGTCACGACCATCACGACGGCGTTCGGAGCCTTGTCTCGGATCATCTCGGCGTGTCCCTTGACGATCTGGGCGTTGCGTCCGAGCAGGTCCGACCGGCTCATCCCGGGCTTGCGGGCGAGCCCGGCGGTCAGGATGACCAGGTCCGAGCCCTCGATGGCCTCGTCAAGGCGGGTGCTGCCCCGCACGCGGGTCGAGAACCCGAGCACCGGAGCGGACTCCTGGATGTCGAGCGCCTTCCCCTGCGGCAGCCCCTCGACGATATCGAAGAGAACGACCTCTGCGGCGACGTCGGCCTCAGCCAACCGCTGGGCGAGCGTCCCCCCGATGTTCCCGGCGCCGATCACCGCGATCTTTGAGAGCCCAACGTTCGTCATGGTGTTCCTCGAACCCCCCCACGTCTTTGGTCGCCGGCGGGAGGAACGGCGTCGGCCATAAGGACGCCGGAGGAGCCCGTGCGCGTAGGCGGAAGGGCCCCTCCCCCCCCTCTCCCGCCCCGGTGAGGCCGTCGCACGTCGAACCCAGCATTTTATACTCCCGATGAGGGTTTTCGGGGAGAGCTCGCAGCATGGACCTGGACGCGATACTCGCAGGGATCACCGAGCGGGACAAGTGGAGCGGTCGGCTCTCCGCGCTCCAGTCCGAGCTCCGACTGGTCCGCGCGCGTCGCCGCCGGGCCCAGGGAAGGCTGCGCCGGATGGACCGCGAGCTCAAGCGGTTGCAAGCGCTCGCGGACGAGATGGTCCGGAGCACGCCCACCCCAGGGCGAGGAGGGTGGGGACCGGGTGGCGCGCCTACGTCCTACCTCCCTATCCGATAGGATCTCGCGCCTGCAGGAGCAGGTCGCCGAGGCCCGTGAAGAGCTCGAGCGGCTCCGGAACGAGGAGGGGTACCTCCGGGAGCAGGTCGAGAAGGCGGAAGGACAACTGGAGTACTACCAGTCACTATTGTCCGATCTGCGCAAGAAGGCCGTGCCCCGGGAGCGCGTTCGCGACGTCTTGACCCGGATGTCCTAGTCCGCCGCCGGCCGGCGCTGATAAATCCTCTCGAGGCCTCTACCGCCGGGCCCGCAGAGGCCCACATCTATGCGTCTAGTTGTCTTCGGAGCCGGAGCCGTCGGAAGCCTGTTCGGGGCCCACCTGGCCCGAGCGGGGCACGACGTCCTCCTGGTCGGCCGAAAGGAGCACGTGAAGGCCATCGAGCGGGACGGGCTCAAGGTCGAGGGGATCACCAACATGACCGTCCGCCCGCGGGTGGCGGAGTCGCTCCGTCCCGGAGAGCGGGCGACCATGGTCATCCTCACCGTCAAGTCCTACGATACCTCCGACGCCTGCAAGGCCATCGCCCGCTCCATGTCTCCCCGCCCCATCCTCTCCCTCCAGAACGGCCTCGGAAACCTGGAGGCGATGGAGGAGGGGCTCCAGGGGGGCGGGTGGAGCACGCCCAGGCTCAACATCGCCCTTGGGGTGCTGAACTGGGGGGTGACCTACCTCAACGCGGGCCACATCCGGCACGCCGGGTCCGGGTCGCTGGTCCTGGGGGACCTCTCCGGAGGTCGGGCGGCCAAGCGCTTCGCCTCGCTCTTCGAGGGCGTGGGCATCCCCACGCAGTACAACGACGACGTCTTGCGCGCGGTCTGGAAGAAGGTCATCGTCAACTGCGCGATCAACCCCGTCACGGCGGACCACAAGGTCCTGAACGGCGAGCTCTTGACCGACCCCCTGCGGGGACAGTCGGTCTCGCTCATGCGCGAGGCGCTCGAGGTCGCCTCCGCGGAGGGGTACCCGTTCCCCGAGCACGAGGTGGAGGAGGAGCTCTTCCGCGTCCTCCGGCTCACCGCGGAGAACCGGTCCTCGATGCTCCAGGACGCCCTGCGGGGGAAGCCCACCGAGATCGAGGCCCTCTCGGGGGTCGTGCTCCAGCTGGGCTCGGCCCACGGGCTGAAGCTCCCGCACACCGAACGGATCTTCAAGCGCCTGATGGCCAAGCAGCCCAAGCCCCCGAAGTGAGAGGGGGCCCTCCGAGCGGAGGGGCGCGCGAGCGACGACCGCGCAACGTTCAAGGGGCCCTCGTTCTACGGTGCCGATTGCCCATGCGGACGGTTCGCGCGGCCTCTCTGGAAGGTAAGCGGGCGCTGGTGAGGGTCGACTTCAACGTCCCGTTGACGGGGGACCTGAAGGTCGCCGACGACCGCCGGATGGTCGAGGCCCTTCCCACGCTCCGGTACCTGCGCGAGGCGGGGGCCCGTCCCGTCCTCATGAGCCACCTCGGGCGCCCGGACGGGGCACCCAACCCGAAGCTCTCCCTGAAGCCGGTCGCGCTGCGACTGGGCCAGTTGCTCCAGGCGCACGTGACCCTGGCGCCCGCGCCGGTCGGCCCGAGCGCGGAGGCCACCGTCCGCGAGGCCCGGCCGACCGACCTCGTGCTGCTCGAGAACCTGCGCTTCGATCCGGGGGAGGAGGCGAACGACAGCGCCTTCGCCCAGGGACTCGCCCGCATGGGCGACCTGTTCGTGGAGGAGGCCTTCGGGACCGTCCACCGGGCCCACGCGAGCACGGTCGGGGTCGCGAAGCTCCTGCCCGCCTACGCCGGGTTCCTTGTCGAGAAGGAGGTGCAGGAGCTCACCCGGCTCACCGCGAGCCCCGAGCGCCCCTTCGTCGCGCTCCTCGGCGGGGCCAAGGTGAAGGACAAGCTGCCGCTGCTCCGCCGGTTCCGGGCGAAGGCCGACACCCTGCTCCTGGGCGGAGCCATGGCCTTTCCGTTCCTCCAGGAGCTCGGGGGCAAGCTCGGTGGCCAGCCCCCCGAACCCGGGCTGGAGAAGGAGGTCCGCGCCTTCCTCGACCAGGAGGCGGGGGCCGGCGCCACGGTCCGGCTCCCGATCGATTTCATCGTCCAGGACGCCCGCGACGGACGGATCGTCGAGGCGGAGGCCATGGCGATCCCCGAGCACTGTCGCGCGCTGGACATCGGCCCCAGGACCCGGGCGCTCTTCCGCCAGCACCTCCGGCACTCCCGGACCGTCTTCTTCAACGGACCGATGGGCAAGATCGAGGACCCGCGCTTCGCGACCGGCACGCGCGAGCTTCTCGCGAGCCTGAAGGAGGTCGGTGGAGTCCACATCTCCGCCGGAGGCGACTCGGCCCGGGCGCTCGCGGACCTCGGCGTCGAGGGGAGCTTCACGTACATCTCCACCGGGGGCGGGGCCGCCCTCGAGTTCATCGAAGGCCGGGAGCTCCCGGGGCTCGCGGTCCTTCCCAAGGAGTAGCGACGGAGGACCGTGGCTCCCGAGGACCTGTGGGCCCCCGCCCGGGCCCGGCGGACGCTGCTCATGGCCGTCGCGACGCTCATGATCGCGGCAGGGGCCGTGGTCCTGGCGGCGGCCCTGGTCTCGATCCGACCCTTCCCTCCCGCGCTCTGGAAGAGCGAAGGTCTCGCGGTGGGGCTCCTTCTGCTCGCGGTGGGCGTGGTCGCCCTGCGCTACCTGGTGCGCGAGGGCCGAAAGGTGGGTGCGGTCTACGGGGTGAAGGCGGCGCAGCGGTCCGGCCTTCTACCTCCGTCACCGGGGGAGCGGCCCCGCCCGCCCGAGGATGGACGATAGGTCCTCGGGGTTGTCCGTCCGCCCCCGCTCCCTCCGCCCTCGCTCCCTCCGCCCCCGCCCCCCGCCCCCCGCCACCCCCCTCGCGACGCCCGTGCGTCCCCGGTTCCCGTGACATCCCGTCTCCCTCGCTCCCGTCCTCGGGAGCGGCTCCTGGCTCCGAAACTGGTAGCGTAAATACTTCACATTCGGTATCATAATCATGAGCGAGGCCATCCCGTTCCCGACCGCGCGCTCGACGCAAGCCTTCGGACCGACCGATCCCTCCCTCCGGACCCCGTCCGGGCGGACGGCGGCGGTCTCCATCGACCCGGTCTTCCTCGACCGCTGGTCGCCCCGGTCCTTCCAGCCGGACCCGATCACCCGGGAGGAACTGCTCCCCCTCTTCGAGGCGGCGAGGTGGGCCCCTTCCGCGAACAACGAGCAGCCCTGGACCTTCGTCTACGCCCTCGCGCCGGAGGACCGCGAGCGCTTCCTCGCTCCTCTC
This sequence comes from Thermoplasmata archaeon, assembly GCA_027314165.1. GTDB lineage: Archaea > Thermoplasmatota > Thermoplasmata > Lutacidiplasmatales > UBA184 > JAKAAX01. Next base: position 10,782 of record DAHVCH010000025.1, on the reverse strand, counting down.
GCCCCGGGGAACCGCGCCTGGGCCTCGCGGGCCCCTGCGCTGGTCTACCTCTTCGCCCGCAAGCGGACCCGGAACGGCTCCGCGTACCCCGCTTCGAGCTTCGACACGGGCGCGGCCTGGATGTCGTTCGCCCTCCAGGCGCGTATGAGGGGATTGGACACCCACCCCATGGGAGGCTTCGACCCGGCGGCGGCCTTCGAAGCGACCGGGGTCGACCCGAAGGACCACGACGTGATGATCGCCATCGCCGTCGGCCGCCGAGGCAAGGCCGAGGCGCTTCCCTCCCAGCTCGCGGCCCGAGAGCATCCCAGCGATCGGCAGCATCTGGGCACGCTGGTCCATGAAGGGCGCTGGCGGGTCGCGGGCCCTCCCTCCTCCCAGACGCCGGGATGACGGGTCCGAGCTGAGAGACGGGGGCGTCCCGGAGGTCGACGGCCTCTTTCGGGAAACGCCCGCCGCGATCGGGGCTCCTCCGCCGGGAGGACCGGATCGGTCGGTCCGCACCTAGCGGCCGCGCTTCGGCCCGCGTGTCATGGCCGACGGTCGCTTCGCCCGTGCGGGGAGACCCTGGACCTCGGCCGCTCCGGCGGCGCGGGCCACGTCCCGCGAGGACCCCCGGTCCACGTTCTCCAGGAGCCAGAGGAGGTAGGGCTCGTGCACCCGGAACGTCTCGAGCTCCACGATCTCGGGGACCTCGTACGGGTGCCCCTTCGCGAGGGCGCGGAAGAGGGCCCCGACCTTCTTCGTCGAGGTCTTGAACAGGACCAGGACCTCCTGCGCCTCCTCCACCTTGCCCTTCCAACGGTAGATCGACCGCGCCGGGAGGGCGGTCGCGCAGGCGGCGTTCCCCGACTCGACCGCCTCGAGGGAGGCCTCGGCCGCGCTCTTACCGTCGGGGAACGTGGAGAGGACCAGGCGCATCGGACCCGATCTCGGCCCTTCCCCCAAGCTGGCCGAGCTGGTCACGGGGACTCTCCCGAGACCGCCCCGGGACCCTGGGGGAGCGTCAAGGCGGGGGCGGGACGGTTGCGCATGAAGTCCACCGCGCTCACGGCCCCCTGCGCGAGGTCGACGACCGTGGCCCGGGCCGGGACCGGTCGGATGTTCCTCATCCGCTGGTAGTCGGTCTCCCCCTGCCACGTGGAGGCGTTGAGCAGCAGCACCCCTCGCCACCACTCCGCCCCGAAGGTGTGCGTGTGCCCCGTCACGAAGATGTCCGGGACCGGGTCCACCACGAGCCCGTCGCGGGGGAGGGAGGCGAGCGGGGTCTTCTGCCCGTAGGTGGGAGCGAGGTGGCGCATGGAGAGCATGCGCTTCATCACCGGGATGGGCTGCTCGTAGCTCATCTTGGGAAGCTGGGGGATGAGGTCGTCGAACCCGCGTCCGTGGTAGGCCTCCACGACCACGCCCTCGAGGGCGAAGATGCTCGGGTTCGCGACCACGTGCACGTTCGTGGGCAGGTCCCGGGCGAGCTCGGGGGGGAGCGCGGGCTGCGGCTCGGCCGGACAGACCGCGTCGTGGTTCCCCGGGATCGCGACGATGTTGAGGGAGCTCGGCAGCTCCTTGAGGCGACGGGCGAGCTCGGCGTACTGCTCGACGACGTCGGAGATCGCCAGGTCGTTCTCCTGGTGTGGATAGATCCCGATGCCGTCCACCAGGTCCCCGGCGATCACCACGTGCTCGAGCCCTTGGGCGACCTCGCCGTGGGAGCCCTCGCCGCGGACGAACCCCATGAGCTCGTTCCAGGCGTCGTCCAGGAACCCCTTCGATCCGATGTGCAGGTCCGAGAGGAAGAGCGCCTTCGAGTCGCGCGGGGCCCTTGCCGTCACCCGGGCCATCGGGACGTCCGGCCTCAAGACCGCCCGGGCGATGGGCAGCTTGCCCGGCTCCTTCGGCACGTACAGCCGGATGCCGAGCACCTCGTCCGGCAGGTAGGTCTCCCGGGCCGCCGGGTGCTCCCTCGGGATGAGGACGCGGACCTGGCCGGTCTCGTCCTCGAGCGTGAGGATGAGCAGCTTCTGCCGCGGGGTCTCCTGGATGTCCCGGACCATCCCGATGACCGCAGCCTCCCCCGGCGCGTTCGGGATCTCGGAGGCGTTCCGCAGGGCGGAGAGGTCCGAGCGATGGCGAAGCACCCGCGAGAGCTGACGGAAGCGGGAGACCAGGAGGCCGGTCACGCCCTCGAGAGGAGCGCGGGCTTCCGGAGGCGCCACGAACCCCTCCCGGATGAGGTGGAACGGCCGGGGCCCGAGCGGAGAGAGGGAAGGGGAAGCCAGAGCGGCGGCGCGCTCGACCACGATCCGGGCGACCGAGAGGTTCGTGAGAGGGGTCGTGGCGCTGCCCGGACGGGGAGCGAGCGACGCCGGGGAGTCGACCCGGGGAGGGAGGGCCGGGCTGGAAGCGGCGCCGCTTCCCGGAGGGAGCTCGAGCATCAGTCCCCCGGCTTCGAGAGGGTCCGGAAGGAGGGTGCCCTTCTCTCCGAGGGGGGAGGAGGCGGGGGTCGCCGTACGCTCCGACGATCGGGAGAGGAGACGAACGACCAGGTCCGGGGTGACGATGGAGCGCGATTTCTCGGGGGAGGCGAGGAGCGCCCGCGAGAGGTCGAGCGGGGCGGGCGAGGAGAGGATCAGGTCGAGGGCCTCTTCCTCGACGAGGAGGTGGTGCTCCTCGAAGAAGGCCAGCACGCGGTCCCGCAAATCCTGCGCGAACGACCCGGGTGCCTCTCGCTCACCGTCTCCCGCCCTGAGGACCGGAGGAGAAGAGCGAGGGCTGCATCGTGGAAGCGCCCCCCACGTGTCACCCACGGGTGCCGCGGTATTTGAATGAGCGTCGCTCAGTCCCGACGCGACGCCCCGCGGAGCGACTCGGCCGCCGCGACGAGGCCCCCCCAGGGCGGGCGCTCGAGCGAGCGCCACAGGTAGTGGGTCGCGTAGGACCGGTAGGGCCGCCAGCGCTCTCCGAGACGCTGCAGCGTGCTCCGCGCTGGCCGCGCACGGTACCCGTAGAGGTGGCGCGCGCCCTTCTGGACGCCGAGGTCGTCCACGGGCAGCACGTCCGGTCGCCGGAGGGCGAAGATCAGGTACATCTCGGCCGTCCACCGCCCGATGCCGTGGACCTCCGTCAACGCCTCGATGACCGCCTCGTCGTCGAGCGCTCCGAACCGGCGGAGGTCCAGCCTGCGCGAGACGACCCGGGAGGAGAGGTCCCTCAGGTAGGCGGTCTTCTGGGGAGAGAGCCCGCAGGCTCTGAGCTCGGCGTCCGAGCGTTCGGAGAACCATCGGGCGGAGGGAAAGGAGGAGCCCCCCGAGCGGACCCGGAGGCGTCGGACGATGGCGTCCCCGGCCGCCCCGGAGATCTGCTGGTAGACGATGGCCGAGGCCAATCCCTGGAACCCGGTCGCGCCCCTTCTCGGCCCCTCGTTCCCGAAGGCCCGGATGACCTCCTTCATGACGGGGTCCACCGAGCGGAGGTGGCGGAGCGCCAGCTCGAGCCGAGGCCCCTCGGAGGCGAGGGCACCGTCCGCCGTGGAGCCCCGTCTCGGCAAGCCGTCCCTTCCCTCGTGCGAACGACGCTCAGTGCGGGTGGGTGTGCCCCGTCCTGCCGCCGGCGAGCCGCGGGGCCTCCAGGACGAGCTTCCCCTGGACGATCCCCTTGACCCCTCGGAGGTCCTCCGACGCCGCTCTGACCTCCTTGCCCTTGCCCACCAGCACGAGCACCTCCAAGCAGGCGTCCCCCTGCAGGTGGACGTGGAGGGAGGAGCGGATGTGCTCCCCCCACCGGTGCTGCGCCTCGGTCAGGCGTCGCTGGAGCATCGGGGTGTTGTGCCGGTAGAGCAGCGTGACGGTCCCCACCGCGTCGGCCTCGGGGTCCTCGAGGGTCTCGCCGGAGAGCTCCTCGCGGATCAGGGAGCGCAGCGCGGCCGACCGGCTGGGGGAGTTCCTCTGCGCGACCCACCGGTCGAGCGCGGCGAGGAGCGAGGGCTCGAGGGAGACCCCGAGCCGCACGACACCGCTCGGCATCCTCAGGCGGCCTCCTTCTCCGCAGCGAGCGCCGGACGGGGGGGCTCTCGTCCGACCCCGACCCGCTCGTACCCCTTCCACCGGTAGATGGCCATGGCGACGGCCCACGAGCCGACGAAGAGGGAGATGATCCCGAGACCCAGGTACTGGAACGCCCGGGCGGACCCGAGGAGGTCGAGCGAGCTCCAGAGCCCCCCGGTGAGCCCGAGCTCGCTGGAGATGATCGAGAGGACCTCCAGCCCTCCGATGGCGAACGCCACGAGGACGGAGATGACGGTCAAGGTGAGGTTGTAGTACACTTTCCGGATAGGGCGGAGGAAGGCCCACCCGTAGGCGACGCGCATCGCCACGGCGTCGGTGGTGTCGACGAGCACCATCCCGCAGGTGAACATGAGCGGCAGGACGAGGACGTCGAGGAGCGGGATCCCCGCGCCCTTCGCCGTGAGACCGAGGGAGAGGAACGTCACCTGGGAGGTGGTGTCGAACCCCAGGCCGAAGAGGACCCCCACGGGATAGATCTGCCACGGCTCCTCGACGACGCGGAAGAGCGAGCCGAAGTAGCGGTTCATGAACCCGCGCTTCTGCAGCTGCGCCTCCAGCCCGGCCTCGTCGAGGTCGCCCTTCCGGAGGCGTACGAAGATCCGGTACACCTCGAGGGTGATGAGGAGGTTGATCGCCCCCAGGAGGAAGAGGAAGCCTCCGGAGACCGCGGTGCCGACGAGGCCCCCCAGGTGCTGGAAGGCGGGGAGCCAGGCGTAGAGGGCCTCCGCCGTCAGCACGATGCCGACCAGGAAGGCCAGCACGATCGTCGAGTGACCGAGAGAGAACCAGGTCCCGACCGTGAGCGGGCGCTTCTCCTCCGAGAGGAGCTTTCGTGTGGTGTTGTCGATGGCGACGATGTGGTCGGCGTCGACCCCGTGCTGGAGGCCGAAGACGAAGGCCGCGATGGCGAACGCCCCCAGGAGGGGGTAGGTCCGGCCCAGGGTCGCGGTGAGGAGGAAGGCGATCGCCGTGGCCGCGAGCAGGCCGGTGTAGAGGAGGAGGACCTTCACCTTTTCCCGGGCAGAGAGCCCGAGGCTCGCAAGACGCGAGGGGGTGGCCACGCCCATCGTAACGGGGGAGGTCCCGCGGGGTATTAGATGTTATGTCGTCTTGTCAAGAACGTAACACTCGCTCCCGCGACGGCCGGGACCCTCGTGCCTCCCCCCCGATCACGAGAGGGCGGAAGCGGAGGAGGGCCCAACATGCTCGGGCGTGCCGCCTGACAACGCAGAAGCGAGGTCACGGACGGACGGACGGACCCTCCGGTCCAAGCGGCGGATGTGCCCCCAGGCGCGCGGCCAAGGGTCGCTTCCCAGTTCAGGTCCGGTAGCTTTCCTTCGCCTCGGTGGGGCCCTTGGGGTAGGCCTCGCGGAGGTGGCGGTAGAGCTCCTGGGGGTCCTTCTTGAGGTGGCTCTTGTACCAGGCCAGGACCACGTCCTTCAGCACGTGGTGGACCTGCTGGACGCCCACGTCCTCCAGGGGGTGGTCCATCAGGACCGCCTGGGTGATGACGCGCATCCAGCCGGTGTACTTGTGGTAGGTCTCGCCCTCGCACCACTCGAAGATCATCCGCAGGTGGGTCCGGCCCTCTGGGGTGGAGTAGTACCACGCCTTCAGCGCGGAGCCGAGCCAGCCGGGGCTGCGGTCCTTGAGCTCGACGGCCTTGACCGCCGGGAAGTCGAAGGTCTCCTTGAAGGACCACTTGTACGGGAACTCCGTGAAGGTGGCGAAGAGGGTCTGGGTGGGCTCCATCGTGAGGTGGACGGAGAGGTCCTCGAACAGGTTGTGGACCTCCCAGAAGTCCTGGAGCAGCCGGCGGTTGAGGGCGGCCCGGCGCGCCGGGTCCTCCACGGAGCTCGTCGAGAGCTGCCGCTTCGCCTGCACGATCTCGGTGCGCAGCGTGGAGAGGAAGTCGTCCTCCGGAAGGGCCACGGCGGTCGCGACGTTCGGGGATTCCTCATCGGGCGGCATCGGGGCCTTCATCCTCTCTTTCCTGGGTCTTCCGCGGGGCATGCGAGAACCTAGAACGCCGACGGCTACAGGCATGGGGTAGAAGCGCTTTTCGCCCCCGATCTGGGCCCCGGGGGGACGCCTTCCGAGGGAGGAGGGCTCCGGGACGGGGCTCCCGCGGCGCAGGACCCCTGGGCGGAGAGGTGCGACGCGCAGGGGCCGCCCGGGGCTGCGGGGGGGCCCCCGCGAGCGACGGCGGGCCGGCGGCCGGCTCGAGCGGGAGTTCGTCCGTGCCGTTCAGTAGAGGATGGAGGGAGGGGTTCGGTCACGGAAGGGTCGGGAGTCGGACGGAGACCAGAGCCCGGCGGTATTCTCGCGTGCCATTCTCTGGCACGGGGGTTTAAATACCCACCCGGGAATCCGAAGCCCGACAAGGCCAGGGCCGGGAGGACCTCGATCCTCGCGCCCCGCATTACGGAGATGACTCTCATGCTTACAGCGTGGTTCTTCCGCCGATTCGGGGCGCGTCCCGATCGGGCGTAACCTCTGACCCCCGCCTCGGTCATCCTCCCCCTACTTCGGGGAAGGACAACACAGAGGAAAGGAAGCACCATGAACGTAGACCCAACCGCGACGAAATACATGATCCGGGCCCGCATCACGGCCGACGGCGTCATCGAGAAACCCGATGTCGTCGGGGCCGTCTTTGGCCAGACCGAAGGGCTCCTGGGCGACGAGCTCGACCTGAGGGACCTGCAGAAGAGCGGCCGTGTCGGCCGTATCGAAGTGGAGATCGACTCCCGAAAGGGCAAGAGCGAGGGCGAGGTCCTGATCCCGTCCTCCCTCGACCAGGTGGAGACCGCCATCCTGGCGAGCGGACTGGAGACCGTCGACCGCATCGGGCCCTGCAAGGCCCGGATCGAGGTGGTCGCCGTCGAGGACGTCCGGAAGGTCAAGCGGACGAAGATCGTCGACCGCGCGAAGGCCATCCTCGCGAGCATGCAGGAGGAGGCCAAGGAGGTCGGGTCCGACCTTGCGGAAGAGGTCCGAAGCGCCGTTCAGGTGGCGGACATCGTCTCCTACGGGAAGGACCGTCTCCCCGCCGGGCCCAACATCGACACCTCCGACGCCATCATCATCGTCGAGGGGCGCTCGGATGTCCTGCAGCTGCTCCGCTGCGGGATCAAGAACGTCATCGCGGTGGAGGGGACGAGCGTTCCCGAGACCGTCAAGGACCTCTCCCGTGGCAAGACCGTCACCGCCTTCACCGACGGTGACCGCTCCGGGGAGCTGATCCTCCGCGAGATGCTCCAGACGATGGACGTCGACTTCGTGGCCCGCGCTCCGCGCGGCCAGGAAGTGGAGATGCTCCCGTCGAAGGCCATCCTGAAGTGCCTGCGGAACAAGATCCCCATCGCCCAGTACCTGGAGATGACCGGCTTCGAGGCCACGGGAGCGACCCGTGGCGGCGAAGGCGGCCGCGGCGGAGGCGGCGACCGCGACGAAGGTGGTCGCGGACCTCCCCCCCAGCACCGACGCGACGAGGGTGGCGACCGGCGCGGACCTTCGGGCCCGCCCTCCGGACGTGGCCCGGGCGGCCCCGGCGGCGCCATGCGCGCCCCGCCTCCCCCGCCCCCGCCCCCCCCGGCGCTCTCTCCGCGGCTGGCGAAGCTCTTCCAGGACCTCTCGCAGCTGGAGAACCCGTCCCGCGCGAGGCTCCTCGGTGATGGCGACGCGGTCCTGGCGGAGATCCCCGCGAAGGACGTCGTCGACGCTCTGGCCCAGCCTGGGGCTCCCGTCCGCACCCTCATCTTTGACGGCGTCGTGAGCCAGCGGCTCCTCGACGTCGCCCAGGAGAAGGGCGTGGGTGAGCTCGTCGCAGTCCGCCTGGGCGCGATCGGCAAGATGCCCGAGGGCGTGCGGGTCTACACCCGCACGGACGTCGGGCCCGTGGCCCCTCCGCCCGCGTAGGCCCGACCCGGACGGCCCGGACCGGCCCCGGAAGGACGGCGAGGGCCCCGGCTCCGGCCGGGACCCCTCGTCCTCCGGGACCGTGTCCGGGCGTCCCCCACGCCGTTATACCGTACCCGAGCTTCGAGCGCGCGAGGTGCCTCACGCCCATGTCCTCTCCGGACGCGGCCCCTCGGGGCCCCCGAAAGCTCCCCGTTTCGCTGGACGGGGTGGAGAGCACCGAGTCCATCCCGATCCCCACCGACCCGCTCGAGCGGATCATCGGACAGGACCGGGCCATCGAGCTCGCGCGGGTCGCGGCCTTCCAACGACGCCACCTGCTCCTGGTCGGTCCCCCCGGGATCGGCAAGTCGATGACCGCGCAGGCGCTCTCCCTGCATCTCCCTCGGCCCCAGCAGGAGATCCGTACCGTCCACAACCCGGAGAACCCTGAGCGCCCCTCCGTCGAGGTCGTCGGCCGGGAGCTGGTGCTCAAGGAACGCGAAAGGGTCCGCAACCTCGAGGGGGAACTGATCCGGCCGCAGGACGCGCCTTCGAACGTCGCGGAGCGCCTGGGGTTCCGGTGTCCCCGGTGCAGCTTCTATTCGTTGCCGTCCGACCGGACGTGCCCTTCGTGCGGGAACCTCAAGCAGTTCCTCCCCCCCGGCAGCAGCGGCAACCCGTTCCGCGACCTGCTCGGGGGCATCCAGGAGGTCATCGTCGGCGGGGGGTCGGGTCTCTCCGACGCCGTGCGCACGACGCGCCTGCGGAACGGCGTGGAGGAGGTGGTCGCCTACGAGCGGGCCGACGAGAAGGTCCGCGTGCTCGACCAGCGGATGCTCGAGCATCGGCGGCAGCTCCAGCGAGAGAGCCCTCGGAAGGTGCTCTGCAAGGTCGACCGGAACCCGTTCGTCATGGCGACCGGCGCGAGCGAGACGGAGCTCCTGGGCGACGTGCGACACGACCCCTACGGCGGGCACCCGCAGCTGGGCTCCCCTCCGTACGAGCGGGTCATCCCGGGCGCCGTCCATGAGGCCCACGAGGGCGTCCTCTTCATCGACGAGCTGCCGCACCTGGGCCACCTGCAGCGCTTCATCCTGACCGCGATGCAGGAGAAGCGGTTCCCGATCTCGGGGCGGAACCCTCAGAGCGGGGGCGCCTCGGTGCGCGTCGACAGCGTGCCGTGCGACTTCATCCTGGTCGCGGCCTGCAACATCCAGGACGTCCACCGGATCCTCTCGCCGCTCCGCTCCCGCATCGCCGGCGGAGGGTACGAGCTCCTGCTCGAGACCACGATGCCGGACTCGCCGTCCAACCGGATGAAGCTCGCCCAGTTCTGCGCCCAGGAGGTCGCGAACGACGGGAGGATCCCGCACGCGACCCGCGAGACCATGGCCGAGTTCATGCACGAGGCGCGGCACCGGGCGGAGGCCCTCGACGGCGCCCACAACGCCCTCACCCTCCGTCTGCGTGAGATGGGAGGGTTGCTCCGGGCGGCCGGCGACCTCGCGACCGTGGAGCACGCCCCCCTGATCGAGGTCGGACACCTCCGAGAGGCCATTCGGCGCGTCCGCCCGATCGAGGACCAGATCAAGGCGAGGTACGGTTCCTTCCAGGGCGGTCTTCGCTCGGACGCGACCGACGCCCAGCGCGAGAACATGGGCTACTACTACTGGAACCAGAACCCCGACGCTTCGGGTGGCGGCGGAGCCCCCAGTCCGTACGGCTGAGAGGCCGCCGCCGGACCTCGACCTGTTCGAAGAAGGGGGCGCTGGCCCGCGTCCGAGCGCCTCGGCGGAACACGGGGGAGAGCAACGCTAGCCTTAAGGGGAACTCGGAACGTGCGGCCCCGCGTCGGGCGCGTGGTCTAGCGGTTAGGATACCTCCCTGACACGGAGGGGATCCCCAGTTCAAATCTGGGCGCGCCCATCCCAAGACCCGCCGCCAGCTCCCGCCTGCGGCGGGACCTGCGCTGAATAGACCACCCCACGCCGCACCACGTCTTCCCTGGTGTTCCTCCAGCCCTCCCCTCATCCTCGGTTGATTCACCCCAAGTCCCCGGCCGTGCTACGTCATGGACAATCCGACGACTCAATCCATGTCGGTTCAACCGTACCTCACTTTCTGGCGTTCCGCCGATCGGATCCCGGTGACTATTCCATCAACGTCGGTGGACGGCTTCGCGGAGCTTCAACCCGGTTGTCCAAGTCGAGGTCAGCCCATCACGGCGAAAGTGGGAGGAGCTCGCCGTTAGGTCCCCGGTGCGGCTGGAAGCCCAAACGCTGGAGAACGAAGGGCGAAATCGGCCATCTTGGGCAGAAGGGACTCAGCAGAATCGCCCTTGCTTGCTCAATCGTCGACGTGGCAGTCCTCGTCGGAAGAGGGAAAAAGACCCTCCCTGCGGATAGCTTGGTCGGAGGCCGCAGCTCAGCCCAGGAACATGAGAGGCGATACCAAAAGGCGCGGAAGGTCACACCCGTTTCTGCGATTCCCACCCCACGGGGCGTCATGCCCCACACGAGGGCTACCATGATGCCGATCCAGAACAGTTCGGCCCAGGCGACTAGTCCGAAAAGTGGTGCGAGGCCCGTGACGGCGATGTCACGGGGTCCGGCCATCAGGAAGGCCCCCCCCGCTATGAAGGCAGCCATGCCGAGAGTAAGGGCAAGGAAGCCTCGCGGCCAGCCAGTCCCCCGGACCCAGACCACGCGCCCCTGGTCCATCCTAGATCACCCCGCCGGAGGCGCACACTTGCTTCTGGAGGTGGTCGCGATAAACGGTAAACACCACGCCCAGCAAGCCGAGGCCCAGTCCTACTGCC
>DAHVCH010000024.1 GCA_027314165.1 Thermoplasmata archaeon | reverse complement strand
TTCCGCCCCTTCCTCGAGGGACACCCACCCGAAGGCCGAAAGAGCCCATTTTTCCGAGGTCGGTGGGGAACGGGAGAGTGTCCGAACGGCCGGCAGAGCAGCGGAGCCCCTGCCTGAGCGTTAATTGACACTGGAATGGTCACTGGTTCGGCGGTGGACACGGGGAGAAACGACATGCCGTCGGGAGGCACTACCCTGCGGGCGAGGACCCAGGCGGAGTCGACCGCGCTCGGAAGCCGATCTGGAGCCAAAGACTACTTGCCCTCGACATAATCGCCAGCCCATGTCCTCGAGGAAGCTCGCCATCCGAGACTTACGACCCTCGGACGCAGAGCATCTGGTCCGATGGCAACGCGACCTCTACCGCTACATGGGAGAGCTGAACCCGGCGCGTCACCGTGTTCGAGCTACCCTTTCGGACCTCCGAAAGGACACTCGGACATCGCTCACGATGCTGAAGGGCATGGGCGGGTTCGGTCTCATCGCGGAGCTCTCCGGGAGGCCCGTCGGCTTCCTCTTGGCCCAGCTCTTGCCGGCAGTTCCTCACCACTTCCGGTTGCTGCTGCGGCCCGAGCTCGCGGGGCAGATCGATCCCCTCTTCGTCGAGGCGCGGTCGAGGAACCGTGGGATCGGGACCGCGCTTTGCCTCGAAGCGGAGCGGAGGCTCCGGGAGGCCGGCTGCGACACTCTCACGCTGGGAGTGGTTGCCGAGAACCAAGGAGCGGTCCGCCTCTACGCGTCCCTCGGGTACAGGGCGACCGGTGTACGGATGCTCAAACGCCTGGGCCCGTCCCCCAAGTCCTGGACCGAAGTGGAGAAGCAACATGGTCGCGCCTTCGCCCGCCTCGGAGGAGAGCGGGAGAGGTAGGCGACTGCACGCTTGCGACACGGAACGAATGGGCCCACCCCGACGAGGCGCGTCCGGTCGAGAGCGCGGGCTCCGTACCTGAGACAGAGACCCCCGCAGGGGTGTGCGCGCCCTCGACCTCAACCGGGCCGAGAGATCGGCTCGCCGAAGATCAACGGCTCGAGGAACCCCACGGGAGGGGCGCCGAGCGACAGGACGAGGTCGTGGAAGGAGGAGAGGGGTGCCCCTGGTCTCGTTTCGAGATACCGTCGTCTCGCCCTCAGGATCGCGAGCTTGCCTAGGGTGTAGCCAAAGTACTCGGGATTGAAGGTCCCCCGCATGGCCTCGCGCTCGGCCGGGAAAGGATCCATGTGCACCTCCCTGACGAACAACGCGGTGGCCTGTTCCACCGTCATCCCCTTCGCGTGCATCCCCACCGACGCGAGGAGCCGGACGTTCCTGAGCAACGCATCCGTGAGCTGGGCGACCTCGCTCGCGGCGCTCTCGTCGCGGTACCCCTGCTCGATCATGAGCTGCTCGGTGTAGTGCGCCCAACCCTCCGTGAAGGCCCCGGAGAGGTACACCCGCCGGGTCAGCGTCGAAGCGTGCGCCCGGAAGTGGAGGAACTGCACGTAGTGACCCGGGTACACCTCGTGCGCCGTCACGTTCCGGAGGACCGGTCGGTTGAACGAGGCGAGCCACTGCTCCTTCTTCTCCTCGTCCCAGGAATCCTCGACCGGGGTCACGTGGTAGACCCCCTCGTACGTCGAGGTCTCGAACGGGCCCGGGGGATCGATGCTCGCGGTGGTCCAGGCCCGGTCGACCAGGGGCGTGGCCTCCACGCGGCAGTGCTCGGGCGTCGGGATGGTGACCAGGCCCTTCTTCAGGACGAACTCCCGAAGCTCCGTGACGCAGCTCGCCGCCTCCGGTATGAGCTCGCTCGCGGTAGGGTGGTCGCGCGCGACGCTCTCCAGCAGCGCCTGGGGCGCGGTGGGCGGCCTCGCGGCGCTCGCGAGCTCGGCGAGGCGAGCCTGGTTCACGCGCAGGTTCTCCCAACCCTCCTTCTCGAGCTCCTGCCAGGAGAGGGAGAGCCCCTCGCGGACGCTGAGGAGCTTCTGGTAGAGCGTCGGGCCAAGGGCGAAAGACCGGGTCGCGCTGGGGAGCGACGCCCGCAGATGCTCCACGAAGGCGTTGGCCGCGGCCTCCGCCTCTCCTCGCGCACGGGCGTAGGCCGCCGCCTGGGAGGGGGCCTCGGCCTTGACGAAGGCCTCGCTCTCCTGGAAATGGGGGACCAGCCCCTCGCCCATGGCGAGGCCGATCTTCACGAAGGCCTCGGGGAGAGGGCGGGCCAGTCTTTGGACCCCGGTCTTCAGCAGCTTGGGCGCCCCTTCCAGGACCCGAACCATGGCGCTCGCGCGATGCTCGGCGGAGGCGTACGGACGGGCGGTGTAGGGGACGAGCTCGAGCGGACCGACGTAGACGAGCGGAAGCCGATCGAGGTACGGGTAGTCGACAAGGTCGAACATGTCGCTCCGCAGGCGGAGCCGCAGGAGCTCCAGATCGAGCTGCCGGTCCCTCGTGAGGGCCTTCCCATCGACCCCACCGAGCCGGTCCAGGAGGGCCTGGCCCGTTCGGACCCAGTCCGAGACCGCCCGTGCGCCGAGGTCGGGGAGGAGACCGTCGTAGGAATGTATCCCGAGGACCACCGCGAACCCTGGGGAGAAACGGAAGAGGTGCTCGACGACCTCCCGCTCCAGCTTCGCGAACGCGAGGGCCTCCGAGTTCGCCCCCGCCGGCATGGGGCTCGTGGGAATGCCCTGCTCCGGGGAACCTGCCAGGACGGCCACGTATCGGGTCAGGATGGGACGGTTATCCCTTTTTCTTTGCGCGAAGCACCGACGGCGACGCTGCCGTTCGGGAACGCGGGGCGACTCATTCCCGCCAGTTCATCTTGCAGGCCGGGCAGAAGCCGGTCGACTGGAGCGGACCCCCGCAGATCATGCACTTGACGTCCGCGCTCGGGCGGGACGAAGGGGGGGTCGGGGGGGATGCGGGGGCGGCCCCCGTAGCGGTCGGGGCCGATGCCGTCTCGGTCCCACCAGGAGCGGTCGTCGCCGATGGGGTGCGATCCGGGGCCCCTGTGACGAGGGTCTCGAAGAGCGCCTTCTGAGAGACCGGGAAGAGGTAGGGGGTCGAGGCGGGGACGGGAGGGGAGGAAGGCGAGTGGGTCTGGGGGGGCGTGGAGGTAGAGGCGGGGCTGGACGAGGGGGAGGTCTCCGCCGATCCAGAAGCGGGTGCGAAGGAGCTGTCCGAGGCCGTCCGAGAGACATTCGCGCCCTGCTCGTTCACGGGAGGGCGCCTGGGCAGCGGAACCACGGGGGTCGTGTCCACGTCCGGCTCCGGCCCCGCAGGGGCTCGGGTCACGGGGAGCGGCTCGAGCTCGGGGACGGGGGCCGTCGGAACGTAGGAGATCGAGGAGGGCCCCGGCTCGTGCGCCGTGGGGGAGCCGCGCGGGGTGTCGATCGGAGAAGGATCGGGAGCAGGGGCGGCGTCCGGGAGCGAGGGACCCACGTGGATCGGGGGAGGAGTGATCGACCCGCTCCCGAGACCGGGCAGCGGAGGGCTGACCGGGGCCTGGGGCTCGGCTCCCGCGCCGCCCTTGCTGGCGGCGTAGAAGAGTCCCGGGCTGCACTTGGGGCAGGGGGAATCTACCGAGGGGAGAGGGGTGCCGCAGATGATGCACGGGACCACGGCCATCGATCCGGGGGTGGTCGACGAGGGTGAGAGAGCGGCCGTCGTCGCCCCCGACGGGCGACCTGGGCTACCGAAGGAAGAGGTTCCCGTCGTCCCCAGGGAGGGCGACCGAACGGGTCCGGCGTCCTTCCCCTGGGTCGAGGCGACAGCGGCGACCGGCGTGTCCGGGGTCGTCCCGGGGGAGGATGCCGCGGCGGCTCCGACCGACCCTCCGGCACCCTCGGCCCGACGGTCGGGTGCGCCGGCGAAGCCGCCCTCGGAGCCCTCAGAGGCCTCGGCGCCCGGCTCCTCCTCTGTCGACTTCGGGCTTGGAGCCTTGCGCCGGCGCAGGACCACGACGGCGATGAGAACGACGACGACGGCGGCTCCGGCGATGCCCGCGTACAGGTAGGTCGTCGGAATGCCCCCGCCGGGGGGATGGGACGTCACGGCTGGCGTCCCGTTGAGCTGCACGGTCAGTTGGGTCGTGTAGTTGCCGTTCAGACGGTCGGTCACGCTCACGACGACGACGAACCTCACCGGACCGGAGGCCGAGGACGGCCGGAGGAACGAGTGGAACTCGGGGAGCGGCGCCAGGCTCGCGGGCTCTGGGATCATCCAGGCCCTCGACCCATCGCCGAAGCTCCAGTTGATGAAGTAGGGGTTCCCGGTGTAGACCGTGATCCCCCCGGTGATGTTGACCACCGTGAGGTTCAGATGGAGCACCGACGCGTTCCTCTGGATGAGCGAGGAGCTCCCAAGGTCCGTCGTGAGGTTCGCGGAGACGGGCGGGTAGAAGGTCGGTTGCGCGAAGGTCGTTCCCGTGCCGGCGGGGCTCTGGCAGTCGGTCACGATGACCGAGATCTGGATCCCGTTCGCGTTCGCCTGGTTGGCGACGTACCAGTGGCGGTCGGTGCCGTTCGAGTCTGTCGTCTTCGGCGAGCCGTCACCCCAGTCGAAGACGTAGCTGAACCCGGAGGTGCACATGGGGTCCGAGGGGGTGGCGGTCGCGCTCAGCCACGTGGGAAGCGTGGCGGGCTGACCCACCCCGTTCGGGGTGACGAACGAGAGACCCACGGCGAAGGAGGGCCGGAGCTGGGCTCGGGAAGGCGCCTGCGCCGAGCGGGTCGCGGGGACCGGGTGGGGGAGGACCAGCGCGAGGGACGTGGCGCCGGTCCGCGCGTGCGTCGGCCCGGAGATCCCGGGCGAGGCGAGGGGCGAGATCAAGCAGAGAGCGCCGAGGACCGTGGCCAGGGCCACCAGGAGACCCCGGGGTCGAGGGCGGGGCCGATAGGAGGATGGAGCGCCTCCGCGCAGAAGCATGCGTGGGCTGGATGGCTGCACTAGACCATATCGGTTCCCAGAGACCGCCCGTGCGCGACGCTGGCCGCGACGCGGGGCCTTCCCCCCCGCTCCGGCCTCGGTCGCCCTTATCCTCCCCACCTTGTCCCCCCCTCCGATGACGCCCCCCACCGCCGAGGAGACGCTCCGGTCGCGCGGCATTGTCCTTCCCCCCGCCCCGACGCCGAAGGGAGCGTACGCCCCGGTGGTCCTCCACGGGGGCCTCGCCTGGGTCTCAGGGATGCTGCCGCTCAACGAGGGCAAGCTCCTCGCCAAGGGGCTCGTGGGCACCGAAGTGCCGGTGGAGAAGGCGAAGGAGGCGGCCCGCCAGGCCGCGCTCAACGCCCTCGCCGCACTGCGGGCGTCGCTGGGCTCGCTCGACCGGGTCGAGCGGGTGCTGAGGGTCGGGGTCTACGTGGCGAGCGGACCGGAGTTCACCACGCAGCCGGAGGTCGGGAACGGCGCGTCGGAGCTCCTTCTGGAGGTCTTCGGCGAAGCAGGCCGGCATGCCCGGGCCGCGATCGGCACGGCCCGTCTCCCCCTGGACACCCCCGTGGAGGTGGAGATGGTCGTGGCCGTCCGGCCCTGACCGCTCCAACGTCCCCCCATGGAAGAGTTCCGCGCTCCCGGGCTGTACCGCCGAGGGTCGAACCTGTACACCGTGAACCTCCGACCCGGGGAGAAGGTGTACGGGGAGGACCTCCTCACCGAGGACGGGGTGGAGTACCGCAAGATCGACCCCTGGAGGAGCAAGCTCGGAGCGTACGTGGCGCAAGGCGGACGCCTCTGGCCCTTCGAGAGGGTCCGTTCGGTGCTCTACCTCGGAGGCGGGCACGGGACCACCGTGAGCCACCTCTCCGACGTGCTTCCGAAAGGGAGCGTTCACGTGGTGGAGAAGTCCCCTCGGGCCTTCGGGGCCCTGCTCGCGCTCGCCCAGCGCCGGGAGAACCTCTACCCCATCCTGGCCGATGTCCAGCTTCCCGAGCGCTACCGCGCGGACTGCGGGGAGGTCGACCACCTCTACCAGGACGTCTCCCAGCGGGGCCAGGTCGAGATCTTCCTGGAGAACGTGCACGCCGCGCTGAAACCGCACGGCACCGGCTTCCTGATGCTGAAGACGCGGTCGGTCACGCAGACGGAGTCGCCCCGGGCGGTGCTCAAGACCGCCACTCGCCACCTCGACAGCGAGGGCTGCGAGATCCTCGAGACGGTCGACCTCTCCCCGTTCTCCCGGGGCCACTTCGCCCTCCTGCTGCGCGCCCCGGGGTGAGGACTTCTCCGTGCCCCCTTCCGGGGGTGCCGCGCCATAACGGTAAAGAGGGCAGGTTTCCTTCAAGGAACGTGACTCCAGCCCCCAGGCCCTCCCCACCTTCTGCGCCCAAGCCCTCCGCGCCCGGGCCCTCGGCCCACAAGGTCACTCCCCCCCGGGGCGAGCCGGCGGACCCCACCCGGGCCGCCCTGGTCGAGATCCTCCGGCTGCTGAACCAGGCCGAGAGCTACCACGACGACCGCGAGAAGGGTCTCGAGCTCGACGAGATCGTGACCATGACCCAGGGCCACTGGTCCGTGGACAAGGCCGGGGCGAAGATCCCCGTGATCATGGGGCTCCTCATCAGGAACCGCATGGTCGACCACGTGGACGGGACCGTCCGCTCCTGGACCCGCCAGCGCGACCTGGGACCCCACTACCGCATCAACGGGGAGGGCAAGCTCTTCCTGGCGCGCTACCTCGATGAGACCCAGCGCCTCTCCGCGCAGGGCCAGCGTCTGTGAGGCCCTCCGGGTCCCGGGGACGCCTGCAACGGCCGGCCCCTTCTCCTTAAATATCGATTCACGGTCGCCGCCAACCCCCATGAGCCGATTGCACTCCTCGCACCGAGGGAAGGCCTCGAGCCGCAGGCCCTACCCGGCCGCGCTCCCGTCCTGGGTCCCCCTCGACAAGGACGAGGTGGAGGAGGAGGTCCTGCGGCTCGCGAAGTCCGGGACGAGCGCCGCCCAGATCGGGCTCGCGCTCCGCGACACGTACGGGGTCCCCTCGACGCGTCTGCTCACGGGAAAGAAGCTCACCGCGTTCCTGGGCGAGAAGGGTGTCAAGCCCGCGCTCCCCGAGGACCTGGCGGCGCTGCTCAAGCGGGTGGTCCACGTGCAGCAGCACCTGGAGAAGAACCCGAAGGACCTCTCGAACCGCCGGGGCTTGAACCTCATCGAGTCGAAGATCCGCCGTCTCTCGCACTACTACCGCCAGCGCGGCCGGCTCCCGCCGGAGTGGCGCTACAGCAGCGAGACCGCGGCCCTCATGGTCCAATGAGCGACCCGTCCCTGCAGGGACTGGTTCAGGACCCCCGCTTCGACCAAGAGCTGGGCGCGGCCATCGACCTCTTCGGGTCCACCCCGGGCCGGTGGCGGGTCCTCTACCACAACGACGGCGACGGGATCGCCTCGGCGAGCGTGGCGGCCCTTGCCCTCTCCCGCCTGGGACGCAGCTGGCACCTCTCGCCCCTCTCAGGGGTGGAGCGCGCGGGGGTCGAGCGCGTGCTCCGGAGCACCCGGGGGCCCCTCCTCGTGGTGGACACCGGCATGAGCTTCCTCGACCTCTTCGTCCAGCACGCCCACCCCGTGGTCGTCCTGGACCATCACATCCCGCCCGGGAAGGTCCCCGTCTCCCGGACCCTCGCCGTGGTGAACCCCCACGACTGGGGGGTGGACGGGATGACCGAGCTCTCCGCGAGCATGCTCACCTACCTCTTCGCCCGGCGGATGCTCCCCGACGCCCTGGACCTGATCGCCTTCGGGCTCTCCGGTGCCGTCGCCGACCGGATGCACGTGGGGGGGTTCCACGGGCTCACGCTTCGTCTGGTGGAGGAGGCCGAGGGCAAGGGGGCCCTCCGAAGGCGAAGGGCGCTGAACCTCTCCGGCGGGTCGCTCGAGGAGGCGATCGCCTCGAGCCTGGACCCGTACTTCGTCGGGCTCTCCGGTCGGATCTCGACGGCCCGCACGTTCCTCTCGGCCCTGGACATCCCCGCCTCCTCCCCCGTGGGGGCCTTGTCGGAGGAGGAGCAGAGGCGGCTCGCGAGTGCGCTCCTCTCCCACCTGCTGGCCCAGGGAGCGCGTCCGGAGTTCTGCGAGGGTATCCGGGAGGAGCTGCTCTACCTGCCGGCCCCGGGGTGGGACGCCCACGAGCTCTCCCGGCTGCAGAACGCCTGCGGCAGGGAGGGGGAACCCTCGCTGGGCATCGCGCTCGCCCTCGGGGACCCCTCCGCCCTGGCGCGCGCCACGAATCTCGAGGCGAGGTGGAGGGAGGGGATGCTGGAGAACCTGGGACGCCTGGAGACTCCCGGGACGCTCCATCGGGAGCCCCACCTGCAGTGGTTCGAGGCGCCGCAACCCGACCTCGCCGGCACCGTCGCGGGGCTGGCGCTCACCTACTTTGCCGACCCGACCCGCCCCCTCGTCGCCTTCTCCCCGAAGGGGGAGGCCCTGAAGGTCTCCTCCCGAGGGACCCTCTGGCTCACCGGCCAGGGGCTGGACCTGGACCGCGCCCTCCGCGCGGGGGCCCTGAAGGCCGGAGGGGAGGGCGGCGGGCACGCGGTCGCGAGCGGAGCGACCATCCCGAAGGGCCAGAAGGAGCCTTTCCTCGAGGAGGTCGGGCGGATCGTCGGGGAGCAGCTGCGCGGGCTCCACGGCGGGGCCGCCGCGCTCGCGGAGAAGACCCCTGCCAGTTGAGGGAAAACCGCCTTAACCTCGGGATGAAAGGCCCGTAACGCCGGTTGGGAACACATGGCGGAAGCCCCCGAAAGCCCCCCACCCGCCCCTCCGGTCGAGGCCCATCCGGAGGGCGGCCGGGTGCGGCTCCAGCCCCTCGAGCGGGAGATGCACCGCTCCTACATCGACTACGCGATGAGCGTCATCGTCGGACGCGCGCTCCCGAGCGTCCGGGACGGGCTCAAGCCGGTGCAGGTCCGGATCCTCTGGTCGATGTGGGAGTCCGGCGCGACCCACGACAAGCCCTTCCGCAAGTCCGCCCGCACGGTGGGCGACGTCCTGGGGAAGTACCATCCCCACGGCGACATGAGCGTCTACGACGCGCTCGTGCGCATGGCCCAGCCCTTCTCGCTCCGCTACCCGCTCATCGAGGGGCAGGGGAACTTCGGGTCGGTCGACGGCGACACTCCCGCCGCGATGAGGTACACCGAGGCGCGGCTCGGGCCCCTCGCGGAGGAGATGCTCCAGGACATCGAGCGGGAGACGGTGAACTGGGGCGACAACTTCGATGGGAGCCTCAAGGAGCCGAAGATGCTCCCTTCGAAGCTCCCCAACCTGCTCGTGAACGGCGCGAGCGGGATCGCGGTGGGAATGGCCACGAACATGGCCCCCCACAACCTGGGGGAGGTGGTGGACGCCCTCCGCCACCTGCTCGCCCACCCGGAGACGCCGCTCGAGGAGCTCATGAAGTTCATCCCGGCCCCGGACTTCCCCACGGGCGGGATCGTCGCGACCGAGGGGATGGCGGACGCCTACGCCACGGGTCGCGGCATCATCCAGATCCGGGCCAAGGCGGAGTCGCGCGTGCGCGACGAGCGGACCGAGATCGTGGTCACCGAGATCCCCTACGAGGTGAACAAGGCCCAGCTCCTGCAGGAGACGGCCGAGCTCGTCAAGCAGAAGCGGATCGACGGGATCACCGACCTCAGGGACGAGAGCGACAAGGACGGGATCTCCGTCGTCTTCGAGCTCCGCCGCGACGCGCAGAGCGAGATCGTCCTCAACCAGCTCTACACCCACACCAAGCTGCAGGTCTCCTTCGGGATCATCAACCTCGCCCTCGTCGAAGGGCGGCCCCGGGTCCTCCCGCTCCGGAACCTGCTCCAGCTCCACATCGACCACCGGCGCGAGGTCATCCGTCGGAGGAGCACCTACGACCTCCGCAAGGCGAACGAGCGCCTGCACATCCTGGAGGGGTTCCTCACCGCGATCGACCACATCGACGAGATCGTGAAGCTCCTGCGCCGGTCGAAGGACATCCCCACCGCGCAGGCCTCGCTGATGGGGAAGTTCCTGCTCTCGGAGGACCAGGCGAAGGCCATCCTGGACATGCGGCTCTCGCGCCTCACGGCCCTGGAGCGCGAGTCGATCCTTGAGGAGGCCGAGGAGAAGCACGCGCTCGTGAAGCGCCTGGAGGACGTGCTCGCCCACCCTCACGTCCTCGACCGGCTCATCGACGAGGAGCTCGCCGACCTGAAGCTCAAGTACGGCGACGGCCGGAGGACCCAGCTCACCCCCGCCTTCACCGAGCACTCGCTCGAGGACCTCATCCCCGACACGGACATCGTGATCCTGATCTCCAACGACGGGTACATCAAGCGCCTCCCGCTCGACTCCTACCGCCGGCAGAGGCGGGGAGGCAAGGGCCTCGTCCAGATGGAAACGAAGGACGAGGACTTCGTCACGCGCGCGCTCGCCGCCCGCACCCACGACGACGTCCTCTTCTTCACGAGCAAGGGCCGGGTCTACCGGCTGAAGGCCTACGAGCTCCCCGAGCTCGGGCGCCACGCGAAGGGCAAGGCGATCGTGAACCTCCTGCCCCGTCTCCAGGAGGGGGAGAAGATCCAGACGGAGCTCGCGGTCCGCGGGCTCGAAGGGCCCGGGACGCTGGTCTTCGCGACGGCCAAGGGGCTCGTCAAGCGGACCGAGCTCTCGCTCTACCAGAACATCCGGGTCAGCGGGATCCAGGCCATCCTCCTGGAGGAGGGGGACGAGCTGGTCGACGTTGCGCTCACGAAGGGTGACAGCGAGATCCTGCTCGCGACCCGCGAGGGGCAGGCCGTCCGCTTCAAGGAGGGCGAGCTCCGGACCATGGGGCGCGCCACCTACGGGGTCATCGGCGCCCGCCTCGCCCAGGACGACCGGATCGTGGCGATGAGCCCGGTCTCGGCCGAGTTCCCCTCGCTCCTGGCGCTCACCTCCACCGGCTTCGGGAAGAGAAGCCCCGTCGAGGACTACCGGCTCACGCGACGGGGAGCGAGCGGGGTCATCGGGATCAAGACCGGAGGCCGCAACGGCCACGTCGTGGCGGTCCTCCCGGTGCGCGAGGAGGACGAGATCCTCGTCACGACCCAGAACGGCATCACGATCCGCAGCCCGGTGCAGCAGATCCGGGAGATGGGCCGGAACACGCTCGGGGTCATCATCATCCGGATCGAGGAGGGCGACGTGGTCAAGGCCGCGGTCCGCCTGGTCGCCCCGGGGGAGGCCCCGACGGCCGCGAGCGAGGAGAACGGCGAGGGCAAAGGGCCCTCGGACCCCTCCTCCGGCGAACCCGCCGCAGCCCCCTCGGCCGGGCCGGGGCCGGACGACGACGAGGACGGCTCGACGCCCCCGGACGTCCCCCCGAAGGACGAGGGGACCTAGCCCCGCGCACGGGCAGGAGAGGAGGGCTTTGGCGCGTAGACGGCACCGCCCACGGGCACAGGTCCAGCTGCTCTGCCCGAAGTGCCTCTCCCCCGAGGTCGACCGCAACCCGATCCTGTTCGGGGGACCTCTCTACCGGTGCCGCCATTGCGGCTATGAAGGGGCCCTGGTCCTGGAGCAGGAGACCGGGAGCGGCACCGACGCCACAGGGACGGAGGGCGGTGGGGCATGAGGACGATCATCTACACCGGGAAGGGTGGCGTGGGCAAGACCAGCCTCGCGGCCGCCACGGCGTTGGCCTCCGCCGCGAAGGGGCACCGCACCCTGGTGATGTCCACGGACAGCGCCCACTCGCTGGGAGACTCCCTCCAGGTGCCGCTCTCCCACGACCCGGTGAAGGTCGCGGACGGACTGTGGGGGCAGGAGATCGACGTCCTGGTCGAGATGGAACGGCACTGGTCGGAGATCTCGGGCTACCTCGAGGCCCTGCTCAAATCGCAGGGGGTGGAGGACATCACGGCGAAGGAGGTCGTGGTGATCCCCGGGATGGAGCTCATCACCGCCCTCCTCCTGCTGGAGCGCTACGAGCGGGAGGGCAAATGGGACGTGGCGGTGGTGGACACCGCGCCCACCGCGGACACGCTGCGGCTCCTCTCCTTCCCCGACGCGGTCCAGTGGTACTTCGACCGGTTCTTCAAGCTCGAGAAGCGGATGATGAAGGTGGCGCGGCCCACCGTGGGCCGGCTCATGCACACGCCCCTGCCGTCCGACCGGTTCTTCGAGTCGATCCAGGAGCTCTACCTGCGCTTCCGTCGCGTCCGGGAGATGCTCTCCGACCCCGATCGCTGCTCGGTCCGGCTCGTCCTCAACCCCGAGCGGATGGTCATCACGGAGACCCAGAGGGCCTACACCTACCTCTGCCTCTTCGGTCTCCCGATCGAGATGCTCATCGTCAACCGGGTCTTCGAGGAACAGGAGGACGGGAAGTTCCTCCAGAAGGTGCTCGAGGAGCAAAAGGCGAACCTCGGGCTCGTCGAGGAGTACTTCGGCGGCGTTCCGATGCGCCGGAGCCCCCGCTACCCCCACGAGGTCCTGGGGCTGGACCGGTTGCGCCAGCTCGCGAAGGACGTGTTCGGTTCGGAGGATCCCGCCAAGATCTTCTCCCGTTCCCGCCCGGTCCGCTTCTTCTCGAAGGGGGGGAAGAAGTACGTGCAGATCGAGCTCCCCTTCGCCGGGAAGGAGACCCTGGAGGTCTTCTCCCGGGCCGACACGCTCTTCGTCAAGGTGGGCTGGTACAAGCGGACCCTGCTCCTCCCCTACGCGTACGTCGGTTCCCGGGTGGGCACGGCGAACTTTTCTTCCGGCAGCCTCTTGATCGAGTTCCTCCCACCGGCGGGGGGTGCGAAACATGGCGCGTGAAGCAGGTCGTTCCACGAAGCGTTCGCCCGACCCGAAGGAGCGGGGGCGGTTCGCCCCGGACCCCAAGTTCGTGCAGAGCGAGCTCGAGGGGCACGCGAAGCTCCTCTTGTCCGCGGTCATGAGCCCCTCGATGATGATGGCCGGGATGAGCGCCCTCACGTCCTTCCGGCGCGCCGTCGAGGTGGGGCTTCGCCATGGACCGCAGGACCCGCGGGTCCGGGCCGCCGTCCGGGAGGCCGAGAAGTCCCTGCTCACGGCGATCCAGGAGGCCGCGAGCGCCATGATCCTCGAGCTGGGAGAGACCCCGAAGGGCCCCAGGCCCGGACCGACCGGCCCGGGCGCCGCGGACGAGGACGCCCTCGTCGAGGTCCCGGTGGTCCGAGCGACGAGCGAGCAGCCCCACGTCCCCTCCCGGGAGCGGGGAAGCGAAGCTGTCGCCCCGAGGCGAAAGCGACGGGCCTAGCCCGCGCTCCGACGTCCCCCCCGGCGCGGGCGGGCGCGGGTGCCTTCACGATCACGCGATGCCGTGACCCTCGCCCGCACCGCGTCGGCCACCTTGAGGGCCTCGAGGGTCGGAGCGACGTCGTGGACCCGGACGATCTCCGCCCCTCGGAGGCTCGCGAACACCGCCGCCGAGACCGAGGCGTGGAGCCGGTCCTCCGCGCGCTCCCCTCCCCCCAGGGCCTTCAAGAACGACTTCCGCGACGCGCCCAGGAGCACCGGATAGCCCAGGGACCTGAGCTCCCTGACGTGGGTCAGAAGCTCCAGGCTCCCTTCCGGTGACTTCCCGAACCCGATTCCCGGGTCGACCAGGAGCTGGTCGGACCCGACCCCGGCCCGCTCGGCCTCGCGCGTGCGCTGCCAGAGGAAGCGGAACACCTCGCTGCGCAGGTCGTCGTACCCCGTGTCCCGTTGCATGGTACGAGGGCCTCCGCGCATGTGCATGACGACCGCCGCCGCATCCGCACGGGCGACCAGCCTGCGCATGCGGGCGTCGCCCAGCCCCCCCACGTCGTTCACGAGCGCCGCTCCGGCCTCGAGCGCCGCCTGGGCGACGGAGCTCTTCCGGGTGTCGATCGAGAGCGGGAGATCGAGCTTCTTCCTGAGGGCCCGTAGGACCGGGAGCACCCGCCGTGACTCCTCCGTCGCCCGGGCCTCGGGAGCCCCGGGACGGGTCGATTCCCCACCGATGTCGAGCAGGTCCGCCCCCTCGGCCGCCAGGCGCAGGCCCTGCTCCACCGCAGCCTCGGTCGTGGCGTACCGGCCGCCGTCGTAGAAGGAGTCCGGAGTGACGTTGACGATCCCCATCACGAGCGTGCGGCCGCCCACCGTCAGGCCATGGCCGTGCGCGAGCCTGAGCGTGCGAGGCGTCGTCCGGCGGTAGCGTTCGATGGCCTCGAGGGCGAGGGAGGCCACCGCGATCGGTTGTGGGGGGGCCAGAGAACGACCCCCGACCGCGGCCCCCACGGGACCGGGGATCAAGACCCGGACCCGTGATCCGCTCCCGGCCCCCCGCCCGCCACGCACGGGCTCGAGGGTCCAGCCATACCGCTCGACGGTCGCCGCGCTTGCCATCAGGTTCCGAAGAGCTCTCGGCGAGACCGGGCCGAGCTCGACCACGGACCGAGGGCCGCCCTCGGAGCCCGTGCCGGCACTTCCCGACCCCCAAGAACCGGGGTCCTCGACGACCCGCGCGGGACAGGCATCCTCCCGCCCTCCGTCCCGACGCTTCGACCCTGAGGCGACCATGAGCCCAGACGACCGGAGCGGGCAGCCCCTCCCCCCCTATTTACGAGCGGTGAGGCTGTGCGAACCTCCGCGGAAGGGGGTGCGATTCGCATGGTCGGGAGCCCAGTGGGTGGCAAGATCGTCCGCCTGCCTGCGGTGAACCTCCTGGTCCTCCTCGGCACGTTGCTGATCGCCCTGGGGGCCACCGGCAGCGGGGCCCGCTATCTGGTGGCGGGCGGAGCGATCCTCGGCCTGGGGCTCGTGCTGTTCTGGGACGAGGGCCGCTGGACCCGTGCCCTCGTTCGTGGAGGAGATGCCCCGGCCCCCCCCTCGCCCGGCCCCGGACCGTGGTGGAAGCGCCCGATATCCTACCATGGTCGATGGCTCTGCACCTCCTGCGGATGGCGGGAGGAGGCACGGACCACCTTCTGCCCCCGATGCGGGAAAGTGCTCGTTCAGCTCCCCGCGCCCCCGGATACCAAATCTTAAGAGGGGTAACGGAACTTCCTCGGCTCCCCCCATGAAGCCCATCGACGTCTTCCAGCAGCACCTCCGCCAGTCCATCGTAGTGGAGGTGAAGGGGGGCAAGCGCTATCGGGGAGTGCTGGACGGCTTCGACCAGCACATGAACATCGTCATGAACGACACCGTCGAGGTCCACGAGGACGGCTCGACAACCCCCTGCGGCACCACCCTCTTCCGGGGAGACAGCGTCTTGTACGTCTCTCCGTGAGCGCAGGATAGGAAAGGAGGGCGAAAATGGGAAAGGGAACGCCGTCCCGCAGCGGCGGGCGGATCGTACACATCCGATGCCGGCGATGCGGCAGCCACTCCTACCATGTCCGAAAGCGGGCTTGCGCCCGCTGCGGGTTCGGCGACACCGCCCGCATCCGAGGCTACGCCTGGACGAAGCCCAAGAGCGGGAACGTCCACCCGAAGAACCTCATCCGGAAGCACTGAGACCGCCGCCCCGGTGGGTCGGCGTGATCGAAGGTCCCTAGGGGGCTCACGTACGGTCCCCATCTCGTCTCAAGGGATCGACCCGGGTCTGGTTGCCGCAAGCGGCCCCGCGCCGGGCTCCCTCCCCGTGACCCAAAAAAGCGGCTCTACCTCGGGGCCCCGTCGGGGGAAGGCCCGAGCACCGACGGATGGTCCAGCCTCGAGCTCCAGGGGGGCGGTCCGATCCCGAGCATCTCCTCGAGCTCCAGGGCGTTGGATGGGGCTTCTGCCCGGAAGTGGTTGTTGAAGAAACCCAGGACCGTCGTCGCTCGGGAGGCGACCTCCTGGACCCGGGGGACCCAGGCCCGGAGCTCCTCCGAGCTGTAGTGGTAGTCGTACCAGATGTTGGACCCCCTCCCGTGCCACCGGACGTAGGCCAGCGAGGGGTTCGTCAGTGTCAGGTCGATCGGGAGGAAGGGCTCGTCCACGATCGTCGTGGAGAGACGGAACTCCCGGAGCAGGTCGAGCGACTCCGGGCAGAGCCAGCTCCGCTCGCGGAACTCCACGGCGACGGTCGGCGAGGCCGGGAGCTTCTCGTAGAACGCCCGGACCTTCCGCGCCTCGAAGGGCAAGGAGGGGGGCAGCTGGAGCAGGAAGGCGAGGACCTTCCCGCTCCTCAGCAGCGGCCGGAAGGCGGAGTAGTGGAGCTTCAGGGCCTCCTCGCAGCCCTCCAGCCGTCGCTGGTGGGTGATCTCCTGAGGGAACTTGGCCGCGAACCGGAACCCCTTGGGGGTCCGGCGGTCCCACCCGTCCACCGTCCTCTCGGTAGGGATGCTGTAGAAGCTCGAGTCGACCTCGACCGCCGGAAAGACCTGAGCGTACCTGGCCAGCCGGTCGACCTTCCCGCGGGTGGGATAGAAGCGGCCCACCCACTCCGGGTAGTCCCAGCCGGAGCACCCGAAGAGGAGCTTACCGTCGGGCATTCGGCTTCCCCTTCTCGGGTGGGCGCTTCGAGACCCACGCCGACCCTTCCTCCAGGAAGCGCAACGGACGGTCCGAGGCGAGCCGGATCCCGACCCGGGGCGCCGCGACGATGCGTCGGGGAGGGGCCACCCTCGGAAGGATGCGGACCTCCCCCTCGATCGCATCGAGCCCGTCGTGGGACCGGTCGAGGCCGAAGGCCCGGCAGAGCCGGCCCGGGCCCCGAGGGGGCGAAGGAAGGTCGGTCACGGGCTCGACCGCCCTCAGGAGCACCGCCTGTCCCTCCGCCGTGGTGAGGTTCGCGCAGTGGACCTGGTGGATGCGGTAGACGTAGACGTGGCCCGGGCCGAGGAACATCGAACGGTTCCGCCCGGTCATCCCTCGAGAGGCGTGGTTCGCCGGGTCGTTCGCGACGTAGGCCTCGGTCTCGACGACCCGTCCGGCCCTCCAGCCCTCCTCGCCGCCCGGCCCCGGTGGTCGGACGAGGTAGCACCCCAGGAGGTCGCGCGCGACCCGGACCGTGGGGCGGTCGTAGAAGCTCCGGGGCACCGGGTGACGATAGGCGGCCTCCCACTCGGATGTCGAGCGGGGCGTGGAAGGGCCGACCGCGCCCGGGTCCGCCACGGACGCCGGGATGGGGGCGGGCATGGGATCAGACGATGTTCCCGGCCTGGACCACCGGGCGGCCGTCGACCGTGACGTTCGCCGCTCCGAGCGCGAGCCAGGTCATGAACGGGACCCGGTTCGTGCCGCCCTGTTCGTCGTTCCTCCCGAGCGTGAGGAGGACGACCCCGCGCTCCTGGTCCTCCATCTGGGGCGCCTGCACGATCTTCGGATTGAGGCCGATGGAGAGCAGCCCGACCTGGTCGCGTCCCTTCTTCGGGGCCCGCTCGTAAGGCCCGGTGAACGCCTCGCCGCCGCTGCGGTACTGGTAGGAGAGGAGCTTCCCCTTCGACAGGGTCCACTCCCCGCCCTCGGCGCGGTGCGCGGACAGGTAGCTCGTCCGGTTGGACCGGAAGAGCCCTTCCCCGGCGTTCTCGTCCAGCGCGACGACCACGTAACCCCCGGGAACGGAGGTCATGTTGTTCCCCTTCGCGACGTCCTCCGGCCCGACGACCCCATCCTCGATCTGCGGGTCCCGACCTCGGAGGTGGAGCTCCAAGCGGGTACCGTTCGGGTGGTCGATGGTCACGACCTTCCCGTGCTTCAGCGCCTTTGCGACGCGCTTGCCCTCCGCCACGATCGCCCGAGTGTCCGCCAGCGTCGCGTCGGTGAGCTCCTTTCTCCAGGGTTCCAGTGCGACGTTGAAGTGCTGGGCGCTCGCAGGGGTCGCTCGTCCGATCTCCATCCTCGCGCCGCGCAGCTTCGCGCGCTTCGCGCGTTGGTACCAGAGCGCGTTGTAGGCGTGGAGCTTCTGCACCATCTTGGGGTCCAGGCCGGCAAGGCGGGGACGGTCCGCGGGTCCCCAGAGGAAGACGTAGGCCTGGGCCTTGGAGAGCAGCGCCCACTCGTGGTCGCCCACCTGCCCGAGGTCCTTGAGGTCGCACTCTTCGAGGCTCTTCCAGTACGCCTCCTCGTCCTCGTAGAGGACCACCGGCCGGGCGCCCATCTTTCGGGCCTCCAGGACGAAGGCCCGGGCCAGGTCCAGCTCGTGGGTCCAGGCCTCGATCACGACGTTCTCCCCGCGCTTGACCCGCAGGGTCTCCTTGAGCACTTTTTGGGCCACACGTCCCTCGGTCGAGGGCTCGACCAGGGGCTTCGCCGTCGGGGGCTCAGGGGTCGGTGGAAGGGGCGTCGCGGGCATGCCCGGGGCGAGGTTACCGGGGTAGAAGAACCCCTGGGAGGTGCGGAAACCGTAGGGGCCCGGACACGCCCTGGGAGGATCCGGCCGGATCGATCGACCGCCCGCCCGCCCGACCGACCGACCGACCTCTATGGCGCCCGCGTTCCGGTCACGCCGCCGCGGAGCGCGACAGGGTTCGCTGCAGCCGTTGGGGATGTTCCAGGCGTAGGCGCTCGACGAGGTCGGAGACCGGACCGGAGCTCTCCTCCAGGCGACGGGCGATCTCCACGAGGAACCTGTCGCCGTCGGCCCGCGAGGCGACAAGACCGGAGCGGCATCTCCTCAGGTCACGGACGAACTCACGTCGCCACCGGGCGGAAAGCAGGGCGTGAGGCAGGACCGCGTCCAGACCCTTCCCATCGGCGAAGGAGCTGAGCTCCTTCCGAAGTCGAGGTGCGGACCCCGACCCCTGCATGGCCCGGAGCCAGGAGACGAACTTCTCCCGCCGGAACGCCCGGGAGGATGCGTGGGGGCCCGCGAGAGCCCCGTTGAAGTAGAGGAAGGGAGAGCCCAGCCGCACGGACTCGACGAGCGTCTGGCTCCCGCTCGCGATCCTGAGGTCCGCCCTCCGCCACCGTGCTTCCCAGGCGGTGCCCTCCAGGGCCCCCAAGGGTCGGACCGCGACCCGACCGCGAGGTGACCTGGTGGGAAGCGCCCCGACGACGGAGGCTTCCGCCCGGACCTCCAGACGGACC
Organism: Thermoplasmata archaeon; assembly: GCA_027314165.1. Classification (GTDB taxonomy): domain Archaea; phylum Thermoplasmatota; class Thermoplasmata; order Lutacidiplasmatales; family UBA184; genus JAKAAX01. Next base: position 12,395 of record DAHVCH010000024.1, on the reverse strand, counting down.
GGCCGATCAAGGGCCTCGAGCGCGGAGAGGAGCGACCGCGCGAAGTCCGCCGCGCCGTCCCGCGTTGCATACCACAGGACGACGGGCGCCCTCCGGGTCGATGGCGTGGTGGGCGGCCGGGCCGTCGTCGAGCTCCTCGCCATCCCGAACGGCCCGACCGGGAGCAGGAACGGGAACTCCCGAAGTGCCGGTAGATGCGGGGCAAGGCTGCCGGTGAGGTGCAGGACGTCCTTCCTCTCCCCCGCGCGGGCCAGGACGAACGCCCGGTGGTAGGTCGCGCACTGCTCTCGACCCGAGGCGCTCTTCAGCGCGGCGCGTCGACGCGGTCCCGGCCACCCCGCCTGCCGGAGCCCTTCGTCCAGAGCCTCGTAGCTCCTCTGGTCCGAGGCGAACTCCTCGAGGCTGACGTGGAGGACGTTGCCCTCACCGTGGGCGTCGACGATCGAACCCACCGTGCTCTCGAGCGGCCCCGGCAGCGGCCCTCCGTCGGCGTCGTGCGTCCTCGCGGTCACTCCCCACCACGTCGCGAGGACGAGCGCCCGGCCCGTCCCTTGGGGCCGAGCGACCCGACGTACCGGCGGGAAACGGGCGGGCCCTGCGCGCGGGGGTTCGACCGGGCTCGCCCGGGGGTCCGGGCGACGACCGGCCTCGGGCCTCGGCGGAAGGGAGAGGAGCGGGAGCCCGGCGCGATGGAGGGCCCAGGCCGCGGCGGCCATCTCCTGAACGTCCCCCCAGCCCTGCTGGATGCGGCAGGGAAAGAGGTAGACCGCGGGCCTCCCGGTCGGCAGCGAGCGCGCGGCCCGAGGGGGGCCTAGCTCCTGTCGAGCTTGAGGGCCAGCGTGTCCATCGTCCATCGTTCCTCGAACCCGGCGTCCCGGAGCATCTGGAGGGCGTCCACGGAGTAGTGCGGCACCTCGCAGATGACCGTGCGCGCGCCGCTCGCGGCGAGCCAGCCAAGGGCCGTCTCCAGCAGCCCCTCCCGCTCCACCGGGGTGGCCCGAGGTTGGAACAGCGGCGCTCCGAGGTTCCCCGCCTCCTTCGGCGTGGTGAAGGTGGCCCGGACGTACCCCGAGGGGCTCCCACGGGCCCCCGTGCACCACGCGGCGGAGCTCGCGGCCATCACCGACTGGAGGTAGTTGGGAGGGGCGAGGAGCGACCGCTCCGGAGCGAGGATCTCCCGGACCTCGGGGGGCTGCTGGGCCCGGTAGAGCTCGAGGAGCGAGGAAAGGTCCTGCTTGTCCATGGCCCGCACCTCGGGGGCCGCCGGCTGGAACGCCTCTCGGCGCTGGGCGAGGGAGCGCGTGAGCCAGTGCTGGACCCGGAGCGGACGATAGCCCCGCTTGAGGTAGAGGTCCCGGGCGACCTGGTTGTGGGTGAGGACGTCGAGCACCGCCCATGTCCGGCCGCGCCGCCGGCAGGCGTCCTCGGCCCGAGAGAGGAGCGTCGAGGCGATCCCCCGGCCTCGGAACGCGGGGTCGGTCATCACGGCCGCGATGTACCCGTGGGTCCTCTGGAGGAAGAGGAACGTCGTTCCGACGATCCGCCCTCCCTCCTCGGCGACGAGGAGGTGCACCGGGGGGCGGCGCACGACCCGCAGGAACGTCAGGACCCAGCCTGCCGGGAACCCGAAGGAGCGGTCGAGGACCATCTGGAAGTGCTCGGGGTCCCACCCCTGGAGCTCGAGCTCCTGGGCGAAGTTGAGCTGCATCTCGTGGGAGATCTGCTGGGCGTCGGACCGACGGAGCTCCCGGAAGATCACGCGGCCCCCTTCTTTCGGCCCGGTGTCCCCGCTCCCGGCGCGGCGCCCGGCCCGACGCGCACGTTCGGAGCTCCCGTCCGCCGCTCTCCCGGGAGCCTCCCCGCGACGAGCTCCTCCCGGGTGGGAGGGGCCCGCTCCCGGTCCATCTCCATGCGCGGAAGCGCGAGAGGTCGGGCCCGGGCCGCGGGAGAGAGGTTCGCGAGGGCCTCGTTCAGGGCCTTGCGGATCCGCAGCTGCTCGCTCGCCGGCGCTTCCTTGGCGTAGCGGGCGAGGGTGAGCAGGAGGGTGTCGAGGAGGTTCCTCTGGGCGTCGCTGATCAGCCGGACCGCGCCCTCCCCTTCGGCGAGCACCGCGGCGTCCTCCCCGGCGGGAGCCTCGGGGGCGGTCCCGGGGGGAGCGGGCTCTCCGGCGGGTTCGGCATGGCTCGCTTCGTCGAGCATGTGAAGGAGGCGGGTGATCGAGCCCGGGTCCCGGATCCTACCCAGCGCCCAGGCCGCGCCTGCCCGCACCTCGGCGTCCGGGTCGCTGAGGCGCGCCCGGAGGGCGGAGCCGGCGCGAGGAGAGGCCAGGAACCCCAGACCGACGCAAGCCCCCCGGCGCGCCCACGCATCGGGGTCCGAGAGTACCTCCAGGAGGCGCGGGACATCGGAGCGCTTCCCGATCTTCCCCAGGGCCTCGGCGGCCGCGCTCCGCACGGTCCGGTGCTCCGAGGAGAGCAGCTCGCGGACCTGGGGGGCGGCCCGCCGCATCCGCATCTCTCCGAGCGAGAAGAGCGCGCACACCACCGTCCAGGGGGTCCTCTCCCCCAGCGCCTCGAGGAGAACGCCCCCGGCGCGCGGGTCACCGATCTTCCCCATCGCGACGAGGTAGGAGGGGCGGACCCAGCTGTCCTCCAGGGGATAGCGACGCAGGAGCGTGGGCACAGAGACCCGGTCGCGCGCCTTCCCGAGCACCACCGCAGCCGAGATCCTCACCCGGTCCACCGGATCGTCGAGCGAGGGGCGTACGTCCTGCGCCACGCGGGATCCTCCCAGATTCCCGAGCGCCAGCACCGCGTCCCGACGGACCCGGTCGGAGCTGTCGTGGAGGGCTTCGAGGAGGAAGGGGTAGGCCCGGGGGTCGCGGAAACGTCCCACGGCGGTGACCGCGCTGTACCTCACCTGGGGGTCGGGGTCCTGGAAGAGCTCGAACAGCTTCTGCTGGGCGTGGGGCCGGTTCAGGCACCAGAGGGCCCAGGCCGCGTGGACGCGGACCACCGGTTCGGGGTCCTCCAGGGCCTTCGACAGCGCCGGCACCGCCTGAGGGTCGCAGATCACCCCGAGCGCCTCGGCGGTGGCCGCGCGCACGACCGCCTCAGGGTCGTTCAGGAGCGGAAGGAGGTGGGGGACGCCCCGTCGCTCTCCGTGGCGGCGGAGCACCCACGCGGCCGCCACGCGGACCGCGGGACGGGAGGAAGCGAGGGCCTCGAAGATCGCGGAGGGGTCCTCCGGTCGCCGACCCTCCCCCAGCTCCTGTAGCGCTCGCATCTGCTCCTCGAGGCGGCCGTGCCGCAGGCGATGGAGGGTCCGCTCCAGCCGCTGGGCGTCGCGCGGAGCGGGCCCCGCAGGGGACCCCGGGGCCCCCGGCGCGTTGGAGGGTGGCATGAGCGGAAGGTTCGAGGGAACGACCCCCAATAAGGAGGTTCAGAGCGGCCGCGGACCTGTTGCTCGGGCCCGGTGCGAGCGTGCCCAAGGCCGCGCCGGAACGGAAAACGCCTAAATACGGTGCAAAGGTCGGCCCAATCCCTCGGGGGAATCGATGGTAACCGTCGACATCGCGACCGCAAAGTGTACCGGCTGTGCTCACTGCCGAGATGTGTGTCCCGTCAACGTCTTCGAGCTCCGCCCTTCTTCGGAGTTCCCCGGCATGGTCGACGACCCGCAGGTCGCCGCCAAGTTCCGTTTCCGAGGCGAGAAGTCCGTCGCGGTCAACGGCCCCGAGTGCATCGTGTGCGAGGCCTGCCTCTTCGAGTGCGAAGGGGAGTGCATCGACATCACGGACGACGAGGGCAACCTCCACCACTCGACCTACAAGTAGGTCGGAACGGCGACGGAGGGCGTCCGCCCTCCCTCCTCGTCCCCGCGCCCCTGACCTTCCGGGCCGAAAGGCCCGTTGGTGAGGGCGAAGGTCCGCCCGGACAGGGCTGGGCCGGAACCCGCCCCTACGGGAGCGGCCGCGCCATGGGAGGGAGCGGGGGCGGAGGAGGAGCTGCACCGTAGGTGAGCCCCCCGGACGAGGGCCTCACGGCTCCCAGGTACTGGGGCGGGATCAGCCCGTTCGCGGCCCGACCGGTGGTCCCGTAGCAGTAGAGCGCGACCCGGAGGACCCCTTCCGCGGCCGAGGACAGGATCGCCATGAACACCATCACCGCGAGCCCCGCCACCAGCAGGACGACCCCGAGCGCGAAGAGCCCGTGGAGCATCAGCAGAACGCCCCCGAAGAGCAGGATGATCCCGCCCACGAACCCGGCCCCCAGGATCAGGGCCATGGCGAGGTTCGAGATCAGCGTCTTGCCGAAGGTGTGGACGAACAGGCTTCCGGAGCGCTTGAACGACGCCCAGGCCCCCTGCTCCTCGAACATCAGCACGGGGATGATGAAGTAGGTCGCCGCGCCCCAGGTCGCCCCCGCCGCGATCCCGATGACGGCGCCGGTGATCCCCCGGAAGCGTGCGGCGATGGCCCGGATGACCAGCATAACCGTCCCGGAGATGAGCGCCCACGCGACGAGCTTGACCGCCCGGGCGCGGGCGGCGACCATGCCGTCGTGGAACTTCGGCTGTCCGCCTTCGAGCTTCATCCGGGCGGCTCCCATGAGGGCGCCGGTGAAGTAGACCGAGACGATCCACAGCACGAAGTAGACGACGAGCGAGAGCACCCCCATCACGATCTGGAACGTGGTGCCGGTGAGGTGCGTCCAGAACATGATGGAGAAGAGCCCGACGGCGAACATCGCGAGGATGCCGAGCGCGCTGAGGCCGGAAACGAGGGGGAAGATGAGGAGCGCCTTGTCCTCCTTGATCATCCGGAAGGCGGTCTTGGTGAGCGCCCAGGAATCGCCGAAGGTCCCCATGCGGGTTCGAACGATCTAGGGGCTTTCGGGTATTTGAGAGGCGGGAGCGTGCGATGCCGTAGCATCTCGCGATGCGAGACCCCTCTCCGGAGCCCCCCGGCCCCGCCGGGCCTGGCTATCGGTAGAAAGGTCCCCGCCACCGTCTTATATCTTAGAGGCCCGGGGGCCCCGCCGTGCCCGCCGCCAAGTCCGAGGGAGGGAAACCCCCCGCCGTGATCGGTGAACGGGAGCTCGTCATCGGCTTCCGGCTGATCGGCTTCCGGAACACCGTCATCACTGACGAGAGGAGCGCGGCCCGGGACTTCCAGAAGGTCTTCGATTCCGGCATGCACAGCCTCATCCTGGCGAGCCGGAAGATCCAGAACGTCCTGCCGGAGTCGCTCCGCAAGGCCGCCGAACAATCCATCGACCCGCTCGTGGTCTTCCTCCCCACCCCCGGTGGGGGCGAGGAGGCCGAGAGCGTCGCCGACCTCACCAAGCGCGTGCTGGGCGTCTCCCTGGAGAGGCTCGCCGCTCCCTGATCCAAGTCCATGACCGAACCCGTCGTCACCAAGGTTTCCGGCCCCGTCGTCACCGCCGAAGGTCTTACCGGCGCCCGCATGTTCGACGTCGTGCGTGTGGGCGATCTGGGTCTCGTGGGAGAGATCATCCGTCTCGTCGAAGGCGACGCGACGATCCAGGTCTACGAGGAGACCACCGGCATCCGCCCGGGGGACAAGGTGGAGAACACCGGCCAGGCTCTCTCCGTCGAGCTCGGTCCCGGGCTCCTCAAGTCGATCTACGACGGCGTTCAGCGACCCCTGGACGTCCTGAAGGCCGCCGGGGGCGACTTCATCGCCCGTGGGTTCGTGACGAGCCCGCTGGACGAGAAGACCGTCTGGGAGTTCACCGCGACCCGGAAGCCGGGGGAGAAGGTCTCCGGCGGCGACATCCTGGGCACGGTCCAGGAGACCCCGCTCATCCTGCACAAGGTCCTGGTCCCTCCCGGCGTCTCGGGGACGATCAAGGAGCTCACGAGCGGCAAGTTCACCGTCCGGCAGACCATCGGGTCCATCGACACCCCGAAGGGGAACGTCCCGGTCGGGCTCTCGCACAAGTGGCAGGTCCGTGTCCCTCGGCCCGTCTCGCGCAAGCTCCCTCCGCGCATCCCGCTCATCACCGGTCAGCGCGTCATCGACACGCTCTTCCCGCTCGCGAAGGGCGGGTCGGCGTGCATTCCCGGTGCGTTCGGCACGGGGAAGACCGTCACCCAGCAGCAGCTCGCGAAGTGGGCCGAAGCGGACGTCGTCGTCTACGTCGGCTGCGGCGAGCGCGGCAACGAGATGACGGAGGTGCTGACGGAGTTCCCGCACCTCGAGGACCCGAAGACGAAGCGCCCGCTGATGGAGCGCACGATCCTCATCGCGAACACCTCGAACATGCCCGTCGCTGCCCGAGAGGCGAGCGTGTACACCGGCATCACCATCGCGGAGTACTACCGCGACATGGGCTACGACGTGGCCCTGATGGCCGACTCCACCAGCCGATGGGCGGAGGCGCTCCGAGAGATCTCCGGGCGTCTCGAAGAGATGCCGGGGGAGGAGGGGTACCCCGCCTACCTGGGCCGCAAGGTTGCCGAGTTCTACGAGCGGGCGGGCCAGGTCTCGACCATCGGGACGCCCGAGAGGACCGGGTCCATCTCCGTCATCGGGGCGGTCAGCCCTGCCGGCGGCGACACGAGCGAGCCGGTCAGCCAGAACACGCTGCGCGCGACGCGCGTCTTCTGGGCGCTCGAGTTCGGGCTCGCGAGCCGGCGCCACTACCCGGCCATCGACTGGCTCCAGAGCTACTCGCTCTACACGGACGACCTCGCGCCCTGGTACAACGAGAAGGTCTCGAAGGACTGGATCGCGCTCCGCAAGGAGGCCCTGGAGATCCTGGACAAGGAGGCCGCGCTCCGTGAGATCGTCCAGCTCGTCGGGGCCGACGCGCTCCCGGAGAAGGAGAAGGCCATCCTGGACACGGCGCGCATGATCCGTGAGGACTACCTCCAGCAGAGCGCCTACGACGACGTCGACACGTACTCCTCCATCGCGAAGCAGTACCGGATGCTGAAGACCATCCTGGACTTCGGCCGCAAGGAGCTTGACGCCGTCAGCAAGGGGGTCCAGGTGGCGAAGATCTCCCAGCTGCCCGCGAGGACCTCCATCGCACGCATGAAGACCACGAGCGAGAAGGGCGGTCTCGGTCCCATCGAGAGCGTCGAGAAGGACGCCAACACGCAGCTCGCCCAGCTTGTGAAGGAGGCCGGCCAATGAGCGCCTCCGCCCTGCCGCCGGTCCCGGTGGACTACAAGACCATCGAGCGGATCGCGGGCCCTCTCCTCTTCGTCGAGGGCGTCGCCAGCGCCGCCTACGGGGAGATCGTCGAGATCGCGCTGCCCGACGGGACCCTGCGCACCGGACAGGTCCTGGAGTCACGCCGCGGGCTCGCGATCATCCAGGTGTTCGGCCCGACCCTGGGCATGAACCAGACCGCGACCACGGTGAAGTTCTCCGGGGAGGTCGCCCGTCTGGCCTGCTCCGACGAGATGCTCGGCCGCGTCTTCGACGGTCTCGGACACCCCCGCGACGGAGGTCCGAAGATCGTCTCGAAGGAGAAGTTCGAGATCGTCGGGAACGCCATGAACCCGTACTCCCGCGACCAGCCTTCCGAGTTCATCCAGACCGGGATCAGCGCCATCGACGGGATGAACACCCTCGTGCGCGGCCAGAAGCTCCCGATCTTCTCCGGCGCGGGGATGCCCCACAACCAGGTGGCGGCCCAGATCGTCCGGCAGTCGAAGGTGCTGAACTCCTCGGAGAACTTCGCCGTCGTCTTCGGCGCCATGGGGATCACGAGCGAGGAGGCGAACTACTTCCTCCGCGAGTTCGAGAACACCGGCGCGCTGGAGCGGACGGTGGTGTTCATGAACATCTCCTCGGACCCTGCGATGGAGCGGGTCATCACGCCCCGCATGGCCCTCACCACGGCCGAGTTCCTGGCCTACGAGAGGAGCATGCACGTCCTGGTCGTGCTCACGGACATGACCAACTACTGCGAGGCGCTCCGTGAGATCTCCGCCGCGCGAGAGGAGGTCCCCGGCCGGCGCGGGTACCCCGGGTACATGTACACCGACCTGGCGCAGATCTACGAGCGCGCCGGCAGGATCAAGGGCCGGAAGGGATCGATCACCCAGTTCCCGATCCTGACGATGCCGGCCGATGACCGGACGCACCCGATCCCTGACCTCACCGGCTACATCACCGAGGGCCAGACGGAGATGGGACGCGACCTTCACCGGCGGGGCATCTACCCCCCGATCGACGTGTCGCTCTCGCTCTCCCGTCTGATGTCGCTCGGGATCGGGAAGGGCAAGACCCGCGAGGACCACGCGGGGCTCAAGGACCAGCTCTTCGCGAGCTACGCGGAAGGGAAGGACCAACGCGCGCTCTCCCAGATCGTCGGAGAGGAGGCGCTCACGCCCGAGGGGCGGATCTACCTCCGGGTCGCGGAGAAGCTCGAGAAGCGCTTCATCAACCAGGGGTACGACGAGGACCGGAGCATCGACGAGACGCTCAGCATCGGCTGGGACGTCCTGTCGGAGCTCCCCGAACGCGAGCTGAAGCGCATCAAGCCCGAGTACGTCCAGAAGTACCGCAAGACCCCCTCCGGCAAGTCGAGCTAGGCCGGGGAAGCGCGCGCGGAGAGGCGAGGGAGGACCTAGCGATGCCGGGGGAGGTCATCCGCCCTACACGGATCGAGCTCATCCGGGCGAAGCGCCGGATCGTCCTCGCGAAGAAGGGCCTGAACCTCCTGAAGCTCAAGCGGGCCGCGCTCATCCTGGAGTTCCGGACGATCGCGAAGCAGGCGCTCGAGCTCCGGGGCGACCTCCGCCGCCGGTTAGAGCAGGGCTACGATGCCATCCGGAAGGCCGAGATGTACGAGGGGCCGATCCGGCTCGAGAACGTCTCGATGATGCTCCCGACCCTCGCGCCGATGACGGTGGAGAGCCGGAACGTGATGGGCGTTCGCACCCCGTCGCTCCAGGGCGAGAAGTACTCGCCGAAGCAGGCCCGGGCCCTCCTGCACGTGCCGGCGAGCGTCGACGAATCCTTGAGGCGGTTCCAGGAGATCTACCGCGTCGTGCTTGAGGTGGCGGAGAAGGAGAACGCCATGCGCCGCCTCCTGCACGAGATCGACAAGACCAAGCGGAGGGCCAACGCGATCGAGAACGTCGTGCTGCCCGGGCTGCAGGGGACCGTGCGCTACATCAAGTTCCGTTTCGACGAGCTCGAGCGCGACTCCTTCGCGATGCTGAAGACCGTGAAGCGGAAGATGGAGCGGGAAGCGGCCGAGGGCGCGAAGACCGCAGCGGCGGAGAAGACCGCTGCCGAGACGCTCCCCGTACGGAGCCGGAGGGAGGTGGCCGATGTCGCGGCTTGAGTTCCCGACGGTGGCCGCCTGGAAGTTCTGGCGGCTGAAGCGGGGCCTCGGGCTCCTTCGCATGGCGCTCCTTGGGACCTTTGCCGGGCTGGTCTTGCACGTCTTGGGCATCTAGAGGAGGAGGAGAGAGGGACCTTGGCAGCAGAAGAGGCGTCAGCACACCACGCGGGTCCCGCCGTTCCACCGGAGGCCATCGGCAGCCTGAGGAAGCTCAAGGAGACCGAGGCGCTCTGGCTGAAGCGGCTGGAGGAGGCGCGCTCGCGAGGCGAGACGAAGATCAAGTACGCCCAGGCCGCCCGGGAACGGGCGCTGGACGACGCTCACCGGGCGGCGGACGAGACGCGTTCGACCAAGCTCCGCGAGGCGAGGGCGCAAGCCGACGGGGAGGCCCGCAAGATCGTCGAGGAGGCCAAGGGCGAGGTCGACCGTATCGGGACCCCCAGTGGCGGTTCGATCGACGAGCGGATGGAAGAGATCCTGACGGCCATCTTCGGCGACCTCCGGTCGACGGGAGGGGTCCGCGCCGCGTCCTCCACGAAGCCCGCCCCTGCCGCACCCTCCAAGGGAGGGGCCGCCCTCCCCGCCCGCTGAGCGTTCGAGCCCCAAGGAAGAGAACGAACGATGGCCCTTCGTCCTACCCCGATGTCGCGCGTGGTCCTGCTGGGCCTGAAGGCCGACGAGGACCGGATCCTCTCCTTCCTGCACGACCGGGGGGTCGTCCAGGTCGAGCCGATGAGCAAGGAGTCCCTCGCGCACTTCCTTCCCGAGCGGGCGGGCGAGGAGCAACGCCGGCTCGCCGAGGAGCATCTGAGGTTCAAGGCGCTCGTGACGGCGCTCCCCCCCGTGAGCGTCCAGGCCCGGGCCCGTTTCGCGGACATCCCCGCCCTGCTCCAGGCGGCCTCCAAGGTCACGATCGACGAGGAGGTGCGCGCGGCGAAGCGCGAGGAAGACGCCCTGCTCACCAAGCGGAAGTCGCTTGAGGACGACCTGCTCGCCGTCCGGGAGTACGCCTTCTTCCCCGAGGACCTCTCGCTGCTCACGGCCCGCAGCCTGCTCTCCTACCTGGGGGAGGCCTCGGAGGACCGGTACACCCCCTTCCGCGCCGAGGTGGCTTCCCTATCCCAGGACGTGCTCTTCGTCGAGGAGACGGCCCCGAAGCGGGTCCGGTTCGTCGTGGCGGTCCCTCGGGCCCGCGCGGACGCCTTCGGCCGCCTCGCGCAGAAGCACTCGGTCCGTCTGGCCGCCGCCCCCGACCTCAAGGGGACTCCGGGGCAGCTCGCGCCCAAGCTCGAGCGGGAGCTCTCCGAGCTCGACGCGAAGCTGGAGGCCGTCCGTGGACATCTCAAGGCGATCTCCGAGAAGTGGTACGCGACGGTGCTCCCGATCGAGGAGCAGCTCCAGGTCGAGGCGCGCAAGGCCGACGTCCATGGCCGGCTCGCGGGAGCGAGGGACGCTTTCGCCCTGGAAGGGTTCGTCCCCTCCCCTGAGGTCCCCAGGCTCCAGCAGGAGCTGGAGGGGCTGACGGGCTCGAGGACCCAGCTCTACTCGACCCCCGCAGGGCCGGATGCGCCGACGATGATGCGGAACCCCAAGGGGACGAACGTCTACGAGTTCTTCATCCGGTTCTTCTCGCTGCCGATGAGCGACGAGATCGACCCGACGCTCGTCTTCGCGTTCGTCTTCCCCTTCTTCTTCGGCCTCATGATCGGCGACGCGGGCTACGCGTCGTTCATCCTCGCGGTCTGCCTCTGGATGATCTGGCGCATCGGGAACCCCAAGGCCGGCCGGACGCTCGTGCCGAAGTTCCTGGTGAACTTCACGACGATGGTCATGCCGCCCCCCGCGATGAAACAGCTCGCGAAATGCCTGGTCCCCGGCTGCCTGTTCGGGATCTTCATCGGGGTCGCCTTTGACGCGTACTTCGGGTTCTCGCTCGGCCAGCTCACGGCGGGCCACCTCGACTTCGCCCTGTGGCCGGGCAGCGGAGGACTTCCGGGCCAGGTGTCCTACATCGCGAAGCTCCTGCTCCTCTCCATCTACATCGGCCTCGCCGTCGTCTCGCTCGGCCTGGTCTTCGGCGCGATCAACGCCTACTTCCACCGGAGCTGGAGGCACGTGGCGGGGAAGATCAGCTGGATCGTCATCGCGTGGGGGATCACGCTCCTGGGCCTCTCCCTCATCCACCACACCTACTCGGGCTCCTGGCTCATCACCCCGAACAACCCCAGCGCCAGCGCGCTGGCCTTCCAGCCCTTCCAGTACGCGCTCATCGGCATCACCCTCGCCGCCGTGGTCTCGATGATCGTCACCGAGGGCGGGCTGATGGCCATCGAACTTCCCTCGATCGTGAGCCACGTGCTCTCCTACGCGCGGCTGGTGGGGATCCTGCTCGCGTCCGTCATCCTGGCCTACGTGATCAACCTGATCGCGGTCATCGGCAGCCCCGGGCAGCCCGCGATGGTCACCCACGGTGCCGGCTTCGCGATCCTCGCCATCGTCCTGGTGCTCGTGGGGGCCGTCTTCAACATCATCGTCGGGGTCTTCGAGCCCGGCATCCAGGGAGCGCGGTTGATGTACGTCGAGTACTTCTCCAAGTTCTTCAAGGGCAACGGCAAGCCCTTCAAGCCGTTCGGCGGCCGCAGGAGCTTCACGCTCCCCCAGCACGAGGCCCGCCCGGTCGCGACGGCCCACGCCGTCCCCGCGCCCACCCCCCTCCCCGCGCCGAAGGCGTGAGCCGGGCCCGGCCCGTGGTCACGCGGGAGGGGGAGGACTGGCCCTCGCCGGGGCTTCGGTCGTGGAAGGGGACGGGGACGTAGCCGCGGCGGTGGCGACCTTAGGGGTTGGGGCGGCGGAGCGCACCGGGGCCGGAGCGGCCCGTCTGACCCAACTTCGGCGCTAGGATCGTTTCCCTGAGGGGGCGGACATCGCCCGCGGTGCCCTCCACCCCGACGAACTTCGTCCCCCCCTCCGTCCATCGTACTTTCTCCTCGGTCACGCGGGCCACGGTCAAGTACCCTCAACCCCGTTCGTCGGTGTGCGCTTCGAGATCCGCGAACGGGGGGG
>DAHVCH010000023.1 GCA_027314165.1 Thermoplasmata archaeon | reverse complement strand
CCAGTTGGGGCGCCTTACCCGAGCGAACTCGTTGTTCCCACCCGCGCTCTCTGGCGCGGCCACCAGTTCCTGGATTCGAACTGGCGCGCCCTTTTCCTAGTCGGCCGCGAGAGGAATCATCCGTCGGGCATGATCGCGGAGCCGACGGGATTGGGGAGCTTCCGCGAGCCCCAGTGGCCGCCATCCGCTGTTCAGAACTAGTCGGCCCCCGTTCAGAGGGTTTGACGCCCGTGCTGGGATTCGAACCCAGGTCTGAGACTCCGCAGGCCTCTAGGATATCCAGTGTAGCAGAAGGGGGTTCGTCCCCCCTCCGTAGCTACCCCACACGGGCGCGTTGCCGCTCTTTGCCTCCGAGACGGAGGCGGCAACGGCGCGGCCTATTAAACCCCCAGGGTGGCGCATCCCGCGTCAGGGTGGCAGGGTGGGCGCGGCTGGGTCGGGGAGGGGGGGCCCCCGTGTGTGCTCCGCGCCAGCTCCCGCGCGCTCCACCGAAGCTCGACCGGTGGGCTCTCCCCCCCTCCGGCATGGGGGAGGGCGAGCTACCTTGGTCGCCGGCCCCACCCCGCCCGCAGTCCGCTTTATAGAGCGCCCCCCTCACCGCGCTCGTGCCTTCGGACGAACCCGTCGCCCGCTTCTTGGGGCTCCCCCGCGAGGAGCTGGCGCGACAGATCGCCCTGCTGTACGAGCAAGGTCTCATCTCCCTTCAGGAGCGAATGCACCCGGGCGCAGGGGCCAGGGCCGTGAGGCCCGGGATCTTGATCCACGACGTGGGGTCCGCGCAACCTCTCCCGGGCGCGAACGAGACCCCGGAGGAGCTCGAGCGGCATGGAAGAATGGTCATGGAGGCCATGATGGAGCCGGTCCGCGACCGTCTTTGCTCCGATCTCCGCCAAGAACCCTCGGCCTTCCGCGACGCCGGGACCGCCATCCCGCGCATCACGAGCCATCTGACCCGCGTCTCCCCCCCGGACGACCTGTTCGTCGCCGCGGCCTGCCTCCTCTGGCATGGCGGGCTCCACGAGTTCTGTGCGAAGGAGGTGGGAAAATGAGCGGCACCGGTCCTGCCCAGGCAGCGACCCCGGGCGACTCCCCGCAGGACCCTTACGACCGCCTGAGGCACCTTCCGCTCGGGACCCATGTCGCACTCCGGGACCATAGCGGACGACGCCTGGCGGGGTGGCTCCTGCCTCCCGACGCCCTCTCCTCGGCCAGGGTGGTGAAGCTGAAGCTCCCTTCGGGGTACAACATCGGGGTCCGCGTCGAGCCCGGCACGACCTTCGAGGTGCTCGCGGGGCCTCCCTTCGGAGTGGAGGCGACGGACGCGGCCGTCGGAGCCGGCCAGGGGGCCCCTCGGTCGACCGAAAACCCCATCGCGGGCACGGTCGCCCTCCTCACGACGGGGGGGACGATCGCCTCCAGGATCGACTATACGACCGGGGGGGTCCACCCCGTCAAGGAACCTGGGAACCTCGAGGCGCTCTACCCGGGGATCACGTCTGAGGGTCCGATCCATGTCCGCGCCGTAGCGGAGATCCTGAGCGAGGACATGACCCCCGAGGTCTGGACGCGTCTCGCCGAAGAGGTGGTCCGAGAGCTCCACCGGGGCGTTCGTGGCGTGGTCGTGGCCATGGGGACCGACACCCTGGCCTACACCGCCGCGGCCCTCGCCTTCCAGTTGAGGGACCTGACGGGTCCCGTGGTGCTCGTGGGTGCTCAACGCTCGATCGACCGCCCCTCCTCGGACGGGGTCGACAACATCCTCGGTGCGGTCCGGGTCGCGCGGCAGGCGGACCTGGGTGAGGTCGTCGTCGTGATGCATGCCACCCCCTCGGACGAACAGCTCGCGATCCACCGGGGGACGCGGGTGCGCAAGATGCACTCCACCCGCAGGGACGCCTTCCGTACCTTGAACGGCCGCCCCCTCGGGATGTTGGTCGGGGAGGAGCTCCGGCTCGAGGGAGGGCACCGTCCTCGCGGTGCGGGACCCTCGCGGGCGGAGGCCGGCTTCTCCGATGCGGGGGAGCTTCTCTGGATGTATCCTGGCCTTTCTCCCTCGACCGCGGAGGCCTGCGCGACCCGCGCCAGGGGCATCATCCTCGCGGGGACGGGGATGGGCCACCTCGCCGCCGACCACCTGCCGTGGATCCGGCGGGCGACCGAGCGGGGCGTGGTCGTCGGGATGGCGACCCAATGTCTCGAAGGCGAGGTCGACCCGTTCGTGTACTCCCGCGGCCGTGAGCTCCTGCAGGCGGGGGTGGCCTTCCTGGGGGACATCTCCCCCGAGACCGCCTTTGTGAAGCTCCAATGGGCCCTGGCGCGATCGAAGGACCCCTCGGTCGTGCGCAGGCTCCTGGTCGACGACCTCTGCGGAGAGTTCGGCCCGGCGCGGGGGCTCGGAACGAAGAAGGGCGCTCCGGACGCGGGAAAGGAGGGGGTCGCGTGAAGGCCGGTCTGGAGATCCACCAGCAGCTCTCGACCGGGAAGCTGTTCTGCGGCTGCCCGAGCGAGCTCTCGGACGAGACGCAGGGGACCTTCGTACGGCGTCTCCACGCGGTGGTCGGGGAGACGGGGACCCAGGACCAGGCCGCGCGGCTCCAAAGCGGTCGGGGCCTCCGCTACCGCTACGAGGTCTCGCCGAACTCCTGCCTCGTGGAGGCCGACGAGGAGCCTCCGCACGGGCTGAACCCCAAGGCCCTCGGGGTCGTTCTCACGCTGTCGGAGCTGCTGCACGCCCACGTCATCGACGAGGTCCAGATCATGCGGAAGACCGTCGTGGACGGCTCGAACACGAGCGGGTTCCAGCGGACGGCCCTGATCGCGGTCGATGGGGAGATCTCGGTCAACGGGAAGCGGTTCACGATACCGTCCATCTGCCTGGAGGAGGACGCGGCCCGGAAGGTCGGGGACGCCCCCGGGGAGGTCCAGTATCGCCTGGACCGGCTGGGCATCCCGCTGCTCGAGATCGCGACGGGTCCTGAGATCTCGAGCGGGGAAGAGGCGCGGGACGTGGCCGAGGCGCTCGGGGCCCTGCTCCGCGCGACGCGGAAGGTCAAGCGGGGCCTCGGCACGATCCGAGAGGACCTCAACGTCAGCATCGACGGGGGCGCTCGCGTGGAGATCAAGGGGGTCCAGGAGCTCCGGGCCATCCCCGACTTCGTGGAGAACGAGGTGGGGCGGCAGACGCTGCTCCTGGAGCTGCGCGAGAAGCTCCGGTCCCACGGAGCATCCGTCCCCACCACCCCCCCGTTCGACGTGTCGGAGGTGTTCCGGACGACCACCTCACGGGGGGTCAAGGACGCGCTGGCGAAGGGCGGGCGGGTGCTGGCCCTGCCGCTGCCGGGCTTCTCCGGACTGCTCGGGACCTCGAAGACCGGACCCGAACGGCTCGGGAGGGAGCTCGCGGACTACGCCAGGGCCACGGGCGTCGGAGGGATCCTGCACTCGGACGAGCTGCCGGCGTACGGGGTCACCCCGCAGGAGGTCGAAGCCGTCCGCTCGAACCTGGGCCTCGGCGGGACGGACCACGACGCGTTCGTGCTCGTGGCGGCGGCCGCCGGGCCCGCCGAGCGGGCGATCGAGGCGGTGCGCGCCCGGGCCCTCGAGGCGCTCCGGGGGGTCCCGGAAGAGACCCGCGACCCGGTCCTGGAAGGGAGGACCCGCTACAGCCGTCCGCTCCCAGGCCGGCACCGGATGTACCCTGAGACCGATATCGCCCCCATCCCGATCGAGGCCCGTCTTCTCCAGGAGGTGCACCTCCACCTCCCTGAGCGTCCGGAGGAGACCCTCGCGCGACTGACCTCGAAGGCCGGGCTCGCTCCCGACGTCGCTCGGAAGCTCGTGCGAGAGGGCGAGGTCGAGGTCTTCGACCGGCTGGTCGCCTCCGGACACCCGGTTCCTCTCGTGGCCCGACTCTTGACCACCGAGCTTCCTGCGCTGGAGGCGGGGCTTCCCTCGCCCATCGCGGAGAGCGACGAGGCGCGCGTCCGGCTCCTGGAGCCGTTGCTCGCGGCCATCGCATCCGGGAGGTTCGCGAAGGAGGGCCTGGGACGGGTGCTGACCCTCCACTTCCAAGAGCGACGGGACCTGGACTCGGCGATCGCCGCGGCGGGGCTGAGCGCGATGAGCGCCGAGGAGCTCCACGCCATGGCGAAGACGGTGGTAGACGCGAACCTCGGGCTCCTGCGCGACCGCGGCGCGAGCGCTTTCCAGCCCCTCATGGGGGACCTCATGGCCTCCGTGCGGGGCCGGCGCGACGGCAAGGAGGTCGCCGAGGTGTTGCGGCGGGCGGTCCAGGAGCGGCTGGGCGCCCTTGGCGGGGACGGAAAGTCCCCATGACCTCCCACGCCCGCAGGCCGGTGCAGAGGAGGTCGCGCCGTCCCCGGGCCGTCTTCACGGACATCGACGGCACGCTCACGGACCGTGAGCGACGCATGGACCTTGGCGCGGTGCGTGCGCTCTCAAAGCTCCGAGAGGAGCGCGTTCCCGTCGTGTTCGCGACCGGCAACGTCCTCCCGGTCGTGCTCGGCCTTCAGCGGTTCCTGGGTCTGAAGGGCCCGATCATTGCGGAGAACGGTGGGCTCGTCTACTTCAGCGAGGAGCGGATCGTGCGTCTCGCCCGCCGCACCACGGCCCTCAAGGCCTACGCGAAGGCTCGACGCAGCCTCGACGTCCGTCCGCTCTTCACCGACCGCTGGCGCGAGACCGAGGTCGCGCTCGAACCGACGCTGGACCCCCGCGAGGTGGAGCGCGCGGTCCGTGGATGCGGAGTGAAGGTCGAATCGACCGGCTTCGCCATCCATCTCTTCGAGCCCTCCGCCGGGAAGCTCCCCGCCGCTCGGCTTGTCGCGAAGGAGCTCGGGGTCGATCTCGAGGACTGCCTCGTGGCGGGGGACGGCGACAACGACGTGGCGCTGCTCCAGGCCGCGGGGGTGGCCGTAAGCTTCCCCGACGCGTCCCCTCTCGCCCGAGCTAGTGCGCACTACATCACACGCGCACGTCACGGTGCAGGTTTCCTAGAAGCTTTAACCCGATTCGGCTTGCTGCCTCCCGAATGGGAGCATCAGGTACGCTGAGGCCCCTCATCGTCTCGCCATGCGCCCGCTGTGGCCGGCCCGCGCACCTGCGGTGCGTCGTGTGCGGGAGGACCGCCTGCCGGGACTGCCTCGACGAGGACGAGCGGATCTGTCAGGACTGCGCGGCCGAGGCCAAGCGGGGGACCCGCCCGCTGAGCGGCCACCCCCCTTCCCGCAAGGCGGTTCCCCACTCCCGGTGAGGTGAGGGCGGCCGGCCGACCCTGGTCGGTCCTGTCCCCTACGGTTCGGCGGGGTCCGGAGGGTAGGCGCCCTCGGTGTCGAAGAGCCGCAGGGGGCTCGAGGGGAGCTGGAGTCCGAGCCAAATCATCCCGGACCCGATGAGCGTCGCGAACGCGCCCAGGGCCAGCACGACGGTCGCGTACCATCCCCAGTCGCTGCAGACGTGCATGATCCCGAGGAACATCTGGCACTGTCCGAGCGCCGGGACCATGTGCAGGTAGATGTTGAGAAGGATGCCCCCGCCCATGCCGATGAGCAGGAGGAGGCTTCCGCCGGAGATCAGACCGGCCCGTCGGTTGCCTCCGACCCCAGGGCGCATGGGGGGCCGAGACGGACGCCTGTTTAAGCTTCTCGCCGACCGCGTGAGGGGGCGCTCTAGAACGGACGAGGCTCGTAGCCCTGCGGGGAAGGAGCGTAAGCGGAGTTCGGGTCCTCCGGTGGGTAGGACGGTGGCTGCTTCCTCTCTCGGGACCGGATGACGAGGGTGATCACGACCCCCACCACCAGGATGGCCCCCAGCAGGAGCAGCAGCGTGGTCAGGGCGGTCGAAGAGAGCCCGAAGGGCCCGGAGGTGCTGGAGGTCGTGGAGTTCTTGCCCGGGGACGTCCCGACCGGGTTCGGCTGCCCGGTGAGGTTGAAGTAGACCGGGACCGGGCTGCCCCCCACGACGGTCACGGTCTGCTGGGAGGATTGGTAGCTGGGTGCGGTTACGCCCACGACGTAGCTGCCGGCGCCGAAGGGCGCCCGGAAGCTGCCGTTCGTCCCGGTCAGGAGGGTCGAGACCACCTGCTGGGTGGAGAGCACGCTCACCTTGACCGTCGCCCCGGCCAGGAGGAAGCTCGAGGAGGCGTTGCGGACCTGGCCAAAGATCACCCCGTCGGTCGGGAGGGTGACCACGACGGTGACCGGAGCGGACGTTGCCCTGGCCCCGACGCTGTCGGTCACGGTAACGTTGAGCTGGAAGGTCCCCGCGGCCTTGTACGTGTGGCTCGCCGAGGCGGTGGTGGTCGTCGAGACGGCTCCGTCCCCGAAGTTCCAGGCGAACTGCGTGTACGGTGGGGTCCCCCCCGTCGGGGAGGCGGTGAACGAGGCCACGGCTCCTTTCACGATGCTCGAGGGCCCTGAGGCGGACACCGCGAGCTGGCTCGGCGCCGCGCTTCCGACCGAGACCAGGACCGAGGCCGAGTTGGAGTGACCCGCGGAGTCGTTGACGACGAGCGTCGCGGTGTAGTTCCCGGCAGAGCTGTAGGTGTGGGCCGGGTTCTGCGCCGCGGAGAAGGCGGACCCGTCCCCGAACGTCCAGAACCAGGTGTAGGGTGACGTACCCCCGCTGGCTCCTCCGGTGAACTGCACGGAGAGCGGGGCGTTCCCGGTGGTCGGGAGGGCCGACGCGGTCGCGGTCAGGGGGAGGACCGCCGGAGCGACCTGGATCGAGACCGTCTGCGAAACGGCCGTCGTCCCGGAGCTGTCCGTCACGGTGACCGCGGCGCTGAAGGTCTGCGCCGTCGAGGTGGTGTACGTGTGGCTCGGGTTCTGCTGCGTGCTGGTCCCCGTGTCACCGAAGGTCCAGGCGTACGAGTAGCCCCCCGAGCCGCCGGAGGGGTTGCAGGTGAACGCGACGGTGAGAGGGGACGTGCCGCTGAGGGGGCTGCCCGCCGCGCTCACCGCGAGCGCGGAGGTGCCGCTGACCGCGATGGTCGCGGTGGACGAGGTGGCCGTATGCTTGGCCGTGTCGTTGACGATGACCGTCGCGACGTAGCTTCCGGCGCTCGTGTAGGTGTGCGACGGGCTCACCGCGGTCGACTTTGCCCCGTCGCCGAACCCCCAGAACCACGTGTAGGGCGCGGTGCCGCCGGTCGCGGAGCCGGTGAAGGTCACCGACAGCGGGGCCGCGCCGCTCGTGGGCGAGGCCGACGCGCTCACCGAGAGCAAGGTCCCGGAGACGGTGAAGGAGCATCCGGTCCCGGTCGAGCCGGTCTTCCCAAGCGAGTCCGTGACCGTGAGGAGCGGGGTCACGGTCCCCGCGGCGGTGTACATGTGGTTGACGGGGTTCGTCGTCCCGGTTCCGCCATCGCCGAACGTCCAGGCATAGGTGTAGGGCGGGGTCCCGCCGGTCACCGATGCGGTGTAGTTGATCGTGTCGCCGACGGAGAAGCTGCCTCCGCAGGAGAGCGCGCCTCCCGTGTTCTCGTCGAGCATCGCGTACGAGGCCGCGGGTGGCGTGGACCCGCCCCCGCTCCCGAAGATGTAGCTCTGCAGGTTCGTGGACCCCCCGTTGAAGTAGTCCACGTCCGAGGAGCCGTTGATCCCGCCGACGCTACCGCTGCTGGAGTACTGCCAGTAGGCCCACGACGACCAGACCCCGGTGTTCGGGGTGCTGACCCCGTAGTTCGCGATCCACAGGGGGTACATCGTCAGCCAGGGTTGGATGCAGCTGCCGGCCTCCGAGCTGTCCGTGTAGATGATCGGGAGGATGTTGTACCCGTCGTTGGTCAGGATGTAGTTGTGGACCGTGCTGAGCCACTGCCCGTCCCACGAGGAGAGCTGCTGCGCGGTCAGGGAACCCGAGCCGTCCGCGGGGCAGCCCTGCTCCTGGTCCAGAGCGGGGTACATGTAGCCGGACTTGAAGTAGGGCCCGGCCACGCTCAGGAAGGTGTTCGCCTCCGTCGTCGCGTTGTCCGAGGTGGAGCAGGCCTGGACGGAACCGGTGGGGAGCTCTGCGAAGTCGTAGCCTCCGATGGCGATGCCGAAGCTGTTCGCCTTCTGCATGTTCGTCGCGAACGTAGAGTCGTCGCACCCGCTGCTCTCTCCTTCGGCCGCCTTGGTGAACGCGAAGGAGTTGCCCGCCTGGAGGACATCCCACCAGTTCACCGAGCCCTGGTAGTGGGAGGTGTCGACCCCGTTCAGGGTCGTCCGGGGGACGGTCGGGACCCCGGCGCTCCCTGGGAGTGGCGTCCCGGGGATCAGAGACGCGGGAGGCGAGGTGGAACGGGACCCCGCATGGGCCCCGGAGATGGCCGGGGCGGCGAGGAGCAGCAAAAGTGCGGCCAGCAGGAGGACGGGGACACGGCCAAGATTCGGAACGAGGGCACCGGACGATCCGCTCACGGCGGACGGCAGCGTGCGCATGGCCTTGTCAGCCGCACGCCCCCCATTTCTAGCTTCTGCCGCATGGAGCGCCCGCGTGCGCCTGACCTCCCCCTGCCGCCCAGGCGGCTCCGTTACGGGACCCCGCCCGGGGAGGCGCCCGAAGATGGTCGGGGGCCCCCGGGCGGGCCCGGGTACCCGTGTCGCGTTCGCTCCCTGAACCTCTGCCGGTCCGAAGAGAGGCCGGCGCGGTCCACCGTCAGGGAGAGCGGAGAGGGGGAGGGACGATTACTTAGGTGACCTAAGCTTAAGAGCGGGCAACGGATGATCAGGACCGATCCTCCATGCAGACGTTCCTTCGTGAAGCGTCCCCAAGGGCCGCGCCACTCCCCGTTCGGGGCGGGTCACGCAGCTCCGGGGGACCCCAGGCGGAGCTCCCCCCCTCGCTGGCCCAGGACCTCGAGCGCGCGGAGGACCTGGACCGCGTCTTCCAGGTCGTGAGGCGCGCGGTGCGGGAGGTCCTCCACAAGGAGCGGACCGGCCTGGGGCTGGCCCTCTCCGACCTCCCCCCCGGGCTCGGGGCCTACTGGCCCGTGACCGGGAACATGATCGTCCTGAACGAGGGGCTCCTCGGGACCATGCGCTCGATGGCCCGT
Source organism: Thermoplasmata archaeon (assembly GCA_027314165.1). Lineage (GTDB taxonomy): Archaea > Thermoplasmatota > Thermoplasmata > Lutacidiplasmatales > UBA184 > JAKAAX01. The sequence continues at coordinate 22,399 of DAHVCH010000023.1, read as the reverse complement.
TCGCCGACGGAGTACAACTCCTTCGTCTACGTGATCCTCGCCCACGAGTACCTCCACGCGCTCGGGTACTGGGGGGAGGGACCGGTCCGGACCGTCACCGCCCAGGTGACCCGCGCGGCCTTCGGTCCCGAACACCCGGCCACGTTGATGGCCGAGGGCGACCTGTGGGAGCGGTTCCCGTTCCTACGGTTCTCTCCGGGCGGACGCGGCCGCCGGCTGCGGATGGTCAAGGGGTTCGATTCCAGCGCGACCGCTCCCTACATCCGGTGAGCACGCCCTCCCACGAGCGCGGGCGCGCGCGATCGGAGGACGGCGGCGGGGGCGGTGTCGACCGGCTCAGCTGAAGCCGGGGAGGTTCTTCGTCTCCCGGGCGGCGGGCTTGAGCGGGGCCTTCCGAAGCTCCTTCGGACAGGAGATGACCCGCAGCAGGGACGGGGTCATGGCGACGTACTGGGGAAGCCCGGTCACCGGGTCGTTCCCGACGCGGAAGACGTGCTGGACCTCCATCCGGATCTCGATGACGGCCCCGTCCTTGAGCTTGAGGCGGACCCTGTTCTCACCGTTCTCGACAGTGAACTCGACGAGCTCCGCGTTGGCGAGGTCCGGCATGCCGCCAGGGGCGGCTCCGGGTCCCATCATGCGGCACCCGAGGTCCCCTTGCGTTCCTTGAGGACCTCGCGGGGGTCTCGGCCATCGACCGTGATGCCCATCGAGACACAGGTCCCGATGACCTGGTTGACCCGCTCCTCCTCGGTGTTGCCGAAGAGGTCCTCCTTCTTCATGTCGGCGATCTTCCGGGCCTGCTTCATCGAGACGTCACCGACGTTCTCGGTCTTCGCCTTGCCCGAGCCCTTCTCCTTCTTGACCTCGGCCAACAGGAGCGCGGCGGTCCCGGGGCGGCCGACCTCGACGGTGAAGGACTTGTCGGACTTGACGCGGATCGCGCAAGGGACCTTCATCCCGTTGTAGAGCTTGGTCTTCTCGTTGAGCTCGGCCACGACCTTCCCGACGTTGATGCCGAGCGGCCCGAGGGCGCTTCCTAGCGTCGCGCCGGGGGCGGCCTTGCCCCCCTCGATCAGGACGTTCACCACTTGATCAGCCACCTTTGACCCCTCCCTTCTCCACCATGCGCACGTGGTCTCCTCGGACCGTGACCGGGATCGGTACGACGGCCTCGATGAGCTCCACGGTGATCTGTTCCTTGCCCTGGTCGATCTTCTTCACACGGGCCTTCTCGCCCTTGAAGGGACCGGCGACCAGCTCGACGATGGCCCCCTCGACAAAGCCCTCGACCGTGATCTTCGGGACGAGGAGCGGCTCGACCTCCTTGAGGTTGGTCTCCCCCGCGACGAGCCCCCGAGCCTTGCGGATCCCCCGCATCATCTCGTGGACCCCCTCGAAGCTCATCCCCTCGGAGAACACGTAGCCGCGCAGGGCGCTCGGGACGAGGAGCGCGAAGATCACTCCCGGCTTCTCCTCCGCCCTCGTGAGGAGGGTGTCGGCGACCTCCCGCTCGTACCCTCGCGAGGTCTTGATCGCCAGCAGGGCCTGTCGGGCGGCCCACGCGAGGCGCAGCGTCGCCGGGCCTTCGCCGGTCACGCTCTCCCCCTTCCATCGGACCGCGACGCGCAGCTCCATCCGGTCGCCGTATCGGACCCCGGGTGGGGCCTCCACCTCGAACGTCACCGGGACCGGGGTGCGGGGATGCAGGTCGATGGTGGCCTCGACCTTCCGGGCCACGATCTCCTCCCGGTTCCTCTTCCCGGGAGGCAGCCACCAGGTGCGCCACTCGGCGCCCTCGCCCTGGTAGGTGGAGGTGTATTGGATCTCGACCTTGATGACCGCCTCGCCCACTTCCGGGCGGTCCGAGCCGACGACGGCGGACAGGGAGGTGGTGGTGCCGGCCGTGACCTCGCGCAGGGTCTCGTCCACGGCCTTCACGGAGAGATGGACCGGCTGGGAGGCGGCCTGACGGGGCGCGGGCGCGCCGCTGATGTCCTCCGTCGGGCGGAGCACGGATTCCTTGTGGATCTGGCTCGGCGTCTTCGGGGAGGCCTTCTCCTCTCCGGTGAGGAGGCCGATGCCCTCCTCCGACTCGACCTTCGGTCCTGGCGGGCTCATAGTCCCCCCGGCAGGCCGAGGCCCATCAGTTGTCCCCATACCCAGGGACCGAGCACGGTGAAGAAGATGTAGAGGGCGAAACCGATCCCGCCGATGAGCACGGCGCCAAGGAACGTCACCTGGAGCACCTTCACGTACTCGTCCACGTCGGGCTTTCGCGCCATCCGGAGGATGCGCCCGAACTTGCCGTGCCCTACGTTACGGAGATGGCCGTCCAGGGCGTCCTGGACCCTGCGTGCTCGATCAACGACGGTCATGGTTCTGCCTCCCCTGCGCTCTCAGCGAACGTGATCGATCTCCAGGGGCCCTTCCGGGCGCAGTCCCGGTGGAATAGGCGTCCGCGAGTCGAAGAGCTGAGCGGAACGTACCCCGGTCACCACCACCATGCAGCGGATGGTGTTCTGCATCGTGGGGTCGACGGCGGCGCCCCAGATGATCCGCGCGGTGGGTGAGACCGCCTTCTGGACGATCTCGGCCGTCTTCTGCGCTTCCGAGATGGTCATGTCCGGGCCACCGGTGACGTTGATGAGCGCCCCCTGGGCACCGGCGATGTCCACGGCGAGGAGGGGCGAGTGGAGCGCCTCGTTCACGGCGTCCTCGGCGCGGGTGTCGCTGTCCGACTCGCCCATGCCGATGAGCGCGACGCCGCCGCCCTTCATGATCGTCCGAAGGTCGTTGAAGTCGAGGTTGACCAGCCCGGGCCGGGTGATGATCTCCGAGATCCCGCGGATCGAGCGGGAGAGCACGCTGTCCGCGACCTGGAATGCGCTCTGCAGCGGCAGGCGGGGCACCAGCTGGATGAGCCGGTCGTTGGGGATCGTGATGACCGTGTCCGCGACGGACCGAAGTCGCTCCAGCCCGACGAGCGCGTTCTCGCGGCGGACCATCCCCTCCGAGGTGAAGGGGAGCGTGGCGACGGCCATGACCAGGCAGTTGCCCTGGTTGACCTCGCGGGCGATCTGACAGACGACCGGGGCCGAGCCGGTCCCCGTGCCTCCGCCCAGACCCAGCGCGACGAAGACCAGGTCCGCGCCGGTCAGCGCCTTCTTGAGCTCGTCCTCGGCCTCGCGGGCCGATTGCTCACCGACCTGCGGGAGCGCCCCGGCGCCCAGGCCCCGAGTGCACCGGCGTCCGAGCAGGATCTTGTGAGGTGAGTGGACGGTCAGAAGGTGTTGGGCGTCGGTGTTGCAGGCGTAGAGCTCCACACCCTGGATGCCGTCCTCCATGAGGCGGTTGATGGTGTTCGACCCTCCACCGCCGCATCCGACGACCTTAATGTTCGTCTTGAGGCTCGCGAGCACAGCCTCCAGCTCGGCGTCGTCGTTGCCGCCGCCCCGTGCGGGCGGTGGGGGCGGGGATGCGGGCGACGCGGCGGGCTTTCCGCCAGGGATGCGCGAGAGGATGTCCTGGGCCAACGGACGCATAGCTACGGCTCACCAGTCATCGGGCTGATTCTCGTCACCGTATATATGCTATGCCCGTCGGTCAGTCGAGGCCGCGGCGAGCCCGGGGAAGCCGGGTTCCCGTCTGTGGCGGGGCCCTGCCTCCCCCCGATCGTTCAAGCCAGCACGTCGGTTTCGGGGGATCCGGGGTTGCACGCGGCTCCTCGCACCCCGAAATGGTCCGTCCCTCGCTATCCCACGTGAGAGCGCAGCTTGACCTAGGGGGTCATCCTGCGGGGCCTCGGGAGGCTGCGCCGCATGGAGTTCCATGAGTGGGAGCCCGAATACCGGAGCATCCTCGGGACCTTCGGTTTCTCCAGGGCGCAGGACGAGGCCGCCGCCGAGGAGCTTCGTCGGCTCCTCCCCACGGCAAGACACCCCTTGCTCGGAACTCTGGCGGAGGACGCCCTGCGCCGACGGCTGCAGGGGAAGGACATCGTCCTCGTCGGGCGAGGTCCCGGACTCCTCCCTCTCCCCCTGCCTTCTCCCTGGCTCGAGGCCGGGGACCGGGCCGTCGTGAGCGCGGACGGCGCCACGAGCGCGTGCCTGGCCCACGGCACGGTGCCCCAGGTGATCGTGACCGACCTGGACGGCCGCCTTCCGGACGAGGTCGAGGCGAACCTGCGGGGGGCCCTGGTCCTCGTCCACGCCCACGGGGACAACCGGGCGGCGATGCGCGAATGGGTGCCGCGGTTCCCCCGGGCGGTGGCGGGAAGCTGCGCGGCCGCCCCTGGCCGAGGGCTGCTCAACCCCGGGGGCTTCACGGACGGGGACCGCGGGGTCTTCCTGTGCGAGGAGTTCGGGGCCCGGTCGGTCCTCCTGGTGGGGTTCGACTTCGCGAACCCCTGCGAGGAGCCCGAAGGCACTCTGGAGGTCAAGCGGAGGAAGCTCGCGGTGGCGCGTCGGCTCATCGAACAGGTGGCGGCTCGCGGCCGGACCCGCATCGATGTCCTGACCCCCGAGATGAAGGTCCGTCCTTTCGCCGCCCCCGGTGCCCGCCGATAGGGGTGGCGGGCCCACCCCGGTCCTCTCCCTCTTCTCTCCCGTGGGAGGTCACGTGGGAGCCGGGTAGGGCGCGGCGACCCACCAGACCGTTTGTCCCCCATCCGAATAGAGGACGACGAAGGTGGGGCCCCCGAGCCGCTGGAGCGCGGTGGAGCTCATGGGCAGGGCGGGCTGCGACGGGTCGAGGGCCACGCCGCTCGTCCGCATGGTGGCATCGGCGGCCACGACGTCCACCCTGCCCTCGAGCGGAGGGTTCGGCAGGAAGGAGCGCTGGAGCTCCGCTGCCGCGCAGTAGTCGTTGTTCCCGATGAAGAGACAGCTCGCGTTGTCCCACGTCGCCCGGCTCCCTCCGGAGTCGTAGAAGTACTCGTCGCTCAGCCGGTGGTCCGAGGCGAGCGACGTTCCCCGCGGGAGCGAGACCGCCATCCACGAGACCAGCGCCTGGTCCCCGTAGGTGAAGCCCTCCTGGAAGCCTTCGAGGACCGCCGGGGGTGGATAGGCGGTCGCGGCCGCCGCTCCGAGGAGCAGCCCCACGGCGGCCAAGGAGACGGCGGTGGCCGCCGGGCGGGCGGACCGCCGTACGGCGGCCAGCCCCTGGCCGAGGACCGCGGCCGTCAGGAGCGAGAGGGGAGGGATGAGGTACTCCGCATGCCGGTCGAGGGGGATCGCGGCGTTGTTCGTGACCAGTGCAAAGACCGCGGAGAGGCCGATGATGGCGAGCATGGTGTGCGCGGCGGGACCGAGTCGCGAGGCGGGGAAGAGCCCCTTCCCCCCCGCCGCGAAGGGGATGTAGAGCACCATCGGAAGGAACCAGGCGAGCGTGATCGGGGTCAGCCTCTGGTTGGTGCCAGGCAGCGGGAGGAAGAAGAGGGCCGAGAGGGCGCCGAAGATCAGCACCCCGAGGAGGAGCGCGTCGCGGACCATCCTTCTTCTCGAAGGCCATTTCAGATGCCAGACCGGCCGCCGGACCTTTCCCGACAGGGCGAGCTTCCGTCGCAGGTGGATGAGCGCTCCGACGAGGGCCATTCCCACGAACGCTGCGACGGGCGCCACGACCGGCGAGACCCCGAGCAGCCCTTCGGTGAGGATCCTGGAGAACGGCGGGGCGTAGGTGAACCAGAAGATGAAGAGCCCCGCGGCGAACGTTCCCAGGAACACGAGCTCCCGTAGGGGGAAGCGCCGGCTCCATCGCCACGGCGCGTAGAGCTCAAGACCGGCGACCAAGCCCACTCCGGAGAGGAGGAAGAAGTAGGAGGATAGGTGGTGGGTGACCACGAGAGCCGGGGCGGTCAGGGCGAGGACGACCCACCACCGCGGGTCGCGCCGTTGCTCCACCAGCGCCCAGAGCGAGGCGAGCCAGAGCAGGTCGCCCACCGTGAGGGGCGCGGCGTGGGAGATCACCAGGAGCCGGGGGGAGGCGACGGCCGTGAGGGCAGCCCCCAGGAGCGCGATCCGGTCCGAGGGGAGGATACGCCGGAACGTGAGGAAGAGCGGCAGGGCACCGAACGCCCCCAGGGTGGGCACCGCCAGCTCGAGCGAAAGCAGGGGGTCGGCTCCGGTCGCCGCAGCCACCCCGGCGCCGATCTCGAAGGTGCCCGGAAAGTAGGGGTAGCCGAACCCCCAGCCCGTGTACCCGGTGAGCAGGAACCGGTGGCTCTGAAGAAGGAACTGCGAGAGGCTCGCATACTCCCCGCTGTCGGAACCCCATGCGGAGAAGCTGAGCAACGGCTCCAGTCCCAGGAAGACCGCCAGCAGCAAGAGCGCTCCCAGGAGGAGCACGATGGTCCTTGGGTCGGGTCCGTCGGGGTCGCCCGCGTGCCCGACCCCCGTTCCCGCGCCGGGGGCCACGGGGGCGCGGAAGTTCGCAGGCCTGATGAAGCGGTGCCCGAGACCGGGAGCCGACGATCGAGGCGTAAGGGCAGCCGCGGGTCGCTAGCTACCTTTAATATGACACCAATTTCCGCCCCCGAAGCAGGTAGGGGCCAGCGTGGTCCGCTCGAAGTCCTCCTCAAAGGCGGGAAAGCCGTCGTCCGCCGCCAAGCCCAAGCCGAGCGCCAAGGCGAAGGTCGCGGTGCGACCCGCCTCCCCGAAGCGGTCGGAGGAAAAGGGCCGGGGCTCCAAGGAAAAATCCATGCCGAAGCCCCCGAAGGTTCCCAGCGCTCCTCCTCCGGTGGAGGCTTCCGCGCCTCTCCCCGTCCCTCTGAGCGACGAGCCGTCCAGGATCCTGTCGCTCCAGTTCGTCCGCGACGGCGACGAGTTCCTCGCCCGCCTCGAGACCGCGGGCGGCCACATCACCGAGCTCAAGAACCGGTCCCTCGACCAGCTCCTCACCATGGTGGCGGGGGAGTTGGAAGACCTTCTCGGCTGATCGCGCCGCCGCCGTGGTCGCGGCAAACGAGATCTGTCGGTCCCATCTCCTCGCGAGAGCACTTGCCGCTCGGCCCCGAGCGGGCTCCTCGAGGGGTCGCTAGCTCTCTCGTTCCTCTTCCGCGGCGCGGGAGGCGCTCCGACCCGGCCTCGAGGTCGGGTGCCGGGGGAGCCACGGGTCGAGCAGGTGCCGCTCCACGACCCAGCGCCGGCGGCGGTATGGCGGGTTCGTCACCTCGACGAGCTCCGTCGTCTCGCGGGAGAACAGGTCCGGAGGGTGAACCTCGACCGCGACCTGGAAGGCCTCCGGTCCGATCCGGAACCGGTCCCATCCGCCCGTCAGGGACTGGACGGCCAGCGAGCGACGCGTCGAGTGGAAACGGAACCGGATCGGAGTTCGCCCCAAGGTGAAGGCGTAGCCCAAGGCGATGACGGCGATCAGCACCAGGGTCAGCGCCAGAACGATCGAGGAGCCGGCCCGGATCGCGGGGTAGGGGGAGCCGAGCACGAGGGCCAGGAAGAATCCCCACAGGGCAAGCCCCGGGAGGGAGAATCCCCAAAGGAAGATGCGCAGGTTCCGACTAAGAGCGACGGAGTTCTCTGCCCGTACGGTGGGCCCCGCCGCCTGACGGACCTCCGCGCGCGTGGTCTCCTGCACTCGGGGGGTCGCTTCTGACGTGTCCGGTCCCTCGGAGGTCGTCAGGGGAGCCGGTGGGTCGGCCCTCCCCTCGGGGCTGGCGGCGATCGCTTTCGGCTTGGCGATGCGGACGGGCCTGGCCGGTTCGACGGCGGCATCGGGCTCGGGCGCCACGACCGCCCCCTACCGTTCCCCCCACATGGAATCATCGACACCCCCATGGGGTGAGGCGGGCGACCTTCGGGCTTATGGACGGTCCTCCCTGGGAGGCCGGCCGAGAGGACCGAGACGCGGTGACAGCGGAGCCGACTTCCCATCCAAGCTGGGTCCCCCCTCCCGCCGAGCGGGCGATGGGGCTCCTGCTCTACGGCACCTCAGCCCCGGGGCTTGGGGGTCGGCTCAAGATCGACCCGGTGGACTTCGAGGTGGACGAGATCTCCCGATATCCGATGCCCGACCCCCAGGGTCGTTTCACCATCGTCCGCGCGGAGGCCCGGGACGTGGAGCAGAACGCGCTGGTCCAGCGCCTCCAGAGGGCCCTCGCCCTCCCGCCAGGAGCGGTGGGGTTCGCCGGCACCAAGGACCGGAGAGCGGTCACACGGCAGCTTCTGTCGCTTCCCCTCCCGCCGGAGCGCCTGGATGGGCTATCGTTGAGCGGGGTCCGGTTGTTCGAGCCCTATCGCGCCCGGGAGGGTCTCAACCTGGGCCACCTCTACGGGAACAGGTTCCGGCTTCGTATCGGAGGTCTCGACCTGGCCCCGGAGGAGCTCGCGACACGTGCGGAGGCGGCTTGGGCCGAGCTCCGCGAGGCGCACGGCTTCCCGAACTTCTTCGGTCCGCAACGCTTCGGGGAGGTCCGCCCGGTGACGCACCTCGTCGGGAGGGCGCTGGTGAAGGGGTCGGCGTCCGAGGCGGTGGAGGCCTACCTGACCGCCGGCGTCGGGGAGAGCGTTCCGGAAGGGCACGAGGCCCGTCGAGCCTACGCCGAGCACCACGACCCGGTCCGCGCACTCCGCGAGTTCCCCGGGACCTTCTCGTTCGAGAGGACCCTCTTGGCGAAGCTCGCCCAGGGGAGGTCGGGGGAGGCGGCGCTCCGCGCCCTCCCCCGGACCCTCCGGCAGCTCTTCGTCCACGCTTACCAGAGCTACCTGTTCAACCTCGCGCTCTCCTCCCGGGTCCAACGGGGACACGGGCTGGGGGTGCCCCTGGTGGGGGACCGGGTCCTGCGCCTCTCCCCGGACGGGCTCGAGTCCGGATCCGAGCCTCTGCCGGTCGGTGAGGACAATCTCCCGGAGGTGACCCAGTGGGTCCGCTCCGGCCGGGCCCGAGTGGCCGGTCCGCTCGTCGGCACGGAGACCCCCCGACAGGAGGGGGAGCCGGGGCTCATCGTCGAGGAGGTGCTGAACCGGGAGGGGCTCTCACGGAAGGACTTCCACATCCCCGAGGCCCCGGAGCTCTCCAGTCGCGGGACCTACCGCTCCTTGCTGGCCCCTCTCCCCCTCAGGGTCTTCCCGGAAGGCCGGGCCAGGGCGGAGGCCCATCCGGAGACGACCGGGGAGCGCTCGATACGGTTCGACCTGGTGCTCGAAAAGGGGCAGTACGCGACCGTGCTGCTTCGAGAGTTCATGAAGGTCGGGGCCAGCCCTGCTGGGGGGCCAGAGACGGCTGCGAGTGCACCGTTATCCTCATGAGCCACTTCTCACGTCGCTGAGGCGTGCAAGGGCGGGAGATCGGCGTGGCTCGGCTCTCAGCCCGCATCCCCACGGGGGTGAACGACTTCGACCACATCACCGGAGGGCTTCCGGTGGGGAGCGTCATGCTCCTCTCTGGAGAGCCGGGGGCCGGCTCCTACGAGTTCGCCCTCACCTCCGCCGCCACCCTGATGCGGGCCTCCCATCGGAAGGACACGCGGAACCTCTACCTCGGACGCTACCAGGGTCCCGTAGCGCTCCCGGGTCGGGTGACGTACGTGAGCCTCACGCGCTCCCGCGAGCAGCTGCTTCGGGAGGCGGACGCGGCCTTCCCCGCGGAGTACAGCCAACTGCTCGTCGAACACATGGACTTCGCCGACCTCTCCGCCCCCTACTTTGCCGACAGCGTCGTCCCCACGACCTGGGCGGACGAGGACCGATCCGTGCTCGACGCCAGCGCCCCGCCGCGCTCGACCGACGGCATCCTGGGCGACCTCACCGCGGCGCTCGAGGCGCGCGGGAGGGGCTCGCTGCTCATCGTCGACTCGCTCTCGGACCTGCTTGCGCGCAGTTCGGTGAGCTCGGACGACCTCCTGACCGTGATCAAGGGGCTCCGCCGGAGGGCGAAGCAGTGGAACGGCCTCATCTACCTCCTTCTCGCGAAGGGGGTGGCCGAGCCGCGCGTGGAGCAGGCGATCAAGGACTCCGTCGACGGGGTCTTCGACTTCTCCTGGGTCCGGCACCAGACCCGCTCGGTCCGGATCCGAGCCATGCTCATCGAGAAATCGATGCCTCTGCTCGCCTACGTGCCGCAGGAGCTGCAGGGCCGCTTCTTGTTGGACGTTCGGGGGCGGTTCGGGCTTGCGACCACGCAGTACGAGCGGGTCGGGTGAAGGAACCATGGCAGCCTCCTCTCCCCCGCGCGTTCCGACCGGCATCGCCGGTCTGGACGAGATGCTTCACGGGGGCTTCCCTCGGGGGCACGTCGTGCTGGTCCTCGGCACCCCGGGCGTAGGGAAGACCTGCCTCGCCCTCCAGTTCGTGGCGGACGGAATCTCCCGGGGCGAGAAGGCGCTCTACTTATCCTTCGAGGAGGAGACCGAGGCGCTCGTCGCTTCCGCCGCCCAGTTCGGCTGGCCCCTGGCCGAGGCGAACCAGAAGGGGCTCCTCAAGATCGTCCGGATCGACCCTCAGGACGCGTCGAACGCGCTCAAGCGCATACGCAGCCAGTTCCCCACCGAGGTCCAGGCCTTCGGTCCCAAGCGGATCGTCATCGACTCGATCTCCCTCCTCTCCGCGCTCGCCCCTGACGAGGTCGAGCGGCGGAACGTGCTCTTCTACGTGGCCCGGATGTGCCGGCAGACCGGGGCGACGGCGGTCATGACCGCCGAAGCGAACCCGCTCGCCCCGGAGGTCTCTCGCGACGGCCTAGGAGAGTACGTCTCCGATGGGGTGCTCCTTCTCTCCCCCACCGAGGACGCCCGGGCCCATCGGGCCGGGCTCTCCCTCAAGGTGCTGAAGATGCGGAGGACGGAGCACACCCGGACGCGCCAACCCTACCGCTTCGGCCCCAAGGGCCTCGAGGTCGACGCGCACGCGGTCGACTTCGGGGGCCTGTAGCCCCCGGCGACCTCGCCTCGGGGCTCCCGCGGGCGCGATCGGACCGCGACAACGCTCGGGCATCGCCTTCCGCTCCCACTCCCGGTCCATGGGCCGCCAGGTCTTCGGGATCGATGCAACGTGGTACGACCGGGGAAGGCCCGCTTTTCCGCCCGCGCCCCACGCCGTTCTCCATGAGCTCCGCGGTCCGGGGAGGGCCTCCAGATTCCTTGAGGCCGGGGCGGGAATCGGGTCGGCCGAGTTCGGAGGGACTCAAGTTTGCGGCCAGCCCAACGATGGTGCTACAGGGCGAGCGTCAGAGCCGGGGGTGCGCCGCAAGGCGGCGAAGCGCGCTCGGAGGGGGGCGAAGCGATTCCTAAGGCCGCACTGGCACGACGAGGACGCCGTGCGGATCGCCACGGCGCTTCGCTGGTGTCGAAAGATGATCCCGACGTTCCTGACGGAACCTGGAGTGCCGTGGCTCAACCACGTCGTGGGGAACGCCGCTCGGCCCACCAGGCACCCAACTCGAACGGTCAACGGGTCCAGGAGATCGCGGTCGACTCATGCTCCCCCCGACCGCCACCGAACACGTGCAGCGACAGCACGGGGCCGGCATGCTCCCGGGGGCGAACGCCGGCGGCGAACGAGAGCGAGCGCCGGAGTGAGGAGGCTTCATTGACCCGTGGGGCTCCGCTCAGCCGTCGGTAGGAGGTCCGTCGCCAAGGGGGCGCACGAAGCCGCGTTCGGCGCTCGTACGCAGATCTTGGCTTGCAGGTATGCGCTGGGTCGTCTATCTGGACATGGACGCCTTCTACGTCTCCTGCGAGCTCAAGCGCCACCCGGAGCTTCGCGGCAAGGTCGTCGCGGTCAGCGCCGACCCGAAGGGGGGCAAGGGCCGGGGTGTGGTGCTCTCGGCCTCGTACGAGGCGCGAGCGCTCGGCCTGCGCTCCGCGCTGCCCGTGAGCCAGGCCTTCGCGCTCTGTCCGGACTACGTCTGGATCCCTCCGGACTTCCCGTTCTACGAGGAGAACTCGCGTGAGGTGATGGCCCTCCTCCGTGAGAGGTCCGCCGAGGCCCGGACCTTCAGCATCGATGAAGCGGCGTTCCGCTCCGAGGCTCCGACCCCGGGGGCGGCGGAGGAGGAAGGCCGTTCCCTCCAACGCGAGGTGCGCTCGCGTTTCGACCTGCCCTGTTCGATCGGCATCGGTCCCACGTTGACGATCGCGAAGATCGCCTCCGACCGGGCGAAGCCGGGGGGCGTGGTCGTCGTTCCTCCGGACCTCGTCCAGGCGTTCCTGGCGCCGCTTCCGGTCCGGTCGATCCCCGGCATTGGGAAGGTCACCGAGGCCGCCCTCGTCGCCTCGGGCATCCGCTCCATCGGCGAGATGGCGGCAGCCCCCACCGACCGGTTGCGGAAGGCCCTGGGAGGGATGGCCGGGGCGATGCACGACCTCGCGAGGGGGGTGGTCCGGGAGGAGCCCTGGCCGGAGGAGGAGGGCCCGCGCTCGCTGGGGACGATGAGCACCTTCGACGTGGACACCTCGAGGGCCGACGAGGCCCGGGGAGAGCTCCTCCGCCTCTGCCTCTCGCTCTCCGAGAGCGTGACGAAACAGGGACGATGGTATCGGACCGTCACGGTCCGCTTGAGGACGAGCGACTTCCAACAGCTCCAGAGGAGCCGCACCTTGCCGCAGCGCACGGCGAGCGGAGAGCTCCTCGCGCGCACCGCGACCCAGCTCCTGGACCAGCTGGTGGGCGAGCTCGAGGGACGCACCCACGAGCGGCATGGGAGCCTCTCGGAGCCGGGGGTCGTCCCTCCGTCCCCGGCGAGAGGGTGGGGCGTGCGGACGGTGGGCGTCTCGGTCTCCGACCTCAGCGAGGGGTCCGCTTCGCAGAGGCGTCTCGACGCCTTTGGCGGCGGGTCGGCAGGGTCTTAGACCCGACGCCCTCGACCGCGTTGGGGGTCGTCGACCCGCGGGAAGCCCTGAAGTTCGTGCCGCTCGCTCTCCTTCTCCTCGCGATCCTCCTGCTCGGGATCTCGGCGGGGGCCCTGGGCTCCATGCTCGGGCTCGGCGGGGGGCTCGTCATCGTCCCGGGGCTCGTCCTCTTCTTCGGCGTCCCCGTTCCGCTGGCCATCGCGGCCTCGCTGGTCTCGATCATCGCGACCTCGGCCGGTTCCGCTTCCCGGTACGCGGCCAAGGGGCTGCTCCACCTCCGCCTGGGGTTCTTCCTCGAGGTCGGCACCGCCCTCGGTGGGCTCACGGGGGCGGCGCTCACCGCTTCCGTGCTCCAGAGCGGGGCGGGCACCAAGGTCCTCGTCCTCGCGTTCTCCTTCGTTGCGGTCTCGGCCGCCTACCTGCTCTACCGGGACCTACGGCGAGGCGAGTTCGTGCCTCCACCTCCCGACCCCCTCGCGGACCGGTGGCGGTTGCACGGGACCCTCCCGGCCGACTCGGGGCAGCCCGCGCGTCCCTTCCGGGTCGGGCGCGTCCGCGAGGGCCTGGCGCTCAGCTTCGTGGCCGGCCTAGCTTCCGGGCTCCTAGGCATCGGTGGCGGGACGTACAAGGTGCCGGCGATGTCCGGCGTCATGGGGGTCCCGATCAAGATGGCCACCGCGACGAGCTCGCTCATGATCGGCGTGACCGCGACGGCGGGGGCCCTCGTCTATCTGGTCCACGGTGACGTCCTGCCTCTCATCGCGGCGCCCGTGGCGGTGGGCACCCTTCTGGGGTCCCACGTCGGCACCTCTCTCCACGCCCGCACCACTTCGGTCGGCCTCCGATGGATCTTCCTGGTGGTCCTCATGGCGGCGGCGTTCCTCATGGCCGCCCGCGCCATCCTGGGGGTGCCTTGGGCGTGAACCTCTCCGAGCTCCCGCCGCGAGGAGGGGAGGTCGAGGATGCCGCCGGGCTCGGACAGCTCTCCCGCCGGCTGGGAAGGCTCCTCTTCTACGGGGTCGCGCTCAGCGCGGTCCTCCTCGCGATCGGAGCGCTGCTGGTCGCCCTTTCGGACCCTTCGGCCACCACCACGACGCCTCTCTCCGCGCACACCCTTCTCGCCTGGGGCCCCGCGCTTCCCGGCATCGTGTTCATCCTCGCCGGGCTGGTCGCGCTCGTGGCCACTCCCGTGGCGCGCGTGATCGCCTCGCTGTGGACCTTCCTCGTCCAGGGGGAGCGGGACTACGGTACGCTGGTGGCCGCCGTCCTGGTGATCCTCGGTGTCAGCGCCCTCGTCGGGTGGTGGCTGTGAGCCGGGGTTCCGCCGAGCCCTCCCTCGCCCTCGCGGGCCCCGCACGTTGAATTACCCGAGCGGCTGCCACGGAGGGCGCGGGGAGGGAGAGCAGGTGGGAGTGGAGGTCCCGGAGAGCGCCCTTCGCCTGGCCGAGCGCCTCGTTCGGCCGCGGTGGGGAGGGATCTATCCCGCCCCCGACTTCGGGGGGCGATCGCTCCCGAACCTTGGGGTGACCGCCCTGGCCCGGGCGGGAGGACGCCCCACCCCGACGATGGCCCCACCCCTCGACCCCGAATACCTGGTCGACGCTCCGGAGCGCGGGGAAGGCTCGACCCAGGTGGTCTTCCTGCTCGACGGGTTCGGCTGGTCGTTCTTCCGCGCGTTCCTGGAACGGGCCCGTTCGCCCGCCCATCGCCGTCTGGCGGAGGGCCTCGCTCCCCGGACCCGACCGTTGACGAGCGTCTTCCCATCCACGACCTCCTCCGCGCTCCTCTCCCTCTCGACCGGGACGGCGCCAGGGACCCACGGCATCGTCGGCTACACGCAGTACTTCCCGGCGTGGGGGGCGATCCTGAACACGCTCAAGTTCGCCCCTCCCTGGGGAGGTCCGCGCGACCTCGCCATCGCGCGGGGCTTTCAGCCGAAGGACCTGCTCCCCACCCCGACCGTCTTCGGGCAAGGGGTACGGTCGTCCGCGCTGACGAAGGACGCGTTCGAGGGCAGCGCCTTCACTCGCATCCTCTACGACGGGGCCAAGTTCGAGGGGTACGTCTCGCTCTCCGACCTCAGCCACCACCTGGCCAGGATCCTCTCGCAGCCCCGCGCGCGCCGCCCCGGGCTCGTGTGGGTGTACTGGGACCTCCTCGACGCCGTGGGACATCTGAACGGGCCCCACCCGGACATGGCGGTGGACGAGATCTTCCACGTCCTGCAGGCGTTCGTGTCGGCCGCGGCACGGATGACCCCCTCCGACCGAGAGGGCGTCCACCTGTTCGTGACCGGGGACCATGGGCAGGTGGGAGTGCACCCCCAGAAGGCGCGAGCCGCTCACGACGACCCTCGCCTCATGGAGCTCCTCCAGCGCCCCCCTTCCGGAGAGCGGCGGGCCGCTTTCCTCCAGGCCCGGGAGGGGCAGGTCGAGGCGCTCCGCCAGCACCTGACCTCCACGCTCCCACCGGACTGGAGGGTCCTGGACGTCGAGGAGACCTTGACCGGCGGGCTCTACGGCCCAGGGCCGCTCCACCCGGAGCTCAAGGCCCGTCTCGGCGACCTTCTCGTCCTGGCGGGCGAGGGCGCGTCCATGTGGTACCGGCCTCCCGGGGCCCGGGGTCCGGAGGACCGGTTCCTGCACGGGAGCCACGGGGGGCTCACGCCGGAGGAGCTCCTGGTCGCCTTGGTCTCCGTCCCCTTCGAGGAGCTCTCCCGGTGGGAAGGGTAGCCGCAGCCCCCGTTCAGACGGGTCGACGGCGACCTCCCGGGGCGTGGTCCGAAGGGTGCCGCGGTCGGGATCCGCCGGCGGGGCTGCCCCGGCCGGCCCCCGCCCACCTTTAAGGTCGGAGCCGATTCCTCGGCGCCCCCCAGGGCCGGGACCGCCCCCCGGCGGGGCCCGCGGGGCTCGGGGAGTATTCATGCCGCTGCGACAGCCGATCGTCTCCATGATGGGGCATGTCGACCACGGGAAGACGTCGCTCCTGGACAAGATCGCGGGCTCGGCGAAGGCTTCGAAGGAGGCGGGGGGGATCACCCAGCATATCGGTGCCGTCGAGGTGCCCCTCAAGGTCATCGAGAAGGTCTGTGCGGGCCTGCTTCGGGCCGAGCAGTTCTCGATCCCCGGGCTGCTCTTCATCGACACCCCGGGCCACCGCTCGTTCGTGACGATGCGGCGACGCGGCGGGGCGCTCGCGGACATCGCCATCGTCGTCATCGACGTCCGGGAGGGAGTGATGCCCCAGACCCGGGAGGTCCTGCAGATCCTCCGGCACGAGAAGACCCCCTTCATCATCGCGGCCAACAAGGTCGACACGATCCAGGGCTGGCGGCCACCGCCCCCCCGGACCCCGCTCTCCACCTTCCTCGCCACGCTGCCCACGGACACCCAGAAGGCGCTCGACGACCGGATCTACTCCCTCTCCGAGTCGCTGGATGCCCTGGGGTTCTCGGCCGAGCGCTACGACCGGGTCAGCGATTACACCCGCAACGTGGCCATGGTGCCGGTGAGCGCGAAGACCGGCGCCGGCCTCCCGGACCTTCTGGCCGTCATGGTGGGGCTCTCCCAGAGGTACCTGGAGCAGGAGCTCCGCCAGGAGGAGCGCGCGGGGGAGGCCACGGTGCTCGAGCGCACGGAGGAGCGCGGCATCGGCCCGGTGGCCAACGTGATCGTCTACCAGGGTCGGATGCGCGTGGGCGACCCGATCGTCGTGACCGGCGTGGACGGACCTTTCGTCTCGAAGATCCGTGTCCTGACGCGGCCGACGGTGGTGCGGGCGGGACGGGGGACCGCGTCGAGGCGGATGGAGTCCCTGACCGAGGCCACGGCAGCCGCCGGGGTCCAGCTCTCAGCGCCCGGGATCGAGAAGGCGCTCCCCGGGGGTCTCATCAAGGTCATCGTGGGGGCGGGCGAGGAGGCGGCGACCAAGGCCTGCGAGGAGCTCGAATCCGAGACCTACCCCGTGGCGTCCGTGGAAGAGAACGGGGTGTGGCTGAAGGCGGACACGCTCGGAGGGTTGGAGGCCCTCGCCTTCGAATGCAAGGAGGCCCAGATCCCGATCAAGGGGGCCGAAGTGGGGGCGGTCTCGAAGCGCGACGCCCTGGTGATGAAGGCGGTGAAGGACCCGCTGTGCCGGGCCATCCTCGCCTTCTCCGTGCCGGTCCTGCCGGAGGCCGCCTCGGTGCTCCCCAGCGCCGACGTCAAGGTGTTCCCGGGGGAGGTGATGTACCGTCTCCTCGAGGAGTACCAGGAATGGCGGGAGAAGAGACGGACCGAGATGGAGGAGGAGCGCCGGAAGGCCCTGGTCCATCCGGCGAAGCTCCAGGTGATCCCGGGGTTCGTGTTCCATCGTTCCCACCCGGCCATCGTCGGGGTGAAGGTCCTCGCGGGCACGCTGCGCCCCCCGTCTCGGCTCATGATCCGGGACGGGACCGAGGTCGGACTGCTCCGGGGGCTGCAGGACAAGGGGGAGTCGCTCAAGGAGGCCGAAGAGGGAACGGAGGTCGCGGCCTCCATCGAAGGGGCCACGGTGGGTCGGTCCTTCAACGAGGGGGACACCCTTTACGTCTCGATGAGCGAGGAGACGGCGCGCTCCCTCGCCAAGGTCCCGCTCCGCCCGTCCGAGCGAGAGGTGTTCGACGAGATCCTCACCATCCGCCGGGCCAAGGAACCCTTCTGGGGAAAGTGAGGACGCGCGCGGGGAGAGGAGCGGGGAAGCCCCCCGCGCCGTCCCCTACAGTTTGAGCCGCAGACGCGGGCGGATCGGAGCGACCGGCACGCCCACCTGGACGGGCCGTCTCCCTACCAGAGGGTCTTCTCTTCCTCAGGCTGCGGCCGGGAGCTGGGCTCGGGCGGGCTCTCGCTCCGGGACTCTCGGAGGTGGTTCTTCTCCTTCGGTTCGGGCGTTTCGTCCTCGCGCTTCTCTCCCGACGGAGCTTCCTCGCCTTCTGCGGCCGGTTTGGGTTCTTCCTCGCCCTCGAGAGGCGGCAGCTTCTCGGGCATGGTCCGGTTCGAGTAGATTCCCCCGCCCAGGAAGAGCCCAAGGAACAGCGCAATCGCTCCCATGGATGCCAGCAGTCCGCCGGCGGCCATGATCACCGTGGCCTCCCAGAGCGACACTCCCGTGGTCTGTTTGGCGTCGATGACGACCGACCCCGAGACCGAGGCGGTGGTCGTCCCGCGGTTGACGACGTCCAGCACGTAGGGGAACGTGGTGGCGGGAGAGAGCGTGAGCGTGGTGGGTGCGGCTCCCGGGGCCACGTACGCGATCTCGAGCACGCACGACCCGTTCGGGTCGTTGAAGTTCGGGATCGAACACCCTCCGGAGAGCAGGTAGATGTTGAGCGAACCGTTGGACTGGGCCTGCACCGTGATCGTCCCTCCCGTGAGGGCCGGGATGGGGGGGTTCAACACCTCGGTATGGTTGGAGTCCCGCAACAGCAGGGGAAAGTCGATCGGCTGGGTCGCGAGGATGGTGTTGGTCTGGGGAAGGTTCAAGAGGCCGACCCCCACGACGAGGAGCCCGAGGGCCACCAATCCCCCCCCGGCTAGGACGAGGCCCCGCCGCACGGCCGAATAAGCTCAGTAAATAGCTATAAACAGTGGCCCTGCTAGCGTCTAACGTGGTGGGTATGGGCCGGACCTCGCCGGTCGGGGCCGAGGGCCGACGGGCCCCCCACTGTCCGGAGTGCGGCGGCATCCGCTTGGTCCGGGATTCCGGGTCAGCAGAGCTGCACTGCGGCGACTGCGGGCTCGTCCTGGCCTCGCAGTGGGTCTCGGACGACCTTCCGTTCAGCGGCGGCGAGAAGGGCCCCTCCGAAGGCGGGAGAGGGGTGGGTCCCTTCGTTCCGGCCGGGGCTCCCCGAAAACACCTGGGGAGCACCCTGGGGGTCCGCCGCGACGGCCAGGGGCGGGCGCTCAGCGCGGACCGCAGGAACTACTACGGCCACCTCAAATGGCTCATGGACCGGGAGGTGACCCGGCGGTCCGACAGCCCGCTGGACCGCTCCCCGGCGCGCGACCTCCTCGCCAGGACCTCCTCGACGCTGGGCCTCCCCCCCGTCGTCCTCTCGGAGGCCGAGCGCATCTTCCAGCTGGCCACCCAGCGCGGGGCCTTCCGAGGACGGAACATGGGCTCGAGCGTGGGCGCCTCGATCTACGCCGCCTGCCGGCGGTTCGGGCTCCCCCGCACGCTGGGCGAGGTGAGCAAGGTCGTCGGGATCCGCCGCTCGGAGCTCGGCCGCGCGTTCAAGTCGCTCAGCCGCAACCTGGGGACCCCGGTGCCGATCGTGAACCTGCAGTCCTACCTGACCCGTTACGCGGAGGAGCTGGCGCTCTCCCCCCGGGTCCGCTCGACGGTCGAGGAGATGCTGCGAGTGACGCAGGGCCACCCGGAGGTCTCGGGGCTGTCGCCCCACGGCCTCGTCGCCGCTCTCATCTACCTCGCGAGCGAGCAGCACGGCGAGGGTCGCCCCCGCACCCAGGTCGCCAAGGTGGGTTCCGTCACCGAGGTCACGCTCCGCTCGACCAGCCGCACGCTGGAGCGCCTGCTCGCCGATCGCAGGCTCACTTCGGCGGAGTGACCGCGGCGTTCACACTTCGCTCCCGTGGGGACCCAAGGGCCCTCTCAGCGTGAGGAGCGTACGGGCGGTGCCCCAAGCCCAGTGCCCCCGATGGGGGCCCGCCACGAGCGAAGCGGGGTACCGAGTTGGCCCGGAACGGGCCCCTACTTCACGAGGAAGTAGCCGGCCGCCTTCTCGCGGACCTTCCGGCGAACGAACCCCTTCGTCTGGAGGTCCTGCAGCGAGTTGAGGACCATGTTCTTCGGGAGCTTCGAGGTCTGCGTGATGCGCTCGGCCGTCCCCATCTTCTCCTCCGAAGAGAGCCCAAGTTCCTTCATGGTCTTGTAGACCTTCAGATTGTTGCCGCTGAGCTCGTCCGAGATCGAGGGGGCCGACTCCCCGAAGCCGTATTCTTCCATCGTCTGCGCCTCGCGCGGACGCTTGCACATCGATTAGGAATAAAAGGCTGCCAGGGGCCTCGGTCCCACGGTATCCAATAACCGTCAGGCCTCCGAGCCCGCCTGAGAGGTGAGGCTCCCCACGGTTGCTGCCCACGCCGTGAGCCCCGGCCCCAGGGGTCCCGGGGCCTGCAGCAGCGAGACCAGCTCGGCCAGCTTCCCTTCCTTCCGCTTCCGAGGAACGTCCACCTTGGGCCTCCGTCCTTCTCGCGGGAGCGAGGTCATCCTCCGCTGCACCTCCTTAGGGTCCTGACGGGCATACTCCTCCCAGAGGTTGAGCCCCGGGAGCACGTTCTCCACGAACCACGGACACCGCACGTTCGACCAGTAGGCCAGCAACGTCCCGAGGCGTCCCATCTCCTCCCCTGTCGACCCCGACCCTTGTCGATGACGGATCCCCCGACGGTCCTCTCGGTGGGCCCGCTCCAGTTCCACCGTGCTCCGAACCACCACCCCCAGCGCGGGCGCCTCCACCCACAGGAACGCACCGTGCTCCTCGAACCGACAGGAGACCGTTCCCCAGATCGCCTCCGCCCAGTCCCCCAGCGAGGCGAGCCTCGACCCGGCCACCGCAATCGCCTCCTTCGCCGCCGTCACGTCTGCGGGCGTGAGGGGACAAAGGTCCTCCCGCCCCCGCCGGTCCCGCTCCACCCGCATCGCCCGGCGGACCTCCTCCCAGAGCACGAGCTCAGCCTGGAGGCGCGCCCATGGGACCCGCACCCCTTCCCGTCCCAGGAGCCGCTCCACGCGCTCCTTCAGCTCGCGCACCTCTGCCACCCCCACACGGTGTCGAAGGTTCGCCCGCAGGATCTCCCGCGCCCATCCCGCCACCCTCTCCAGCCGCCGAACCACCTCCGCGTAGGCGCAACGGAACGGGAATCCCCCGGGGTGGAGGCGCCCCTCTTCCACCCACTCCAGGGCCAGGCGCACCCAGACCCGCTCCAGCTCCTCCAGGGTGCTCCCCTCCGCCGGGAGCTTGCGCGACCACTGGGCGAGGTGGGCGAGTCCCTCGCCCGCGAGCAGTCCCTTGCGCAGGAGTTCGTAGTCGACCAGGACCTCCGGGCCCAGGTCCGCGAGGAAGTGGAAATGGTCCTCCTGCTGCGGAACGCCAGGGAAGACTTCGCTCACGGCCTCCCGCAGGGTCGGGGAGAGGTCCCGGACGACCAGGGTCGGGTTCCCGTAGCGCGCCTGGAAGGCGTGCAGGAACCGGACCACCTCGCTCTTGCTCTCCACCTCGAGCTGCATCGCCCAGAGCGTGGCCCCCGTGATCGCGTGGCGGGCGCGGAAGGTGACGGGGGCCCCCGGGGTCATCGTGCCATCGATCTGGAGGAGAAGGGGAGCGAGCTCCCCCGCGAGGCGGGGGAGCCGCTCCTCAACGAGCATCTGCCAGCGAACGAGGCCTTCGATGGTCAGGCGGGAGAGGGTGCTCTGGGCGAGAGGGACGCCCCACCCGTCCTCCAGGAGGGCGAGCACCTTGCGTTCGGGGAGATCCAGGGCGAAGCGCAGGAGCGTGGCCGCGATCATCACGTCGTAGCCGACCTGGTGGTAGGGTGGGGCGAGAGCGTCCCGGAAGGCGGAGGTCCAGGTGGCCTCGGGATGCCCGTTCGGGCACCCCCAAGTGGGCACCCTCAGTGACGCCGTTCCCTGGAGCGTGAGGGGCGCGGTGGTGTGCGACCCTTGGATCGTGGAGGGCGTCCGGCAGGTCGGGCAGCGGGGCGGAGCAAGGAGGGTAACGCCGGCCAGAGGAGGAGCTCGAGGGTTTTTTTCCCCAGGTCGTAGCGGATGCCCACCGCCCGGAGGTCCCCTGGGGGGACCTCGCCCCCCATCTGTTCGACCAGGTCGACGACCTGGGCGGCGGTCAAGGTGCCGCTCATGATGCGGGTGGCGAGAAGACCGAAATGGACGGGAGCCAGGAGACGAGGGAGGGGCTCCCTCGTCCCACGCAGAGGGTCGACGGCGCCGAGATGGCGGAGAACGCGGGTGCGGGAACGTTTGGCCTTCGGGTCCCAGTAGGACTCGGCGAGCTGTCGATAGCGATGGCCTCCCACGGTGATGGTGCGTTCGTACGACATAGCCACTATCTTAGTGGCTATGTTAGTGAGTAGGTATTGAAGGTATCGATGCTGGAGTCCTCGAGGAGGAGCGAGGGAAAGGGTCAGGGCTCACGCCTGACGGTTATTGGATACCGTGGCTCGAGTAGCCCCAGAGCTCCGCCAGAGCCTCCTTCAACGCGTAGGCTCGCCCGGTTTTGAGGTGGAGCGCTTGGAGGATGGAGAAGCGGTCCCGATGCGTCTCCGGGAGGTTCTCCCCTCGGTAGAGCCAGAGGTACATTCTCCCCTTCAGCGTCGGGTCGCCCTCCGTCCAGAGCTCCCGGTTCCCCCTCTTGCGGACCCGATCCACTCCCCTCGTTGGCATACTTCATGATGTGGAACCGGTCGAAGACCAGCTTCTCCATCGCTCCGGGGACGTGCTCCCTGATTGAGGCGCGGGAAGGGATCCACATGTCCAGCGCCACCGCCTCGATGGCCGCCCGCTGTTCGAGGGAGAGGGTTCCGAAGGAGGCGTACAGCGTTTTCT
>DAHVCH010000022.1 GCA_027314165.1 Thermoplasmata archaeon | reverse complement strand
GTGTAGGTGTGGGAGGGGCTCTGCGCGGTGCTCGTGCTGCCGTCGCCGAACGCCCAGCTGTAGGTGTAGGGAGAGGTTCCACCGGAGGCTGACCCGGTGAAGGCGACCGCGAGAGGCACGGTCCCGGACGTCGGGGAGCCGGACGCGGAGGCCGTGAGGGGGGTGCTCGCGGGGTTCACGGTGATCGAGACCGAGGCGGTCGCGGTGTGGCTCGCGCTGTCGGTGACCGTCAGGGTCGCGGTGTAGCTCCCCGCGGTGGAGTAGGTGTAGGAGGGGTTCTGCGCGGTGCTCGTGCCGCCGTCGCCGAAGGCCCAACTGTAGGTGTAGGGAGAGGTCCCGCCGCTCGCGGACCCGGTGAAGGAGACCGCCAGGGGGACGGTGCCGGACGTCGGGGTGGCGCTCGCGGAGGCGGAGAGCGGGGTGGGGCTGCCGCCGGTCCATGCGCTCGCGAGGGCGCCGATGTTCGGGGAGCCGACCCCGGTGACCGGGTCCCAGCCGACCGTCGTCGCGTACCCGTTGCTTCCCGAGGTGATGTCGTGGAACAGGGAGTTGTAGTTCGACCCCTTCGCGAGGGAGTAGATGGTCGGTCCCGCGAAGCCGGTCGCCCCGCTGGACTGGTAAATGAGGTCGAGGCTCGCGGCCCACATGGGACAGGCGAGAGACGTGCCTCCGTACTGGGCGGTCGTCCCGCCGGTGACGATGTCGACACCGGTGGACGGGTTCGCGTCCATCGCGACGTCCGGAACTCCGCGGTCCCCCGTGGCGCAGACGCCCGGGTAACCGGTCATGCCGATCTGGTAGCTGGGTGGCGCGTCCGCGCTGTCGCATCCGCCGCCCGTCCCGGACCCTCCGGAGCAGGACCAGGCGGTCTCGCTGCCGAAGTTGTTCCCGCTGGGGGTGATGGTGGTGCCGCCGACCCCGATGCCGTCGGGCTCGGCCGCCGGGTAGCTCACCTGCGAGCAGGAGTCGCCCGCCGAAGCGAGCAGGGTCATCCCGGCCGCCACCGCGGACTGCCAGACGGAGTGGTCCGCGCTGCCTCCGCCCCAGCTGTTCGATCCGAACTCGATGTTGTCCACCGAGTGGTCCGTCACGAAGGTCTGGTCGCAGATCGAGGGGTCGCTCGTGTCCAGGCAGACATACAGCGTGGCGCCGGGGGCCATCGCGTGGGCCCACTGGATGTCGAGGTCGGTCTCGACCCCCCAGCCGCTCGAGCCCTGCCCGCTGGGACAGGAGCTCGCCCCGCTACCGATGTAGTTCACGGTGGTCGAGGGCAGCCCGTACATGCTGTCGAAGGAGGCGAGGTCGCTCGAGTAGGTCGCGGTCGACTCGGTCGGGTCGCACATCTCCGCGAGGCCGATCGCGAAGGCGCTACCGGTGTCCCCTCCCGAGATGAGCGAGGCCGCGTTGTAGAAGCCCCGCATGGTCGTCGGAGAGGTGGGGCCCGAGGCGGTGACGTGCGGGGCGGGCACGAAGGTGGGGTGAGGCAGGTCGAACTGGTTGAGGCCCGAGAGCGTCCCGACGAGCGGGGCGAAGCCCGCGGGCAGCTGCGGGACCCCGCGCGGGGCGATGAGGGTGGACCCGTCCGACGCCCGATAGTGGAAGAGCGCCACGTGGAACGTGCTGGCCACCGAGGAGGCGGGCCCGGACACCGTGTAGAGCCAGGGGCCGGAGGTGGGGGTGACCGTGAGCCCTTGGGAGGAGAGGTAGGAGAGCAGCGAGGTGACGCTCGAGGGGGAGGGCCCGTACGTCGCGTAGAACTGCGAGGAAGAGAGGAACTGGTGGTAGTAGGGAGAGCCCGGGGTCTGGAGACCTTGCTCGAAGGAGGTCTCCGCCGCGGAGGACGGGACCGCGAGCTGGAGGGTGAAGGAGATGGTGGTGGAGGAGGCGACCGCTCCGGTCAAGGTCGCCGACCGGGGGACGGGGCCCACCGAGTGGGAGAGGATCGTCAAGCCGCCTCCGGGGGAGGGAAGCGCCACCGGCCCTGGAACGGTCCCCAGCGAGGAGAACGCGCCGCCGAAGAGCGAGACCCCCATGACCCCTGCCACGAGAAGGACCCCGAGCGCGAGCCAGAGACGGGAGCTCGTCTGGCGGGGCTCCACGGCCGCGAGAGGTGCGGGCCGGGGCCGGGGCGGGGGGAAAGGCATCAGCGCGGAGGATCTGGAGCCATACGCGGCGAAGCCGGCCCGTGAACGGGAGGCCCTACCGGCGGTGCTTCGTGCAGACGTTGGTGTTCTCATCTCCATGGTTCATCCCCAGCCCTGCAAGCGCGGCCCAGAGAACCGTGTCATGTTAGAGCTTGACGCGGGACCTGCTCTTTGCCTACATAACCCACCCGACCGTTGGAACACAATTTCGGCGATACGCGTCGGAGGTCTCCGAAAAGCGGCGAGCGGTCATGGCCGCACGCCGCACCCCTGCTCGCGCCACGGCAGAACCACGTTGGCGGACGAGCGCGCGGTCGCGGTAGGGGCCCGTCGTCGGAGGTTCACCGGTCCGACCCGCACGCGCGGGGACCTCCGGTCGAAGTGCGGTCGCGGTCGGTGACCTCGTCCGGCCCAGCGTCGGCCCTCTCCCCGTGTGGCCACACAGGGGCCCCGAGCACCGCTCACGGGCTGCCGTTCGCAGACGGTGGCGCGTCACCCCGGTCCGGGCCGGTTTCCCGTTAGGGCGCACGCGCCAACCGAGGAGGCCCGTCCGGGGTCGTTATCTCCCCGGGTCACGTCCCATCCCCCTACCGTCATGCCGTCGACCACCGTAGACCCCCTCGAGATCACCAACCTCACCGTGACCTACGGGAGCGTCACGGCGGTCGACCGCCTGAACCTGCGGGTGCATGCCGGGGAGATCTACGGGCTCCTCGGATCGAACGGCGCGGGCAAGACCTCGACGATGAAGGCGATCGTCGGGCTTGTCAATCCCGCCTCGGGGTCGATCCGCGTCGCGGGGCTGGACCCGGTGACCCAGGACATGGAGGTGAAGGCCCTCGTCGGGTACGTTCCGGAGACGGCCCTCCTCTACGACGCGCTCACCCCGCGCGAGTTCCTGGAGTTCGTGGCCTCCATCCGGCAGCTCAAGTTCGAAGCGTACGGCGGGCTCGTTCGCGAGCTCGTGGGCGCCCTGCAGATCGGACCGGACATCGACCGACCGCTGGCCACGCTCTCCAACGGCACGAAGCAGAAGATCCTCCTGGTGGCCGGCTTCCTCCATCGGCCCCGGCTCCTGGTCCTGGACGAGCCCTTCAACAACCTCGACCCGCGCTCGGTACGTATCATGCGCGACCTTCTGACGGCGTACGTGCGGGTGGGAGGCAGGGCCGCGCTCTTCTCCACGCACACCGTCGAGGTGGCCGAGCGGCTCTGCAGCCGCCTGGGCATCTTGGACCAGGGCAAGCTCCAGGGAGAGGGCACCCTCTCCGAGCTCCGGTCGCAGGTCGCCCTCCCCCAGGCCACCCTCGAGGACGTCTACCTCAACCTGACCACCGAAGGATCAGCGGTCTCCCGAGCGGTGGAGATGCTTAGCGGAAAGGTCTGAGATGGCGGCCTCGTCCCCCACGATGCCCACCGGGCCGTCGCCCGCTTCGGGCGAAGGCGCGATCCTCGAAGGTCCAGGGCCGGCCTCCGCTCAGGCGGTCACCCCCCTCCCCCCACCTCGTCCCCTGGGATGGCGCGGAGCGTTCCGGGTCTCGAAGGTCGTCTACGACGAGTTCTCCTTCCAGTCGATCTACGCGCTCAAGCAGGGGAACACCTCCGCGCCCCTTCAGGAGCGACGAGGCGGGGACCCGACCGAGAAGGCCCGCCGCCGGGTGGCGCAATCGAAGGGGATGGTCGCCTTCCTCCTCTTCATGGTCATCTCGGTCGGAGCGATCGGGCTGAGGGCCCAGAGCGCGCTCGGTCTCTCGCTCACCCCCGTGGATTACGCGACCAGCGTCATCGCGGGAGAGCTGCTCCTGATCTTCTCGCTCCTCTGGATGACGGGGCTCCAGGTCGCGCCCACCCTGCTGGGCTCGAGGGTGTTCCCGCTCCTTTCGACCCTGCCCCTGTCGAAAAAGGACATGGAACGGGTGGGGTTCATCGTCTTCCTCCGGATCTTCGACGCGCCGGCCATCATGGCCGCGATCTACCTCCCTCTCGCGGTGGCCGTGGTGACCGGCTCGGCGCTGGCCGGCCTGGTCCTGATCCCGGGGACCCTGGTGACCGTCGTGCTCTCCTGCGCCATCTCTCTCGTCACCGCCCGGTTCTTCATCGTCCGGGTGAGCGGCGCCGAAGGCGGGACCCCGGGGTCGCTCGCGCTCCGCTGGGTCTACCTGTTGGTCTGGAGCCTGCCCAGCCTGGCCATCACGGCGTTCGTCGCGTTCTCGCTCCAGATCCTGGACCTCATGAGCTTCTGGGAGTCGGCGAACCCCGGGGCCTTCCGAACCCTGCTCCTGGTCTACCCGTTCCCCTTCGCCTACCTCGCCTCGATCGCGCTCTATCCGAACCTGGACGCCTACCACCTCCTGACCGACCCGGTGCTCTGGGGGACGATCGCGCTCTACATCGTGGTCGCCCTGGGCTCGCTGAGATGGCTCCGACGGGCGCCCGTGGACCTCTCCCTGGCGGCTCCGCGGAGCACGAGAAGCGCGCATCTGCGGGGGACGGACCTTCACGTGGGGCGGCCCTCGCTCGCGATCCTCCACAAGGACCTCCGGATCGCCTCCCGGACCCCGGGGTACGCCTTCCTCATCATCCTCCCGCTGCTGGACGCCTTCATCCTAGGTCTGTCGACCGTGATCGAGAACCCGGCCCCGGCGGCGGCCGAGCGGTTCGCGATCGCCGCCGTCACCGTGGCCGCGCTGCTCGCGACCTTCTTCGGACCGGCCTTCTTCGCGACGGAGGTGCTCGGGTTCTCGTTCACGAGGACCCTGCCCATCCCCCGGAGGACCCTGCTCCTGGGCAAGGCCTCGCTCATCCTCATCATCTACGTGCTGGCCGCGCTCCTCGTCATGGGTCTCGTGGCGGGCCGCGTCGGGGACCCTCTCCCCTTCATCCTCTTCGCCGCGGCGGAGCTCCCGGCGGTGATGGCGGCGGCCTTCTTCGAGCTCGGGGTGCTCTTCCATCGCGCCGAGAAGACCGGGATCCCCGTCACCAACCTCTACTCGGGAGCCTGGTGGGCCACCCTCGTCGTGCTTCCGGGCCTGGCGGTGGCCGGGGCACCCCTCGTCCTCTACGAGCTCGGGCAGAACTATGATAGGGCCTTGGCCGTGCCCTCCATGGCGGTGACCGCGCTGCTGCTCTTGGGAGCGACCGCAGCCTGGGCCCTTTGGGGCGGGCGCAGCGCGACGCAGGCATGAACGACGGCTCAGAAGCAGGGGATCGGACGACGGGCCGTGGGTCCACCCCCGCCGCGACCGCCTCCCCTTCGACACCGGCCGACGTGAGAGGAAGTTCTCCGCCCGGGCCGGCGGCCGAGCTCCCGAAGCGCTACGATCCGGCGAGCTTCGAGGCGAAGTGGCAGACGTTCTGGGAGGAGCGGGGGCTCTTCCGGGCACCGGACCTCCCCGGGGCCGCTCCGCACTGGACCATCGTGTTCCCCCCTCCCAACGTGACGGGGATCCTGACCTTCGGGCACAGCCTGCAGGGGACGACGCAGGACCTCCTCTGCCGATGGCAGCGGATGAAAGGGGTCCCCACGCTCTTCCTGCCGGGCCTGGACCACGCCGGCGTCGCGACCCAGATGGCCGTCCGGAAGGCCCTGGAGAAGCAGGGCGTGAACGTCTCGCGCATCTCGAAGGAGGAGCTGCACTCCCGTATCGAGGAGTGGCGGAAGGAGAAGGAGCAGTACATCCGGCGCCAGCTCACCGCCCACGGGCTCTCGATGGACTGGTCCCGCTACGTGTACACCATGGACCCCCGCTATTGCCGGGCGGTCCGGACCGCGTTCCAGGCGCTGTACCGGGACGGCCTGGTGTACCGCGCGGAGCGGATGGTCAACTGGGACCCGAAGCTTCTGACCGCGCTCAGCGACCTGGAGGTGATCCCCACCGAGACCCACGGGAAGCTCTGGTACGTCCGCTACCCCTCCGCCGACCCGGCGGAGGCCGCGCACGGGGAGGGGTTCGTGGTGGCGACCACGCGGCCGGAGACCATCTTTGGCGACGTCGCGGTGGCCGTGAACCCCGAGGACGAACGCCACCGGGCCTGGGTCGGCCGCAAGGTCGTGATCCCGCTCACGGAGCGCGCGATCCCGATCGTCACGGACAAGGCGATCGACCCCACCTTCGGGACCGGCGGGCTCAAGGTGACCCCCTCCCACGACAGGGTGGACCACGACATCGCGTTACGTCACCCGGAGCTGCCCTCGAAGCGCGACACGCTGGACGAGCGAGGCCGCCTCACCGGCGAGTTCGTCCCCGAGAGGTTCCAGGGCGTGGAGCGCTTCCAGGCCCGCAAGGCGATCGTCGAGGAACTGCAGGCGGCGGGCCTCCTCGTCAAAGAGGAGCCCCACACGCACAACGTGGGGCACTCCGAACGGAGCGAGGTCCCGATCGAGCCCAGGCTTTCCACCCAGTGGTTCGTCAACACCTCCCACATGGGGCTCCGTGCGCTGGAGGCGGTGCGCCAGGGAGAGGTGAAGATCGTCCCGGACCGGTGGATCAAGACCTACTACAACTTCATGGAGAACCTCGAGCCCTGGTGCATCTCCCGCCAGGTGGTCTGGGGGCACGAGATCCCGGTCTGGTACTGCGATACGTGCGGGGCCTACGACGCCTACGACAGCGCGCCCGCGAAGTGCCCGAAGTGCGGCGGCGCGAAGTTGCACCAGGACCCGGACGTCCTGGATACCTGGTTCTCCTCCTGGCTCTGGCCGTTCGCGACCCTCGGCTGGCCGGACGCGACCCCGGACCTCGCGGCGTACTTCCCGGTCTCCGTCCTGGGGACGGGCTCGGACATCGTGTTCTTCTGGGTGGCCCGGATGATCATGGGGTCCCTCCAGTTCCTCGACCGTCCCCCGTTCCCGTACGTCTACCTGACCGGGATCCTCACCGACCGGCAGGGACGGAAGCTCTCCAAGCACCTGGGGAACTCGCCGGACCCGCTGGAGCTCATCGAGCAGTGGGGCGCCGACGCGTTCCGCTTCGCGCTCCTCTTCCCCATCCCTGTCGAGGAGGGGGGCGCCTGGGACCCGCAGCGCATGATGGAGGGGGGGAGGAACTTCCTCACGAAGGTCTGGAACCTCAATCGCCTCCTCGGCACCCTGGGCCCCGCCCCCGCGGCCCGGAAGATGGACGTGGCGTCCCTCCCGCTCATGGACCGATGGCTGGCCTCACGCTGGTCCCGCACGGCCGAGGTGGTGGACCAGCGCCTCAGCTCCTTCGATCTCACCGGGGCGGCGGGCGCGCTCCACCAGTTCGTCTGGCACGAGATGGCCGACTGGTGGGCCGAGGCCGCGAAGGACCGGCTCAACGGGCGGGAGGGGAAGGCGGCCCAGGAGGCGTCCTTGCAGCTCGGCTGGCAGGTCCTCGAGAGGACGCTGCGGCTGCTCCACCCGTTCGTCCCCCACATCACCGAGGAGCTGTGGCATCACGCGCCCCACGACGGGGCGAGCCTCGCGGTCGCGCGCTGGCCCTCGCCGGAGGAGCTCCCCCGCGACCCCCGCGCCGAGGAGGACGGGGCCGCCCTTCAGGAGCTCGTCCGCGGGTTCCGCACGCTGCGGTCCGACGCGAAGATCCCCCTCGACGCCCGCCCCGAGGCGCAGGTCCGGCCCCGCACGACCGCCGCCGGCCGGGTGCTCGCCCTCGCCGAGGGGAGCGCGACGATAACCCAGCTCGCCCGGTTGGGACCGCTCCATATGCTCGCACCGGAGGCGAAGGAGCCTGCCGGAGCGCGAGCCTTGGTCACCGAGGTCGCGGAGATCTTCCTGCTGGCTCCCGCCGGGGCCGCGCCGGCGGCGGAGGAGCTCCTCGCGCTCCGCAAGGAGCGGGACCTGGTCGCGGACCTTCTCACGAAGACCCGGGCGCGTCTCGCCGACGCGACGTTCCGTGCCCGCGCGCCCCCCAAGGTCCTCGCGGAGGCCGAGAAGAAGGAGAAGGAGCTCGCCGACCGACTGGCCCTTCTGGAGCAGCACCTCGTCCCGAGCGCCCCCGCGACCTCCCCACGGACCGCATGACGGCGAAGCCGTCCCCGTTCCGCCTGGTCGCCTTTGACATGGACGGCACGCTGGTGGACGTCATCAGCTCGTGGGCCGAGGTCCACCGGCACTTCCACGACAACAACGACGAGGCGCTCCGGGCGTTCATGGCCGACGAGATCGACGACGTGGAGTTCACCCGCAGGGACCTCGCGGTCTGGCAGCGTCACAAACCGGACATCTCCAGGGACGACCTCGTGGAGATCCTCTCCCGGGTCCCGATGATGCCGGGGGCGAGGGAGCTCTTCCGCGCCCTGAAGGCGCGAGGGGTCCACACGGCCATCGTCAGCGGCGGGCTCGACGTCCTCGCGGAGCGACTGCAGCGCGAGCTCGGGGTCGACACCGTCCTCGCGAACGGCTTCGAGATGGAGGACGGAGGACGGATCGTTCGTGGGATCATCCGGGTGCCGGTGAAGCAGAAGGAACGGGTGCTCCGAGAGCTCCAGACCTCCCTCGGGGTGGGCCCCGAGGTGACGGCCTCCGTCGGCAACTCGGAGATCGACGTGGGGCTGTTCCGCGCCTCCCGGGTCGGGATCGCCTTCGCTCCCGACGACGACTACGTTCGCCGTCACGCGACGAACGTGGTGGAGGAGCGGGACCTCCGGCGACTGATCCCGATGTTGCTGCCGTAGGGATCGCGGCGTCGGCGGCCCGGGGCGGGTCGGGGGCCGGGCCGGTCCGGACCGGAGACGAGGGCCGGGGGGCTGGGGAACGTCGCGTGTGGGGTCCTGTCGCTTGCTCGCAGGAGCGCGGTCAAGCCCCGGTGCTCATGGATGCGAAGGAGCCCATCCGGGTCAGGACGTGGGTCGCCGCCCGGTGAGCGCGCCCCCGGCCCCCGCCCCTTTATGAGCCCCACAGGGGTCGGTGCCCTGCAATGTCGACCCCCACGTACGAGGCCCTCCTGGACCGCGCCCGGACGCTGCTTCCGGCGACGCCCAAGCGCTCGGAGCGGTTCACGGTCCCGGTCCCCGAGGTCATGTACGACGGCAAGGCGACGACGATCCGCAACCTCAAGGACATCGGGGCGCACCTGCGGCGCGAGCCGGAGCACATCCTGAACTTCCTCGCGAAGGAACTCGGGTGCCCGGGGGTCATGGACGGCCCTCGCGGGGTCCTGAAGACCAAGGCCAACCAGGAGCAGATGGCCAACAAGATCCGGGAGTACACGGAGCGCTTCGTGATGTGCAGCGAGTGCCACCGTCCCGACACGCACCTGGACAAGGCGGGACGCGTCCCGATGCTCGTATGCGAGGCCTGCGGTGCGCAGCGCCCCGTTCATGTCCGGCGTGTGGCGGTGGCCGAGAAGCCCAAGGGGCCGGTCATCGTCGGAGAGATCTACCGTCTCCCCATCGAGGACATCAGCAGGAGAGGTGACGGGGTCGCCCGCAAGGAGGGCTTCGTCATCTTCGTCACCGGGGCGCGCCAGAAGGGCGTCACGGTCCGTGTGAAGATCACCAAGGTCGTAGGGAACACCGGGTTCGGGACCCTGGAGCCATAGGGGCCCCGTCATCGAACATGCGGTCCCTCCAGAGCCTGGGACTCCTGGGCCTCTACGTGGGCTCCCAGCTCACGGCGCTCGCCCTGGCCGCCCCGTACATCCACGCGGGACTCCAGACGAACGCCTCCCCCAACTCCGTCACCAACATCCTGCCGTTCATCGTCGCCATCGTCGCGATCCCCCTCATCATCCTGGGGATCGCCAAGTACGCGCCGAGCCGGGTGTCGATGATCCGGTACTTCATCCTCTTCGCGATCAGCCTCTCTCTCGTCTTCACCATGGGTCCGACGCTGGACCTCCTCCTCCCCGGGCCCTTCTACACCGCCGGGGGCCTCGCGCTCATCGACCTCGGGTTCTACCTGGGGGCGTTCATCACGTCCCTCGTGTTCCTGCTGCTCCTGCTGGAACCCCAGTGGTACGTCGTCGACACCGTGGGCTATCTCGCGGCCGGGAGCCTCACCGCGATCCTGGGGATCTCGCTCGGGCTTCTGCCCGTCCTGCTGCTCCTGGTCGCGCTCATGATCTACGACGCCGTCGCGGTCTACGGCACGAAGCACATGGTCTCGCTCGCCGACGTCGTGTCGGACATGAAGCTCCCGATCCTGCTGGTCATGCCCACCGAACCTTCCTTCGACTACACCCACAGCCCTTCCATGAAGGAGGCCCGCGCGAAGGTGAAGGCCGCCCCGGAGGAGCGCGAGGCCACGTTCATGGGACTGGGCGACGTCGTCATCCCCGGGGTCCTCGTCGTGAGCGCTTTCGTCTACGTCGGCCACGTCTCCCCCTTCCTGCACGGGCTCCCGGCGAACCTCATCGTGGCGCTCGCCGCGATGCTGGGGTCCCTGCTCGGCTACGGCATCCTGATGTACCTGGTCTCCCGGGGGAACCCCCAGGCCGGCCTCCCCTTCCTCAACGGATTCGGGATCGCCGGTTACGCGGTCGCGTACATCCTGCTCTTCCACAGCTGGACGCTGGGGCTCGCCTTCCCTCAGCTCTAGCCACCCCACCCTCACCGCCGCGCGCTCGGGGACTGCGGGACGTTCCGCGCCCGGGTCACTCCGAGGGAGGAGGGACCTCGCGCTCCAGAGCCTTCCGCGGCCGCTCGGGGTTGGGGGAGGACCACGTCTCGGGGACGGTCCGTCGGGGCGACAGGCGGTCCAGCACCTCGTGCTCGCGTCGTCGGATCCCGGCCTTGGCCGCGTGGACCCGGCGCTCCTCGTACTGGGGCAGGATGGAGATCGTCCGGGTCAGCCAGAGGGAGCCCAGGATGAGGCGGATGCCGGTGAAGAAGAGGACCGCGACCAGGACGACCCGGGCGCTCACCGGGGCGTAGCGGGCGATCGCCGCCGCGACCCCGGAGGCCGAAGCGACCGAAGGCACGAGAAGGACCACCGCCCCGACGACGACGGAGAAGAGGAACAGCGAGCCGACGAACAACCCGACGTAGAACCGGCGACGCAGGCGCGACGGGAGCCCTCGCGCCCTCTCCCGGAGGCTGCGCTCCCGGTCGCTCATCCTCCGGGCGAGCTGCACGTGGCCGGGCATGAGCGCGAGGATCGCCTCCACCCGTGCGGCCGCGAGGTGGACCGGGCGCTCGATCAGCGCCGAGACGGCGGCGGCGGGCTCCCCGAGGTGGTGCAGGTGGAACGTCAACGCGTCGAGCGCCTCGTCCACCGCCCTGGTCGCCATGGTGGTGACGAGCGAGGAGCCGACGAACTCCCGGGTCCACGGCCCGAGCCGCTCGATCTCGCCCCGCAGGGTCCGCAGGGTCGCTTCCGTCGTCTGCAGGATCTCCGCGGTGGAGGGAGAAGGTCCCTCCCGGGGAGGGCAGGACGGGAACGTCCGAAGGACCTCAAGGCCCCCCCGCAGCGACGCGAGGGTGGCCCGGGAAGGGGGGAGGGGGGTGGTCGCTGGGCCCTGCATCGAGGGGGGGAGGTCACCGTTGCGGGCTTATCTTCTCAAGGGCGGCGGGCTTATGCCTCCGATAGCTTCGCCTCCTCATGCCTCCCCGACGACCGGTCCGTGACCTCACACCCTCGGACCTCACCTCGCCCCGTCGGATGCTTCGCGCCTTCGACCTCGCCGGCGGGTTCACGGCGAAAGGCCTGGCCCAGGCCTACGATATCCTCGAAGGGATGGCGGAGGACCGCGAGGGGACCGTCTTCCTCTCCTTCCCGGCCGACATCGTGGCGACCGGGACCCGCGGGGTCCTGGCCGAGCTCGTCCGTCGCAAGCTCGTCGACGTCGTCATCACGACCTGCGGCACCCTGGACCACGACCTGGCCCGGTCCTGGAAACCCTACTACGAGGGGGACTGGCTCCTGGACGACCGCGCGCTGGCGCGCAAGCACATCTACCGTCTGGGGAACGTCGTCATCCCGCAGGACAACTACGGCGGGGTCGTCGAGCGCCGGATGCGGGCGACCCTCGACCGGCTCTGGAAGAGCGGTTCGCGCAAGCTCTCGACCAAGGAGCTCGTCTGGGCCATCGGAGAGGACCTGGGGGCCCGCCGCGGCGCGGGGTCGATCTGCCGGGCGGCCTACGAGGCGAAGGTCCCGGTCTACGTTCCCGGTCCCACGGACGGGGCCGTCGGGAGCCAGCTCTGGCTCTACTGGCAGGACCACCGAGAGCTCGGGTTCGACCTGTTCCGGGACGAACAGGAGCTCTCCGACGTGGTCTTCGAGGCGAAGCGCAGCCACGCGCTGATCCTCGGGGGAGGGATCTCCAAGCACCACGTGATCTGGTGGAACCAGTTCCGGGGCGGGCTGGACAGCGCGGTCTACATCACCACCGCCGTCGAATGGGACGGCTCGCTCTCCGGGGCCCGGCTCCGGGAGGCGGTGAGCTGGGGGAAGCTCAAGCCCAACGCGCGCCAGGTCACCGTGGAAGGTGACGTGACCGTGCTGCTCCCCTTGCTCGCGGGGGCCCTCTTCGAGGGTTCCACGCGACCCCGCAAGAGCGGGTAGGCGGGAGCGGAGACGCGGCTACCCGCCGGCGCAAGCCCCCACGGTCGGCCCGCTGGGGGGCAACGCGTTCAGGTCCACCCAGTAGAGCGCGGTCCCTCCCTGCTCGTAGATCTCGACGAACCCCGGCCCTTCGAGCAGCTGCTCGGAGCAGACGCTCATCGGCAACGCCGGCGCGTTGGGGTTGAGGGCCACCCCCTGCTCCCGCATCGTCGGGTCGACGGCGATCGCATCCAGGGGCCTGGGGGCGAAATGGAAGAGCGGATAGCGCAGCCCTCGAAGCTCCTGCAGAGCACAGGTCGTGTTGTTCCCGACGAAAAGGCACTTCGCGGAGTCCCACGTGGCCGGTCGGCCCGTCTCGCCAAAGTACAGGTCGCTCAAACGATGGTCGGAGGCGAGCGTCGCCGGACCGGGCAGGCCCGTCGCCGCCCAGCTGACCACCCCCATGTCCGTGGGGGCGAGCCCCTCCTGGAACCCTTCTAGGAGAGAGGGTGGAGGGTAGGCGACCGCGGCATTGGCTCCCACGAGCAGCACGACGAGCCCCAGCGCCACCGCGAAGGGTCGTCGGTCCGCAGAGGCGTGGAGGGTCGAGAGGACCCGGCCAAGCGTGATCGCCGCCAGCAGGAGAAGGGGAAGGGCGAGGAACTCGACGTGCCGGTCCGGAGGGATGGCCTCGTTGGCGGTCCTGAGCGCGAAGGCGGCGGACATGGCGATGAAGCCGAACCACCCCATCGGCGCGGAGCCGAGGCGGGTCAGGCTCCCGAACCCTCGGCCTCCGGCCACGAGGGGGATGACGGCCAGGAAGGGGGCGAACCATAGCAGGTCCGCCCAGGGGACGAGGTCCGCCGTCGCCGGCAGCGGGAAGAAGAGCAGGTAGGAGAGCCCGGCCAGCAGCAGCACGGCCAGGAGCCCGCCGTCCCGGGCCAGGTGGCTCCTCGGCGGCCACTTCGCCCTCCAAAGGGGACGGTGCCCGAGAACGAACCCTCGCCTGCGCAGGAGGACCAAGACCCCGAGAAAGACGATGCCCGCCAGGGCCGCAAGCGGGAGGGCGAGGACCGGGGCCCCCGGCACGCCCTCCATCAGGATCGTGGCGAAGGGGGGAGCGTATCCCAGCCAGAACGCGAAGAGACCGACCGTGAACCCCCCCAGATAGAGCAGCTCGCGAAGGGGGAACCTTCGGGACCAGCGTCGCGGGGCGTAGAGCTCGACCCCGACGACCAGTCCGAGGGCGGAGAGGAGGAAGAAGTAGCAAGAGAGGTGGTGCGTCACCACCAGTCCGAAGGAGACGGGGAGGAGCAGCGCCCACCAGCGGGGGTCGCGTCGCTGCTCGACGAGCATCCAGAGGCCGGAGACGGCCAGGAGGTCCCCGAGGGCCGCGGGAACGGCGTGCGACAGGATGAAGACCCTGGGGAAGGCGACGGCCACGAGCCCGGCCCCGAGCAGAGCCACAGGGTCCGACGGATAGAGGCGCCGGAAGAGCAGGAAGACGGGCACGGTCGAGACCGCCGCGAGGGTCGGCACGACGAACTCCAGCGTGAGAAGGGGGTCCACCCCCGTCGCGGCGGCGACCCCTCCCCCGACCTCGAACATCCCGGGAAAGTAGGGGTACCCGAACCCCCAGCCCTGGTACCCCTGGAGCAGGAACGATCCGTGCGCGAGCAGACCGGCCGTGAGGTAGGCGTACTCCCCGCTGTCGGACCCCCACGAAGAGAAGGTCAGGAGCGGCTCCAGACCGAGGAAGACCGCGAGCAGCGTGAGCGCACCCAGGAGCAACCACCGGCCTTTCAGGGGCTCGCCCACGTCCCCATGGACCCGGTCTCCAGGGGCGTCCTTCCCCTCCGGCGGCGCCTCGGCCACGGACTTCTCCTCCACTAGGAGGAGGGGGGAGGGACTTAGACCTGAGGGCGCGGGACCCGAGCCCCTTCGGTCCGGGGGACCTGAAGGGCGGCCCGTAGCGACTTCGGGGGCGGGTCCATTCGATCGATGGAGCGCGACCCGATCGGCCCGCAGACCCCCCCTTGCCAAGGTGTGTCACTCAACTAGAGGGGGGCCCCCCACCTAGTTCTCGTGTTCAGGGGCACGGAGCAAACGTTCAATTAGGGCACAAGGGGTCCATGGGCGAAGGTCGGGAGTTCCCACCTTCGGAGCAGACCCCTTGATGCCAAACGTACGTCGCCGAACGAGCCTCCTTGTCGCCGCATTTGCCTCTCTGCTGGTCCTGTCGATGGTGGTCACCGCGGGAGGCGCGCACGCGGCTAGCGTTCGCCCCGCCAGTGGGCAGACCCAGTCCTGGGCCTACGAACAGTCGACCGCGTTCACGTGTTCTGGCCTCGCCTGCGGCGTCCCCAGCAACCCGAACGCCACGATCACCGCCTCGGCCCACTTCTACATCGGCGCGGTCGTCATCTACACCCAGACCAACAACTCCCCCGTCTATTGGTTGACCCTCGAGAAGGTCCTCTACATCTACGCCAGCGCCCAGGTTACCGCCACCTGCCTGCAGAACTGCGGCAACCTCCCGACGGGGACCACGGTTACGGGCAACGGGACGTTCACCGCGCTCTACCAGGGGTACGCGAACGCCAACGTGACGACCAACGCCCAGGTCTTCGCCTCTGGGCTGGGCGCCGCCAACGGCTCGTATGTCCCCGCGATCGGCCTCCAGGACGCCTCCTCGAGCCAGTCCGCGAACGCCACGGGAACGTTCAGCCTCTCTGGCGGACCCTTCTCCGGGCCCGGCCCGGCCGCGTTCGCTGAGCTCACCGCGAAGGCGCAGGCCAGCTTCTCCCCGGCCCTGGGACTGGTCCCCGACCAGCTCTACGGTGGGGAGGTCTGGACCTCGGCCTCGAACTACACCGCGTCGGCCTCGGGCTCCGCGGGGTACCACTACTACGTCCCCTGCAGCCTCTACCAGGCGCTCAACGCGACCGCGACGTGCACGAACAACGCCGGGACCTACCAGGCGTCCATCGGCGCCTCGGTGCCCAGCGCGGCCCCGATCACCCTGAGCGGCGAGGACTGGGGCCCGGTGTCCGTCACCAACAACTACGGTACCTACAACTTCCAGGTGATCACGCTCGCCTTCAGCGGCGCGCTGGCGACCACCGACGGGATCTTCCTGGTGCCCAGCAGTGTGGGCGGGTTCGTCGGCGCGCTCAGCCCGACCCACCTGTTCTCCTCGCACATCGTGGGACAGGCCGTGTCGTCCCCGTCCATCACGGTGGTCCCGCCGGACGGGCTCGACTACGCGACCGGCGCCGGTCGTGTCGGGTTCTCGGGCGGCAACATCGCAGGCGCGGCCTCGACCTACACCGCGATGGGTATGGGCACCTCCGGCCCGATCCCCACCTCGGTGGCCCAGTCGGACGCGTCCGGGTACATCTCGGGCACGGCCCCGGCGAAGTCGGGCTTTGCCTGGCTGCTCCCGCTCGTGGTGCTCGTGGTCGTGGTCCTGGTGATCGTTGGCGCGGTGCTCTACATGCGCAGCCGCAAGCGCCCACCGACCGCCACCCCCGCCGCGGCGCCCGTCACCGGTGCGCCCGCGTCCGGGCCCGCCGCTCCGGGGGCCTACGGCAGCTGGCCCCCGTCCCAACCCGGCGCGGCCCAGCCCCAGGCGCCCCCCGCCCAGGGAGCGCCCCCGGCCTACCGGTAGAACGCGCGAGAACGACCGACCCGAGCTCGGGGGCCGTTGGCCCCCGAACCCTTTCCCCCCTACTTCTTTCTAAGGACCAGGCCCGAGGATATCGGGCATCGTGAGTCCGCGACCCCGAGCGACCCTCGAAGGGGCAGGCCGGCCCGCCCATCGATCCAGGCCGCCATCTGGTCGTGGACGGGGTGGAGGTCCTCGAAGGGATGGACCGGTATGCCTCGTTCGCGGCAGTAGGTCAGAAGGCGGTGGCGAGCGAAGACCACGTCGGCCACTTCCGCCGCATAGCGGTCGGTGCTCCCGTCCCCCACGAAGACCACAGGGAGCTTTCCCCGGGCGTGGTCCAGGACGACCTGGGCCTTGCAGATCCCGCAGAGCCGGCAGGTCGGGTGGCCGTAGGGATGTTCGAGGCGGAAAGGGCCCCCCTCCGAGGCCCTCCCGACACGGTCGCTGAAGCATGGGACATCGAACCCTTCACGCTCGAGGACCGGTCGGATGTAGAAGTCGAGCCCGCCGGAGACCACGGCAACCGGGACGTGGCGGGAGGCGAGGAGCCCCAGGAGCTCCCGGGCCCCCTTCCGCAGAGGCACGTGCTCGACCGTGTAGCGCGACATCTCCTCGATCCGGTCCATCGGAAGGAGGGCCACCTCGCGGGCCCACGCCTCGCGCAGCGTGATCTGTCCCGCGTGCAGCTGAACGTCAACCTCGCGCGCGATCCGCGGGCCGTCCGTGGCGAACTCCGCGACGAGCTCGATCGCCACGTTGGGTTCGACCAGGGTGCCGTCGAAATCGAGAAGGACCTGGAACGGGGGGGACGGAGATCGCCCCTTCTCCGGCGTCGTCTCCCCGCGCATCTGACCCAGATCCTCCCCTGGCTCAGCGAGGTCGGTATTTGTCGTTCTGGAGCGGGCCCGTGGCTAGACGGCCTTCCCTCGGCAGGCCTCGCAGGAAAAGAAGACCCTTCCGTCCAGCGCGCGGTTCGCGAAGACGACGGCAGGCTTGGCCCCGCACACGTAGCAGCTCACGTCGAGCCCGATCTTCTGGAGCCGCTTGACCTTCATCTCGTCCGCGGTCCCGACCTGGATGTGCGTCACCCGCTGCGCTCCCCCCCGCTTTCCCGCGAGAGCCGCGCCAGACATAAGAGGCGGCAGGCGATGGCGGGGCCCTCTGCCACCCGGTGACCTGAGCATGTCCGAGGACCGGCGGGATCCCGAGGTCCCTTCCTCGGTCGTCACCCGGGCGATGGTCCTGCTCGTCTCGATGCGCGTGGTCTACGCCTACAACTGGTTCGACGTCGGTCCGGGCCTGCCTCTCATCTCCCGTACCTACGGGGGGGTCCCCGCCTCGGAATGGGGACTCCTGTTGGCGGCCTTCTTCGCGGGGGCGGGTGCGCTCCAGGTCCCCGCGGGGCTCCTCTCCCGCCGTTACGGGACCCGCACCCTTTCGCTGGTGGGCGCAGGACTCCTGGGGGTGTGTTCGCTCCTCTCCGCCATCGCCCCGACCTTCTGGCTCCTCCTCCTGCTCCGGGCGCTCTCGGGAGCAGGCGCGGGGCTGTTCTTCTCTCCCGCGATCGCGCTCGTCGCGACGCTCTACCCCCCCGGGAAGCGGGGGATCCCCGTGGGCGCGTTCAGTTCCGCCTTCGCCGCAGGTGCCGGGCTGGGGACCTTCGTTCCCGCGGTCCTCGACCCGATCGTGGGCTGGGAGCCCACCGTGGCGCTTGGCGGCGGCGCGATGCTCCTCCTCTTCCTCATGGGGGCGGCCTGGGTCCCGCGGACCCCGGGAACTGGGCCCGCTCCCCCCGGACCTCCCCCACCGTTCCCTCCCCCGGCGCTCCGGTCCCGGGCCGTCTGGGGGATCGGGCTCGCCTTCGTCGGCCTCGAGGGAGCCTCGCTCTCCTCCGGTCAGTTCTTCGTGCCCTACGCCGAGAGCGCGACCGCGGGGCTGGGATGGACCGCCTCCCTGGCGGGGGCCGTGGGCGCGCTCTTCGTCTTCCCGAGCCTGTTCGGGGGGCCCCTTGGGGGACGTCTCACCGAGCGGTTCTCGAACCGAAGGACGCAGATGGCCGTGTTCACTGCGGTCCCCGCCGCTCTGCTGGCCCTCATCCCCTTCGCGGGCGTGGCGGGGGTCGCGGTCATCGCCACGTGCTTCTCCTTCACGTTCGGGATGGTCTACGCGATGATGTACGTCATCCCGCCCTATCTCCCGGGGCTGACGATGAAGGACACTCCTCTCGCCATCGGCTTGCTGAACGGCATCCAGCTCGCCGGGGGCGCGACCGTCGCCTTCGTTTCAGGATGGGTGATCGCGACGTATGGATACTCGAAGTTCTGGGGCGTCCTCGCGCTGCTCGTCATCGTACCGCTCGTCTTCCTGCTCTGGGTCCCCGCTCGGCGGCGGTCCTCCCTGCAGAGGGGGTAGGTAGGGGCCCGCGAGCTCCCCTTGCCCCTCGGCTCACCGGGGGAGAAGGGGACGGGCACCGGCCCGCGCCCCGGTCCCGCACCCCGGGTCCGGGGGCTCTCCCTCAGTCCGCCCGGCCTTTCGGTTGATTGAGGTCCCGGAAGAGCGGGGCGTTCAACCGGTGGAAGCGAACGTAATGCCCGAACATGCGGTCGTAGACCGCTCCGCGCTTCGCGTCGGGCGCGAAGCGGTGGACGGTCCGGCTGGCCTTCGCGACCTCTTCGAACGTGGTCTTCCCGGTCCCGACCGCGGCGAGGAGCGCCGCCCCTCGCGCGGTGGCGTAGGCCGGGTCCTCGATGACCTCGATCGTCCGCCCGAGCACGTCCGCGAGGATCTGGCACCACAGGCTGGAGGCGCCCCCTCCGCCTCCGACCCGGATCGGGTCGGCCCGATGTCCCGCGGCCAGGCGTTCAACGGGGCCGAGGATCCAGCGGGTGTTGTAGGCGACACCCTCGAGCACCGACCGGAGCACCTGGTCCCTGCCAACTCCGAGCGAGAGGTTCACCAGGGCCCCCCGGAGGTTCCGGTCCTCGACCGGTGCCCGCTCCCCGTAGAGCCACGGGGTGAACAGGACCCCGCCCTCGCCCGGGGCGCCCCGGGCGGCCATGCGGTCGAGCTCCCCGAACCCCGGGGCGGCGCCGTCCTTGCCGAACAGAAGGTCCCGCATGTAGCTCAGCGAGGAGCCGGCCGACTCCTGAGTCGCGACGATCAGGTAGCTCCCGTTGATCGCCGACGGGAGCGAGGCCATGTTGTGGACCACGTCGGTCTTCTTGAACGGCACGTGGGCCGTGAGCCACGAGGAGGTGCCGAGGTACAGGTGGAACTGGAAAGGTCGGGTGCAACCCGCCCCGATCAACGAGGCTTGCATGTCCCCGGCCCCGGCGACCACCGGCGTCGAGGCCCGGAGCCCGAGCTCCCCGGCCGCGCGCGGGTCCAGTCCACCCACCACCTCGGTGCACCCCTTGAGCG
This sequence comes from Thermoplasmata archaeon, assembly GCA_027314165.1. Lineage (GTDB taxonomy): Archaea > Thermoplasmatota > Thermoplasmata > Lutacidiplasmatales > UBA184 > JAKAAX01. Next base: position 14,660 of record DAHVCH010000022.1, on the reverse strand, counting down.
GCGGGAACTTCGAGGGGTCGAGCCCGGTCATTCGGAACAGCGCAGGGTCGTACCGCACCGCGGAGGGATCGCGGTTGTCGGTGACCCAGGTCACGACCACGTTGTCCCAGGACGCGGTGAAGGTGCCGGTCAGACGGAAGTTCACGTAGTCCTTGGGCTCGAGGAAGAAGTGCGTGGACCGGTAGAGGTCCGGTTCCTTCCCCATGAGGTACAGGATGTGGGCGAGCGAGTCCTTCCCGGAGTGCGCGGGCGCTCCTCCGGTCCTTCGCAGCCATCGCAGGAGCTTGTCGACACGGTAGCCCGAAACGCCCGGGAACCCGGCGGTCAGCGCCTTGACGAAAGGCTCGCCGCGGGTGTCCATCCACAGGATCGCCGGGCGGAGGGGACGGCCGGAACGGTCGACGGCCACCGTGCCGGACCACTGCCCCGTCGCGCCGAGGGCCTGCACGCGCGACGGATCGATGCCGTTCCCGCTCTGGAACAGGTTCCGGGTCGCAGAGACGATCGCGCTCCACCATCTTTCAGGGTCCTGCTCGACGCCCCCTCCGGGGAGCAGGGAGAGCGGGTAGCTCCCGGTCTCTCCCGCGACCACCTTCCCCGTGGCGTCGGTCAGCGCGACCTTGCAGGAGGAGGTCCCGAGGTCGATGCCCAGGAAGTACGGACCCGCGTCCGCTTCGCCAACCCCCATCGGTCCGGTCCCTGCCCCCTCGCCCCTGGCTCAGGAGGCGTGGTACATCCACTCGATGATGGTCTCGAGGAACTCGGAGACCGCCTCGTCGGGCATGGTCCCTGCGAGCCCGTAGATCGGAGCGAGGCCTGAGGCGGTGACGGCGATCCCGGCGGTCTCCACCGCCCACCGAAGGTCGGAGACGAAGCGGCGGACCACGGCGCGACGTGCATGGCGCAAGGTCACCGCAAGGTGCACGCCGGGAGGGTTCTGCAGACCGTTGAGGAACCATCCCCTCTGCGACATGAGCTCCATGACCTGGTAGATGTCGCGGTCCTCCGTGGTGAAGGCCGCGACGATCGCGGACTCCCCCATCGTACGGACACCCGGGACCCCTGCGACGCCCTTGCGGACCTCGTCGGCCGCGTCCAGCACCCGCTTCGCGAGAGCGAGGTAACCGTCCTGCCCGATGGCGAGCAGGGTGGCCCACGCCGCGGCCACGAGCCCCCCGGGGCGGCTGCCGGCCATCGTCGGAGAGAAGTAGATCCCCCCGGGCCACCGCTTCGCCACGTAGTACTGGTGATGGAGGATCTCGGGGTCGGAGTAGAGGACCACCGAAGTGCCTTTCGGCGCGTAGCCGTACTTGTGGGTGTCCACCGAGATGGAGGTGACCCCTGGCAGCGCGAGGTCGAAGTCCGGCACGCGGCGACCGAGCTTCTTCGCCCAGGGCAGGATGAACCCCCCCAGGCACGCGTCGGTGTGGAAGCCCACCTTCCGGTCCTTGGCGACCTCGGACATCTCCCGGATCGGGTCGACGACCCCGTAGGGGAAACAAGGCGCCGAGCCCACGACCGCGATGGTGTTCGGAGTGATGGCCTGCTTGACCGCTTCGACGTCGGCCGCAAGGTGCTCGCCCAAGGGCACCGGCCGTGCACGGATGCCGAAGTAGTGGCACGCCTTGTCGAACGCGACGTGAGCGGTGACCGGGAGCACCACCTCGGGCTCGACGATCCCCCGCTTCGCCCGCGCCCAGTCCCGGTACGCCTTCATGGCCATCAGGATGCTTTCCGTCCCCCCGGAGGTGACGGAGCCACGCGCCCGCTCTCCTCCGTTCAGCATGTGCGAGGTCATCGCCACGATCTCGCTCTCCATCATCGTGAGGCTGGGCCAGATGTCGGGATGCAGCGGGTTCGTCTGGGAGGCGACCGCGTACGCTCGAGAGGTGAAGCGGATGTGCTCCCGCTCCCCGTGATAGACGGCGCCGGAGACGAACCCCCCCTTCCAGCTGCGCTCCTCGGCCCCCTCGACGCGCTTCAGCAGGTCCAGGACCTCCGCCTCGGCCATGCCGTGGTCGGGGAGGGCGGTGTGGGCGGGGAGCTTCCCGTCGTAGGGCCGGAAGCGCTTCTGCACGACCGTGAGCAGCTCGTCCAGCTCCATGGGACGGTCCCCGTAACCGCCCCGCTTACATGTATATCCCTGCGTCTCACGGCAGGGTCGGGCATCCTTGGTCAGCACGACGAGCCTCGAAGCGCCAGTCCCCCTCGAACCCCCGGCATCCCCCCGCCGCTGGGCGGTGCTCGGGGCGTTCATGGCGACGAGCGTGGTCGCCCAGATGCTCTGGATCACGTTCTCCTCGCCGCTCCCCAGCTGCGACGTGGCGGTCTTCTGCCCCTCCCCGTCGAACGCGGTCCTCTTCGTCAACGTCATGGCGGCGACCTACCCGCTCGCCTTTGTCGTCGTCTCGCTCCCCGTCGGATACTTCGTGGACTCGCGAGGTTTCCGGAAGGCGGTCCTCGTCGGGTCGGGCCTCCTTGCGGTCTCGGGCCTGCTGCGCCCCTTCTCCCCGAACTTCGTCGCGCTCCTCATCTTCCAAGGCGTGGGGGCCGTGGGGCAGCCCTTCATCCTCAACAGCATCTCCAAGATGGTCCGGACCTGGTTCCCGGAGTCCGAGGTCGCCACCGCGACCGGGCTCGGAACGCTCTCGATCTACATCGGCCTCGCGATAGGATTGGGCGCGACCCAGGCCGTGGACGGCGCCCTGGGCGTCCGGAACATGCTCCTCGTCTACGGCGCCGTCGCCGCGCTCGCGTTCGTGCTGTTCATCGTCTTCGGCCACGAGCGGAAGGCCGGGGTCTCACCGAAGGAGGCGCCCAGTTTCCGTGAGGTCGTGGGGATCCTCCGGGTCCGCAACATCGCGATCCTCTCGGCCCTCTTCTTCGTCGGCATCGGGATCTTCAACGCTTTCGCCTCGGACCTCCAGTGGATGCTTCCCGCCCGAGGGATCCCGTCGGGCCTGGTGAATCCCCTCGGAGGGCTGCTCATCGTCGGGGGGATCTTCGGGGCCCTCACCATGACCGTCCTCGCGGACCGCTACCGGACGCTGATCCGGCCCCTCTGGCTCTCCCTCGTCGCGGCGACGTTGCTGTGGGCGGTACTGGGGGTCGTCAAGGGCACCTTGCCGGAAGCGCTCGGGCTCCTCGTCCTGGGGTTCTTCTTCATGGCCACCCTCCCGCTGGCGTTGGACCTCTCCGCGCGCAGCGTTCCGCGCTCGGCGGAAGGAGCGGCGAACGCCGTGGTATGGGAGTTCTCCCAGATCGGCGGGTTCGCGCTCATCTTCGTCTTCTCGGGACTTGGGGGGGCCCCCGGCGCCTCGACGTGGACCCTGACGTTCTTCCTGGCCTCCGGGCTCTGCGCCGTGATGCTGGTCCTGGGGCTCCTGCTCCGGCCCCCGTGAGCCTGGAGGAAAGGGCTCCATGGTCTCCGGTCCGGATCCCCCCTCCGTCACGCTCTCGATCTGGGCCCGGCCCGGGTCGAAACGCGAGGAGGTCCGCTGGGACCCGTGGCGGAAGGGCTGGCAGGTATCGGTGCGCGCCCCCCCGGTGGAAGGGGAGGCGAACCGCGCCATCCTCGAGCTGCTCGCGCGTCGGCTGGGGCTCGGGATGTCGGAACTGAGCCTGGTCAGCGGCGAGCGGTCGAAGGAGAAGCGCGTGATCGTCCGAGGTCTCTCGGAGGCGCGGGTGCGCGAGCTCTTGGAAGGGAGCGGCGCGGGAGCGGGGACCCAGCGCCTGCTCCGGTAAGGGCCGGGAGTGCTTCACGCGGGGGAAGCCACCGGGTCCCCCACTCGGTCCGAGAGCTTCTGGAGATGGGCCAGGAGAGACTCGAACTCGGTGTAAGGGTACTCGGGTTCCCATCCCCCCACGGCCGCCGTCTGGCGCCGCCGCACCCTTCGCTCCCCTTCGGAGCCGGATTCGACCCCCACCCAGCTCGTGAACCAGAGGGGGCGCTCGAACCGGACGCCGTGACCCCCCTCGGTGAGGACTCCCCACGTCTGAGGAAGGCGCGGGGCGAGAAGGTCCTCGCCCCAGGCCGCCCGGGCCGCCGTGGCGAGCGGGGAGGGGACGATCCCGCCCAACGTGCCGACCCTGAGCTCGCTCGGCAGCAGGTCGAGCTTGGTCAGGACCACGATGGGATGGATCCGGGCCCGACGCCGCAGGCGGTCCGTCCGCTGGTACGTTTCGAGGAGGGCGAGGGCGCTTCCCGCCATGGCGTCGAACTTCCTCCAGGGATGGAAGGATCGCTCGGCGAGGGCCGCAGGGTCGACCGGGATCCGGCTCGCATCCACCAGGAGCACCACCACCTGGCTCGCGAGACGCTCGCGAAGCCCCTGGTCCCAAACGAAACCTTGTCCCTGGAGCTCAGCGATGGACTCGAGAGAAGTGACGTGGAGGGCGAGTTCGCTCGGCCGGTGGGGAGCGGAGAGCCAGCCGCGACCCGGCGAGGAGTAGCCCAGAACGAAGGACAGGTCGGTCCGGCGGTACTCGACCGCTTCCGACGGGAAGTGCCCCTCCATGAGGCAGGCGTAGACGTCCTTGAGCGCACGGATCGATCCGGGGGAGGCGTGGACGCGGAACCCCTCCTCCGCCCGCGAGCCCCAGCGCACGAGGGCCGCGTACAGCAGGCCGAGGAAGGTGGTCACCCCGGAGCCGCGGTCGCTGATGATGATCGCTTGTGACATGAGGTGCTCCGCGACGGACCACGAGGTTTCGAGCTCCCGCGCTCGAGGGTGCGGGCGGGGCCGCTAACGGCCCAGCGAATGGCCTCCGCGGTCATGGGAATGGGAGGGCCCCCGACCTCGCGCGGCCCTGTCCGGAGCGGGGGGGGAGGCTTCCCCCGTCGGGCAGGGCTGGCCGAGGGCCCTCGGACCTAGCGTGCGTTGGGGTTTCGGCCGGCTCTGGGTCTCACTGCCCGTAGGCCGCGGCCACCCTGGCGTAGACGAGGGCCTTGCTGCGCAGAGTGGGGAGGGCGGGCTTCTCCAGGCTCGAGTCCAGCAGCATCCAGCTCGCGTCGGCCCGGACGCCGCGGGAAGCGATGGCCAGCCGGAAGTGGTTCATGGCCGACAGGGTCGGAGCGTCGCTGATGCAGGCGAACAGCGGGACCTCCGCGTCGAGGCAGAGGACCTCGATGATCGCGTACAACAGATCGTTCCTCGCCTCGTTGGTGGCCCCGCGACAGAGCACGAGCGTCCTCCCGTGCGGGTCGCCCATGAGCCGGGTCACCAGGGTGTCCATCGAGGCCTTGGTCATGAGGCGCCGGATGGTCGGGACCGCGCCGCCGCTCTCCGCGGGGGCCTGCAGGCGCACGGTCAGGGGATCCATGTTCCCCAAGATGGTGGGGTGCCCCCGGTCGTAGTCGAACGTCGCTCGCTCCACGGCCGCCAGCGTGAGCCGGCCGCTGCGGAGGAGCGACTGCGGGACGATCACCGTGTGGTTCTGGATGGTCGGGCGGTTGTACTCGTCCGCGGACCCACGCCCCAGGATCGAGAGGATGACCTCCCCTGCGGCGTTGGCCGGATGGACCATCCGGGCGTCGATCACGGTGGAGCCCCCGGTGGTCTTCTCCACCCTGACGGGAGTGAAGTGACCGGCCAGGTGGCGGATGTAGAGCTGGGGGTTGAGCCCGCTCGAGACCGCGCGGGTCCCATACCCGCGGTCCGGGGAGACCCCGTAGATCCAGTGCTCCAGGGTGATCGCGTCTCCCTCCGCTCGGAGCGGCAGGACGGGCAGCCCCGTCCCCAGGGACACGGGCCGGGCCTGCGAGGGCAGGCCCGGCAACGTGTCCGCCGCACTAAGCGGGGACAGGCTCGGGTTGGGACTGCTGGACATTTTCCCGCTCCACGACCTCGTCGGGCACCTTGTTCGCGACGCTCCTGAAGTGCTCGATGAAGGCCACGTAGTCCTCGTAGGAGAAGTCGGGCTCAGCCCCACCTTCCGCGCTGAACTCCTTCCGGACGATGCGCGGGGGTCCGACGGGGGCCATGCCGGCCTCAGAGGTCTCGGTCCGCACCCAGCTGAAGAAGTAGGCCGCCTGGTCGAAGTTGACCCCGGCAACCTTCCCTCCCCGAAGCTGGCTCAGCGTCTGGGGCAGGAAGACCCGGAGCAGAGCTTCCGCGTACTCCTTCCTCTTCCGCTTCTGATCGCCCGCCGGCACGCCGCGATGAAGCCCGAGCTTCACCAGCACGTCGTCCCGCAGCGAGTCGAACTTCGAGAGCACGATCGCCGGGTAGATCACGGGGTCCCCCACGCTCACGCCCTGGGAGCGCATGCGGGAGAACTCCTGCCGCTTGTACGTCTGCAGGGAGACGAGGAGCGAGGCGACCTCGCTGTCGTACTTCAGCATGTGCTTGAACTGCGGAGAGTCGATCTCCGTCGTCATCTTGCTGCAGTCGACGAGGATCACCACGACGTGGCTCTTCAGCAGCTGCTGGATGATCGGGCTCGCCGCCACGCCGCTGTCGATGAACTCCTGGACGTCCTCGCCCGAGACATCGTAGGCCGCGAAGTTGAGCTTCGCGAAGGGATGGACCCAGTTCCTCTCCTTCATGTACATCGGCAGGCGGCCGGACACGGCCTTCCTGTACCCGAAGACGAAGGAGATGTGGGTCATCTCGTCCTTCAGGGTCGCGCCGGGGAACCGGCTGTCCTTCATCCCTTCGTAGACCTGGCTCATCAGCCGAAGGGACTGGAGCGGGGCGTGGAACCGGAAGGAATCCAGTACCCGCGTTCCGTACTTCACCTGGGCCGCGTAGAGCAGTCCCAGGAAGGTCGTCTTTCCGCACGCTCGGTCGCCAAGTATCGCTGCTGGCATGTTCTCTCCTCTCTCCTCTCCTTTCGGGCTTCCGCTCCGTCTTCGTTCCTCGATTGCTTTCGCACGCCCTCAGGGGACAGGACCCAAGCTCCGCTGGGGTTCGCTATCTCGGCCTCGATCTCGGGCACCGGTCCCGTCGCGAAGCGAGGGCCCGTCCCCTGTTGGCGCGTCAGGTAGGAGTCGAGCGGACCTGGGCCCCCGACCTGGGGTCGGGACACCGGTCCGCGAAGGCGTGTGGCCTCGGTGGGAGGCGAGCGGTCATTGAGCCTCCCGTGCCGTCTGAATGATCATGAACCCCGTTCCTCCTCGTCCCTACCGCAGGTCCGCCACCCGCGGGCCGCCGCCCGCGGCGAGGTCGCCCACCAGCGAGTGGATCTCTGGGGTCCGACTGCGCCGGTCGTACTCCTCGAAGCGCTTCTCGAGCAGCCGGAGATGAGAGGCGACCTCCCAGAGCGTCCGGTCGATGTTCGGCTCCGGTGTCGGAGGATACGGAGGGTCGGGGGCCTTCCCCAGAGGGGCCCTCGGGAAGTGCACGATCTCCTTGAGCCCCATGGACTGCACGACGAGCCCCATCGCGACCAGGTCGGTCGCGGCGAGGACCTGGACCTCGGAGGCCACCCTCTCCCGCTCGGCCTCGAGAAGGTAGGAGCTCACCCGGGCGAGCACGGAGTGCACGTGCCCTTCCACGACGCTACGGACCAGGGAGCGCACCTCCACCTCGCTCTTGCCCAGCAGGTTCTCGGCCGCCGCCCGGAGCCCCTCCGGGTCGCTCGAGATCTTCACCTGCACCCCCAGCCGGAGCTCCACACGGGGGGCCTCTTCCCCCGAGGAAAGAAGCGTCGCGCGCACCGGGACATCGACGTCCAGCGTGCCGAGCGCGAGGCTCTCGTAGCGGTGGGTCCAGGGGAACACGAAGGCGGCGCCGCCGACGACGAATCGGGCACCGCCCACGCGGGAGGTGCGCCCGAGGGGGTCCTTCTCCTCACGTCGGGAGGAGGTCCGTCCGAAGATCACCAGCGCGCGGCTCGGAGGCGCGACGACCAGGAAGCGGGCGTAGAGCGACCATGCGATGATCGCGATCGCCATCAGCGATCCGGCCGCCGCCCCGACCAGGACCGCGGCGTCCATGACGTCCATTGCTTGTGCCCTCCAGTTGTTCTTCAGAACCCGCTCCGGGGGACGGGCGCTCCCGGACCTTGCCCGGGCTCGCCTTGGCCCTTCCAGAACGACGCACGCACTCCCCGAGGCCAACGGTGTGCGCGCTTCCGCTCCCGATAGAGAACTTCAGCGCGCTCACCGAGAAAGCTCCGGTGTGCGCGTGCTGTTTGATGATATGCCACGCCACGTATTTAGGCGTACCGGGCCGGGTCCGCGAGTTCGCGCCGCGGGCACCCACGAACGCGTTCAGTGCCCGATCGGCCAACCGCGTCGAAACGGTTATGCCCGCGGGAGCCCCTCTCTTCTCTGAGGGCGCGCCTGGCCCTCCGAATCTTCGATGTCGAATGAATCAGCTCTCCACTTGCTCGAGAACGAGCGGCGGCGCCGCCGAGAGGAGCAGTGGCAGAAGTGGGAACGGGAGCGACGCCTTCGGGAGTCCGAGGCCTCGCGCTTGAGGGACCTCGACCGCCACCGCCCAGCCCGCTTTGCGGAACTCCCTCCCTCGGCGACGACGACTGCGATCCCGTCGACCGGCTCCTCGGGGAATGACCCGGGCCGCAGCGAGCACCCCTCCCCGGCGCCGTCCCTTCCTCGGCCCTTTCCTGCAGCGCCCATGGGGTCTGGCTCGTCGGAGGCGGTCGTTCCGGGGACGGGAGGCCAAGCGTCACCGCTGGCCCCAGATGCGGAAAGGCTCCCCACTCCCACCGTTCGGACGCCCGCCGGGCCCGGGCCCGTGCTGCCTCCGCTCGACCTGGCCCCCACGGTCCTGGCGCCGCGGGATGAGCTGGTGCCGCTACCTCTCCCCAGACGCCCCGGGGCGCCCGTGGAGCCCGAGGAGGTACGGCGGTTCCTGTCGATGGATCCCTCCCTGCACTTCGACCTCGTGGAGCTCAACTCGCTGCCGCTCGAGGAGATGGGGCGGAGGTCGACCGGCGAGGAGGAGCTTCGGCACCGACTGCAGGAGAAGGCTCGGGAGCTCCTCCCCCGAGTGAAACAGGAGGCGGACGAGCTCCACGTCACCGGGGCCCTGGTCCGGGCGCTCCTCCTGCAATGGTACCGCGAGAGCCCGCTCCGCAAGGAGTGGCCCGCGGCCATGCCCATACGCTGGGCCGGCCTTCTGGCCGACTCCCGGGCCGCCGGAGGCAAGCTGCAGCCCTGGTTGGTGCGACGGCTGCTGACCCTCGTACAGGGCGAGCGCAGCGACGACATCGGAGGCCGGATCCTCCGGCACCTTGGCCGAGGACGGGCGGTGGACCACTTCCTCGAGCGACCACCGGCGCAGACCTGGGCCGCCGAGGCGGCGCAGGCCGTCCTGGACGACCTCGCGCTCCGTCCCCGGATCGAGACCCCGCCACGGCTCGCCCTCGTGCGCTTGAGCGAGCTGGCCCAGCGGAGAAGCGTCGAGAGCGTCAACCAGGCCCTGTCCCTCCTGCTGGACTCTCCGGAGAGGGGCCCGTTCATCGTGCTCCACCCGAACCGTTACCCGGATTGCGAGCTGGTCGCGATCCGAGCGCCTCCGCCGGGCTCGACCGGAGCCTCGCTCTCCTACCAGCTCCTCCTGCAACGAGGCGCCCCCTCCGGACCCGCCGCCGGAGAGCTCGGTGCCGCCACCGGCAGCACGACCCCTGGCACGGGCGAACCTGACCTGGCGGGAGGGACGGGCGACCCCTGGGAGTCCAGCGAGAGGACCGTGGATTCCTGGCGGTCGTTGGTCCAAACGTTGCGAGCCGCGAAGCAGCACCTTCCTGCTCCCCCGAAGGATTACCGCACGAGAGCACCCTACCGGACCTTGCGCGACCTGGTCGTGAAGGAGGCCCCGGCGCGCAAGGACTTCCTCGCCGTCCGGTGGCGTGGCCGCCCCTCCGGCCTGCACCTGCTGGCGAGCCTCCTCACCGAGAAGAAGCTCTCACCGGAGGCTGCGACCGACTTCGAGTACCTGGACTCCGAGCTGAGCGACCTCGTGGACGGTCGTCCCGACCGCGTCCCCGATCCTCCGCGCTGGGAGGTGCCCGGTGGTCGGGTGACACGCGAAGGGGACTTTCAGAAGGGCTACACGTACCGCTTCGACCCCGCGGGGAGCTGAGCGCCCCCCTCCGCGCGCGGAACCGCGCGACCCGCGGAAACCATGGGGGCGGTGACCGTGATGGCCGGCGAGGGACCGAGGTCGTTCCGCTTGGACCAGAGCCGCATCGCATCGAAGATGTCGTCCAGTTCCCGGGTCTTCCGGGTGGCCTCGTAGTCCACACGTGGGGGGATCTCGTTGTACGCGGTGCGGACCAGGAAACCCGCGTCCACGAGGTCGTGCAGGCGTGCCGCGAGGGTGTTCGGCGAGATCTCCAGTCGGCGCTGCAGGTCGACGAACCTGTGCGCCCCCGGGGACTCGTGGAAGACGCGAAGCAGGTCGAGGACGTAGGGCTTTCCGAGGAAGTGAAGGAGGTCGCCCAGGGGGCACCCCCTGGATCGGTTTGCGGACCTGGAGGTCGTGCGTACGGTCGGGGCCAGGAGGGTCGGGGTAGGAGCCATGTCAAAGCTATCACCCATGAAGGGATAATACTATCGCGACTGCAGCAATCCTCGCTCCCCCCCGGAGGAGCCGCTCCTGGCACCGGCCGTGAGCCCCTTAATACTCCTGCATCTGTAGTGATGCCGTGTCGATCGCCTTTGCAGCCTACGTCCCCAATGCCCCGTTCCTGATCCACCCACCCTCCTTCGAAGGTGTGGGCGCGCGTTCGGCCCGAGCGCTCGAGGACCTGAGGCTCTTGGAGCGGGTCCGACCCGAGGTCATCGTCGTCTCCACCCCCCATTGGGTTTCTACCGGAGGACTCCGGGTCAACGTCGACCCGCACCCACGCCAGGTCTTCGACTTCTCGGGGATGCCCCCAGCGCTCGCTCAGGTACGGTATGCGCCGCCCGGAGACCCCGAACTCGCGAGGAGGTTGGTGGAAGAGGGCCAGCACGCCGGACTCCCGGTACAGGGGACCCGTGACTGGGGTCTCGACCACGGGGCCTGGGCCCCGCTGATGCATCTTGCCCCTGGTGCCCGCGTCCCGGTGGTCCCACTGTCGATCACCGCCTCCGACCCCGAGCTCCATCTTCGGTGGGGGCGCGCGATCCGCCTCGCCCTGCAGAACCGCCCCCAGCGGGTGGCATTCATCGCCACCGGTTCGATCGTCCATGACTTTGCCCGGTTCCGCCAGGACCCCGGCGCGAGGTGGCCCGAAGGCGAGCGGATCGAGGCCGAGATCCTCGAGCGGGTCGTTGCCCTCGACCAGGAAGGGCTTGCCAAGTTCGACCGAAGGAAGTGGGACGCGGTGAAGCCCGAGGGAGCGCTGGGTCCGCTGTTCACCCTTCTCGGAGCGGTCGGAAACGACCTGCGCCCTCGGATCGTCCACCAGGACTACGCTTTCGGCGGATTCAGCATGTCGACGGTGGCTTTCGAGCCCCACCAGGGTTGAGGTACCCTCCTCCCGACGGGTTATCAGGGAAGGGGCCTGGGAGCGGTACGGAGAAGACCGGACATGACAGATGTGATCGAGACCCTGGAGGCGGTGACCATCCACGTGACGGACATCCAGCGCGCTCGGAAGTTCTACACCGAGGTGCTGCGGTTGAAGGAGCTGCAGTTCAACGAACGGGCCTCCCGGGCCGCGTACGCGATCCCCGGGACGAACGTCCAGCTCACCATGCACGTGATGGGTGAAGGGGAAGGGGGACGGCCCGCCGGGACGGTCAGCGGTATCGTGTTCTCCCACAATGACCCCCATGCTGCGTGCGAGGAGATCCGCAAGCGGGGAGGGACGATCGTGGACGAAGCCCACTCGTTCATGACCCCCATCGCCAAGGTCACGCTCGGGGTCTTTGCGGATCCCGATGGTAACGAGTTCGTCATTCGGCGCCTCGACCTGGTCACCAAGTAGACGGCCCCCCGAGAGCCGTCCACCCTACCTTCGGTCCCGCTCTGCGCGCAGCGGCGAGATCATCTCCTATCCAAGAGCTCCTTCGATCTTCTTCGAAGGTGACCTATGGCCCTCCGGTCGGAACCGCTCTCCCAGAGGACCTGGCCCGCGTTCGCCCGGCTTGTCGAGAAGCACAACGGCATCTTTGGGGGTTGCTGGTGCATCTCCTTCCACCTTCGACCCGGCGAGAACAAGGAGTGGGCGGGTCGCTACCGCGAGCTGAAGGAGGCCTACGTCCGCGAAGGCAGGGCGCACGCAGCCCTGGTCTTCGACGGCGCAGCGGCTGTCGGGTGGTGCCAGTTCGGGCCCACGGGCGAGCTCCCCACCATCCGAAGCTCCAAAGAATCCGAGAAGGGACTGGCCAAGCTCCCGGATTGACGGATCACGTGCTTCTTCATCGACCGGGAACGCCGGGGGGAAGGGGTCGCCTCTCTCGCACTTCGCGAGGCCCTGCGGTACATCGGGGAGCTCGGAGGGGGCGTCGTCGAGGCTTACCCTGAGGACTACACCGACGAGAGAACCTCGTGCTCCATCCTATGCAGCGGGACGCTGGGGATGTTCGAGAAGGCGGGGTTCAAAAAGGACCGCAAGATCGCCCTGAGGCGATGGGTCGTTTCGAAGCGGGTCCGCGCCCGACCCCAGCCCTCCTGAGGCCTCATCGCCGGCGCTGAACTTCCCTCCGAGCCGCTTCAGCGGAGCCCCGGTAGAGGGGCCCGGAGGTAGCGGTCCAGGACGGGTCCCAGCGCCTCTGCCAGGGACTCCGGGCTCATCGTGGCCAACGGTTCCCAGCGGAACACGTATCACGCCAACGCCACCCCGAAGAGCTGGCTCGCGAGCATTTCCGCGCGAGCGGGACAGCTCCCGCTCGGGCATCTTCTTGGAGAGCAGCTGCCGACCGAGCTGGTTCACGAGCAGCGCCCTCAATGCGTCCGGGAGCCGGGTGCCCGAGCCGGCGGCCCGTAGAAGCCCAGCCATCGTCTGTCGGCGGTCCCCCACGTCCCAGAACTGGAGGAACCCGAGAACGATCCGACGCCCGCCTCCACGCCGGACCCCGCTCTCCCCGAACACCGATCCCATCATGGGCAGGAGCTTTCGACCGAAGGCCTCGAGCAGGAGGGTCTCCTTGGACCGGAAGCTCCGGATCCTCCTCACCGACCTCGTCTCCCAGATCAACGACTGCAGCTTCTGCGAGGACCTGGATCGGGCGATCGCCCTCCGTGAGCACCTTGGTCTCAAGGAGAAGTTCGAAGCGTTGAAGGCCTACCGGACCAGCACGATCTTCTCGACCCTCTCAGAGAACTCGGACATCTGGCGGAACCACGGATGCTCGTCGGAGGTACTCTTCTCCAGGGGCCAGAAGTCGGCCCATTCATCATAGGTCTGGGGATCGAACAGGAGAGCGTCGATCGAATCCCACCTCTTGATCCACATCTCCTCCGCGATCGGGTCGGGCTCGTCGTTCGCCGGATTCGAGCCCGGGTACGTGGGGAACTCGTTGTACCCGTCCAGCGTGAGGTACATCTGCAGGCTCACGGAGCGGGTCATTTCCGATCGCTTCGAGACCGCCGGTATTCTCCCCGGCGGATGGAGAGTCCGTGGCGAGCGCGGCCAATCTTCAGGCGGGAGCCGAGCTCACTTTCCCCCACGGACCGCCGCGTAATGCAGCAGGATCTCCCCGTCCTCACAGTCCTTCGTCTCCACGAGCTTCAGGGTCGTCTGGCCCTTCAGGCCTCCCCCCCAGTATTGCGGGCCCTTTCCATAGACCACAGGCATGACGAAGAACCAGTAGTCGTCGGCCAATCCACGCTGGAGGACCTCCTTCACGACGCGAGGGCCGCCCTCCACCAGAATGTTCCCGCCCTTCTCCTGCTTGAGCTTCGTCAAGATCCGAGCGAGGTCTCCATTCAGGATCCGGGAATTCTCCCAGCCGGGAGCCTTGAGATGACGTGAGAGACAGACCTTCTCGACCCCGTCAAGGAAGCTCGAGTACTCATGGCAGAACTTGGGGTCCTCGGGCTTTCGCGCTTTCCCCGACCACACGCGGCGGTGGCCAAGGAAGGACCTTCTGCCCATGACCACGGTGGAGACATCGCCGTAGCGCGCGATCCACATGTGCCGGAAGAGCGCGGGCGCCGTCCTCGAGGAGCGGTCGGAGCCTGGATACTTCGGGAACGCGCCGCGGCCGTCCAGGGTCATGTACACATTCGCGGTGATCTTTCGCATCTTCGCCCCCTCCAAGCTCGCGGGAGTTCCAAGCACCTCTTAAGCTCGACCTGGACAGCAGGGGTGAATCCTCGAGGAGAAACGCGTAGCACCTGTACTCCGGGAACCCCGGCTTCTCGAGGATAGATTCTCACTCCACCGAGGGGATGAACCGTCCCAGGTTCAGCTTCGAGAACACCAGGGCCTCCTCCCGATCCATCTGCTCGAGGACCATCTTCGGCGAGCCGTCCTGGGCTCTCACGAGGACCACCCGGATGTGCTCCAGCAGGCCCACCAGCTTCGGCATCGACAGGTTCAGCTCCCACGGCTCCCACTGGAGGTAGCGGAGCAGCAGCAGCCCCGTCACACACAGGAAGATGTGGCCGGGCACCGTCGCGTCGTGCCACACGTAGAACGGTTTGACCGACACCACGTCCCGGTCCTTCAGCCACCGGAAGTCCTCCTCGACCTGGACCCGCGCCGTCAGCCCTTCCACCAGCTCGGCGTCCGAGAGCCCCTCCGCCGGGAGGTCC
>DAHVCH010000021.1 GCA_027314165.1 Thermoplasmata archaeon | reverse complement strand
AAGTGATGTCCGCAACGAGCGCGCAGAGCGCCGTTGAGAACGCCACCGCCGACCGAACGACCAACCCACGGGGGACCCCATGAGGCTCCGGACCCTGACGGGCCAGCGATGGCCCGCCCGGTGCGCCGACGGCTGCGGGACCGTCATCCCGCCGGGCCCTGACGTCCGCGTGGTGGGGGACTTCGACGCCCACCCCCGCAAGACCTGGATCCCCGCGCACTCGCCGGACGCGGGCACCTGGAAGGGGAACGGGGCGTCCTCGCAGCCATCGCCCCCCGATGGTGGCAACTTGCAGGCGACCGGGTTCACCCCCGCGAGTGCGCTTCCCGCGTCGACCCCCGCGAGGCCACCGGAGGGCCCATCTCCTCCGAAGGCCCCCCCGCCCGCGGCTCCGTCCGTGCCGCTCGCCCTCCTGGGGTCCGCGGTGGGCCACGCTGACGAAGAGGAGGTCCCCAGCCCCCAGGCGGGCCGCGCCTGGTCCTCGGGCGGCCTCACGGTGAACGCGGGGAAGTTCGAGTCGGTCCGCACCGGGTACGCCGATTACGCCCTCCCCGGCGAGACCGCGGAGCAGCTGCGCGAGCGGGTGAACCGCGTCGTCCTGGCCGACCTGGAAGCGCAGGTCCGCGCCATGCGCGAGCTGCACGAGAGGCTGGGAGATGTCCCGTCGAGGAAGGCGGCAGGTGCGCCCGCCTGACGCGCCCCAAGCTTGAAGCGGAGCCGGACCCATCCTACCGGAGGGTCCGGCGATGACGCCCGGCGTGCCGGAGGATACCGCGCTACCGGCTCCGAATCCCGTGAACCCCAGTCCGCCCGCCTCCGTAACTCACAAGAGCAGGAACCCGAGGGCAAGGCGCGCGCTGATCGTCGTGGCGGCTACCGTGCTGATCGCTTCCTCCGTAGCAGCATGGTGGCTCTGGTCCGGGGGTCCGAGGGAAACCTGTCCCACGCTGGAGTCCAGGGTCGTCCTCGCCGTGCCGGTGGGGCAGAACGGCACGGGTGCGAGCTCCCTAAGGGGTGGAGGAATCGCGAACGCGTCCGTCTTCCCGTTCGCCGTGAATCCGAACTCCAATCGCGCCTGCGGGTCAGCCGTTCTGAACCCGTATCTCTCGGGTGAGGTCGATTTTTCGGACTGCCCCCCCACGGAATCGTGTGTCGGGAACGTCTCGGTCTGGACGCCGACGACTTGGGAGAAGGTCGTGGACGGGGGAGTGTCGAGTGCTCCCCTCGCACCCCTTTGGTGCTACAATGCCTCCTATGGCGGTGCGGCGACGGGGCCGCCCTGCGACCCCGGAGGTGCCGACACCTTCCGGACGCAAGCGATCGATTCGGCGATTTTCGCCGGCAATGCGACTCTCGACCTTGTGATTTGGAATGGACACGGCGGCACGTTCGACGGGTCAGTGGACTTCTGGTGGTCGCAGTAGACTGCGCTCCATCGGCTGCGCCCGCGTCAACCGCGTGGTCCTCGAGGACCTCGAACGGAGCGTCCGTGCGATGCGGGATCTCCGCGAGCGCCTTTCGGACGCGCCTCTCGGGACCTTCGCCCCTCAGGTGCGTCCTCCCTCGAAGGCCGTGTCCTTCGGTTAGCGTCTAGGATGGGGCCTTCTCGGCTGCCACACGCCGAAACCCTTTCCATTTGCCAACTTTGACCGTACTGTGAACGACGCAGGGTCCGAGGACGTGGCCACGCTCGCGACCGCTCTAGCCCGCACATCCCCACGTGGGTTCCCCACCGATTCGAAGTAATGGCGCTCCGCGCTGAGCACCGTCCTTCCCGGCGCGGATGTACGCCGGCTCGTTCAGGAGCTTCGCCGTCGGCGTGGCTTCGCAACGGCGGATGTCGACAATCTCCGGTTCTGCCGATTTCTTCGGAACAGCGTGCCGGTCAATTCACGCATCCGCATTCGCGGGCGAGCTCTGCTTCTCGCCGTCCTCGCGGAGTCTCCCCCCGGGGATTTCGTCTACGAAGCCCCCGCGGAACGGTTGGCGGACGCTGCCCCTCTCGAGAGCGCCCCGCGGCGCCCCCGGGTCGAGTTGGCCATCTGACCCCAGCCCCCCTCGGGACTCCTTCCCGGCCGAAGGTGTCCCTCGGATGGAGGGGCAGGTTGATACCACCGAAGGAATGATCGAGGCAAGAGTTATGGAGTCTGCCGACCGTACCAACCCCCACATGAGCCGTCCGGCGGTGGCCGCACCAAAGCCCTCCGAGTCCCGTCCGCCCCGCGGCCGGCCCGCCTCGGAGCTGGGCCTCACCGAGGACCAGCTGAAGGAGCTCCAGCGGTGCACCGCTCCGCTAGCCGACGACTGGGAAGGGGACGAGAACTTCGCCTCCGATGAGTGAGCCTCGCCGTGGGGACGTGGTCCGCGTCCCGCTGTTGACCGCGGACCGCACGAGATACCTCCACCACCCTGCCTTGGTGGTCCAAGACCCCGGAATCAAGGGACCTTTCGACAAGCTCCTGGTGGCGGCCGTCACGTCCCATGTGCGCCCCTCCTCGACCCGGATCCTCGTGAAGTCAGGGACCCACGAAGCCCAAGAGATGGGACTCCCCCTCACCTCCCAGATTTGCCTGGACGATCTGAGCGCTGTCCCCACCTTCGCGATGGAGGTGGTCGGACGTTGCCCGTTCATGAGCGACGTGGACCAGTTGCTCCGCCGCGTTCTCGCCCTGCGCTGAGACGAACCGGACCTCCCGTCTCCCTCCCCACCCGAGGAAGACGACGCGCTCCAGGAGCCGCCAGAAACCCGACAACACCCGCCCAGCGACGACCGACCGTACATCGACCGACTATTCCTGGGTCGACCGCGTCGCCGACCAAGTCCAGGCCCTGCTCCGCAAGCACGGGCTCGAGATGGAGCTTTGTGTCTGGTATGACCCTGTCACCGAGGTCCTGCACGCCGTCGGGTACGACGGGGCCCCGGCGAGGTACTTCCGGTCCTTGGAGGCCGACGGAGTCGATGGCCGTCCGTCCCAACAGTAGAGGGGTCAGCCAGCTCCTCCCGCCCGGTGCTTTCGTACCCCGTTTCTCACCAGCTTCTGGATCAAGGCAAGGGGAATGGGCCTGTCCGAGGGGAAGTGGAGAGAGGACTTGGTCGACACATATGGCCCAATCTCGTCCCGGTAGTCTTCGAGGAACACGGGTCGGGTGTAGAAGACGACGGCCTGCTTCAAGAGTCCGAAGTAGCAGAGCCGGGCCTGGAATCCGGATTCCCTTGGAAAGCTATAGAACGGCATTCCGTAGCTGATTGTCTCGACCGCGTCGGGAGCTGCCTTCTTGATGGCCGCCCTGACGGCTCGCAGCTTTGGCTGAACGCTCTTCGGAGCAGCGCGGATGAACGACTCGACGTCTTTCATGGTACTCTGGGATTGAAGAGCATATGCGACGACATGATGGTAGCGGGATCACGGCGCCCGTCCACAGAACGGGGTGTCGTCCCGGCGTGCCTGCCTCCGCCCCGCACAGCCGCGTCCAGACGGGCAGCGCGGGGTGCACGAAATCATCCACGGTCGTAGGGCGTCATTCGCGTCCCTTCGGGGCCTCCGAGCGTGAGGAAACCCGAAGTCGCAAAACGTAGACGGAACGTCATCGGAGCCCTCTCCTGGACCGGCCGCGTGGTGAAGGTCCTTTCCCCGGCTCGTGGCGGCGAGTTCGTCGTCCCCTTCGACGTTCTTGGCTGACGAGCCGCGCGCTCTTGGCGACCTCTGCCCCTCGCTCCTCGGCCGAACCCTCGGGCACGGTCCTCCCTCAGGCCCGGGTGGGCCTTCGGTCCCCTTCCTGGCTGCCCCTGCCCCGGGCCGTCGATTGGAGGAGAGCCGGCTGACCGGGGACTCCCGTTCGCGACCGCCAGCAAACCTTCAGGTCCTAGAGGTCCCCAAACACGTACGAAGTGCCAAACCCTCGCCTATTCAGAGACGGCGGGAGGGCGGCCCGAAGGGACCCTGATCCATGCTTCCAACCGATCCTCGTTGTGCATCGAGACCAAGATGAGCACGTACGCCCCGACCTCGAGCTTCGTCCCCACCGGAGGATCGAGCACGACGTCGAAACGGGGGGCGGTGCCCCTCGCGCCAGGGATGGGACGAGCGACCCCGATCATGATTGCTCCCGTTTGTTCGCGCAGCTTCCGCTGACCGTCGTCAAACGTGAGCCCTAGGAGGGGGTTGGGGTGGACGAGCGGGTACTCGTTGACAGCGGAGCCGTTCACGGCCGACGTCAGGTCATTGAACGCTGTCGCGACCTCGGGCTGCACTGCCGCGGCCGAGACCATCCGACCCCCAAGGTCCGCCGGACTGATCACGTACGTCACCCCGGCCGCGTGGAGGGTCTCCCGAAGTTCCTCGTGCGTGACCGAGACCACGACGCGCAGGTGCGGGGCCTTGTCCTTGAGCAGGAGCGACGTCATCAAGTTGCGGGCGTCATCGTCGCTGGCGACGATCGCCTCCTTCGCCCGGGGCAGGTTGAGCAGGTCGAGAGAGTTGCGCTGCGAGTAGTCCCCGAAGCCGAGGTAGATATCCTTCTCTTTGGTCACCCGGTTCTTGAGGTCCGGGTTGGCCATCGAGGAACGGATCAGCTGGGCGATGAACGTCCGGATCTCGGTCAGCTTCTCTTGGTGCCGCGTGAGAAGAGCGACCTTCCGTCCGGTCAGGATAAGCTCCTCCAGCGCGGAGCGCGTGACCGGGGTCCATCCCAGCATCACCACATGGTCGGTGAGCTTGGTCCCGTCGAGGCCCAGTTGCTCCTCCTCGCGGGCTTGCAGCGCCAAGGTGCTGACGGTCGACACCACGTAGCCTAAAATCCCTATCGTCGACCCGGCGAGCAACATGGCGAACACCTTCGCCACGTTGTTCGTCGGGACGATGTCGCCGTACCCCACGGTGGACATCGTGATGATGCCCCAGTAGACCCCGTTGAAGATCGACACCTTCATCGCGAGGATGAAACCAGACACGCAGATCCCGTAGATCACCACGACCACGGAGAGCGGCTTCCAAATCCTTCGGAAGACCTTGGAGAGGTGCACAGGCGGTCCATGTGCACCCCAACATAATCTTGCTGGGAGGGCCAGGCAACATCGCGGAGCGCGTCGCAGACCTCCAGCATGGGGTGGGAGGCGAGGCTTGAGCCCCGCCGTCCGCCACCCCCAGCGCAGTGGGCGGGTTTCCCGCGCTAAGCGGACTCGACCTGTTCGGAGGGTGGCGACTTGCATCCCCGTCCTCCCGAGGGGTGCCGACCGGCCCAAGGGGTCTCCCGGCCGACAGCCACGCCTCGGACGAGCGCTCCCGTGCCCGGGTCGAGGCCGAGCGCAAGGGCCGGGTCGCCATGGCGAAGAGGGCACTCGAGGTCTACGTCGCCTCCCGCGACGCGGTGATGTGCGTTCGGACTCCAGAAGTTGCCGAAGCTTCTACCGTGAAGCGGGGTTTTCGGTCAGACTCCCACCGACCAGCCCGCGGTTGCGATCTCCGTCGGCCCCGAGTCGTCGTGCCGCACTCCCCCCCCGCTACGAGAAGGAGGGGATTTTCGCAGAGTCCGGGTGGATTTGGGAAGGAATCAGGAGGATGCCCAAGGGCACTCCTAGGATTGGAGGCTTGTTCTAGGTCTTCCGATGAGACAGGGTAGGCAAGCCACCAACCCGGACATTGCGGACAACCGAGGAGGTTCAGGGCGAGACCAACACGCAGCGGTCACGGGCTCGTGGGCTGTCGTCGGGGGCCGTGGTGGAGCGGGGCGTTCTTGGCGTAGTGCGCGACCGCTGCGAAGTCCTGCCCCCGCAGTGGAGTGGTTGCAGGGATGTGGAGCGGGGTCCTGCCGAAGGAGGCAGAGCTCCGGGTGCTCCCGGCCGACCGCACTTCCCGCACCCCGGTATCGGCGGTGCCCTTCTCGGCTCCCGCTGCGGCCCCGAGCCACCTGGGACGCCCCGCAGGACGCGGAGTACGCTCCGGCCCCAAGTTTGCGGAACTCCGGCTATTTGTCCTTCGTCTCCTTGTCGCTGGGGCGGGCGCGCCCAGCGGGTGACATCAGTGTCTCGGGGTTGTTCAGGGGGACTTTGCCTCCCCGTTTCGGCACTTCCTGTGCTCCGGAGCCGGGAAGGGGGGGTGCTGGGCTGATCCGTGGACTCCTACGCCCGTCTTCTTTGGTGGCTTTTCGGGAGCAGCTCGGGGGCTGGGACGCGCGCCCGGATCGTGCTTGCGCTTCGCGAGGGGCCCGAGAACGCCCTCGGGCTTGCCCGGGTACTCCAGGTCGACTACTCCACGGTCCGTCATCACCTACGCATCTTGGAGCTGAACCGCATGGTGGAGAGCGCAGGACCGAACTACGGCAGGGTGTACTCCGTGACCGACACCCTAGAAGCACGCTGGGACGTGATGGAGGTGATCCTTGAGCGAAGTCGCAGGAAAGCCCGCTGAAGCCTCTGCGCAGCCGCGAGGGCGAGCGTCGGGACGGGCCAGGGCCATGTGGTACGTGGTCCTTGTCGCCATACCTGGGCTCGTCGCCGGGATCGCCCTGGCGCTCCTGGTCCATCCCACGTCACCGTTCTGGCTCATCGTAGATGTTGGCCTTGTGTTCGCTACGGTGGACTGCACCTACCTGCTCGCCCTGGCGGTCTTGTACTGGAAGGGGTACGCCGACACCCACGCCCCCTTCTCGCTGGGCCTGGCGGTCGTCCTCAGCGTCCTGCTGTTCTCGCACTTTCTGGCGCTGCCGCACGCCTACGACACCTTCGAGTTCGGACTGGGCCCTCAACTGCACTACGCCCTCTTCGCCGTGGCGACGATTTTCGAGTCCTCCGCTTTTGCGTTGTTGCTCTACCTGAGCCTGTGAGAGACCCCTCCCTGACCGTTACTGAGGACGGCCGGGAACGGTGGGGTGGGGATCTCTCTCCCAATTTGGAAGGATTCCGGAAGTAATTCGCACGATGCCCATGAAGGGTCGACCCTTCATGGCACCAAGGGATCAGATATGGGGCTCTCTGCGAGAAGTCAACGCAACACTTCCCCCTACCTCGACTCCGAGGTCGGGTACTCGCTCCAGCCCGGTCCTTCCTCGACCTCTCAGGGAGGGGCGGGAGATGGCGCGGGCGGAGTGTGTAAGGGGCCAGAGGTCGGGGTCCGTCCGGCAGTTGGGCACGGGAGTACTCCCCCCTTGTCGCGTCCTCGCCGGGTGTTTGCGGTCGTGGGGCGCTGGGCATGGCCACTGGCCGTCCAGGGGCCCGTGCTCCCCGTTCGACCCACCCCCGGCGGTGAGCGGGAAACGGGCGGTTGGGAGGGTAGCGGCAGTCTTCCTCTCGCGTTCTGCGCCTCTGCGCCACAGGCGGTGCGCCCGGGGGAATCTGTTCTGCTCCCTGAGGTCGGTTGGGGTGACCCGACCGGGATGCGGCGTTGCGGCCCCCGCAGCCGGCGGGATGGCGCGCGCTGCGGTCCGGAGGGTGTACCCCAGGCCACAGGGTCGCCCCGGACGGCTCGCGCTCTTGATTTGGAGGGGTCCATGCCCTCCCGTCCTGCTTCGGGACTCTTGCTCGCCCCGACAGCGTCCGCCTTGAGTTTCCCTCGTCGCGGCGTTTCACCTGCCGTCGGGATCGCATCTGGCCGTCGGGGCCGCATGCAGGTTGGGTCGTTCATCCCAGTCCTGGCGTCGGGGCCTCTGCCCCGGGGCTGGGGTCCTCTGCTAACGGCTCCCCGAGCCTGGCGGGTGTTGGGAGCTCGCTCGCGCGGGTCGCACGCGCCCGCTGGGGGAGCTCGCAGCGCTCCACCGGATCCGCGCGTTTGTGGGGAGGATCGGACATGATGCAGTGGCGCAAGCTCTCCGTCGGGTTCGTCGACCCCGGTGGGAAGGCGTTGCGAAGCGTTCGTCTGTGCGTGGAGAGGGTCATCGGCGGCTCGGAGGGCGGCGCCGCGTTGATCGTCGAGCGGACCGTGTATCGTGCCGAGGGTTCCCGCCCCTATGCCGTGCATTCTCTCCTGAGACAGAGGAGGGACCGCGTCCCGCTCCTGGCCAAGCTGGAGATGTTCGACTCGTGGGAGGACCTCATGACAATCTATCCCGGGCTGGCGCGGTCAGCCGCGCACGCCCGGGCCGCGCCTCGCGTGCACGGCGAAGTGGGCACGCCAGGAGCGCCCCGGGACCATGCCGAGATCGACGGGAGATCCGAGGGCCACGCCTGGGACTCGGTCTAGAAGGAGATGAGCAAAACCCCATGTCAAGCGAAAGCGCAACCACGTTCCCGCCCTCCATCACCGAACATACGCCAGAGACCGGACCGGCAGGGCCCGGTGACCTGGAGGACCGGTTTCTCCAGTTCGCCGACCTCTGTGCCACGTTCAACCGCACGATACTTCGGTCGATGGGGGGCCGGACGGACGTCACCCCCCGCGGGGACGTGCAGCGCAATCTTGCGTTCTCTCGCCTGGTCTTCGGGAAGTGGGGCATGGAGACCCTGCTCGTGCTCTACACGAACGACAGCGGCCTGGGGTTCGAGGCGCTCCGCCGATCGATCGGGGCGATCTCGCCGCGGGTGCTCTCGATCAAACTGAGGACGCTACAGGACTTCGATCTGGTCCGACGTGAAGTGCTCTCGACCCGCCCGCCCAGGGTGGACTACTCGCTCACCCCCAGCGGGCAGGCTCTCGCGAAGATGGCCGGGCCCATCTTCCTCTACTTGGACCGTTGCAGGCGTGGGGCGGCTGCACCGACGACGGGCGGGTCCGTCGTACGAGGGAGACCCGCCTCACCAGGTCGCAGTCTACTCCCGCGAAGCGAGTTGGAGACTCCGCCGTCGTGGAGCGGCGCCGACGAGACCTTCGTGTTCGAGGAGCCCTCCCGGGATCCGGTACGAGTTCTGAAGAGGGTGCCCGCAAGCGATCGGGATGAATCTTCCAGGAAAGGCCACGCGCAGTGAGGAGCGCGCCCTGCCCGCAACGGCACAGCGCAAACCTCTCCCGCGAACGTCGAGCGGCTCTGCCCGCGTAGCGCAAAGGCTCGGTTGAGGAGGATTCAAGTCCAGGGCCCTATCCGTGCCCGATGTTCCCCCCACGCACGATTCGACTCAAGGATGGCCGGAACGCGACGATCCGCCTGGCCATACCCGGTGACGCCGAAGGTGGAATGGCCCTGACCCGGGCGGTCACCGCGGAGCGCGTCTTCGTCATGAACGAGGGATTGGCCTTGACCCCCGAGGAGGTCCGGGCGGACCTCTCCAGCCCCGAAACCGACGAGAAGCTGGTGCTGGTCGCCGAGACCGACGGGGAGGTCGTGGGCCAAACCGGGGTCCACCGCGGGAAGTATCCCAAGAACCGCCACACGGCAGAGCTGTGGATCGTCGTGCGGAAGGACTGGCGAGGGGCGGGGCTGGGAGAAGCGCTGCTCCGGGCGGACATGGAATGGGCGCGATCGGTGGGCATTGAGAAGCTCAAGCTTGGGGTGTTCGCGAGCAACGTGAGAGCGATCCACCTCTATCGGAAGCTCGGCTTCGTGGAGGAAGGCAGGCTGAAGGACGAGCTCACCATCGAAGGCAAGCGGGTCGATGACATCCAAATGGCCCTATGGCTCCCCTGAAAGCCAGGGTCCTCGCGCTTCTCGTCGTAGACGGGGGCCCTCCGGTCGA
Organism: Thermoplasmata archaeon; assembly: GCA_027314165.1. Taxonomy (GTDB): domain Archaea; phylum Thermoplasmatota; class Thermoplasmata; order Lutacidiplasmatales; family UBA184; genus JAKAAX01. The sequence continues at coordinate 27,279 of DAHVCH010000021.1, read as the reverse complement.
ATTCGTTGGCGTGGTGGGCGGGAGCAGTTCGGACACGAAGACCTGGGTTGGAGGTCTACATGGACTTCTCCTCCGCGTGGGCGGAGAATGGAAGATGGGATGCGGGGCCGAGGATCATCATCTTCTCTCGGTCGAGCGCGCAATGCGCGCTAGAGGAGAAGGACGTGGTCCTCGGGGCGTCGGCCCCTTCAGGTCTTCGTGCCCCGTTGAACGACGACCGTCACGACGTCCTGGTCCGCGAGCGGGTGGTCGCGGCCCACGGTCTGCCCGGGGAACTTGGCGCTCTTCCCCCACACGAGCGCGGACCGGAACCCTTCGGTGAGGTCGGGGGGTAGTCGGAGGAGCAGGTCCGAGATGGTGTTGCCCTTCCGCAAGATGACCGGTTCCGCGAGATCCGGGGGCAGCCCCGGGGGTTTCACGTAGATCCGGATGAACGCGAGGGCGTCGGCGATGGCCTCCTTGAGTTCCTGGAACCCTTGCTCCTTCTGCGCGGACATGAAGAGCACGCGCGTCGGGGCGAGCCGAGTCGAGATGGGCGGGCGCTCCGATGGCATGATCAGATCGGCCTTGTTGACCCCGAGGATCGCCGGGATGTAGACCCGGTTGCCCGCCAGCACATCGATGAGCTGGTCCGGTGAGGCATCCTCGCGAAGAACGATGTCCCCGTTGTGCATGCGGAACTCCTTGGCGATCCCCTGGGCCTGCTCCTCGTCCATCTTGGTCAGCCGCACCGTGCTGTGGACCGAGACGCCTCCCCGCTCCCGTGGAGTGACGACGATGCGTGGTGGCCGCTGGTTGATCCGGATGCCCGCTTTCTCGAGCTCGGCCAGGAGCGATCGGAACTCCAGGTGCTCCTTGTCGAGCAGGAACAGGATCAGGTCGGAGTTGCGTGCGACCGAGATCACCTCTCGTCCTCGTCCCCGTCCGGAGCTGGCCCCCGGAATGAGCCCCGGCATGTCGAGGATCTGGATGGCCGCGCCGCGCCAGGTCAGCATCCCCGGGATGATGGTCGTCGTCGTGAACTCGTAGGCCGCGGCCTCGCTCTCGGCCCCGGTGAGGTGGGTCAGCAGGGTCGACTTTCCGACGGACGGATATCCGACGAGGGCGACCGTGGCGTGTCCGCTCTTGCGGACGGCGTACCCTAGACCACCCCCCCCGCTCTTCGCCCGCTTTTCGCGCTCGAGCCGAAGGACCGCGATCTTCGCCTTCAGACGCCCGATGTGGCCCTGGGTCGCCTTGTTGTAGGGGGTCTTTCGGATCTCCTCCTCGACCCGAGCGATCTCGTCTTCGATGGCCCCCATGGGAACGTGGCAGGAGCCGTGCGCGTCCCGCATTTAGGCCTGCCCTCCCGCGCGGGGAGCGTGCGCAGGGGTCCCAAGCGGGCGCCGAAGGGCCGGTGGGGCTCGATCGACCCTCTACGGGTCAAGGAACGAGCCGCCGTCTTCTGAGCTCAGCGCGCGGTGCGCCGGGAGGGGATGGTACGGGAATGACCGAGGCAAGGCCGAGAGAACCGCCGACCCCGTTCCAGGGTCCCTGACGGGGGGGGGAGGGGGGGGACCGCCGTCCCGGAGCGACGAACGCCCGCACACCCCGGATCCCGTCGCGGGGTCCTGAGGAGGTATCTCCCGCGCCTATCGGTGGGGGCACCGTGCACGAGAGGCGTCCCCGCAGGGCCCCCTTTAATCCCGCCCGTCGCCCGTCGAACGGATGCGCGACGGACCCCTTGGTGATGGGTCTTCCGGGGCGGGGGCTCGCAGCGGGCTCCTCGGGCTGCGGCTCCATCCCGCCACGCGCGCCGCGGTCGACCCCGAGCTCGCCCGGGCCCAAATGCTCGAGCGGGAAGATTCCCTGAGAGCCCTGCACGCCCTCCGGGTCCCGCTTGGGCTCGACGTGGAGGTCGACCTCCAGGGGTCCATCGACGTGCGCCTGGTCATTCCCCGGAGCCTACGACGGTCCCACCAGTCGGTCTGGACCCCGCGCCTGGCTCCGTGGACAAGGTCGGAAGACCCTGGCGATCGATGGAGCGCGGACTTCGCTGAGGAGGGCGCAACGTCCGCGGTGGGGGTCATCTGCGGGCAGGGCGGCGCGCTGCGGAGGGCCCCCCTTCGGTCATCGAGGAGCGAGGGGGCGCTCTCACCATGGACCCTCATCGTTCCCGCCCTGCGCACCACCGGGGGCCCCACGAGGCTACGCTGGATCGCCCGACCGGTCGGCCCCTCCGCGCCCACGCCCACCCCGCCCTCGAAACGGCTTCCTCGCAGCGACCGCGATACCCCACTGTCCCTGCCGTCCGCTCACCGATTGGAACGGGATCTGGAGGACCTGCGCGGAGAGCGGGGAGCCGGCCCGTTCTGGGAGTGCGGGGGGATCTACACGGCCGGACCGCGGCGGGCTGGCGCCGCCGGGGGCCCCGATGGACGCGACACGATAGGAGCGGTCTGGGACGCCCTCTCGGGCCTACCAGGGGGCGGGCGGCTCCGATTCCGGTGGGTGCGGACAGATCGCGGCCGACGCCGACTCCTGGCCAAGGCCGATCGCCTCGAGCCTCCCCGGGGCCTCTTGCACCCTCTCGGTATCGGGGAAGGTCCCGTCGTGCTGACCCCCGCGGAGCTCCTGCTGTGGCTCCCGCCCTGGGACGCGCGGCGGACGCCAGGGATGCGCCGGGTCGGGTGGCCCATCTCCTCCTGCGTCCCTCTGGGCTCGGACGATGCTGGGGAGCCGGTGGTGTGGTCCTTGGCCCCTGCGGAGGGGCACCACATGACCGTGACCGGAGAGACCGGCATGGGGAAGAGCACCCTCCTTCAACATCTCGCGGCCGCGCTCGCCAATCGCGGCCACGCGCTGGTGGTGATCGACCCGCTGGGCGAGACCGCCCAGGGTCTCCTCCCCCTCTTGGCGAAAACGGTCCGGGAGCGGGCGCTCTGGGTGTCTCCCCTCCGGTCTCCGGTCGGGATCAACGCCCTGGAACTGCCGTTGGGGCTGACGTCCCTGGACGCAAGGGCCGAGCGCGAGCGCCGGGTCAGCGAGCTTGTGACCGCCCTTCGCCGGGTCCGCGCGGAGCGGTACGGCGAGACGGTCTATTGGGGCCCGAGGATCGAGGACCTCCTGACCCGTACCCTCCTCGTGCTCTCCTACAGCCCGGGGTCGACCCTGCACGATGCCGCCCAGTTGCTCTCCGACCCGGACAGCTGGGGAGGACCCCTGCCCTCCACGACCGAGGAGGGACGCGAGGTCCAGTCGCTCTGGGAGTCCCTTCGCCGGGAGGGGCCCGAGGAGCGGCAGGGGGCGCTCCGCGTCGTCCAGGAGGTGGCCCTCTCCTCCGCCATCTCGCGTGTGCTGGCGGCGAGGTCCCCTCGATGGAGCCTGGCCCGCGCCCTGGGTCCCGGAGCGGTGACCTTCTTCGACCTGGAGAGGACCACGATCGGGGTGCGGGCCTCTTCCTACCTGGGCGCGGCGCTGCTCTCGCTGCTCTGGTCCCACCTCGTGGTCCGGAAGGACCGCACCAAGGTGGTCTTGCTATTGGACGAGGTCCAAGAGTTCGCCAACGACGCGCTCTCGGAGATGCTCCGCCTCGGGCGGCGATACAATCTGCACGTGCTCGCGGCGACGCAGTCGCTCTCGGCCCTATCGGACTCGCTGCGCGACTCGCTGGTCACCAACTCCCGCGACCTGCTGCTCTTCCGGGGATCGGCAGGGGACGCCCGTCTGGTCCGGGAAGGCCTCGGGGTGGGGAGGGAGCACGATCTCGCCTCGCTGCCGCGCGGCACAGCGCTCGCGCTCTTCGAGAAGGGCGCCGGGCTGACCCTCCTGCACGCGGACCCCCCCTCCCGAGGTCCCAAGGGATCTCCGACCGCACGCGAAGCGCTCCTGGAATGCCTCGAGCGCTCCCGGCCGTTCTGGTCCGTCGAGGATGGGCCGCAGAACCCGACATCCTCGCCGGAAGCCGCCCCGGAGGTCCCCCCGCGTGGCGCAGGGGAGCAGGCGGGCCCCACCCTCGGGACGGGGACAACGTTCGTCCGGGCCCCCGAACCCGAACGGACGGGAACTCCGGGGACCGCAGAGGCCAGAGGCCAGGACCCCGCTAGGAGAGGCGAGCTCGAGCTGCCCTTGCTGGCCCTGCTGGTGGCCGCCCTCGAGGCGCCGCAGGGAGAGCCCTTCGCCGTGACCCTGGTCCAGGTCCGACGGCTCTGCGGGGAGGACGAGCGGGCCGTGCGCAGGCTGGGCGCCTGCCTGAAGGGGGCGGCGGCCCTCGTCCGCACGGAGCGAAGGGACGGGGAGCGGGTCTGGTGGCTGCTCCGGGAGCACCTGGAGGGCCTGGTTCCCACTCCCTGGCACCCCCACGCGCTTTCGACGGCACGAGAACTGTGGGAAAAGGTGCGCGAAAAGTGAAGGACATAGACTTTATCGTCCGAAATCCGTCAGGCTAGTGTGGCTGCGGCTTCGGTCTCCTCCGCGGTGCAAGTGGAGCGATGCAAGACCGGTATCGAGGGTCTTGACAACATTCTCGACGGAGGGATCCCTCGCGGGAACACCGTCCTCGTCTCCGGGAGCTGCGGAACCGGTAAGACGACGCTCAGCCTCGAGTTCCTCGTCCGGGGCGCCGAGGCCCGGGAACGTGGGCTGTTCCTATCGGTGACGGAGGCCTCGCACAAGATCCAGCAGAACCTGGCGACCTTCGACTTCTTCGACAAGCGGATCGTCGATGACGGGACGCTGACCTTCATCGACGTCCCGGTCCTCTACGACAAGCTTGGGCTCTCGAAGCAGGAGATGACCACGGAGGACATCGACCTCTTCGTGGGAGCCGTGGCGAAGCTCGCCTCCGAGCTCAAGGTCCAGCGCCTGGTGATGGACTCGATCACCTCGGTCTGCTACCGGATCCGGCACGAGGAGGAGATCCGGGACCTCATCCTGAAGCTCGGGAAGAGCCTGTCCGACATCGCCTGCACGACCATCCTTGTGAGCGAGATCGGGCCCCAGGAGAACCGCTACTCGCTCTACGGGGTCGAGGAGGCCATCGCGGACGGGGTCATCCTGCTGGGGAACGTCCAGCGGCGCGGGGACCTCCTGCGGACCCTCAAGATCATCAAGATGCGCGGGACGACGCACTCCCGGGCGCAGTACGTGCTGGACCTCACCCCCCTGGGCATCCTGCTCGCGCCCTACCTGAAGGGCGGCAGGGGTTGGGAGGTCGCCTGAGATGGCCAACCTGTCGGCCGGGGAGATCGCCGAGCGGCTCCGGGCCCTGTCCGAGGGCTCCGGCGTGGCCATGAAGCTGGGAGGCACGGACTACGCCGGCAACTACCTCCAGTTCCTGGCCGCGGTGCTCCGGGACTTCGCGCTCGAGGCGCAGGCCTACACGATCTACGTCTCGGTCACCAACCCCTGCGCCCTGGTGAACTCGCTCCTCTCCTCCCTCGAGATCCCTGCCGACCGGGTCTTCTTCGTCGACGTGATCAGCCAGACGATGATGTCGTCGCTGACCAAGCTGCCCAACGCGAGCTACGTGGAGAGCCCGACCATGCTCGAGAACGTGATGCTCCGGGTCGAGTACTTCCTCCGGAAGAGCTCCGCCCCCCGCCGGATCGTGATCCTGGACTCGGTGAACTCCCTCGCGATCCACAACGACCCCGCGATCCTCTCGGAGTTCTTCCACATCATGGTGAACAACCTCAAGTCGCGGGGGATCACGACCATCATCCTCGCGGTCGCCGAGGAGACCAATCCCGAGCTTGAGAACCTCTTGTCCTTCGTCTGCGACGACACCATCCAACTGGGGGTCACGCCGAGCGAGACGAAGACGCCATGACCCCACCTCCCCCCTCGCCCTCTCCCCCATCGAAGACCCCGCCTGCGGTCCCCGCCGCCCCGCCGGCCGAGCCGATCTTCGGGATCCCGGAGGTGGACGCGATGCTCGCGGGGCAGCTCCCGAAGGGGTGGCTCGCGATCCTCACGGGGCCCCCCGGGAGCGGCATCGAGATCCTGGCCAAGCAGTTCGCCCAGGCCTCGGGCCCGAGGGCCACCGTCACCTACTACACCACGAGCGAGCGGACCGAGGACATCCGGCGCGCCATGCGCGACTTCTCCTGGCGCGACGACCTTCGGATCGTGAACCTCTCCGACGACTACCACGACACCGTGCTCTCGCACGACCTCGAGGTGAGCCGCTTCCGCGAGAAGGGGATCTCCCCCCAGGAGATCGCCCAGTTCCGGCTCGAACACCTGGAGGCGCCGCCCGTCAACTTCGTGACCCGCATGCTGGTCGAGCTCGCCGCGCTGGACAAGCCGTTCCGGCTCATCATCGACTCTCTGGACTTCTTCCTCGAACAATCGAAACCCAGCGCGGTCATCTCGCTGGTCCGGCAGATCCGGTACCGGGCCCAGCGCGCGGGCGGATTCGCCCTGCTCACGCTCCACCCCAGCATCCACGACTCCAAGACCGTGGGGATCCTGGACGACGTGGCCGACCTCCTGATGGACGTCGAGATGGCGAAGGAGCACATGCAGTTCCAGCACCACCTGACCATCCGCAAGGTGCGCAACCACCCGGAGCGCACCGGTTCGGTGCGGCTCGTCGTCGGGGGGAAGGGCGTCAGCGCCCTGACCTAGGACCGGACGGAGGACGGCGCCGTGAAGGTCCCCCTGGATCGGAAGGGCCCCCGCGGGTTCCCGCCACCCCTCAACGGCCGCGTAAGTTCGGAGACCCTGGAGAGCCGTGTGCTGCGGGGGAACCCGCTCGGCGACCCCACCGAGCGTACCCTCGCGGTCTACACACCCCCCTCGGGGGTGACGGAAGGGAAGCCCCTCCTCGTCTGGCTGCCGGGGTTCGCCGGCGCCGGATGGATGGCGTTCCGCGCGCCCGGTTACCTGCAGGAGGGTTTTCACGAGAGGTTCGAGAGGCTGGTCAAGAGCGGGGAGTGCGGCGAGGCCGTGATCGTCTCCCCGGACTGCCTGACCTCCCTCGGAGGGAGCCAGTACGTCAACTCGACCGCCACCGGCGCCTACCAGGACCACGTCCTCCAGGAGGTCATCCCCTGGGCCCGGGAGCGCTTCAGGACCGGGCGGACCGGGGTGCTGGGCCAGTCGAGCGGAGGCTTCGGGGCGCTCCACCTCGCCTTCGAGCACCCCGAGCTCTTCGACGCGGTCGGGTCCAGCGCCGGGGACATGGGCTTCGAGTACGGCTTCCTGCCGGACTTCCCGAAGTGCGTCCGGGTCTTCCGCCGCTACGGCGGGCCGGAAGGGTTCCTCGCGAAGCTGTTCGAGGACCCGCAGAAGACCATGCCGTCCATCATGGACCCCGCCGGCGCGGCGTTGAGCACGATCGCGATGGCGGCCTGCTACTCCCCGACCCCGGAGGACCCGGGGAGCTTCGAGCTCCCTTTCGATCCGGAGGATGGCCGGCTCCGGCCCGAGGTCTGGGAGCGCTGGCTGGCCTTCGACCCCGTTCGTCGGGTCCGCACGGAGGCCGGAGCGAGCGCGCTCAAGCGCATGCGGCTCGTGCACGTCACCGCTTCCAGCTCCGACGAGTGGGCGGCGGATGCCACCGCCCGCGGGTTCGTCACCGAGGCCAGGGCCCGGGGGGTGCGGGCGGTCCACGACGAGTTCGAGGGAGGGCACTTCTCGGCCGGGCCCCGGTACGACGCGCTGCTCACGAAGATGGTGCGGGAGCTCACGGAGCGAGACGGGCCCGCAGCGACGGGCTCCGGAGGCGACAGGTGACCGGGAGCGACGAACGCCGGTCACGGGGCAAAGCCCCATAAGGCCCGCCGGTCTCGGCCGACGAGCGGGGAACGGACATCGATGGAGGACGTTGTGGTCCAGTGGGACGACAAGGTCACGCTGAAGAACCCGATCCTGGTGGAGGGGCTGCCTGGCGTGGGCAACGTCGGGAAGCTCGCGGCGGACTACCTGAAGGACACCCTGAAGGCCACGCGGTTCGCGACGCTCCACTCGAAGCTTCTCCCTCCGCAGGTCTACGTCAACGAGCAGGGCCTGATCCGCCTCGTCTCCCATGAGCTCCACTACTACCGGGCCCGCGGCGGCACGCAGCGGGACCTCATCATCCTCGTGGGCGACTATCAGGGCTCCACCTACGAAGGTCAGTACGAGCTCACCGACAAGGTGCTCGAGATCGCGAGCAAGATGGGAGCGAAGGAGTGCTTCACGCTCGCGGGCTTCGCCCAGGGACACCTGGTCCAGGCCCCCCGCGTGCTGGGCGCCGCCACCTCGCACGAGCGGATCGAGGCGATGAAGAAGCTCGGCGTCGTCTTCTCACGGAAGGACCCCGGAGGCGGGCTCCTCGGCGCGAGCGGGCTCTTCCTCGGGCTCGGGAAGCTCTACGGGATGGAGAGCGTCTGCCTGATGGGCGAGACCTCCGGCTACTTTGTCGATCCCCGCAGCGCCGAGGCCGTGCTGAAGGTGCTCGGCAAGGCCCTCCACGTCGAGATCGACCTCACAGCGTTGGAGAGCAAGGCCCAGGAGATCGACCAGATCGCGCAGCGCTTCCGCGAGATGGAGACGAGGCCGACCCCCACCTCCGAAGCGAAAGAGGACCTCACCTACATCGGGTGAGCCCGCAGGGGCCCTTCGGATGAGCGAGGAGGAGCCTCGGGCGAGGGAGGTCGCGGCGCTGACGGACGCGGACGCGCTCGCCGAGGACCCGGATGTCGTGGACGCGGAGCTCCGCAAGGTGCTCGCGGAGACGTTCGCACGGGACCCCGAGATCCCCTTCAGCGAGTTCCTCGAGACGGTCCTCTACCATCCGCGGTGGGGCTACTACACCCGGGGCCGGGAGATCTTGGGGGCGAAGGGGGACTTCAAGACCGCCCCTCATGTCCATCCCCTCTTCGGCTGGACCGTCGCCCGCGCCGTGCAGCGCGAGTGGGAGAAGCGCGGCCGACCGACGTCCTTCACCATCGTCGAGATCGGACCCGGGGTCGCCTACCTCATGGACGACCTCTGGGGCTACCTCCAGCAGATCGGCCAGGACACCCGCGGCTGGAAGGTCGCGCTCGTCGAGCGGTCGGAGAACCTGCGGCGCATCCAGCAGCAGCGCCTCGCCGGGAAGGTCGAGGCCACCTGGCACAACGAGATCGCAGAGATCGGCAAGTTCTCCGGTGTCGTCCTCGCCAACGAGTTCCTGGATGCCCTCCCGTTCCGCCGCGCCGTACGCCGCGACGCGAGCTGGAAGGAGCTGTGCGTGACCGCCCTGGACCGGGAGGCCCGGGAGCTCCGCTGGAAGGAGCGGGAGGTGGCGGACGCCGCCCTGCTCTCGGTCCTCCCTCGCACGGCCCCGCCCGGGACCGTCATCGAGGAGTCGTTGGCGGGGGTGGACTGGGTGCGCGCGCTCGGCGCGCAGATGGAGCAGGGGCTCGTCCTTTTCTTCGACTATGGAGACCTCCAGGAGGACCTCGTGGAGAACCATCCGGAGGGCACGCTCCAGACCTTCTCGCGCCACCGCGCGGGAACCGACCCGTTCGAGGACCTGGGCAGCCGGGACATCACCGCCTGGGTCGACTTCTCGGCGATCCTCGCGGCAGCGGAGGGGTCGGGATTCGAGAACGGCGGCATCCAGTCCCAGGCCGAGAAGCTCTACGAATGGGGCATGACCCAGGTGGCCGAGGAGCTCGCCCGCGCCCAGGGCGAGAACAGCATCGAGGCGGTCAAGGCCCGCCTGGCGGCCAAGACCTTCCTGTTTGGGTACCCGACCCACCGCGTCCTGCAGCTGCGCAAGTGAGGCGGCGGACCCCCGCTCTCGGGGGTTCAGGTGACCCTGGCGCGGGGCTGGACGTCGACGCGCTCGGCGATCCGGGCGTGGACCAGGAGCTGCGCCTTCTCCACGGGCAGCACCAGAAGGTCCTCCTTGCGAAGCTCAATGGTCTCGTTGGGGAGGGCCAGCGCGGGCTGGTCCTGGAGCACCCGGATGACCGCGGTAGGCGGCGGAGAGGAAGGTCCGGAGGGCGGCGCGACCGAGGAGGGCGGGGACGACGGGGGGCTCGCAGGGCGCACGGCGGGAGCCGGGGCGGGAGAAGATGGAGGGGAGGGAGGAGGAGCAGCGGTGGAAGGCGGAGGGGGGCTCGCGGCGAGCGGACGGGGGTTCGTGGATGCGGTTCCTCCGGGCGCGGCGGGGGGCGCTGCGGGGGAGGGCGCGGAGCTTCCTGAGGCGGGCTCGAGGAACGGCGCGGAGGTGCGCCGGAATCCGCTCAGGTCCCGAACGAGAGCGTCGTAGAGCGCTCGCTCTTCCGGGAGGAGGTTGGCGGGCTCGCCTCCGAGGTTCACGTGCTGAACGGCGAGGTGGGAGATCTTCCCCAGACGCGCCTCCAGCACGTCGCGCGCGCTGGCGAGGGCCCTCTGGTACGTCGTGCGGGTCATCTCCACCTTCTTCGAGGTGGGGTTCTCTCGGGTCTCCCGCTCCAGGATCTCGTGAAGGGCGGCGACGTACCTGGTCGTCGAAGTGAAGAAGTCGGGGGGAACCTTCGAGAGGCCCTTCGCGGCGTACTCGGCCCGTCGTTGTTCCAAGAGCCGGTTATAATAGTCCGGAGGGGGATCGGGCATGCGACGGGCTCACGCCTACTGGCGCACCATGGCCCGACTACTTGGCCTTTGTGAGAGATGTCGGATCGAGAGGCCTTCCAGGAGTTCCTGGGGCTCCTGAAGGAGATCCGGGAAGCCGTCGTGGAGGACCATGCGGTGCTCCTCGTCGAAGGTGAACGCGACCGCCACTCGCTGGTGGGGCTGGGCCTGCCTGCGGAATCCATCCTCCTGGTGCACCACGGCGTGACCTTGTCCCAGCTCGTGGAGGACGTCGTCCGGAAGGGGCGCCTCGTGGTGCTCCTCACCGACTGGGACCGCGCGGGGGGGGAGCTCGCGCGGCGCCTTCGATCCCTGTTCGACGACGGGCGCGTGAAGGTCGACACGGACTTCCGGCGCAGGCTCGCCCACGCCGTGCGCGGGGAGACCCAGTACGTCGAGGCGGTCCTCGCCTGGGCCGAACGGGCCGCGGTACGGGCGGGAGCCCCTCTGGACCACTGGCTCTCCTCGATGACGTAGGGTCGTCCCTCCCCGGGCCCTCGCGGGCCACGTGGCCAACCTGCCCGGGCCCACGGCAGGAATGGGACCCGTTACTTGGCGACGACCTCGAGCTTCCCGTGTCGGATGATGAACGGGTAGTAGCCGTGCTCGTGGGCGGTCTTCCTCATCTTCGTCACCGACAGCAACAGGGCGACCGACTCGTCCACGCGCTTGCGCTCGACACGGATGATCCCGTCGGCCAGGAAACCCGCGGCGCTCTCTCCCCCCGCCTGGTTCGTCGCGACCTCGTGGATGAGGATCGAGGTGAGCCCCAGCGCCTTGAGCTCGGTCACGAAGTGGAACAAGGGCAACCGCACCTCGTGGTCCCGCTGCAGCGCGAACACCCCGTTCAGCGAGTCGAGAACGAGCAGGTCGGTGGGATGAGCGGCGATGTGCAGCTTGACCTGCCCGAGGATGCTCGCCAGCCAATCGGCCTCCTCCTCGTTCTCCCCGAGCTGCGCGATCACCGACCGGACCTGTCCGAGGTCCAGGAAGCTGAGCCGGTCGGAGAGGCCGGGGACCGCCCTGCGGTCCATCCCGATGTGGGTCATCTGCGCCTCGATCTCGTTCGCGGGCTGCTCGATGGTGATGTAGATCCCGGGACGTTCGGCGCGCAGCGCGTTGAAGTGCAGCATCGAGTAGGCGAGCGTGCTCTTCATGCACCCCGCTCCTCCCTCGATGACGACGACGGCGCCCTTCGGGATCCCGCCTTCCATCTTCCGGTCGAGCCCTTCGACAAAAGTCGGGATCCGTTCGATGGGGGGAGTTGCGGCCATGGATGTTCCAAACAGTTCCCTCGAGCGATAAGAACATCTCTGCGGGCCGGATGAGGGTTGGTCGATAGGACCCCGAACATGCCCGAGCGGATCCGACGACGCACCCGCGCGATCGAGCGTCACCGACAGGAGCTTCGCGACGCGTCGACCGAACTGCGGAGCCTTTCGGAGGAGATCTCCGCCCTCCCGCTGGAGGAAAAGCGCCGGCTGACCGAGGAACTGCTCGGGCTTTCCGAGGGGCTGCGAGCGGCGGGCGAGGAGAGGTTGCGCGCGCTCTCCGAGGAGCTCAAGCTCGGAGCGGACCCGGCCCCCGCCCCTAGGGACCTCCGACTGGCGGGCGAGGACCTTGCCCTGGTGGCCCGGGCCGTCTCCCGGGTCTCGGAAGGCCTTCACGGGGCTTCCGCGGAGCTCGCCTGGGCCTCGCTCGCCAAGGGGCGCGAGGCCCTCGAGGCCGGTCGCGCCTACGCGATGGGGGTGGAGGTGGGCGAGACCGGTTACCACATCTCCACCCTCGCCCGTGCGATCCTCTCGATGGCCGACGATCAGCGCCGCTTCCTCCAGGTCCTGCTACGGCACCCTGCGCGACCGAAACGGAAGGCGCCGACCGGCGCGCAGGGAGTGCTGCCTCGGGCGAAGGGGCCCCGGGAAGAGGTCTGGGGGGCCCTAGAGTCCGAGGACCTCGTGAGGAAGAGACCGCGCCGAGAGCCCGCGCAGGGGTCCGAGCGTCCTCCGAAGCGGCTGGTCCGTTTCCCGAACGAACCCTGAGCCCCGGGGGGCGGGGACGACGCTCCCCACCACCGTGCCCCGGGACCCTGAGCTCGCGTCGGGCGCGAGGAAGCGCTGCCGCCCGGCGTGGATCTTCGGGCGAAGACCGGTCGGTCCCCTCAGGGGATGACCTTGCTCTGGGTGCGGCGGACGTACTTCTGGTTCGCCTTGCGAGACGGACGCATCCGCTCCGCGCCCTTCCCCTTCCAGCGTAGCCCGCGCCCCCTCTTCCCGGCGCTGGTGAGGCCACGGTAGGCCCGACCGCTCTGGGAGGGGGCGCAGATCCAGTTGATGCGGGGATCGGCGGTGATCTGGGGGTGGGAAGGGTCGACCAGGATGACCTCGAAGAACTTGTGAGGGCCGTCCTCCCCGACCCAGTAGGAGTTGAGGACCTCCAGGTTCGGGTGCTTCTTCGCGGCGCGCTCCTCGGCGATGCGCTGGATGGACTTGCCGAGCACCATCCGTGCGACACCCTTGTGCTTGGGGCGCCGCCCGGCGATGATGTGCCGCTTGCGCTGGCCACCTCGGCGGAGACGGACACGGAGCAGCACGTACCCCGGCTTCGACCGCCAGCCCAGGGCGTGGGCTCGGTCCAGGCGCGACGGTCGCACGAGCTTGTGGACCGCGTTCTCCCTGCGCCACGCCATCATGAGAGCCCGCCGCGCGGCGTGTCCGGGCTCCTTGAGCGCTCGCTGGAAGGAGTGGGCCATGTTGCGGTAAGCAGAAGCGACCATATCGAGGGGCGGCGGGGCCAATATCGTTCTGTTTAAAAGCTCTCGGAAGGCGCGGAGGTGGTCGGGGAACTGCTCCGGGAAGGGCTCGAAGGGGCTCCGGTCGAGGTGGGTGGGGCCTCGCCAGGCGTCGTTCCCTCGGTCTTGACGGGGGCGAGCGGAGGTGGCAGGGTCCCCTCCTTCGTGACCCGTCCGGGGCTTCGGCTCTCGAGAGCGACACGCTGTTCGATGTTGCTCAGGAGCTCCGTCGCGAACCGGAGGGCACGGGAGCGTTCCGTGTCGTTGGCGAGCGCGCGCGGCTCCTCCCACCCGAGGGCGGAGCCGGCCGCCGTGGGGAAGGTCCGGAACTCGAGGTGGTTGAACGAGGACGGGACGGCAGGGTTGGGGCGGGCGATGTCCGCCACCAGGTGGCTCGTCGGCTGGCCCCCCTGGAGGTCGGCGCTCTCCTCCACACGGTACCCCGCTCCGGTCAGGAACTCGGAGACGTACCGAGCCAGTCGTTCTCGCCCTATGCCTCGCACTCGGAGCCAACCTGCGTTGCGCCCTTCCATTTCTCCCTCCGGGGGTACATTGCCCGTTTGAGGAACCCCAGAAGCATGCTGAACTCCTCCTGCGACGGCGTGGCCCGTCCGAGGACCCGCCGGAAGAGGAGCGCCAGACCCCGTCGCTTGTGGACGGGGTAGTTGATGTCCACCAGGTACCGGGTGAGGAGCTCGTAGAAGATCTCCTTCTCCCGACCGTTCATCGCGACACGCCCCACGGCGGGCTGTTCCCGGGAACCGTAGGCGGGCGAGCGAGCCTTGTACGCCTCGTAGAGGAGGACCCCCGCGGCGTGGGAGAGGTTCAGGGTCGGGAACCCACGGTCCGCCGGGATGCTCAGCAGGATGTCGCAGAGCTCGAGTTCCTCGCGGGATAGCCCGTTGTCCTCCGGCCCCAGGACGAGCGCCACCCGGCCCGCGATCCCCGTCAGGAGGCTGCCCCACTCCGGTGGGGTCATCGCGCGCCGGGGGTAGGAGCGGTTCTGGTTCGAGGAGGAGACGTCGCTCGTGCCCACGATCAGGTCCTGTCCGACGAGCGCCTGCGCGAGGTCGGGGACGACCTCGGCGTTCCGTAGGATCTCGAGCCCTCCCATCGCGCGGCGGCGGGCCTCCGCCCCCAACGGGGCGCGCGGCGCCACGAGGAGGAGACGGCTCACCCCGAAGTTCCGCATGCATCGTGCGACGGCGCCCACGTTCCCGTCCTCCTTCGGACGGATCAGGACCACGGAGAGCTCGACCTTCATGCGGAAGCCCTCGCGGCGTCGGAGAAGAGGCGGTCGACCATCCAGTTCGGGTCGAAGGGACGCAGGTCGTCGTACCCCTGCCCGACGCCCACGAAGAGGATCGGTCGGTGGACGACGTAGGTGACCGAGAGCGCCGAGCCTCCTTTCGTGTCGGTGTCCAGCTTGGTGAGCATCGCACCGTCGAACCCGAGCTCCTGGTGGAACATCCGCGCCTGCTCGACCATGTCGTTGCCGTTCAGCGCGTCGCCGACGAAGATGGTCAGCTGGGGCTGGACGACGCGTCGGATCTTCTTGGCCTCCTCGATGAGGTTCGTGTTCGTGTGCTGGCGGCCGGCGGTGTCGACGAGGACGACGTCGAGCCCCTTGCTCTTCGCGTGCTGGACCGCGTCGAAGGCGACCGCCGCCGGGTCCGAGCCCTCGCCCTGACGCACGACCTTCACGCCAAGCCTCTCGGCGTGGATCGCGATCTGCTCGATGGCCCCTGCGCGGAAGGTGTCCCCCGCCGCCAGGACGACGCCCAGCCCCCGCTTCCTCAGCCAGGCCGCGAGCTTCGCGATCGAGGTCGTCTTGCCGCTGCCGTTCACTCCGATGAACAGGATGACGAAGGGCTTCGGCGACTCCCGGATCTTCTTCTCCAGGTCGAGCGGCGGCTGGGCCAGGACGCCTCTGACGGCGCTCTTGAGCGCGGCCTCCACCGCCTCGGCCGGGTCCTGCCCCAGCCGGAGCTTCTGGTCCACCAAGTACTTCCTCACCGAGCGGCGGATCCGCTCGGCCACCTCGAGCGCCACGTCCGACTCGAGCAGGACGATCTCGAGCTCCCTCAGGATGTCGTTGATCTTGGCCTCCTTGATCCGGAACCCGAAGCCGTCGGTGAAGTAGTCCTCCACGTCCTCGGGGGAGGGAGGGG
The DNA here is from genome assembly GCA_027314165.1 of Thermoplasmata archaeon. Lineage (GTDB taxonomy): Archaea > Thermoplasmatota > Thermoplasmata > Lutacidiplasmatales > UBA184 > JAKAAX01. The sequence goes on along the minus strand of DAHVCH010000021.1, from coordinate 11,748 downwards.
GCAGCACCCGATGGGGAGCCTTGGACGCGGGCGAGGGGGACGAGGCGGCCGTCGGCGCCTTCCCCGCGACCCGCGCGGGGGTCTCGCCGCGTGGCCCCTTGACGGGGGTTTCTGGGGGCGTCGAGGGCTTCGCCTGCTGGTCCTCGCCACTGCCGAAGAGCCGCTCTTTGAGCCGGGCCCACATGAGGGGAAGCGGGGCGTTCAGGTCGACCGCGGACCGGTCTTCCTGCCGCCGCCGGAGAGAGGGGCGGAGTTCGAGGCAGGGGGATTGGGCCCGCTCTGGGCCATCTGCGCCTGCTGGTAGACCGCCTGGAGGCGGGATTGGACCTGTGCGGCCTCGATCTCGATCCGACGGAGCTGCTGGTTCAAGCTGTGCTCGCCCTTCTGCAGCTCGTCGTTCCTTCGCCCGAGGATCTCCAGGGCCTTGGGCCGGTCCAGCTCGACCACGATGCCGTGCCCGATGCCGAGAAGCACCTTCTCGGTCGACCGCGGCGTGGCCTGGATGAAGGTCTCGGCCCCGACGGGGACGAGCAGCTCCCGGTCCTTCTGGAACTTCTCGAATTCCTCGAGCGTCTGGCGAGCACGGGCATGGGACTCGAGCGAGATCCTCAGGAGCTCCTGCTCGCGGACCAGGGCCGTAAGCTGGTCCCGGTACGCCTCGAGCCTGGCCATGTCGCGCTGGACCGAGGCCTGGAGCTCCGCCGCCGCCTCAGGAGAGCCCTCCTGGTCGGCATCCCCCTCAGAAGGGGGGATCAAGCGACCTCCTTAGTGGGCTCCACGCTGTCGATACGGACCCAGCGGCGCGCCACCCGGTGCGAGCCCCCGAGTTCGGAGAAGACGATCTCTTTCGCCTTCTCCGCGTTCGGGGCGTCTCGGACCTTGGTGAAGCGCTGCCAGGTGTCCCGTCGCGCCAGATAGGAGCCACGAACCGCCCAGTTGGGCAACGTGGTGCCTCCAACGCGCGCCACCCGGGAGGGGTTCTTAAGTCTTGTCCGAGCCGGAGGGGTCGCCGCCCCCCGTCTTCGGCGGGGGCGGTGCGCCCTGTGCGGGGGATGCGGGAGCCGCAGGCGCGGGCCCGGGCGCGGCCCCGGGCGCCGGCGCGGGCAAGGAGGCCGGCGGCGCGTTCGAGGACGCGGCGCGCGCCTCTAGCGCACCGAGTCGGCGGATCGCATCCTCCCGTTCCCGCACCCAGGCGGCCACGCGCTCCTCGTAGGGAAGTGGGGCGTGCGAGGCGCGGGACTCTCGGAGGTCCCGGTACTCCGATTCCTCGCGGGCCTCGTCGTGCTCCCCGAACGCCTCGTCCAGCCTGCGCTGGGACGAGGTGGGAGGGGTCACTGGAGCAGCGCGACCGCGTCGGACCATCGTCGAGCGACCTCCACGTCGGAGAGCCCCACCGTTGGCGAGAAGATGACCGTTTCCCCGAAGAACGTCCGGGCCTCCGGATAGTCCTCCACCCCGAGGTCGAGGACCACCCCGTCCCATCCGCCCTCCGTCGCGCGCTCCTTGAGCGTCCCCCAGGCCTGCTCCCGCCCCTCGACCGGGTCCAGGCGTATCCTGGGGTCGAAGGCGCAGAGGAACCGCTCGGTCAGCTCCCGGCCTTCCCCCTCGCAGACGGGGAAGACCCTGCAGCCCCGCTTCATCAGGAGGAACGCTCCGAGCGCTCCCCGCAGGCTGTTCACGTGGGCCCCGACCTTTCCGCCGACACCCAGCGGGAGCCCGCCGGGACCGGCGCTCCGGGCCGCGTACAGGTAGGTGCGGGGCCCCCGGACCTCCACATGCAGCTCGACCTCAGGGGTGGTGAGGTCGACCTTCAGGCCGCGGTCCGCGAACTTCTCGAGGATGGCGGCGCCGGCGGAGGCGCCGAGGCTCTGGCTCGTGAACGGATGGGTGCCGGTCCGGCGGCCCCGCACCGCGAAGCGCGTGCCGGGGCGGAGCATCGGGTCCGCGGCCTCGACCACCGCAGAGAGGATCGTCGGAAGGTCGGAGCTGACCACCCTGGCCGCGCTCACGGAGACCACCCCGAAGGTGCGCCGAACGATCGGGATCGCGGCCTGGGCATCGGCGGTCTGGACGTAGAGGTGGCCGTGGTCGGCGGAGAGCGTGCACTGGCGCTGCTCGCGCAGGAACCCCTCCAGGAGGTTGTGCTTCAGGCGGTTCTCGAACTCTCGTCGAACGGGGGGGGACTTGAGAGCGAGCTCTCCGTAGCGGACCAGCAGGACTTCCGACACCACCTCTTATGAAGGGCCCGTTCTCTTGACGTTTCCATCATGCCCGGCATAGAGGCGGACCCAGGGTCTCCCATCTCCGGCGACCCGTGGAAGGATGTCCGTGCGCGGGCAGCGGGGCTCCTCTACGACGCGCTCGCCGCCAAGGGCTGGAAGGGCACCCGCGAGGAGGTGCTCCGGGCGGTGGAGCCGGGGCCGGAAGGGCGCGCGGACCTCGCCATGGCGATGTTCCGCATCGCCAAGCCGCTCGGGCTGCGCCCGGAGGAGCTCGCCCTGGAGGTGGCGAAGGCGGTCCCGGCCGTCCCGGAGTTCACCGAGGTCCAGGCCGACCGCGGGTTCGTGAACTTCCAGATCGAGCCCCGCCTGTTCGCCGAGCGGACCCTCGCCTCCGTGCTCACTCGGAAGGAGCGCTTCGGGCAAGGTCACCCGCGCCCGGAGCGGGTGTGCGTCGAGCACACTAGCGCGAACCCCACCGGCCCGCTCCACATCGGCCGGTCGCGGAACACCGTGATCGGGGACACCCTGGTGCGCGTCCTGAAGATGGCGGGATGGAGCGTGACCTCCCAGTTCTACGTCGACGACGTCGGGCGCCAGGCCGCGATGCTGGTCTGGATCTGGACGACGCCCGTCGAGGCCTGGCCCCCCGAGGTCCGCGAGGCGGCCAAGCTGCCCCCCGACGGGAAGCGGCCTCCTGACGTCAAGGCGGACCACTGGTACGGCCGCGCGTACCCTCCCACGGCCGCCTACATCAAGGAGCACCCGGACGCCGCGCGCTCCCTGGCCGAGCTCTCCGAGAACATGGAGAGCGGGAAGCTGCCGAAGGAGGAGTACCGCCGGATCCCGCAGGAGATCCTGGAGGCCATCCTCGCCTCGCTCCGCCGGATGAACGCCTCCTTCGACGAGTTCGTCTGGGAGTCGGACTTCCTCTTCGACGGTTCCGTCGAACGGGTGGCGGAGAAGGTCCGCACCTCTCCCCGGTACCACCGGACCGAGGACGGAGCGGAGGCCGTGGAGGCCTCCGACATGGGCCTGCCCAAGGAATCCCCGTGGGTCTACTTCGCCCGGTCGGACGGGACCTTCCTCTACCCGGCCCGTGACGTGGCCTACCACCTGCAGAAGTTCTCCCGCTTCGACCGGGTCATCGACATCCTGGGGGAGGACCACAAGCTCCATGCGCGGGGGATCGCCGCCCTCCTGGACGCCGCGGGAGAGATGCGGAGGCCCGAGGTGCTCACCTACGGCTTCATCAACCTCCCCGAGGGACGGATGACGACGCGGGGAGGAAGGGTCGTCAACCTCGACGACGTGCTCGACGAGGCGCACGAGAGGGCCGTCGCCGAGGTCAAGAAGCGGCGGGAGGACCTCTCCACCGAGGAGGTCGAGCGGATCGCCGAGAGCGTGGGAGCGGGAGCCGTGCGCTTCCACGTCCTCCGCGTGCAGCCGGAGAAGCCCATCGTCTTCCGCTGGGAGGAGGCGCTCTCCTTCGAAGGGAAGAGCGCCCCGTTCGTCCAGTACGCGCACGCTCGGGCCGCGAGCCTGCTGCGCAAGGCGGCCGGCTCCGACACCGGCCCGCGCCTCGAACCTTCTCCTCCGTCGAAGGCGGACATCCCTCAAGCACCCCATCCGAAGGAGATCGCGCTCGTCCGCGCCCTGAGCCAGTTCCCCTCCCTCATCGAGAAGGTCGCGGAGGGGCGGTCCGTCCATCTGCTCGCGCTCTACGGCCACGAGGTGGCCGAGCGGCTGAACGAGTTCTATCAGGAGCTCCGGGTCCTCAACAGCGAGCCGGAGGTCCGGGCGTTCCGGCTCGCCCTGGTCTCTGCGACACGCCAGGTCCTCGCCAACACCCTCGGCGTCATCGGGGTCGACGCCCTCGAGCGGATGTAGGGACGGGAGAGGGGAGGGGACCGAGCATGCAGACCGCATCGCACCTGACCGTGGTGAAGCTGGGCGGGAGCATCGTCACCCGGAAGAGCGAGGACTACCACCTCCGCCCGAAGGTCCTCGATCGTCTCGCCCGCGAGATCGCCCAGGGATGGGAGAGGGGGAAGCACCCGCTGGTCCTGATCCACGGCGCCGGCTCCTTCGCGCATCCCCTGGCGAAGGCCTGGGGGCTCGCCCGGCCTCCCCCCGGACGCGCGAACCGGGAGAGGGGGGCGGCGTTGACCGCCTACGGGGTCCGCCGGCTGCACATGGCGGTCCTGCGGTCCCTCCTGGACGCGGGCCTCCCGGCGCGCTCCGTCCCGCCCTTCCCCGCGCTGACGAACCACGAGGGAAAGCTGGTGGCCTTCGACGTCGGACCGTTCCAGGAGGTGCTGCTGGCGGGGGGCGTGCCCGTGACCTTCGGGGACGTCGTACGGGACACCTCCTGGGGCTCCTCCATCCTCTCGGGCGACACGCTCGCGGTCCACCTGGCACGCGACCTTCCCGCCCCCCGGGTGGTCTTCGTGAGCGACGTCCCCGGCATCCTCGTAGAGCGGGCGGCCGGCAAGCGGGAGGTGCTGGGCGAGCTCGGCACGTCGATGCCGCCCTCGCTCGTCCCCGCCCCGGACCGACCGGACGTCACGGGGGGCATCCGCGGGAAGGTGGAGGCGATGCTGGCGATCGCCGCAGGAGGCTCCCGCGCAGGTCTTATTAGCGGCCTCTCGCATGGAGCCCTCTCTCGTGCGATCCGAGGTGGGGACGTTCATGGCACGTGGGCAGGCCCCCTCCTCGACGGGGACCGACCCCGCGTCGCCGCGCTCTGAGCAGGCGCAGTTCGAGCGCGACGTGGTGACCCACCGGAAGGCGGAGCACGTCCAGATCGTCCTCAACCAGGAGGACGTCGAGAGCTCCTACAAGTTCTGGGGGGACGTCCAGCTCGTCCACAACTCGCTCCCCGAGGTGGACTACGACAAGATCGACACCCGGGTCAAGCTCCTGGGGAAGGAGCTCCGCATGCCCCTGGTCATCACCGGCATGACCGGCGGCTATCCGGGAGCGACCTTCATCAACCGGAACCTGGCCCGCGCGGCCGCCGAGGTCGGGATCGCCTTCGGGGTGGGGAGCGAGCGCGCCGCGATCGTGAAGGGCGCCTTCCCCGAGAGCTATTCGTGCGCCCGCGACTACCCCGTCCCGCTCAAGTTCGCCAACATCGGGGCCCCGCAGATCATCCCCCAACCCGACGGAGGGAAGGTCGTCGGAGAGGAGGAGACCCGGAGAGCGATGGAGCTCATCGGGGCGGACGTGCTCGCGATCCATCTCAACCCCCTGCAGGAACGGATCCAACCGGAGGGGGACCGGAACGCGAAGGGCAGCCTCGCCCAGATCGGCAGGCTCGCCAGGAAGTTCCCCGTCCTCGCCAAGGAGACCGGGGCCGGGATCAGCCGGCAGGCGGCGACGCGACTGAAGGGGGCCGGCGTGAAGGCCTTCGACGTGAGCGGGCGTGGAGGGACCTCCTTCGCCGCGGTCGAGTATCACCGCGCCGTGAAGCAGGGCGCGAAGCGGCAGATCCGGCTCGGGCGCACCTTCTGGGACTGGGGGATCCCCGCTCCCGTGAGCCTGATGGAGGTCGCACCCCTGAAGCTCCCCGTCATCGCGAGCGGGGGAGTGCGCTCCGGCCTCGATGCGGCGCGGGCCATCGCCCTGGGGGCGACCGCCGTGGGCTTTGCCGGGGGCATCCTGCGGGCCGCCGCGTCGAGCTACGAGGAGACGCTCGAGGAGCTCCGATACTTCGAGGAGGAGCTCCGGACCGCGATGTTCCTGACCGGGGCCCGCGACCTCCCGGACCTGCGCAAGGTCAGGAAGGTCATCACGGGGCAGACTGCGGCCTGGCTCGAAGGAAGAGGGGCCTGACCGATGGCGGAGGGGGAGACCCCGCCGCTGGAGGGGTCGGAGCCCTCCTCGCCCGCCGGCGAGGGCCACCGGCACGCGCCCCGCCCCGTGACGGACAAGGTCCAGACGCAGAAGCTCGCCATGGCTCGGGCGGGCCACTGGAAGGAGCTGCCCACGAACCCGGACCTCCTGGCCCGGCTGCCCCCGGAGGAGCAGGCGGCGGCGCGCTCGAGCCTCCGGCTGAAGCCGACACGCACGCTCTCGGGCGTGAGCGTGGTGGCGGTCATGACCTCCCCCTGGCGCTGCCCGCACGGCAAGTGCACCTACTGTCCCGGCGGGCCCGACCTCGGGACGCCCCAGAGCTACACGGGAGAGGAGCCGTCCGCGCTCCGGGGAGCGCAGTTCGGCTACGACCCGTTCCTCATCACCCGCCACCGGCTGGGGGCGCTGGAGGAGATCGGGCACGAGGTCAGCAAGGTCGAGGTGATCCTGATGGGCGGGACCTTCACCTCCCGCCCGCAGGACTGGCAGGAGGCCACGATCCGCCGCACCTTCGACGCGCTCAACGGAGCGACGGCGCCGTCCTCCTCGCTGGAGGAGGCCCACCGGGCGAACGAGCGGGCCCGGTCGAGGTGTGTAGGCCTCACCGTCGAGACCCGGCCGGACCAGGCGTCCGTCGAGCAGCTCTCCCGCCTCGTCCGCTGGGGGGTCACCCGCGTCGAGTTCGGGGTCGAGTCGCTCCGGGACCCCGTGCTCGAGCACGTCCACCGGGCGCATACGGTCCATGACGTGGTCGAGGCCACCGGCCGTGCGCGGGACTTCGGGCTGAAGGTCGGCTACCACATGATGCCGGGGCTTCCGGGGATGGACCCCTCGAAGGACGTGGAGGACCTGGCCCGGCTCTTCTCCGGCGAGGAGTTCCAGCCGGACATGCTGAAGCTCTACCCTTGCCTCGTGATGCCGGGCACCGGTCTGCACGAGGAGTGGAAGGCGGGCCGCTACGAGCCCTACGATGCGGAGACCGCGGCGGAGGTCATCGCCTCCGCGAAGGAGCGGCTGCCCGGCTACGTGAGGATCCAGAGGATCCAGCGCGACATCCCGGCGCGGCTCATCGCGGCGGGGGTGCGCAAGAGCAACCTGCGGCAGCTCGCGCTCCAGAAGCTCGCCGAACGCGGAAGGTCCTGCCCGTGCCTGAGGTGCCGGGAGGTGGGCCGCAAGGCCGCCAACCGCCCGGGTGCCGAGTGGATGGACCACCGGACCCCGTACTCCGCGGCGGGCGGGAAGGAGGTCTTCTTCTCTTTGGAGGACGACGAGACCGGAACGCTCGCCGGTTTCCTCCGCCTCCGGTTCCCCCGCGGGGACGTGCCCGGGGCGCTCACCGAGCCCGTGATCCGGGAGCTGAAGGTCCTGGGCACCGAGGTCCCGGTCGAGGGTGAGGCCGACCGCGGGTCCCAGGTCCAGCACACCGGCCTCGGCAAGCGGCTCGTCCGCCTCGCGGAGGAGGAGGCCCGGGCCTCGGGCGCCCGCCGGCTCTACGTGATCTCTGCGGTGGGGACGCGAGGGTACTACGCGAAGCTCGGCTTTGTCCACGCGGGGCCCTGGATGGCGAAGGAGCTCCTGTCGAGCACGGAGAGCTGAAGGCCGGCAGGGAGAAAGGCCGGGCGGGGGGGGAGAAAGAGACGATCATGGGGCGCTACCAGGAAGGCGTGTGGGACGCGGACCTCCGGGAGGCGGAGCGCCGCCGGAAGCCCCCGACCCCGCTCCGCTACGTGCTGGCCCCGCTGGTCGTCCTGATCGTGGTCGCCGGCGTCTTCGCCTACCTCTACTCGACCAACCATCTGACCTTCATGAACCACGGACCTGGGACCCCGAGCTACACGCTCGGCCTGGCCGGGGAGTCGAGCGCGTACCGCGACCACGTCTACATCGTGAACCTCACGATCACGGCGCCGTCGGGCCTGAGCACCGGGATGACGGGCCTGCGGGTGCTCACCCCCGCGAACGCGACCGTCCCCTCCGGGGGCGCCCCCGGCGCTTGCGACGGGGGGACCCCGTTCTACCAGTGCCTGGCCGTCTCTACGAACCTCACGGGGTGGGTGGTGCTGCTGATGAGCCTCGAGGGGGACATCCTCGCGGCGTACCCTTCCCCCGCAGGATCGACGGCGTGGAACTCGAACCTCGTGCCGTTCATGGACGCCGGCTCCCTCTCGATCCTCTCGCCCTTCCCGCTGGCCGGGTCCCACGACACGTTGGAGGCCTTCGGATCGGGGTCCTCGACGGTGAGCGGCTCGGCCACCCTGTGACCCCCGACCGCGCGAGGCCGCGCGTCCCGCGGGGCAAAGCCCCTTGAGGCCGGGCGCCCATCCTCGAGCGTGCCCCTCGAGCCCCGCGGGAGGTCCATCCGAGGCCCCGTCGCCCTGCTGGTCCTCGTGCTGACGGTCGCCCTCCTCCTTCCCGGCGAGGCGCCCTCGGCGCGGAGCGCGGGGTCCCTCCTGCCGGTCCGCCCCGGCCCGTCCTCCACATCTCCGAGCTCCTCGCTCCACGCCTCTCCCACCGCGTCCTCTCCATCGGTGGGGGAGGCCCGCACGCACGCCGGGATGCGACCGGCCGCCACCTGGGCCGTCACGTTCTACGTCGTGAACCGCACGAGCTCCGTGGGAGTCCCGGGGGCCTCGGTGTGGATGAACCGGACCTTCCAGGGGACCACCGACGCGACCGGGCACCTGATCTCGCTCCACCCCTGGGCGAACGGGACCTATCCCCTCACGGCCTCCGCGACGGGGTTCCAGACCGACAACACCACCGCGACCGTCGCCGGGACCTCCCTCCTGAGGGTGCCACTGAACTCGACCTATCAGGGACCTCTTCCGCCCGGGCGGCTCGAGGGGTCCTACTTCCCCGCCTCCGCCAGTTTCGAGATCGATCAGGTCACGGTGCTCGGACAGGGGACGAACGCCGAGGGAGGCGTCATCCTCGACCTGAACCTCTCCCAGGGCACCCACTCCTGGAGGCTCACGAAGGGCTCCGTCACCGCGGTGGGGACCTTCGGGATCGAATCGGGTTACGTGACCTGGGCGCACTTCTCCGTCGGGAACAGCTCGGCCCCCTCCAGCGGGGGTCCCTTCCTTGGGGTCTCTTCCGACACCCTCCTGGTCGACCTCTCGGTGGGTGTCGTGGTCGGGCTGCTTGTGGCGGCCCTGGTGGTGGTGCTCGCCCGGCGGCGGAGGGGGAGAGGACTGGGCTCCCCCCCACGAGAAGCGCTATCTCCAGCTCCTTGGTCGGGGCACGCGGAGGAGACCGCCGAGGATGGACACGCTGGAGGAGATCCGGCGACGGAGACAGGCGCTGGGCATCCCGGTCCGTGACATGGCGAGGGCCGTGGGTCGGTCCGTCGCCACGGTCTCTCGGATCGAGCGCGGAAGGATCCGCCCATCCTACGCGCTGGCGCAGTCGATCTTCCGTTTCCTGGAATCGCAGGAGGGGGAGGCCAACCCCCACCTCCTCGCGCGCGACGTGATGAACCCCGGGGTCACGACCCTGGAAGCCTCGACGTCGCTCCCGGCCGCGGGGGAGCTCATGGAGAAGCGGGGCTTCTCTCAGCTCCCGGTGGTCGAGGACGGACGGATCACGGGGGGCCTCTCGGACACGGCCTTGCTGAAGGCCCTCGCGGACCCGGGTCGCCGACGGGCCAGGGTCCGCGACGTGCAGGAACCCGGATATCCCCAGGTGGGGGAGGACTTCCCCGCGGACCTCCTGGCGACCGTGCTGACCCGATACCCTGCGGTGCTGGTCACCTCTCGGGGCGAGCTGCGAGGGATCGTGACGAAGACCGACCTCATCCGAGGGCTCCGGCATTCCCCGCTCCGACGAAAGACCCCCCCGGCCTCGGGGTAGGGTCCCGCCGCAGGTCGGGGGCCCAAGGGCCCCGGTCCGTCCGCTCAGCGGGAGGTGCCGGGGCGTCCAGGTCGACGTGGCTGCGGAGGACCGACCACCGCTTCGGCCTCGATCTCCACCAGCATCTCGGGGGAGATGAGCGCGGACACCTGCACCATGGAGGTCGCGGGGCGCACGTTACCGAAGACCTCGCCGTGGGCCCGCCCGATCTGCTCCCACTTCGAGATGTCGGTCACGTAGATGCGGGTGCGGACCACGTCGTCCAGACCGCTGCCGACGGCGACGAGCGCGCGGGCGATGTTGGCGAGGGCCACCTGGGTCTGAAGGTAGGGGTCCCGGACGCCGACGATGTTTCCTCGCGGGCCCGTGGCCGTCGTGCCCGAGACGTGGACCAACGCTCCCACCCGCACGGCCCGGGAGTACCCGACGACGGGTTCCCACACCGACCCGGAGGAGTACCGGACCCGGTCCGGGTCCCGGGCGGCCTTCGCCCGTGCTGCGCCCGACGACCGACGCGGGGCTCTTCGCTTGCCATCTGCCGACCGGACCGCGGAACGCTTCACCGCTTCCGCCCCCCTCTCCTGCCCTTCCCCGGTTCCTGCAGGTCAGATACGGAGGGCAATCCCGGCCAGCCCTTCGCGGAGCGGACCGCGTCGAGGGTCGCCTCGACCACCGCGTCCGACGCATGGGGACCCACCAGGTCCGCCATGGCTCCCGGGTAAGGTTCGCCCCCCTTGCCCCTCCACGGGCCCCTCGGGCTCTCCGGTGAAGTGGAGACGACGAAGACCGTGTCCCCATCGGTCGAACTGTGGGAAGGGACGACCGAACGCGCGAGGCCATCGTGGGCCGCTTGAGCGACACGGAACAGGTCGCGGCGGGAGAGTGGGAGGTCCGTCGCCAGGATCGCGAGGCTGGTCCCCCTCGGGGGAGAGGGGTGGGAGGCGCGCCGGAGCGACTGGAACATGTCGTCGCTTCCCGCGAACCCGCCCTCGGACCTCCGGGCCCCGGCGACGACCTGCCCCGTGGAGGGGTCCACGACGTTGCCCACCGCGTTCACCGCCACCAGGGCCGCGACGCGCCCCCCTCCGGGGATGGGCCTCGCGGCCGAGCCGAGCCCGCCCTTCATCGCATGGTCCCGCCCGAGGAACTTCCCCACGGTGGCGCCGGTCCCGACCCCGCAGTTGCCGCTGGGAACGGGCGCGCGGCTCGCGACCTTGGCCGCGCGGTAGCCCAGCGTCCCGTAGTCCGCGCGCAGGCGGCTCTTCCGGGGGAGGTCGAAGAGGATGGCCCCCGAGATGCCCACGAGGCGGTCGTAGGAGCCGAAGACCTGGATGCCCCCGCCCCGCTCCAGGACCCCTCGGCGGATCCCCTTCGCGGCGTCGAGCCCGTAGAGGCTCCCTCCGCTGAGGAAGAGGGCCCCCAGGACGCCGAAGCACGTCGAAGGGCCGAGCGAGTCGGTATGCATCGTGCCAGGCGCCCCTCCCCGGACCTCCACCGCTCCTCGGGCGGTGGCGGGGAAGACGACCGCGGTCACCCCCGTCGTCCGCGCCTTGTCCTCGGCGTTGCCGACCATGACGCCGTGCACGGAGGTGAGGGTGCGGTTCTGGGCCATTGGAACGGCCCGGAAACGCCGCGGTGAAAAAAGGCGCGGCCCGAACCCCCCCTCCCTGCCCCGGCGGTCCGAAGGAGACAGAGGTCGAGCTCCGGGACCGGCCGCTTTAGGTTATTATCGAGGTGGACAGGTGCTCCGGCGAGGACTGGACGCATGGGATCGCGGAGCAGGCCGGTCCACGGGGGACGCGCCGACGAGCGTGCCCCG
>DAHVCH010000020.1 GCA_027314165.1 Thermoplasmata archaeon | reverse complement strand
GCGCCTCCCCGAAGGGGGGGGGCGCGGCGGTCTCGACTAGACCTGCTCGAGGGCCCTCTCCAGGTCCCGGATCAGGTCCTGCGCGTCCTCGATGCCGAACGAGAGGCGGACCATCCCTTCCGCGATCCCTCGCCGCGCGAGTTCCTCCGCCGAGAGCTTGCGGTGGGAGGTCTCCGCCGGCATGCTGGCCAGGCTCTCCACGCCGCCGAGGCTGCTCGCAGCGTGCACGATCCGAAGCCCTCCCATGAAACGCCGGGCACCCTCGCGGCCTCCGCGCACCACGATCGAGACCATCCCGGTCCGACCTCGCATCTGGCGGGCGGCGATCTTCTCCTCCTCAGGGCTCGCGCTTCCCGGATAGTGGATCCGCTCGATCTTCGGGTGCGAACGGAGCGCCTCCACCACGGCCTTGCCGTTCTCGTTCTGGCGCCGGACCCGGAGCGGGAGCGTCTTGATCCCTCTCACGAGCAGGAACGCGGCCATCGGATCCAGCGTCGCCCCCGCCGCGTGGGAGAAGGCGTCCAGCTTCTGGAGGATGGCCTCGCTCCCGACGAGCGCGCCCGCGATGAGGTCGGAGTGCCCGCCCAGGGACTTCGTCGCCGAGTGCATCACGAGGTCCGCTCCGTGCGCGAGGGGGTTCTGGTTCACCGGGCTCGCGAAGGTGTTGTCCACGAGGAGCAGGGCCCCCGCCCCGTGGGCCGCCTTGGCCCAGAGCGCGATGTCGTGGACGCGGAGCGTGGGGTTGGTGGGGCTCTCGAGCAGGAGGAGACGGGTGCGCGGGGTCAGGAAGCTCGCGACCTCCGAGGAGCGTTCGGAGGGGACCCAGCGGACCGTCAGCCCGAAACGAGGGAACTCGTCCCGCAACAGCGTGACGGAGTTGCCGTAGAGGTCCTCCAGCGCGACGACCTCGTCCCCCTGGCGGAGGAGGCCCAGGAGGGGGGCGGAGAGCGCCGCCATCCCCGAGGCGTAGACCCGCCCGGCCTCCGCACCCTCCAGACGGCGGATCACTTCGCTCGCCTGCGTGTGGTTCGGATTGTCGAGGCGGGTGTACAGGTGCACCTTCCCATGTTCGCGCGCCTCCGAGAAGGGCTCGGGGTAGTGGTACGTGGAGGTCTGGTAGATGGGCGGGATGACCGACCCCGCGTTCAGGTCCGGCTGGTGCGCCCCGTGGACCGCGACGGTGTCGAAGGACCAGTCGGGCCCCTCGACCGCCTTCGGGCTCTCACTTCCCTTCTTGGGGTTCGTCGATGGCCGGGGCGGGTCGGAGCGGGGCTCCTGCTGGGGCATGATCTCCTCGGGCGAGCCTCGCCGCTTCCGGTGAGCCCGCGAGCCAGCGCACCCGCTCGACCCCATTAATCTCTTCCAGGAAGACGCGGACGGCCACGGGGACGAGCGCCTCCCAGGGCTCGCCCTGCGCCATCCTCCGGCGCACCTCCGTCCCCTCGTACTGGCCGCGGTTGAAGAACGGGAGCCGGGGGACCTCGTAGCCGGCGGTCTGGAAGAGATGGACCGTGAGCGGGTCGTTGGAGTAGACCTGCTCGAAGCGGGGGAGGAGCGATCTCACGTGGGCCACCCAGACGGCGTGCCGGTCGAGGTCCGGGATCGGGATGGGCCAGTACCCCTCGAAGCGCTCGGCCGCGAGCGCCCGGGTGATCATCTCGAACCGCTCGCCCGCGGTGAAAGGGTCCCGCAGCGTGTGGGAGGTCTGGGCGCTCCCGATCCCGACCAGGAGCTCGTCCGGGTGGAACGTCCGGTCGATGTGCTGGATGAGCTCCAGATGGCCGTTGTGGAAGGGTTGGAACCGCCCCACGTAGAGCCCCCTCACGGTCGCTCGCCTCCTTCCCGGGGGTACGCCCTCCTCGTATGAGACCTTGGGCGACGGCGACTAGAGCCGTCCCGCACGCCGCAGGACCCGCAGGGCGATCAGCGTCGCCCATCGGCTCGGGAGGTCGACGTGCTCCAGGACGAAGGGGTAGAGCGGCGTGCGGGGGTGGTAGGGCTCTTCCGGCTCGAGATCGGGGTGCTGTCGCTCCAGCGCCCACGTCCCGTCCTCCCTGCGCTTGCGTTCGAGGAGGTCGAGCGCGGGACGGAGCCGCCGGTCCTCCCCGAACCCGAGGCCCGTCAGGATGTCGAGTCCGAGCAGGAAGTCGTAGTAGTAGTGGTTCGGGTAATGGATGCGCTCCCACGGGGCGTAGCGGCTACCGTCGGATCCCCGCAGGAGCCGCCGCTCGAGGTAGAACTCGGCCCCGCGCTCGATCGCCCGCTGCATCGCCGCGGGCCGCTTCGGCGGTGGGACGGCCGCGAAGGCGGCCATCGCCTCCCACCCATCCAGGGTCCCCGTCTTGGAAGGGAAGCAGTGCCAGCCCCCGTCGAGCTTCTGGGCGTCGACGAGCCACTCGAAGGACCGCTGGACATGCTTCTCCTCGAGGTAGCCGAACCGGGTCATCGTCCGCGCGAAGTTCCCGGTGATGCAGACCTCGCTCCCTTGGCCCCCGAGCGCGTCGAACCCGCGGCGGGACCACGAGCCCATCAGGAGCTCGGAGGAACGGTGGATTCGGGGGTCGCGACGGGTCAGACCCAGGTCTGCGAGGACGATGAGCCTCCAGTTCGTCGCGATGTACTTCGGGACGTAGAGGTCTTCCCCGCGCCCCCGGAACGTCTCCCAGTGTTCTCCCCGCTGTTGCTGTTCGAGGATGCGGGCCGCCCACCCATCGCGCCCGATCTGCCGGCGAGCGGACTCCCTCGCGGGGTCGGAAGTGGGGCGGTCGAGAAGGTCGCGGAGCGTCTGATGGCGCACGCTGGGGTCCGTGTCCTTGAGCAGGAAGCGTCGGAGCGGCCCCGGGAGCACGGAGGACCCTAGCCCCCTGCAGGGATGAGGCGAGCGGACGGGGCCCGTGCCCCCGCGAGGCTCACCCTTCGGGGCTCATTTCCTCGAGGTCTTCCATGAACTCCTCGAGATGCGGGCAGCGGGAGGTCAGGTAGAAGCGGCAGTGCTCGCACGCCGTGTCGTCCAGGTTGCGCTTGAGGATCGGATTGAACACGTAGCAAGGGCGCCCTTGCCGCGGCATCTCCTCTTCGTCCTCGGCCTCCTGCTCCGTGAAGTGTGGAGCGGTGAGGTGGGTGGGCAAGGATGGACGCCGACCGGCGGCTCGGGGCATTGACCGTCGGGTCCCCCCGCACCCCTAGTTCGGCTTCGGAGCGGCCAACGACGGGGGGTTCGGCGAGACGACGGGGGGCAGGTCGCCCCTCACGCGGACCATGCGGTCCGCGAGGCGCTCCAGGAGCGTGGCCTTCTTCTCCTCCATGCCCACGAGCGCGTACTTGAGCACGTCCCGGAGCGTGCGGACGGGGATGACCTCGACCTTCTCCTTGAACCGGGGCTCGAGCATCAGGTCGCCCATGTTGTCCTCGGGGATGAGGACGCGCTGGATGCCGGCGTCGGAGGCCGCCTCGACCTTCGCGGTCACCCCTCCCACGGGGAGGACCGTGCCGCGGATGGAGAGCGATCCGGTCATGCCCAGGCGCTGGTCCACGGGGACCCCCTCGAGGGCGCTGATGACGGCCGTCGCGATGGAGACGGAGGCGCTGTCGCCCTCCACCCCCTCGTGGGTCCCGACGAACTGGATGTGGATGTCGTAGCGTGAGATGTCCTCCCCGGTGTACTTCTTGATCAGCGCGGAGACGTTCTGGACCGCCTCCTTGGCGATCTCCCCGAGCTTCCCCGTCGCCACCACAGTCCCCCCACCGGTGGTCTGGGCGGGGGTGACCTCCGCCACGATGGGTAGGACGATGCCGGAGAACTCGGTCATGCCCTCCTGGCCGACCAGGGCGGCGAGGCCGTTGACGACCCCCACTGCGCTCCCTTCGGTGCTGAACATCCGGTAGTCCTGCCGGCGCTGGATCATCCGCTCGGCGATCTGCTGCTCGAGCGAGCGCGAGGCCTTCTTCCCGCGCAGGACGTGCTCGGACTCGACGACCTTCGCCCCTTCCGCGTTGGCGATGTCCCCGGCGACGCGGATGAGCCCGCCCAGCTCCCTTAGCCGGAGGGTCAGCTGGCCCGCCCGGCCCGAGCGGCGCTGGGCCTCGCGGAGGATCTCCGCGACCGCGCCGCGATGGAAGTGCGGGATCTTCTTGTCCTTCACGACCTCCTGAGCGACGAAGCGGACCAGCTTCTGCCGGTTCGCCACGGTGTCGGGCATCGTCGACTTGACGAACACCTCGTACCCGTAGCCGCGGATGCGGCTTCGGAGGGCGGGGTGCATCTCCTGGACCGAGTCCAGGTTCCCCGCCGCGACCAGGATGAAGTCGCAGGGTACCGGCTCGGTCTTCACCATGGCCCCTGCGGAGCGCTCGGACTGCCCGACGATCGGGAACTTGCGCTCCTGGAGCGCGGTCAAGAGCGCGTGCTGGCTCTCCGGCTTCAGCAGGTGGATCTCGTCGATGAAGAGCACGCCACCGTGCGCCTTGTGGATGGCCCCGACCTCGACCCGTTCGTGCGGAGGCGTTTCGAGCCCGCCCGACTGGTAGGGGTCGTGCTTCACGTCGCCCAGCAGCGCGCCCGCGTGGGCACCGGTGGCGTCGACGAAGGGGGGCTTCTCGTCCGAGCCATGCCCGATGAGCAGCTTCGCGACGATCTCCGAGCTGTCCGGCTTCGCGCTGGCGACGCGGACGAACAGGAGGAGCATCATGAAGATGAAGAGCGAGAAGAGGCCGATCAGGATCAGGTCCGTCACGCTCTTGTCGATGAGGAAGACGTAGACGTCCAGGGCGATGAGCAGGATCCCGAGCGCCAGGAAGGCCAGCGCGCGGTTCTCCTTCTTCTGCGCCGCGGCGAGCTTCTGGGCCGCGACGATCTCCTTCCCCTTGCTCGCCGGGACGACACGGACCTTCGGCTCGTTCGGGTCCTCGGCGTTGGGGTAGGCGAGGATGTCCTGGAGCGGTTCCTTGGGCATGAAGTCGACCATCGCCCGGGCGAGCATGCTCTTCCCGGTCCCGGGCTCCCCGATCAGGATCATGTGACGCTTCTGCGTCGCGGCCTTCTTGGCCACCTCCACCGCGTCGTCCTGGCCGATCACCTGGTCGAGCAGCCGCGGAGGGACCTCCACGTCCTGCGTGGTGGTGAAAGGCTGGGTGCGGACCCAGGAATCCACGTCGCCCGGCGTGAGCGCCGGGTCTGGGCCACGCGTGGGTGCGGACATTCTCCCCCTATCTCTGACGGCAGAATGGTCGCCTGGTCGTCCTCAAGCCGTCGATTCCCGGGTCAAATAGCACGGCAACACACCATAAACCCTTGCTGCCCGCGACCACACCCGCTGGCACCGAGTCATCATATCCCCCCACGCTGGTCTCGGCCTCAGGCCGGGAGCTGGACGTGGCCTTGACGGCCCCGGACCAAGGTGGAACGGCATGAGCGGACCGCCCGCGACCCCCGCTCCCGCAAGCCTCCCCTCCAAAGGAACCTCCGGGACACTTCGTTGGGAGGGCAAATCCCTCGCGGACCAGCTGTACGCGCGCACGCGCAGCCGGGTCGAATCGATCAGGAAGCACGCCCGGGGCCCTCCGCTCCTGGCGAGCGTGGCCGTGGGCGAGGGTGGGCCCTTCAACGTCTACCAGCGCCAGCAAGGCAAGATGGCCGAGCGCGCGGGGATCGAGTTCTCCGCCACGCTGCTGCCGGAGGACGTCCGCCAGCATGACCTCGAGGCGAAGGTCCGCGCCCTGGCCTCGGACCCGTCGGTTTCGGGCGTGATCCTGCAGCACCCCCTCCCCGGCTCGCTCGACTTCCTGCGGGCGGTCTCCCTCCTTCCCGCCTCGATGGACGTCGACGGCGTGGGGAGCGAGAACCTGGGCCGCCTCGCGGCCCACCGTCCGGTCCAGGTCCCTGCGGTCGCGCAGGCCTCCCGAGACCTGCTCCTCCACTACCAGGTCCGCCCGGAGGGGCGCAGGGTCGTGGTCGTCGGGCGGTCGGAGACCGTCGGCATCCCCACCGCCCTGCTGCTGCTGCTGCGCGGACCGCAGGGCGATGCCACGGTCACCGTCGCGCACTCGCGGTCGAAGGACCTGGACTCGATCCTCCGCACCGGCGAGATCGTGATCTCCTGCGTGGGACGCCCCGGGCTCCTGCGCCGCTCGAACATCGCCCAAGGCGCGTTCGTGGTGGACGTGGGCCTCTCGACCACCCCCGACCCCTCCCGACCGACCGGGGTCCGTATGGAGGGCGACGCCGACGCGCGCGACCTCGAGGGCTGGGCGGGAGCGATCACGCCGGTCCCCGGAGGGGTCGGACCCGTGACCGTCGCCGACCTGATGGGCAACTGCGCCCGGGCGTACGAGCTCCTGGGAGAGGACCGGGTCCGGGAGCGAGCGAAGGAAGGGGGCGCGCGATGACGGTGGACCGTCCCGGCGAGCCCTCGGAGCCCTTCGAAGGTACGCCTTCCGAGGCCCACCCCGAGACGGCCGCCACCGCGGACGCCTCCGCGGGGCATCACGGTCGGTCGGCCCGAACGGCACCCTCCCGTGTGGAGGTCGCCGGCCCCGACCTGCTCTTGCCGCCCCTGCACTGCCGCGACTGCCCGCTGTGGTACGGCGAGGAGGACCGCGGGTGGGGCCCCTGTTCCATCAAGCATCAGCGCGGCGACATCCGCTTCATCACGTTCGGAGCGCACGCGTGCGACGAGGGGTATCAGCCCCCGGTCGGCCTCCGCGAGGGCCAAGGGAAGGCCGCCGGGTTGAGCGGGGTCCGTTCGACCTCCAGCGCGTCCGCGGTCGGGTACTCTTCCACCTCGAAGCAGGGGAAGGGCAGGGTCCGGGCCAGGCGGCGCAGGAGCGCAGGGTCCACCTCCACGCGTCGCCGGGCCTCGTCCACGAAGTAGCGGTCCGGCGCCATCCCCTTCCACTTACGGAGGCGCCGGCCCACCTCCTCCAGGGTCTGGTCGGGGGACCGCACCTCGATGATCCCCTTCACGACGGTGCCGTCCTGGGTGACCCGGTGGAAGGGGCGCGCGGTGCGCTCCGCCCGCCGTTGGAGGCGACGGCGCAGCTGCACCCCGTCCTTGAAGCCGGAGGAACAGAAGTGCACCGGGAGCTTCCCGGAGAACGTGCGGACGACATCCTGGGCCAAGGTCCGGCTCCCGACGACGCCCCAGCCTCCCTTGGGGGACTGCCGGTACCCCCGCTCCCACATCTTCGTCTCGTTGGTGGGCGAGAACTCGAGCTCGTTCAGGTTGACGAAGTCCACCCCGATCTCCCCGAGCGCGGCGAGGAGCGCGTGGAGCTCCTTCCGCTTCTCCGGCACCACCGGGACCTCCACGCCCCGGCGGAGGCCCCACTTGGGAGCCTCCTCCAGGACCTTCCGGTAGGCCCTACCGGCCCCGCGGAGGTCGCCCCAGAGGTAGGAGGGGATGTGCAACCGGAACTCGTCGAGCCCGGCGGAGGCGAGTCTTCGGAGCTTCTCCGCGTTCGGCTCGTGGGTGTAGAGGTGGATGTGGTGGTCGGGCCCCAGGTGGCGCTTCAGGAGCTCAACGTAGTGGACGGTCCGGTCGATGACCCCGAGCGGGTCCCCTCCCGTGATCCCCGTCCCCGCGGCGCCGATCGCCCGGGCCTCCTCGAGCACGTCGTCGTCGCTTCGGACCAGCCGCTCGTTCGCGTAGGTCACGTCGAGCTGGTTCCTCCGCTCGGAGACCGGGCAGTAGAAGCACCGGAACCGGCAGCGGCCCGTGACGAAGAGGACCATCTTCTTTCCCTCGAGGCACTGCTCGCATCCGGCCGCGAGCGGCCCGCGGAAGCTCGAGGCCATGGGCAGGGTCCGCAGCGCGGAGAAGTCCACGGGGGCCAGGGAGGGGCGGGAGACGCTGGCCACGTCCTCCTTCTCGGGCGGGACCTCATAGCCCTTTCCCGCCGCGGTCGCGCGAGTGGAAGGGCCTCGGGCGCAAGGGTCATGTTCGGTCTGTCGTAGGAACCCCTGATGGCGAAGGGGATCGACCAGACGGCGTTGGACAACATGGCGGCGGCCAAGGTTCGGCAGCAGCAGGCGGAGGCCGTCGCCCGCATCGTGCGGGTGTACGAAGGGCAGCCGAACAACCCGATGGCGAAGGTCATCCAGCTCAAGGCCGTCCTCATGGGCATCACCTCCAGCGGCGGCCAGCTCGCCCCCTTCGAGCAGGGCGCGACGCAGGCGCACTGGTCGATCGATCAGCTTCTCGCTTCCGCCGAGCAGTACCGAAAGACGCTGCGCCCCGCGATCCCGAAGGACGCGCCCCGCGCGGCCGCCCCGCGCCAGGAGGAGCCGGCGATCGTGCCCTGCTACCGCTGCAGGAAGCTCCTGCAGGTGGGCGAGACCCAGTGCCAGTTCTGCCGGACCCCCCTCGTCTGGCGGGGCAACGTGAACGGCCCCTATCAGTGACCCGGTCCCCCCGGCATCCCTGAAGCTCCGCGGGCCCGCGGGACCTCCCCGCGACGTCCCTCCCGCACGGGGATGGTCCCCGACGCTGCTTTAAGAGAAGGCAGGTGCTTCTCCGCCCCACATGGCCGCCCAAGCCCGCTTCGTGCGCTGCCCGAGCTGTCAATGGGGAACCCTCGCCGACGGATACTTTTGCGCGTACTGCGGACGTCCGTTGCGGCCAGGCGGACCCGGTGGCGGGCAGGCGCAGCCTCAGGCCCAGCCCCAGGCCCAGCCCCAGGCGCAGGCTCCCGCCCAGTACAGCCAGGGGTCTCCGGGCGCCAGCGCGGCCTACCAGGCCCCGGGCCAGAACCCGGCGTACTACAACCCCCAGGAGCGGGGAGGGAGCATGAACTACTACCAGAGCGGAACCGGGGGCCAGCGGGGTCCCGTCCGGTGCCCGAGCTGCGGGGCGAACAACGACCCGTGGCTGACGCACTGCAAGCAGTGCACCCGTCCGCTCATGTCGAGCGGTTAGGGCGCGGCCTTCGCCCCACCTCTGAGGGATGGGCCTCGCCCGTGACGTCCGGGACGCGGGACCGGATCGGCGGAGCGAGCTCGGAGATCGACGCGCTGCGCCGAAGGATCGAGCGCTGCCGTGAGTGCCCCCGGCTGGTCCGGTGGCGCGAAGCGTCCGCGCGGGACGGGGAGAGAAAGCGGGGCGGGCGCTACTGGGCCCGCCCGGTGGGCGGGTTCGGGGACCCCTCGGCGCGTCTCGTCCTGGTCGGGCTCGCTCCCGCGGCTCAGGGGGCGAACCGGACCGGACGGGTCTTCACCGGCGACCGCTCGGCGGAGTTCCTGGTCTCCGCCCTCCATCGGAACGGCTTCGCGAACCAGCCCTCCTCCGTCTCGCGCGACGACGGCCTCGAGCTGAAGGACGCCTTCATGACCGCCGCCGTCCGCTGCGTCCCGCCCGACAACAAACCCTCTCCTGCGGAGTTCCAGCGATGCCGCCCGTATCTGGTGGAGGAGCTCCAGCTGCTGAGGGGAGCCCGCGTGGTCCTTGCTCTCGGGGCCGGGGCGTGGGACCAGGTGCGACGCGCTTCTCCCTCTGCCTACGGGGCCCCTTCCCCCAAGGAGAAGTTCCGGCACGGGCTCCGGGTCGAACTTCCCCCGGGCGCGCCCGTGCTCTGGGCGTGCTACCACCCCAGCCCTCGGAACGTCCAGACGAGGCTTCTCTCCGCCCAGATGCTCGACGTGCTCCTCCGCGGGGTCCGGCGGGACCTGGACACGGTCGGGGGAAGAGTTAATCCGTAGGCGGCTCGGGAGCCTGCCGTGTTCGAGCTGGTCGACAGGGATGGCCTCGCGCGTCGGGGCCGTCTGGAGACGCCTCACGGGACCGTCGAGACCCCGGCCCTCCTGCCCGTGGTCCACCCCGACCCTTCCCGCCAGACCGTCCCGCCGAAGGAGCTCCGAGAGACCTTCGGCTTCGGGGCGCTCATCACCTCGAGCTACATCCTGCGTCGCCAGCCCGCCCTCGCCGAGCGCGCGAAGCAGGAGGGGCTCCACCGCTACTTGGGGTTCACCGGTGCGGTGATGACCGACTCGGGAGCGTTCCAGCAGCACGCCTACGGGGGGGTCGAGGTGACCCCCGAGGAGATCCTGGCCTTCCAAGGCGCGATCGGGAGCGACATCGCCACGGTCCTGGACGAGTTCGTCGAGCCGGAGGCCGGCTGGGAGCTGGCGAGGTACGGGGTCGAGACCACGATCGAGCGGTCCGCCCGAGCCCGCGAACAGAGGGGCAGCGCGCTCCTCGCGGTCCCGGTGCAGGGAGGCCTCTTCCCCGACCTGAGGGCGCGTTCCGCGCAGGCCGCCTCCCAGCTCGGCGACGTCCTCGCCGTGGGGGGCATCGTTCCGCTGATGGAGACCTACCGGTTCGCCGACCTCGCACGGGTGCTCAGCTTCACCCGCCCGCACCTCGCCCCCGAGCGGCCGGTGCACCTCTTCGGGATGGGACATCCGATGGTCTTCGCCCTCGGGGCGCTCTTCGGCGGGGACCTCTTCGATTCCTCCTCGTACCACAAGTTCGCGAAACGAGGGACGCTCCTCTTCCCGGAAGGCTCGATCGTGCTGGAGGACCTCCAGGAGGAGGTGTGCGGGTGCGCGCTCTGCGCCCGCACGCCGATCACCCAGCTCAAGGACCTGCCCACCGCCGAGCGCGAGGCCCACGTGGCCCGGCACAACCTCCTGCAGTGCTCGCTCGAGATCGCTCGCGTCCGCCAGGCGATCCGGGAGGGAGA
Organism: Thermoplasmata archaeon; assembly: GCA_027314165.1. GTDB lineage: Archaea > Thermoplasmatota > Thermoplasmata > Lutacidiplasmatales > UBA184 > JAKAAX01. The sequence continues at coordinate 30,767 of DAHVCH010000020.1, read as the reverse complement.
GATCTGGGAGCTCGCCGAGCGCCGGAGCACCGGCCACCCGGCCCTCGCCGCCGCGCTGAACGAGGCCCGCCGACATCCGGAGGTGTTCCTCCCGAGCGAGCCGCCGAGCCGGCGAAGCTTCCGGGTCGTGATGCCCGAGAGCCTCGAGCGCCCCTCCGTCGCCCGGTTCCGGACCCGCCTCCAGACCTGGAGGGCGGGGAAGATGGCGAGCGAAGTCGTCGGAGTGACCGAGCGGCGGCCGCTCTCCCCCTCCTCCCTGCGCAACGCCCCCGCCCTCGCGCCGGGGACCACGGAGGGCGACGGGATGTGGGACGTGTCCACCCCGTTGGGCCCGGTCCCGTTGGAGCTGACGGAGATCTACCCCGTCGGCCCGTTCGTCGGGCCCCAGGAGTTCGAGGCCCGCGTGGCCTGGACCCCTCCGGCTCTCCGCTCCGACGAGGGCGGAGCGAAGGAAGGCGAGGGGGCTCCCACCGAGGCGCCCGCCCCGAGCCCTACCGTGAGCGCGAGCCCCGCCCCGGGGGCGCCCCCACCCTCCGACCCTGAGACCACGTCACGGCTGTGGGTGCAACGGCACATCCACGCCATCCTGTCCTGGGCGTGGGGGGAGGAGGCCGCGACGGCCCTCGCCCGAGAGCCGCTACGCGCCCGTCACTCCCGCGCGACCGGCCGGCTTCGTCAGGTGCTCCGGGGGGAGGAGGTCCTCTTCGTCGTGGCGAACGACGGCCTCCCTCGCCCGACGTTCGCGGGTGGGCGCGCGCTTGCGGCGGTCCTGCCCCCGCCCCGGGCGCGGGTCGTGGCGCACTCCGACGCCGTGCCCTTCGTACGGGAGGGGCGGAGCCTGTTCTCGCGCCACGTGTTGCGCGCCGACCCGTCCATCGCCCCGGACGAACCGGTGCTCGTGACCAGCGAGGAGGGCGAGCTCCTCGCGGTCGGCCGGACCCTGCTCTCGGGGCCGGAGATGGGACGGTTCCGGCGCGGGGTCGCGGTCCGTCCTTCGGCGCACGCGAAGGACCCTTCGTCGGCGGTGGCGGAGGAGGGCGAGGAAGAGCCGGGGGAGGCGGGACCGGCGGGGACCGGAGCGAAGGGACGACGCGGGGGCCCGCGGACCAGGCCCGCCCCCAGGACCTCCGGCCGGGCGGGACCCTGAAATACCCGTCCCTCTCTCGAAGGGCCGCGCGATGAAGACGTACGTCCTGCTGCAGCTGAACTCGGAAGGGTCCAACTTTTCGAAGGTGGCGGAGACCCTGGAGGACCTGGGGTTCGAGCCCATCACGGGCGAGTACGACTTCGTCTACGAGTGGGACAAGAACGCGACGGTGAAGGACTCCCTCTGGTTCGCCGACCGGATCCAGGCCGCGCTGAAGGGATCGAACATCTTCTTCCGGATCGAGACCGTCCCGGACTGAACCCGGGTGGCGCCGACCCACCGGCCCCCGAGTTGGTCCCTCCGGAGGCTCGCCGCATGTCGAACATCAGTTTATAGACCGGGGCCGGCCGAGGGAAGCACGGGGTCGGACGCGTGAGCTCGGGTCCAGCGTCCCCGGAGAAGGTCGAACCGGGAGCGGTCGCGGGGCCCGCCCCTCCTGCGGGAAGTCCCACCGGCACGCCGGCGCCGCTCACTTCCAAGTTCGCCTTCAACACCCTCATCGTCTTCCTGAACGCGGTCGGGGGGCAGTTCCTGGGGTGGATCGCCACCCACGAACTGTTCGTCCGGGTCGCCCACGGCTCCGCGGACACGGTGGGCCTGGGCTACCTCGGGATCGCCACGCTCTACATCCTGGTCTCGTCGATGGTCTACACGCTGGGCGACCTCCGCGTCGGGACCGCCTACGTGTTCTTCGTCGCCCGCGGGGGAAAGGCCGCGAACCTCACCAGCGCCTACCTCCTCTTCCGGTTCCTCTCGCTCGGGGCGGTCGCCCTCGGGTTCGCCCTCCTCACGCCGGTCCTGGCCCCCGCCCTCGGGTTCACGCTCGCCGCAGGGATGCTCCCGCTCGACCTCTTCCTTCTCCTGCCCCTCATCCAGACCCCGTCCTTCGTCTACAGCGCCCTCGCTTCGGCGCGGGGCAAGGCGGCGGAAGGGGTCTGGCCGTTCGTCATCGAGAACATCCTGCGCGCGGGAGGCCTCATCGTCGTGGCGTTCCTGTGGACCGACGCCCCGTCCCTTGCGGGGTCGACCTTGAACCTTCTCGCGATCCATCCCACCGTCCAGCTCGTCGGGGCGGGGATCGTCACGGACATCGCCCTGGCCTACATCGTCGCCGCGATCGTGCCCTTCTTCCTGCTCTTCGTCCACTCCCGCATCTCCCCGCTGGGCCTCTATCGCGGGATGAGCTTCCGGGGGTCCGGCTCGGAGATCCGCACGATGCTGGTCTTCGCCGCCCCGCTCATCGGGGCGATGTTCCTCTCCTACGCGGTCTCCTCCCTCCCCCCCTTCTTCGTCGCGGCGGCCTATCCGACCGACCAGGGGTACGTCCAGGCCTTCGCCAGCGCGAACGCCTTCCTGCTCCTCCTGATGTTCCTCCCGAACGCGATCACCGTGCCCCTCTTCCCCGACATGGCGTCGCTCTTCGTCCGGGGCGAGCATCGGGAGCTGCGCCGCCGCACGCGGAAGTCGTTACGATGGACGGTGCTGATCCTGGCGCCGGCCATCCTGGCCTGCATCGTGTTCCGACGCATCCTGCTGAACGACCTCTACTCCGCGGTCGTCAGCACGGGGCCCTACGACGCCGAGTATGCGCTCGCCATCCTGGCGGCGTCGGTGCTCCCTCAGGCGCTCTTCCGCATCACGGGCTCCGTCCTGGACGCCGTGGGCCAGCAGAAGCGGGAGCTCTACCTTTCGACGATCCAGCTGGTCGTGCTCACCGCATCGCTGGTCGGGTTCCTCTGGCCCACGAGCCCGCTGCGGGCGCTGGGGATCACGGGGGCGGCCCTCGCCGTCTTCCTCTCGATGTCCGCGGGATTCCTGGCGAACGCCTGGTACCTCCACAAGTACGTGCGCGTGCACCCCTCCCCTCGCCCGTACATCACCATCGTCCTGGCGGCGGCCGCGACCTTCCTGATCTTCTCCCGGACGGCCGTCGGGGATTTCGGGGCACTCTTCGGCCACCCCGAGCTCGCGATCCCGGTGGCGAGCCCCCCCGTGCTCGCGGCGACGGTCCTCGCCGGACTCCTGCTCTACGTCCTGCTGCTCGCCGCCGTCGGCGAGCTCACGAAGGAGGACGTCCTCGATCTCGGAGGGAGCCTGGGACTCCCGGCCGCGCTGCCGCGCCTCCTCTCGCGGCTCTGTTGGCGCGAGTCCTGGCCGGATCCTCCAGGTGACGAGCGACCCCTGCCCGCGGCCCTCACCGGGATGGGCCCCTCCCCACCTTCTTAAGTTCGGACCGGGACTGGCTGACCCATGCGGGTCCTGGGCATCGAGTCGACCGCCCACACGGCCTCCGTCGGGATCGTCGACGAGGGGACGCAGGTGGTCGCCGCGGCGACCGACATGTACAAGCCGGTCCAGGGGGGGATCCACCCGCGGGAGGCGGCGAACCACCACGCCGAGCTCTTCCCGGAGCTCGTCGAACGCGTGCTCTCCCAGTCCGGGGTGGACCCAGAGAGCCTCGGGGCCATCGCGTTCTCGCAGGGGCCCGGCCTCGGTCCCTGTCTGCGCGCGGGGGCCACCGTGGCGCGGATGCTCGCGCTCACGTGGGGACGGCCCCTGGTCCCGGTCAACCACTGCGTGGCCCACCTGGAGATCGCGCGGGCGCTCAGCGGGTTCGAGGACCCGGTGCTGCTCTACGCCTCCGGGGGCAACACCCAGGTCGTCGCCTACGCCCACGGCCGCTACCGGGTGCTCGGGGAGACGCTCGACATCGGGGTGGGGAACTTCCTCGACAAGCTGGCGCTCGGGATGGGGTCCACCTTCCCGGGAGGTCCGTGGATCGAGAAGTGGGCCCGGGAGGGCAAGACCGTCCACGACCTCCCGTACTCGGTCCATGGGATGGACGTGAGCTTCTCCGGTCTCCTCACCGCGGCCAAGGCCCTGCAGACGAAGGGGGTCGGGAAGGAGGACCTGTCGCTGAGCGTGGAGTCCCACGCCTACGCCATGCTCTGCGAGGTGGCCGAGCGCGCGCTCGCCCACCTCGGCTCGAAGGAACTGGTCCTAGGGGGCGGGGTCGCGTGCAACCAGCGCCTGCGCCGGATGGTCGAGGAGATGGCGCACGCCCGGGGCGTCCGCGTCTTCGCCCCTCCTCCCTCGCTGTGCGTGGACAACGGCGCGATGATCGCCTGGACGGGGCTGCTCTCCGACCGGTCGGGGGGCCGCGTCGAGGTCGCGCGTTCCGAAGTTCTCCCCCGACAGCGCACGGACCAGGTCGAGGCCCGCTGGCGCGTCCGGACGACGGAGCACGTCAGCGAAGGTTAGCCCCGGGCCCGCGCCCCGGACCCTGGTCCGGTGGGCCCCCGCTCCCTGAAGGGGGGAGCGCGGCGACCGCGAGGAGCGCGGCCCCTCCGGAGGTGAGCGCGAGGGCCCCGGTGAGGGTCGAGCCATGGACGGGGCCGGAGAGCGCCCCGACCGGCGTCGGGAAGAGCGCCGTCGTGGACTCCGGCGCCACGAAGAGCGTGGGACCGCCGATGACCAGGCCGGCCCCCTTCCATCCCCACGTGAGGGTGATGGAGTGGCCGCTCCCGTACTTCTGCAGGAAGCACTGCGGGACCGTCGTCGAGGTCGCGTAGTTGCTGGACAGGTAGTTCAGGACGAGCCCGGGCCCCGCGTTGCTCTGCTGCCCGTCGACCCACAGGCGCACGGCCTGGTTCGCGGTGGTGGAATAGTTGAACAGCTGGGTACCGGTGTAGGAGACCGGCTCCGCAACCCCGTTGATCGAGACGGTGTTGTAGGACTCCTTCCACATGTTGAAGAAATCCCCCAGGGTGTAGGTGAAGGCCCAGGGGGAGACGATTTGGATGACCCCTCCGGACCCGCTGCCTCCGGGGCCGGTCGAGTTGTCGGTGAAGACCGGCATGTTGCAGGCCCATCCCCATCTATGTTGATTGATCTCCCCGATACCGCCGGGGATGGCCACGCTGGCCCCGCCCACGGTGATCGTCAGGCTGACCGCTAACCGCTGGTCCATCGACACCGTGCTGTTGACGCACCAGGTGTTGGCGCTCTCGTCCGGGACCCCCGAGGTTGCCGGTGGCGCCGAGATGGCCAGGCATGGGGGGGAGACCAGGAGCAGCACGACACCGATGGCCGCGGCCACGGCGACCGCGGAGCCTCCGATGACGGCGGCGGTCTTCCAGCGGGGCCAAGCGGAGAACATCCCCGCCGACTTGGGCCCGCGCTTCTCCCGCGCGCGACGCTCCCGCTGGCGGCGCACCCTGCGTTCCTCGGGGGTCTCCTGGACCGCCTCTTCCTCAACCTCGGATGCGTTCGAAGGTCGCACCGGGCGTCGCTTGGCCACGTAGCGCTCTACGGGTCACCTCGGATAAGTCTTGACCGAGGTTGGAGTTCTCCCAAGGATAGGGTCGCCGCACCCTGGCCCTCCAAGGCCCCCCGCTCTCCGAGGCGCGCCGCCGTCGACCCCTCAAATAGCGACGGGCCCGTCCCGCCGGACCGTGTCCGCCCTCGAGACCGACGTCCTGGTCGTCGGCGGCGGGCCGGCCGGGAGCAACGTCGCCTACCATCTGGCGCGGCGGGGCCGCTCCGTCCTCCTGGTCGAGGAGCACGGGCAGATCGGACACCCGGTCCAGTGCGCCGGGCTCGTCTCCCAGCGGGTCTTGGACATGGCCGGGACCCAGAAGATGGTCCTGCACGAGGTCCGAGGAGCCACGGTGTGGAGCCCCTCGCTCCGTCCCCTTTCCTTCAAGGCGCCCGGGACCCGCGCCTACGTCCTCTCGCGCTCGAAGCTGGACTTCCTCCTCGCCGAGCGCGCGGCCCGCGCCGGGGCCACGATCGAGACTGGGACCAAGTTCGTGGGGGCCGAGCTCCGAGGGGAGGGGCCGGAGGAGCGCGTGGTGGCCCACCTCCGCACCGCTCTCGGTGAGGACGTGCAGGTCCGTGCGAAGCTGGTGGTCGGAGCGGACGGGGTCGCGAGCCAGGTCGCCCGCGCCTTCCGTCTTCGTCGACCGATCGAGATCCTGCCCGCCTTCGAGGCCGAGATGCCCTTCCCCGGAGGCGACCCCGAGCAGGTGGAGATCTACCTCGGCAACACGCTTTCTCCGGGGCTCTTCGGATGGTGGGTCCCCGACGGCTCGGGCCGCGCCCGGGTGGGGGTCGGGGTCCGGCCGGGCACGGGGAAGACGGCCCTCGAGTACTACGGGGCCCTCTGCCGCCAGATCGAGCGCCAATACCACCGGCCGGTCCCTCCTCCGGTGGAGATGGTCGTCGCCGGCATCCCCATCGGGTCGGTCCCTCGCACCTCCGGAGACCGGGTGATGCTCGTGGGCGACGCCGCCGCGCAGGTGAAGCCCCTCTCCGGTGGAGGGATCTTCACCGGCATGCGGTGCGCGGAGATCGCGGCAGAGGTCGCCCACGGGGCCCTGGAGAAGGGTGACCTCGGGGCCGCCTCGCTGCAGGAGTACGACCGGGCCTGGAAAGGGGAGCTCGGCGAAGAGCTCGACCGTGCCCTCTACCTGCGGCGGATCTTCCTACGCCTCTCCGACCCGGAGATGGAACGCCTGCTCGAGGTCCTCAGCGAGAGGGAGCTGCTGGGGAGCCTCGTGGCCTTCGGCGACATCGACTTCCCAACCCTCGCGGCCCGGAAGCTGCTCGCTCAATCCCCGTCCTTGCTCCGTCTCTTTCCCAAGGCCTTGTCGGCCTGGCTGCGACGACGGGAGGAGCTCGTGCCCGACCTCGAACCGCCCGTCGCCCGCCGGGGTCGGAACGCGACGTAGCCGGCGGCCGCGGCCAGCGCGATCGACGCGGCGAGGACCCCCCCCAGGACCCACGGGACCCACGCGTTCACGACCGAGATGCCGGTCTCGGGGCTGACGCCCGAGACCCCGAGCATCGTCAGGTTGAGCGTCGGGGTGCAGTTGTCGTTGGGGCCGCAGTTCTGCAGCGTGGCCGAGTTCCAGAGGGCGTCCGAGAAGTACCCTCGGGAGCGCAGCACGAACGCCTGTCCGCCGGCGGAGAGGCTCACCGAGTCGCGGACGAAGTAGGTCCCCGAGGACGCGGAAGAGGGGATGTTCACCGGAAGGGAGAAAGTCGTGGAAGCCCCGACGCCCAACCGGGGGAGCGTCAGGTTCTCGAAGCGCCCGGACCCCCCGAAGGTGGCCGCCCACGCATCGCCGGAGGAGAGGTTCTGGGCCGTCCCCTGATACGCGTAGCGGTAGATCTGGAGCTCCAGCTCCCCTCCGGAGATCGAAAGGTTCCAGCCCGCCACGTTGGAGGGGTCGGTGACCGAGACGGTGAGCGTGCCGGAGGCGCCCGGACCCAGAGCGGGGGCGTCGAACCCGAGGAAGGCCCCTCCGAAGTTCACCGGCAGCGCCGGCGGGGTGGCGAGCGGAGATCCCCCCGCTCCGCGGCCGGCCGCGATCCCCGAGAGGAGCAGGAACAGCAGGACCCCCAAGGCGGCCCATCCCCCCCGGGTCCCCGGCCTCCTGGGTCGAAGGCCAGCGGCGACCCGGGCCGTTCCCCCGCCCGGCGGTCCAGCTGTTCCGGGTCCCATGGAGGTCGAGGAGAGGAAGGGGGGATAAATCCCCGGAGGCCGGGTCGGCAGCCCCCGGGGGGGTCCGGGAAACGTTCAAGGGGGTCTTCTCCTGGGGCGGTCAGCCATGGGGGACCGCATGAACGTCGCACCCAACGTCCTGGCCCTCATGGGCCACACTCCCTTGGTCTCCCTCTCCCGGGTGGGGAAGGGGCTGCCCTACACGATCTACGCGAAGCTCGAGTACCTCAACCCCGGAGGATCGGTGAAGGACCGGATCGGCCCTTCCATGGTCGACGCCGCGGAGCGGAGCGGTCTCCTGAAGCCCGGTGGGACGATCATCGAGGCCACGAGCGGGAACACCGGCGTCGGGCTCGCGCTCTGCGCCGCGGTGAAGGGGTACCAGTCGGTCTTCGTCGTCCCGGACAAGATGAGCGCGGAGAAGATCCGGCTCCTGCGGGCCTACGGGGCCCGGGTGGTGCTCACTCCCAGCCAGGTCCCCGCCGAGCACCCGATGAGCCACTACTCCGTCGCGAGCCGGCTCTCCAAGGAGATCCCGAACTCGTACTACCCCAACCAGTACGAGAACCCCAACAATCCCGAGGCGCACTACCGGACCACGGGCCCCGAGATCCTGGAGGCGCTGGACGGGAACGTGGACGCGGTATTCGCGACCGTCGGGACCGGAGGGACGGTGAGCGGCATCGGCCGCTTCTTCAAGGAGAAGAAGCCCTCGACGCGCATCGTCGCCGTGGACCCGCAGGGCTCCATCCTCGCCCACTACGCCCGGACGAAAGAGCTCGTGCGGGCCTCGCCCTACATGGTGGAGGGGATCGGCGAAGACATGATCCCCCAGACGGTGGACTTCTCGGTCATCGACGAGTTCGTGACGGTGGGTGACAAGGAGTCCTTCCTCATGGCCCGTCGGCTGGCCCGCGAGGAGGGGATCTTCGCCGGGGGCTCGAGCGGCTCGGCGGTGGCGGGAGTGCTGCGGTGGGCCGCGGCCTCGCCTCCGAAGCCGGGGGCCAACATCGTGGTCATCTTCCCCGACTCCGGCGACCGGTACCTCTCGAAGTTCTTCTCCGACGAGTGGATGCGGGAGAACCGCTTCCTGGACGAGGCCGCGACCGCAGGGGCCCTCCTGGACGCGAAGGGGTTCCAGCCGTCGCTCGTCGCCGTGGACCCCACCACGACGGTCCGAAGCCTGCTCCAGGTCTTTCACAAGCACGACGTCTCGCAGGTGCCGGTCGTCGCCGGGAAGGAGAACGTCGGGAGCACCGTCGAGGACGAGGTCCTCCGGGCCGTGCTCGCCGACCAGAGCCTCCTCGACCGGACGGTCACCGCGGTCATGGGCGCCCCCTGGCCCGTGGTCGGCCGGGAGGAGCCTCTCGGCGAGATGGTCAAGCGGCTCAAAGAGGTCCGCGCCGTGCTCGTCAAGGCCGAAGGGACCCCGGGGTTCCAGGGCCTTCTCACGCGGCACGACCTGCTGAGCTTCCTTTCGGAGAGGGGAGACCGACATGCGCTTTGACACGCTCGCGATCCACGGAGGCCAGGAGCCCGACCCGCAGACCGGAGCCGTCAACGTCCCGGTGTACCTCACCAGCACGTACGCCCAGAGGGCCCCCGGGGAGCCGAAGGACGGCTACGACTACGCCCGGACGAAGCATCCGACGCGGGAGGTCCTCGAGAGGTCCCTCGCCGCCCTCGAGGGCGGGGAGGGCGCCCTCGCCTTCTCCTCCGGACTGGGCGCGCTCACGACGCTCCTCTGGTCGCTGCCCAAGGGGGCGAAGGTCCTGGCCTGCGACGACCTCTACGGGGGGACCTACCGCCTCTTCGAGCATTCCCGGAAGGCCTGGGGCCTCGAGACCGAGTACCTGGACATGACCGACCCGGCCCAGGTCGTCGCGCGGATCCGCAAGGGCGGGTTCGCCATGGTGTACCTAGAGTCACCGACGAACCCCCTGCTCCGTCTGGTCGACATCGACCCCGTCGCCGAGGCCGCGCATGAGGCCGGGGCCATGACGGTGGTCGACAACACCTTCGCGACCCCCTACTTCCAACGCCCGTTCGAGCTCGGGGCGGAGGTGGTCCTCCACTCGACCACGAAGTACCTCGGGGGTCACTCCGACGTCGTGGGCGGGGCCCTGGTGTTCAAGGAGAAGGCGACCTACGAGAAGCTCAGGTGGCTGCAGAACGCGGCCGGAGTGATCCCGGGTCCCCTCGACTGCTACCTCGTCCTGCGCGGGATCCGGACCCTCGGGCTGCGGATGCGCGCGCACGAGAAGAACGCCCACGAGGTGGCTTCCGCGCTCCAGAAGCACAAGAAGGTCAAGCGCGTCCTCTATCCCGGGCTCCCTTCCCATCCTCAGCACGCGCTCGCCCGTCAGCAGATGGACGGGTTCGGGGGGATGGTCACCGCCGAGCTCAAGGGCGGGCTGGAGGAGGCGCGGCGGTTCCTCTCGCGACTCCACTACTTCTTCCTGGCCGAGAGCCTGGGGGGCGTGGAGTCCCTGGTCGAGGCCCCCGCGCTCATGACCCACATGTCGATCCCCCGGGAGGAACGGGAGAAGCGCGGCATTTCGGACGGGCTCATTCGCTTCTCCGTCGGGATCGAGGACCACGAGGACCTGGTCGAGGACGTCCTCCAGGCGCTGGGCTAGCCGTCCTCGGGGAGGGTCGGAGCCAGTGGTCGAAGGCGTGCCCTCGAACGGCGCGGCGGCGGGCGCCGGACCGGCGGGAGGCTCCCGGGCCGAGCGGTCCCTCCGAGAGGTGCGGATCTACGACACGATGCGGGAGCAGGTCGTCCCGCTCAAGCCCCTCGTGCCCCCGCGCGTGGGGATGTTCGTCTGCGGCCTCACCCCCTACAAGCCCTCCCACATCGGCCACGCCCGCACCTTCGTGTTCTTCGACGTCGTCGCGCGGCTCCTGCGGCACCTGGGCTACCGGGTCTTCTACGTCCAGAACTCGACCGACATCGACGACAAGATCATCCGGGAGGCCCAGACCCAGAAGGTCGAGACCTTCGACGTCTCCGAACGGTACTTCCAGCTCTACCTCCTCAACATGGAGGCCCTCGGGGTCCGCTCGGTCAACCTGTACGCGCGGACGACGGACTACCTGCCGGAGATCGTGTCCCAGATCGGGACGCTGGTGAACAAGGGGTTCGGCTACGCGGTGGAAGGCGGGGACGTTTTCTACGAGGTGTCCCGGTTCCCGAAGTTCGGCGCCCTCTCCAAGCAGAAGGTGGAGGCGGTCCAGCCCGGGGCCAGGGTCGAGGTGGACCCGCGCAAGCGCTCCCCGGAGGACTTCACGCTCTGGAAGGCCCAGAAGCCGGGCGAGCCCTGGTGGGAGAGCCCCTGGGGTCGGGGGCGGCCCGGCTGGCACATCGAGGACACCGCGATCACCGTGAGCGTCCTGGGACCCCGCTACGACATCCACGGCGGAGGGGCCGAGCTCAAGTTCCCCCACCACGAGGCGGAGATCGCCCAGGCCGAGTCGGCGACCGGCGAGGGCCCCCTCGCCGCGATCTGGATGCACGGGGGCCTGCTCAACATGCGGGGCGAGAAGATGTCGAAGTCCCTGGGGAACGTCGAGCCCCTGGACGAGACGCTCCGGCGCCACTCCCCGGCCGTCCTCCGGTACTTCCTGCTGAGCGGCCTCTACCGGAGCCCTCTGGACTACGTCGGGGAGGCGTCGCTGGAGGAAGCGGAGAGGTCCTTCGACACCCTCGTCACTCCCTACCGGCGATTGAACGTCCTCTGGCGCGACCTCGCCCGCTCGGACGCGGGGGGGCGTGAGGGCCGCTCGCTGGAGCCTTCGATGGTCGAGCGGGCCCGGACCGCCCAGGACAAGATGATCGCCGCCCTCGCCGAGGATTTCCAGTTGCGCGAGGCGACGCGGGAGCTCTTCCAATGGGGGAAGGACGTGAACGCGCTCCTCGCGAAGGGCGAGGCCTGGAGCGGAGAGGCGCTGGACATCCTGCTGGAGCCCTACGAGCTCGCGGACGCGGTGCTCGGGTACTTCACGCTGGACCAGCCGCCGGAGGCCCCCGCCGTCGCGGGCTCGGACCTGAGCTCCCTGGTCGAGCTGGTCCTCTCCGCGCGGCAGCGCGCCAGGAAGCGCGGGGACTTCGCCGAAGCGGACCAACTGCGGAACGACCTTGACGCGGCCGGGATCGCCGTCGAGGACACACCGAAGGGCCCCGTCTGGAAGCGGAAGGGGGCCTGAGGATGCGGGCGCTCGGGTTCCGGTCCCACGGCGGACTGGAGAAGATCGAACTGATGGACCTCCCGGAGCCCCCGGTGGGACCCGGCCTGGTCAAGGTCCGGATGCGGTCCTCCGCGTTCAACCGCCTGGACCTCTTCACGCTGGAGGGCATGGCCGGAGTGACGGTCCCCCTGCCCCACATCCTCGGCGGAGATGGGGCCGGGACCGTCGAGGCCCTGGGCGAGGGGGCCGAGGGGCTCGCGCCGGGCGCGAAGGTGATCGTCGACCCCTCCCTCTCGTGCGGGAAGTGCGAGGCTTGTCTCGCCGGGCAGGAGCCGTACTGCCGGGACTACCAGATCCTGGGCGAACACGTGAACGGGACGGCGGCCGAGTTCGTCGTGGTCCCCCGGGTCAACGTGCAGCCCCTGCCGGCGGCCCTCGATCTCCTCTCGGCGGGCTGCGTGGCGCTGGTCTTCATGACCGCCTACCGCGCCCTGACCACCGTCGGGGAGCTCAAGGCCGGGGAACGCGCGGCCATCATCGGGGGCGGCGGCGGGCTCAACACGGCGGCGCTCCAGGTCGCGAAGTGGCGAGGAGCCCAGGTGACGGTCGCCACCCGCTCGAAGGAGCACGCCGAGAAGGCCTCGGCGCTGGGCGCCGACCAGACGCTGGTCTACGGGCCGGAGAGGCCGCTCGACCGCGGGCTCTGGGGCCTCTCGGGCAAGAGGGGGATGGACGTCATCTTCGACTGCAACGGGACGTCGACGGTGCCCACCTCCGTGAAAGCGCTCGCCCGAGGCGGGAGGCTCGTCTTCTGCGGCGGTACCTCCGGGCCGATGATCACGCTCGACGTGCGTCCGCTGTTCTGGCGGCAGTCCTCGCTCCGGGGCAGCACCATGGCCACGCGCAAGGAGTTCCTCGAGGTCCTGGCCCTACTGGCCGAGGGCAAGCTGAAACCGGTGGTGGACTCGACCTTCCCGCTCGAGCGCGGGCGGGAGGCGCTCGAGCACCTCGCGCGTGGCTCCCCCTTCGGGAAGGTCACGCTGAGCGTCCCGTAGCCCGCCCCCTCGGCGTTCCCGGGCTCCCGAAGCGGCGCTGCGGGGCGTCCTTCCTCTCTACGGTCGCGAACCGGAGCGCGCGCGCTCCTCACCGGGACGGTCTAGGCGCGCGCGACGGGACGCGCGGAGGCCCCGAGATGAGGTCGGAGGACCGCGGCGAAGCGCACCCCGTCCACGAGAGAACGGAACGCACGCCGGCCGTCACGGGACCTGCCCTGACGTTGCCCGGTCCACGGCCCGAACCTGGGACGCACGGGCCGGCCGAGGGTCTTTTATAGGCGGGACAAGATTTAACTCATGCCTCTTGGTGCGGCTGCGCCATAGGCATCTGGGAGGAATACAACGTGTATCACCCTAGCGCGTCCCGGCTGACCGTCTGGGCCATTTTGGTACTGCTCTTGATCTCCGGACTCGCGGGTCTGGGCGTGGTCTCCGTCGCCGGCCACGCTGCGACCTCGACGAGCGCTTCCAACATCGGGGTCTCCCATTCCACCTCGGTGGCGGCGCCCCGCGCCAACGGGAACCCGGACATCATCGTCAACGGTGGGAACATGACCATCTCGCCCGCCTCGACCGGCGGGCTCGGCTACTTCCTGATGGGCGGCAACATCACGGTGGAGAACGGCGGGTCCCTCTGGATCTACCACGAGAACGTGGTGTTCAACAGCTACACCCAGACGGTGTGCGGCTGCGCGAGCGACCTTCAGCGCCGCTACTGGTTCAACGACACCAACTACGGTCACGTCTACCTGGTCAACTCCACCATCACGACCAACGCGCCCGGGCTGCGCGCGTACGACAAGCTGAACCTCACCGTCTCGGGAGGGAGCACCTTCGCGCTCACCTACAACAGCGCGCTCCTCTTCCCCGGGAACATCTTCGTCAACGACTCTTCGAACCTCTACGTCAACCGCTCCACGATCTCGGCGAACCCCGCGGTCCCCGGAGTCGTGGGCTGGCCCGCGAACTACACCTCGGACAACAGCTTCGGGCCCTCGATCCTGGTGTCGTACTGGTCCAACCTGACGACGATCGACAGCACGATCAACGGGACCTACAAGTCCTCCTTCGCGAGCACGAACGCCCTCAATGAGAACTTCGCGAGCTCGGTGCTCCCGATCGCCCTTCCGACGACGTGGGTGAACACCCCGACCATCGTTCCGTCCACGCCGCTGGTCCTGGACACCTACAACTCCTGGTCGGCGGGAGCCGTCGATATCGGGTTCTCGAACCCGACCGGTGTCCCGATCACCGCCGAGGTCAACCTCACGATCTACGGGATGACCGCGAGCTTCCCGGGCACGACGTTCGACGCCGGTTCGCACAACATCACGCTCAACCTGTCCCGCGCCTTCATGCAGAGCCCGATCGACCACCTGAACCTCTACACCCTCCTGCGGGCGTTCGACTCCGGGGCCGGGTTCATCCGGCTCGGGGGCGCGAGCGCGGCGGGCGTAACGATCACGAACCTCTACGTCTCGCTGACGCCGGACTTCCAGTTCAACGTCGTGGTCTCCCACGCCTCGTCGTACGTGGCCGTCGACTCCACGGTGAACGTGAACTGGGTCGACCCGCGGACCGTCCCCAACTGGGGGTCGAACAAGATGGTCCTTGAGGACCAGTCGACCGCCTTCCTGGTGAACTCCAGCGCGAACAGCCTCTTCAGCAACCCCTACACGAACGTCAGCGCGTTCGTTCCTGACGCGACCTCCAACGTCTACATCTTCCAGTGGGTCCAGGCCAGGATCACGAACCCGACCGGCTCCCCGGTGGTCGGGGCCCAGCTCGCGGCGCTGCCGACGACGCCCGCCGCCACCTCCCACAACAACTACACCGCGCGGAACTTCACCAACAGCAACTGGCTGTCGGCCGGCGTCCCGCAGCTCTACTCCGCCCTCTCCTACTACGCGTCCCACGTGGCGGGGGCCTCGACCTACAACATGACCAACGCCGCCGGGGTCGGGACCATCGCGATCCTGACGGACAACCTGACCGCCTACTCGCTCCCGGACGGGGTCTCCTTCGGGAACTACAACATGTCCCTCTTCGAAACGGCGGCCAACGTGACCGGGGGACCCTCGGCCACCCTAAGCGAGAAGTTGGCCTCGCCGAAGATCTGCAGCTGGCCTTACGGGGCGAGCTGCTCCGCCCCGCTCTCCCTGCCTCCCGCCCAGGCGCCGCTCCTGATCGCGGACCTCCAGGTGACGGGCATCCAGTTCAACCTGTGGAACGCCGCGGGCTCCACCCCGCCCGCCTACACGGAGAACTACACCATCTCGGTCAACGTGACCGTGCTGGACGCGAACAGCCTCCAGCTCGGGGCCCCGTCGATCCCCCTGGTGCTCTACGACAACTACCCCGGGACCTCCGGTACGCTGCCCTACAACCTGTCCGTCGCCTCCCACGCGCTCACGGACACGGACTTCTCCTCGGTGAGCAGCACGACCATCACCCTCGGCATGACCTTCACGACCCCGCAGCCGTTCTTGTCGGCGGGCGCCCACATGCTCTGGGCGATGATCGACCCGGCGCACACGACCACCTGGCCGTCCACCACGGGCAAGGCCGTCTCGGCCAAGTTCGACGTGAACGGCGTGCCGTTCTCCAGCCCCTCGGGCCACGGCGGGGTCTACACCTCGATGCTCGACCAGGCGACGAACCAGCTGGTCACGAGCGGCCAGCCCAACACCCAGAACAACGTCGTCCTCCAGGCGCTGGTCACCAACATCGGTGACGCCCCTGCGGCCGCGGGCTCGGTGGCGGTTTCCTTCCAGCTCATCACCCCGACCGGGGTCGGCGGCTCCAACGTCGCGACCTGGATCGGCGCCTCGGTCCTGAACTCCGGAGCGATCAACTCGAACAGCGGCACTTGGCTTGCGACGGTCACCACGCAGGTCATCTGCACCTGCACGACGCTGGTCCAGGCCCAGGTCACCTACACCCCGGTGTTCCCGGGCAAGAACCCCTCCCCGCCCTTCACCTTCTGGGACACCGCGCCGACGAGCGTCTACACGGTGGACTACACCAGCCTGGTCATCGCCAACAACACTCGGACGACAGTGCCCATCGTGGTGCCCGAGGTCCTGAACGCGAACGGTGTGCTCACGTGGGCCCCGAACGCGAACGTCTCGATCGGGAGCCTTCTGGGCATCGACGCGAACATGACCAATGTCGGTGGTCCGGGGACCCAGGCGACCTACTGGCTCGCGATGAAGGTCGTGGGCAAGAGCACCTACTGGCAGATGCTCATGCCGCGCCCGCTGTCGCTCAACACGATCACCCAGTGGCAGCACCTCAACCTCTCGCTCTCCTGGCACGTGAACGAGAGCGTCATCAACGCGGGCGGGAGCGTCGCTCCCGGCCAGCCCAGCCAGCTGCGCACGTTCGCGATCTTCGTGAACTACTTCAACGGCGGCGCGAACCACACCGTCGAGGCGCCGGTCAACGTGATGATCTGGCCGTCGAGCATCCGCTTCAACGGGGTCACGTTCTCAAGCCACTCCGTCCAAGAGGGCAGCACGCAGATCTTCACCGTGGACGGCGAAGTGATCTTCAACGGCACGGGATGGGCGACGATCGGCGCGAGCCTGTACGACTCCGCCACGGCCACGAACGTCACCTACTCGGAGTGGAGCGGCCTCCCCCAGGCGAGGACGACCAACTCCTCGGCCTTCACCAACCTCAGCGTGGGGGTCTACAGCAATGCGAACGGGCCTCTCGCGCCGGGCACGTACAACGTCCTCCTCTACGCGCAGTACAACGGCGGCGAAGGATGGTCCGCGACCCCGTACACCATCACCGTGACCGCCCCGCCGGCGGCCTGCAACGAGTTCTCCCAGTTCATCTGCCCGAACGGCTCGCTGTCCACGCTGGCGTTCATCATCATCGGAGCGGTGGCGGCGGTCGCGGTCCTCGTGGCGGCCGTGTTCCTGATGAGCAAGTCCGGCAAGGGTCGCCTGGTCGAGTGCGGGGAGTGCGGCGAGCTCATCCCCGAGAAGGCCCCGGCCTGCCCGAAGTGCGGAGCGGAGTTCGAAGCGGAGATGGTCCGCTGCAGCCGTTGCGCCTCCACGATCCCGGCGAAGAGCCAGGTCTGTCCCGAGTGCTCGGCCATCCTCTTGGGCAAGCAGGGCGCGGCGCCCGACGAGGCCCAGAGGAAGGACTACACGCAGGCCATCGAGCGCTACCGCTCGGAGGCCAGGAAGGAGCTCGGCGAGAACTACACCGAAGGGTCGTTCTGGGACTGGTGGAAGAGGCAGCCCTCCTACCTCTCCTACAGCGCCTTCAAGCTGCAGCAGACGCAGGGCACCCGGACGGGCATGAGCGCCCCCTCCGCGCAGAAGACGAGCGGGGAGGACCTCTACGGCGGGGCGCCTCCCTCGGGCGGGGCCGGCGGCACGGCTGTGCCGGCTCCCGGAGCGCCCTCCGGCGGCTTCACCGCGCCACCCTCCGTCGGACACGGCGGGGTCGCCCCTGCACCCCCCGCCCAAGCGGCGGTGCCGGGCGCGTCCGGAGCCGGGATGAAGACCTGCTCGTCCTGCCAGCGGGAGATCAACGCGGACTTCCTGGTCTGTCCCTTCTGCGGCGCGGCGACGAGGTAGGGCCGCAGTAGGGCCGGGGCCGCCACTGGCGGCCCCCGGACCCCCTCGGAAGGCTCTTCCGGTGGCCCAGGTCTCCCCAGGCGGGCCGCGGCCCGGGACCCGAAGGCGTAAGAACCCCCCCTTGGTGCGGCGGCCGGGACGGTGAGCTCGGTTGGCCAAGCCGAAGGCGGTAGGGGACCTCGAGACGGGGACGCGCAAGGTCGAGTGGGCACGCGCCCACATGCCGATCCTCGAGGGGATCCGGGCCCGGTTCGAGAAGGAGCAGCCCTTCCGGGGCCTGACCCTCTCCCTCGTCCTCCACGTCGAGTCGAAGACCTGCGCCCTGGCCCTCGCGCTCCAGGCGGGCGGGGCCGACGTGCACATGGCCGCCTCCAACCCGCTCTCCACCGACGATGACGCCGTCGCGCACGTGCTGCACGAGGGGGTCGAGACCTACGCGGTCAAGGGCGAGTCGCTCGCCGACTACCGCGAGGGGATCCAGGCCATGCTGAACGCAGACCCGGACATCATCATCGATGACGGTTCGGACCTGGTGGCGGCGGCCATCGCGCGCGGGAAGGGCCGCCGGGGGAAGATCCTCGGAAGCACGGAGGAGACCACGACCGGGGTCGTCCGGCTGAGGGCCATGCAGCGGGAGGGCAAGCTTCCCTGGCCCGCGATCGATGTCAACGACGCAACGATGAAGCACCTTTTCGACAACCGTTTCGGCACGGGCCAGTCGACCTTGGACGGGATCTTCACCGCGACCAACCTGGTCGTGGCGGGGCGGACCGCCGTGGTGGCCGGCTACGGCTGGTGCGGGAAGGGGGTCGCCTCCCGCCTACGCGGGCTGGGAGCCGAGGTCATCGTGACGGAGATCGACGCCTCGCGCGCCATGGAGGCCCGGATGGAGGGCTTCCGGGTGATGCGGATGCTGGACGCGGCGCGGGTCGCCGACTTCATCGTCACCGTCACCGGGTGCACGGACGTCGTGCGGGCCGAGCATCTCAAGGTGATGAAGGACGGCTGCTGCCTGGCCAACTCCGGTCACTTCGACGTCGAGATCAACAAGAAGGACCTTGCCGGCCTCGCGGTCGAGCAGCGGAAGGTACGGGGCAGCGTGGAGGAGTTCCGCATGGCGGACGGCCGTCGCATCTACCTCCTCGCCGAGGGACGCCTGGTGAACCTCGCCGCCGGCCAGGGGCACCCGGTCGAGATCATGGACATGAGCTTCGCTCTCCAAGCGCTTTCGGCCGAGCACCTGAAGAAGGAAGGGAAGGGGATGAGGCCGGGGGTCTACCCCGTGCCCGCCGCTCTGGACCGGACCGTGGCCAACGCCGCCCTGAGGCCGTACGGGGCCGAGATCGACGAGCTCACGGCGGCCCAGAAGAAGTACCTGGAGAGTTGGGAGGAAGGAACATGACGACGGAGAGCGGAGTCCCCGAGGAGCTGCACTACACCGAGTCGCACGAGTGGGTCCGGGTCGAGGGCGACCTCGTGACCGTCGGGATCACCGACCACGCGCAGGCGGAGCTGACCGACGTCGTCTTCGTCGACCTCCCCGCCGTGGGGAAGGAGGGTCGGCCGAAGCAGCCCATCATGGTCCTCGAGTCGGTGAAGACCGTGGCCGACATCTACGCCCCCTTCGAAGGGAAGATCGCGGAGGTCAACACGGAGCTCAAGGCCCACCCGGAGCTGGTCAACAAGGACCCCTACGGCAAGGGTTGGCTCTACAAGCTTCGCGCGATGGGGACGCCGGACGTCTCGTCCCTCCTTGACGCCGCCCGCTATCGGGCTCACGTCGCCAAGGGCGGGCACTAGCCGTGCGAGCCCTATCCTCCCTCGCGTAGGCTCCCATGAAGCAGGGCGGCCCGGCGGGTCCCCAACGGCCGAAGCGCCGCTGGGCCTACTTCGCCCTGGGCGCCTTCCTGGACGGGTTCTCCCTCGTGAGCCTGGTCTACCTGACCGGTCTCCTGTTCCTCCTGGGAGACCCCCGGCAGGAGGTCTACATCCTGCTCGGGGTCGTCGTGGGCGGGCTCGCATTCCCGACGCTCGGGGTGGTCATGGCCCGGAGCCTCCGTCATCCTCTGCCTTGGGCCGTCGCGATCGCGATCGTGGGGGCAGTGGGAACCTGGTTCGCGAACACGAACTATCCGGTCGTGCCGAACCTCGACCTGCTCCTTCGGGCGCTTCTCTGCACGGTGGGAGGGCTCCCGCTGGCCATCCTCGTGATGCCGCACGTAGTTCCCGACCTGCGGGCGCGTCGTCGGTTCCTCTGGGGTCCGGGGCTCGTCATCGGGCCGCTGGTGATGGCCGTGGTCTACTCGCTCATCTACGCGGAAAGCGGGTTCCAGGGTTTCCCCTACCTCATCCTCTACACCGAGGAGGGGGCGGCCGCCCTGTTCGTGCTGGTCCTCCTGGGGATGTGGCTGGCAGGCCGTCGGACGGGAGGACCGTCTCCCGTCTCTGCCGAGGACGGGTCGAAGGCGTCTACGGGGTCGGAGGACCAACCCCCCGCTGCTGCCCCCGCGCGCTCCTCAGCCTCCACGCTCGGGCCGGAGCGAGCTCGCTCCCGCGTGAGCGGTCACCGTGCCTTCCGCCGCCGACCCTGGGGCCCCTCGGCCCGCCAGAGTTCCATGGTCGTGTTCCTTCCGCTCCTCCTCGCCTTCCTTCTTCTCGCTCCAGGGGTCTCCCCCTCCTCGAGAACCGGCGGGGTCTCCCCCAACGTGGCCTCAACTCCGTACGCCCACGGGCTCACCGCCCCATTGACCCCGATCCGCCACGTGATCTCGATCATGTTCGAGAACCACGCCTTCGACAACATCTTCGGGACCTACCCCTCCGACCCACGACCCAACCCCAGCGCGAGCGGGGTCCTGGGACAGCTCCCAGTTCCGAACGGGCTGCAGCAGGCTCCCTCGGCCTACGGCTGTCGGTTCGTTCCCGGGACCGGCTCCTGCCCGAGCGGAGCGGTGGAACCGGTCTCGAACGGGACGTTCAGCACCGCGGATCCCTACGAAGGGTACACCTCGTACCACATCGATTGGAACCAGGGCCAGATGAACGGCTGGCTCGACGACTCGGGATCGGGGACTCCCGCGCTGACCACGTTCACGGCCGCAGAGATGGCCCCCGAGTGGGACGTGGCGCAGCAGTACAGCCTCGCGGACGCCTACTTCTCGAGCGCGCTCACGGAGTCGAACCCGAACCACCTCTATGCGATCGCGGGCTTCAGCCCCGTCATCAACGACTATGGGCCCCCTCCCTGGATCCCCTTCGATGAGACCATGCCCGGAGAGCTCAACGCGGCGGGGATCAGCTGGGGGTACTACCTGGACCACCCCTCGCAGGGTATGGGGAGCTTCGACACCGTGCAGGGGGTCTCCGCGAGCACGCCGGGGGTCGGAAGCTACGCGACCTTCGAGAGCCAGCTCGCGGACGGGAGCCTGCCCGCGGTCAGCTGGCTGAGGCCCGTGGACGGGGGCCTCACGGACCAGTACAGCCAGGGTCCACCAGGGAACATGCTCGCGGGGGAGATGTGGCTGCTCTTCTTCCTGGACAAGATCATGGCGAGCCCGGAGTGGAACTCCACCGCGGTCTTCATCACCTACGACGAGGCCGGAGGCTACTACGACCACGTCGCGCCGCCCGTCGTGGACGGGGAGCAGCTGGGCATGCGGATCCCCCTGATCGTGGTCTCGCCCTACTCGAAGGAGGCGTACGTCTCCCACACGGTGATGAACCACGCGTCCACCCTGGCGTTCGTCGACTACAACTGGGGGCTTCTGCCGCTCAACCAGTTCGTGGCGAGCTCGAACCTCCCCCTGGACATGTTCGACTTCTCGACCCCCTACCCGGGCGGTGGCCTTGCCCGGGCTCCGCTCCCCCTGCAGGCCTCCCAAGGGTTCCCGGTGCCCTCGGGGATCCCGTTCAGCGCGCCCTCTTCCCCGGACCTCGCTCCGCTGTTCCCCCAGCCGCCCCAGGAGCCCTTGGCGACGCGGCCCTACGCGTCCTCGGGCCAATCGAACGTGACGCTGGGCGCGTCGGGGTCGGCCACGTTCGTTGCCAGGGACGTCGCCTACACCCCGCTCGAGCTCTCCGCGCCGTTCCTCACGGTGGTCTTCGCCGCCGAGGTCGTGCTCTGGGGCGGGCTGATCCTCTGGCGGGGGCCCCGCTCGTCCAGCGGACCCTCTCGCGCCTCGGAGTGAGCGCGACAGTTCGCGGGACGCGCTCTAGCGTCCCCGGAACTTGGGGGGCCGCTTCTCCTGGAAAGCGCGCATCCCTTCCTTCTGGTCCTCGGTGGAGAAGGTGATGCTCGCGGACTCGGCCTCGAGCCGGAGGGCGGTGGGGAGGTCGGTCTCCGCCCCCAGGTCGGTCACCTCTCGGACCAGTCGGACGGCGATGGGGGCCTGAGCGGCGATCGTCTTGGCGAGGGAGCGGGCCTCCTCGTGGAGCTTCTCGGGGGGGAACGTGCGGGCGACCAGCCCCCACCGCTCGGCCTCGTCGGCCCGGATCCGCATCCCGCTCTCGACCATCATCTTCGTGCGCGCCCGCCCGACCAGCCGGACCATCCGCTGCGTACCTCCAAAGCCGGGGTGGATCCCCAGCGTAACCTCGGGGAGTCCCATCGTGGTGCCGTCGGCCGCGAGGATGAAGTCGCAGGAGAGCGCCAGCTCGAGCCCACCGCCTAGCGCGTAGCCCTCCACCACGGCGATGACGGGCTTCGGGAGCGTTTCGATGGTGCGGGTCACCCGCTGGCCCAGCATCGTGAACTCGCGCCCTTCGCCCACCGACTTGCTGGCCATCTCGGCGATGTCCGCACCGGCCGCGAAGACGTTCGAGCTCCCCGAGAGGAGCAGGACCCGCACCTCGGGGTCGTTCGAGGTCGCGAGGACCTTCTGCTCCAGCTCCTCGAGGAGCCGGCTGTTGAGCGCGTTCATCACTTCGGGGCGGTCGAGAAGTACCCATCCCAGGGCCCCCTCCTTTCGCACCCGGATCTGGGCGAGCGGCCAGGCGGGGGCTCCCTCATGCCCCAGTCGCTGGAGCTCCTTGGAGACCGGGAAGGCCTCCTTCCAGTGCGCGTGCACCTCCTTGACGAGCTCGAGGGCCTTCGCGGGGCCCTCCGCGTTCAGCAGGGCGAAGGGACCCCTCGCCCAGCGCAGTCCGATGGTCGCGCCACGGTCGGTGTCCTCCGCGGAGGCCACCCCCTCCTCCACGAGACGGGTGGTGATCCCGAGGATGGCCCCTAGGAGCCGGCGCCGAACAGGCTCCTTCTTCGCCGTCTGGAGCTCGCCGCCGCCCTTCAGGTCCCACTTTCCCTTCTGCTCGTGCTGGGAGGCCAGCAGCTTCGACGGGGCGTAGAACTCTCCGAAGGCCGTGTGGAGCGACCCCATCGAGTGGTAGGCGATGGTCACCCCGGTCACGTTCATCAGCTGGAACGGACCGAGCGAGGTCCCGAGGAGCTCGTTCGCGGTGGCCTCGATCGTGGTGAGGTTCGCGACCCCCTCGTCAAGCAGGCGGACCGACTCGTTCAGGAAGGGCACGAAGAAGCGGTTGACGCAGAAGCCCGCGCGGTCCTCAACACGGATCGGGACCTTGCGGAGGGCGTAGGAGAACCGGTTCAGGGCCTCCAGGGTCTCGGGGGAGGAGTGCGGGGCGGCGACGACCTCGACAAGCTTGTTGATCGCCGCCGGGTAGAAGAAGTGCAGACCCCCGTAGCGCGAGGGGCCGGGGAGCCCTTCGAAGAGCTTCGAGACCGACAGGGACGAGGTGTTGGTCGCGACGATGCAGTCCGCCGGGGCGTGTCGGGCGACCTCCTCGAAGAGGGGCCTCTTCACCCGCTCCTCCTCGAAGACCGCCTCGATGACGAGGCGGGCCCCCGCGACCGCCTCCATCAGGTCGGTGGTGAACGCGATGCGAGAGAGGACATCGGCCTTCTTCGCCGGGGTGCTCTTCCCCCGCTGGATGGCCCCGTCCAGGGTCGAAAGGATCGCGGCCCGGCCCCTCTCGAGGTCCTTCTCGGAGAGGTCGCGGATCCGGACCTGGAAGCCCGCTTGGGCCGCCGCCTGGCCGATGCCCGAGCCCATGTTGCCGGCTCCGAGGATGACGACCACGTCCCCGGGCTTGAGCGGGGCGATCTTGGGCGTGCTCTCGGTCGACGTCGGCTCTCGGGAGGGGACGGAGGCGGCGGACATCGCTCCACGACAGAGGGCAGCCGACATAAACCGAGCGCCGCCGTGGGGGTCCGCTCCCCCTCGGGAACCCCGCGTGTCGGGTCTCCGTTCGGAGGACAGGGTCGCGCCTCGCGGGTCGGACCGCCCTCGTGACTTCGGTCCCGGAGGGTCCTGAAGGGCGGGCGATGGCCGAGCGCGGCCATCCCATGTATGCGCTCGAAGGGTCCCGCGGAGGGGGGGTGAGCGCGAGGGAGCCAGGGAGGGCCGGTGAGGGTGTCTCGTACTCTGGCTGCTCATGGACTTAAGCCAGGCTCGGCGTATAGGTGACTGCTGGCCTAGCTGGCTCGACCCCATGCGCAAGCACCCCTCCCGCCCTTCCGATGACCGCTCCCGCGCGGCGCAGGCCGCGTCGACGCGCCCGTTCACGCTCAAGGACCCGGGCCCGGAGGAGGAAAGCAGCCTCCCCCTCCCGACGCCGCACTCGTTCTTTCTGTGGGGAGAGGACCGCAGGGAGCTGGGGGGGGCCGCGCGGCGCCTGGCCCTCTCGCTCGGCCCGAAGCACACCTGGCTGACCTTCATGGACTTCTTGGTGCCCCCCGAACCCGACCCCGCCTCCGCCGCGAGCAACTCCTCGGGCGAGCCCGCGCTGACGGACGGATCGGCGCCCACCCTGCCGAAGACGCTAGAGCGGTTCCTCGAGCAGCCTCACGAAGAGGGGGGCCTCCGGGTCCTGGTGCTCGCGGACGCGGACCGGGTCCCGGTCCTCCGCCCATGGGTACGGGGCTCCGCGGCGCCCGTCCTGCAACGACTGAAGGATGCGGGGATCCCCACGATCATGACTTGGTGCGGGACGCTGGACGGGAAGGACCCCGAGTTCGACTACGTGATCCGAGTCTCTCCGACCCCTCCGGGCTCGCGGGTCCCTGGGCCCATGGTCTGCGAGCGGGGGCACGGCGTCGGCACCTGCGACATCCCCCTCCTCTTCGCGGAGAGGGTGGTCGTGTGCGCGGCCACTTTGAGGGGCGAGGCTCGCCACGAGCATCGGGAGCCCCCGACTCCCATTTGCCCTCTCCACCTTCGGGCCGGCCGATAGGGCGCCTGAGCAGCCTGCGGGCGCCGCCCCGGCCCCTCCCCCACGCGACCTCTCGCGGAGAGGTCGGAACTGCCCGCGAGGGCCCTGGTCTCAGCCCTACGAGCCCCGTCGGGCGCGTTCCATCAGGATCTTCTGTTCCGCGCTCGCGATCGTCCGGGTCGTCGGGATGACCGTGTCCGCGTTCAGGGAGATGGTGTCGATGCCATGCCGGACCAGGAACTCGGTGAACTCGGGGTAGACGCTCGGGGCCTGGCCGCAGATCCCGACCGTACGGCCCTTCTCGTGGGCCCCCTGGATGAGCATCTCGACGGCCTTGAGGACCGCGGGGTCCCTCTCGTCGAAGTATCCCATCTTCCCCAGGATGTCGGAGTCGCGGTCGGCGCCCATGACCAGCTGGGTGAGGTCGTTCGAGCCGATGGAGAACCCGTCGCAGTACTCCGAGAACTCCTGCGCCCGGAAGACGATCGAGGGCACCTCGGCCATGAGGTAGAGCTTGAAGTCCGGGCCGCGGAGGAGGCCCTTCTGCTCCATCATCCGCTCGATCAGTTCGAGCTCCTGGGTGTTCCGGACGAAGGGGAGCATGACGTGGGCGTTGCGGAAGCCCCGGACCGAGCGGACCTGCTGGATCGCCTCGAGCTCGAGGAGGAACGCCTCCCGGTACTGGGGGGAGACGTAGCGGGAGCAGCCTCTCCACCCGATCATCGGGTTGTTCTCTTCCGGCTCGTAGGGCGCGCCGCCGGGCATGCCGCGGTACTCGTTGGTCTTGAAGTCGCTCGTCCGGATGATCACCGGGCGAGGGTTGAACGCCTCGCAGACCCTCTCGATCCCTGCGGCCAGACGGTCGACGAGCTCCTTCCCCTTCCCCTCCTTGATGAGGGCCATCGGGTGGGTCCGGACGTAGCTCGTGAACAGGAACTCGATCCGGAAGAGGCCCACGCCTTGGACCGGGAGCTCGCTGTACTCCTTCGCCTTCTCCGGGATCGAGACGTTGACGTAGATCTTGGTCGCCGTGGCAGGGACATGGTGAGAGACACCCGCGGACGCCGTCGGGGCGCGGGCCGGAGCGGCCGCATGAGCGCCGCCGCTGACGAGTCCCTCGTAGACGATCCCCGCCTTGCCGTCCACCGTGACCTCCATCCCGTCATGGAGCACCTTCGTCCCTTCGCGGGTGCCGACGACACAAGGGACGCCGAGTTCGCGCGACACGATCGCGGCGTGGCAGGTCATGCCTCCCTCGTCGGTCACGATGGCGGCCGCCCTCGACATCGCCGGGACCATGTCGGGCATCGTCATCGACGTCACGAGCACCTCGCCGGGACGCAGCTGGTCCATGTCCGCGACACCGCTCAGCCGTCGGACCTTCGCCTCGGCCATCCCGGGGCTCGCCCCTAGGCCGCGTACGAGGATCTTGGCGGGGCCGGTCGAGCTCTCTTTGGCGTGCGTGGAGGTCTCCATCTTCCGTCCTTCGGGAGAAGTGGTCTTCGAGGGCTTGGCCTCCGCGGCGCCCCCGGTGGTGATGGGGCGGGCCTGGACGACGAAGAGCTCGCCGTCCTCCAGGCACCACTCGATGTCCATGGGACGGCGGTAGTGGGCCTCGATGTGCCTGCCGAGCGAGGTGAGGCGCAGGATCTCGGCGTCCGAGAGCTTGGGGGCCTGCTGGCGGTCCGAGGCGACCTCCACCCTACGGTTGCCGCCTCCCTCCTCACGGATCAGCATCACCGACTGCTTGGAGATGTTCTTGAGGACGATGCGCGGGCCCTGAGGGTCGATGACGTAGTGGTCCGGGGTCACCTCGCCACCGACGATGAGCTCCCCGAGCCCCCAACCGGCCTCGATGATCGTGTGCTTCTCTCCGGTGTTCGGGTCGGCCGTGAACATGATGCCGGAGACGCTGGAGTTGACCATCTTCTGGACGAGCACCGCGAGCTTCACGTCGGCGTGCGAGATGCCCTTGCGCCGCCGGTAGACCATGACCCGGGGGGTGTAGAGGGAGCCCCAGCACCGTCGGATGTTCGCGAGGACGTCGTCCGGCGTGGAGACGTTGAGGTAGGTCTCCTGCAGCCCGGCAAAGCTCGCATCCGCCAGGTCCTCGGCGGTGGCGGAGGAACGGACCGCGCAGTAGCGGACCTTCTGGCGCTTCGCGAAGTTGAGGTAGGTCTCCTTCAGGGTCCGCTCGAGGTCGGGAGGGTACGGGGTCTCCTGGAACGCCTTGCGGATGGCCGCGCTGGCGGTCTCCACCGATTCGGCGCGGTCCGGCTCCAGGCTCTCCAGCTCCTTGCGGATGATCTCGCCGACCGGGGTGCCGCGGAGGTAAGCGTCGAAGGAGGTCGTCGTGACCACGAACCCCGGAGGGATCGGCAGCCCGTTGCGGACCAGCTCTCCCAGTTTGCAGGCCTTCCCTCCGACACGGAGGTTGTCCCGGTCCGAGACGTCCGCCAGATCGACGACCAACGCGTCCGGAGCCACCATCGGGATCGCCATGGTTCAGTCCCCCCTCTTGAGCGTCCAAGCGACCAGGTCGGAGGAAGGGGAGTAGGGGTGG
Organism: Thermoplasmata archaeon; assembly: GCA_027314165.1. Taxonomy (GTDB): domain Archaea; phylum Thermoplasmatota; class Thermoplasmata; order Lutacidiplasmatales; family UBA184; genus JAKAAX01. The sequence goes on along the minus strand of DAHVCH010000020.1, from coordinate 3,484 downwards.
ACCACATGCGGCGTCTCCAGGGTCCAACGGGAGGAGGTCGCCTCGGAGACCTCTCGGAGAAGGTCACGGCCCCGCTGGGGCAGGTCCGCTCTTCGCACGACCTCGTAGTGGTGAAGAGTCCCCGCTGGCATGACGTGTTGCGCGACCGAAGTTGCGTACTTATATCCTTCGCGGGGAAGGTTCATGACGACGCGCGAGAACGTCCGATTCTCGCGGAGGAACACCTCGGCATCCCCCTCAACGATCTCGAGCCGGGACGACACTCCCAGACGTGAAGCGTTCTCGCGGAGGAGCGCGATTGCGGCGGGGTTGAGGTCGACCGCCACCGCTCTCGCCTCGGGGTGGAGACGGAGGGCGGTCAAGGCGAAGGGACCGACGCCGCAGAAGAGGTCCAGGAGATTCTCCTGGGGCCCGACCAGCTCGGCGACCCGCTGATGCTCCCTCGCCAGACGAGGAGAGAAGTATGCCCCTTCGAGGTCCACGCGGAAGGAGAGCCCGTTCTCGCGATGGACCGTCGAGGACCCTCCGCTCCCCGCCAGCGCTTCGAGCGAGCGGACGCGCGCCACCCCCTCCACCCCACGGTCGAGGGCCACCTTGCGGCAGCCCGGAACGAACGAGAGCAACGCCTCCCCGATGGCCTTCCCATAGGGGACCAACGGTTCCGGGAGCCGGATGAGGACGATGTCCCCTACGATGTCGAAGGAGGAGGGCAGCAGGTCCCGCAGCTCGCCGGGGACCTCGACGAGCTCGCGGTAGTCCCGCGCCTTTCGGGGCGTCGCGGGTTCGAACTCCCGGTCCACCAGCGTGCCGACGATGGTGTCTGGCAGGGGGGTCGGGAGCCCCTGGACCGGGAAGTAGACCGATTCCGCCTCGCGCTGGGGCTGCAGGTCCCCCCGGAGCCATCCGCCGGCCGAGAGGGCCCTGCGGACCTGCTCTCCCTTCGAACGCTCGACGGCGAGCGCCTGCGCCCGCATGGTGCTAGGGAGGCGATCGGGCGGGCGCGTTAGGGACCGCCCCCCTGCCGGCTTGCCCGCGGAGGAAGAGGTGGTCCAGCAGGTCGCGGCCGAGCAACCCCTTGAGGGGTCCGACCTCACAGGTCGCTTCCGAGAACTTGCGCGGCGCGTCATTACGCGAGGGGTCGGCGAGGTCCGGGGCCCCGACGAGCAGCACGGGGACGGGATCGTCCGAGTGCCCCTTGAGGATGCACGGGGTCGCGTGGTCCGCGGTAACGAGGAGCCGGCAGCGCTGGAGGTCCAGCCCCTCGAGGAATGGACCGAAGAAGTGCTCGTCGAGGGCATCGACGATCTCCCGCTTCTTCTGCGCGTCGCCGTCGTGGCCAGGTTCGTCCGGTCCCTTCAGGTGGATGTAGAGGAAGGGCTGCTTCGCGAGCAGCTCCCGGCATCGTTGGGCCCGATACCGGTACCCCTCCGCTCTGCGGGCCGGGTCCACCGGTCCGACGAAGACGTCCTCGAGCTCGAGGAGCCTCGCGAGCCCCCGCTCGACGGGCATCTCGGTCAAGGCGGCCCCCCCCGTCCCCCATCGGTCACGGAAGGTCCGGAGCCCTCTGGGGGCCGTTCCGGCGTCTCGGAGGAGGAGGTGGTTCGCTTCGAGGCCCCCGCTCGCCCTCCGGCGGACGTTCACGGGGTGGTCGCGGAGCACGGCGGGCACCCGGTCGACGAACAGGTTGACGAGCCCGGCCGTCCGCGCAGCCTCCTCCGACCCATCGAGGGGCTTCACCCGCCGGATCTGGGGTCGCTGGGGCTTCACCGCGTGCCCGAGGCCCCCGATCTTCTCGTAGTAGGGGTCGGAGTTGGAGACCTCTGGAGAGAGGGCCGCGCCCGACCGAGGTGCGAGCCGGAGGACCCCGCGGTGCCCGACCGTCGCCTGAGCTCGGGCCTCGACGCCCTCCGCACCTAGCAGGTCGGCCCGGCTGATGGCCTCCGCCAGCTCGTTGGCCTCTTCGGTCGAGAGCGACCGGCCCACCCGGGCGTCCTTCACGACGTTCTCCGGACCGACGGTGGCGAAGTTGAACCGGAACGCGACCTGGCCAGGCTCGACGTGGAGCCCCACTCCCTCGGCCTCGAGCACGCCCCGCCCGGGGGAATCCGTCCTGGGATCGTAGCCGAGCAGCCCCAGGACCCCAGCGTCGGACTCCGGGGCGATCCCCGGGCCCACGGTGACCACGTTGCCAAGGGTCCCGCGCGCGGCCAGTCGGTCGAGGTTGGGGGTCCGGGCGGCCTCGAGAGGGGTCTTCCCCCCCAGGTCCGGGTGGGGTCGGTCCCCGAGCCCGTCCAGGACGATCAGCGCGCAGGGCAGCGAGGTGCCGCCGGGGGTCGTTTCCTTGGGCCCCGCCACGCGCGAAAGTGACACGCTCTCGCCCCTTCCCTTCATCCTATTAAGCCGTACCGGTCCTGGCCGCGCCTGACGTGGCGCTCGGAGAGAAGATCAAGGCGTTCGGCGGGACCCCGATCGGGCTCGTCGTCTACCTCGCCATCATCGTCCTGCTCTCCGGGTACTTCGTCGGGGAGCTGGGCATCCCGGTCGGGGCCCTGCTCATGCTGCTGGTCTCCTTCGGCCTCCCCATCTACTTCGGCTGGAAGACCTCCCTGCGCAAGCTCCTCATGGTCGCCCTGGCGGTCCTGCTGTTCGCTCCCCTCGTAACGGGGGTGGTGGTGACGCAGATGGCCGTCGTCCCGTCCCCGGTCTCTTGGAGCGGCGACAACGTGCTCCAGAACGGGAGCGTCGACCCGTACATGGGCGCCGCCAGCGGTCAGACCTACCACTTCCAGGTCCAGGTCTGGCCCTCGCACCTGGGGCCGAACCTCACCCTGAAAGCGGTCTACCTGTGGGTCACCAACTGCGCGTACGACACGAGCAACACGCAAGGGACCTGCTACCTGACCCCCCACGATCCGTTCACCAATCTGAGCCAGCGGCTCTCGCCGGCGCAGCAGAACTCCACCAGCAGTCCTTTCATGGTCTACTTCAATTCCAGCTCGATTCCAAAGGGCCAGATACTCTACTTCATGTTCCTGACGGCGGTCGCCAGCGTCGGCAGCGAGTCGCAGTGGATCTACGGCCTCAACGCCCACTACGGCGGCTGGAGCTGCACGGTCCCCGGCGGTCCCCCCGCGGGGTACTCCGGCTGTTCCTACACCCAGGGCCCGATCACGGGGGGGTGGGGCTCGGCCTACTTCTACCTCCTGCCAGACTTCTACCTCTCGATGGCGCTCCTCGTGGGCGTCCTCGTGGCGGTGATGCTCATCTACACCTACCTCAAGGGCCGCGAGCGCATGCGACTCGCCAAGGCCAAGGCGTCCGCCGGTGGGGAGGGCGAGACCGCGCCCGTCGCCGAGCTGCGTTGCCCGCACTGCCACGCCGTGGTGGACAAGGGGGAGACCAGTTGCTGGAAGTGCAAGAAGAGTCTGTCCTCGCCTCCAGAGAAAGCGCCGCTCCCCTCGGGCGGAACGACCGGGTCCGGCAA
>DAHVCH010000001.1 GCA_027314165.1 Thermoplasmata archaeon | reverse complement strand
GGAGGCATCGATCTCCTCCGACCGGCGTCTTGCTCCCGGTTCATTCTGGAGAAGATCGAAGCAGAAGATCGAGTCGACACATCTCAAGTCGAGACGCCCCCCATCTTTCGGACTCGCTCGGCTCGACGCCGGTCCGCTTCCCGGCCTCGTTTGCGCTCCTGGTCAAGATCCCCCCTCTGCTTTGGCGAGAGGTCGCTCCGCGCCCCCGCGAACTCGGACAGGTTGCGAGCGGGACGGAAATGCCGCTTGACAAGTTCGCTGAAGCTCTCGTCTCGCTTCTTGTGCGACTTCAGCAGGGCGTAGGCTTCCCTGTCCACCGCGATGGTCTTGTTCTCCATGTGCCCAATGAGCACACACAGCCTCTGTGCATTCTAGCGTTGGCGCACTCCGACTCGGGGGCGTACTCGGTGGGTCGGAGAGACCATGGACGCGTCGGGATTTGAACCCGAGACTTCCTGATTGCAAATCAGGCGATCTTCCGCTGATCTACGCGCCCGCGCGGGGGGGTCAACGCCTCGTTCGTATGAAATCACCGAAGCGGGCTTGCCGGGGCGCTCATGCCCCGGGGGCGGTGGCGGATGCGGTGACCGGGGCCGAGAGCGCGCCCCACACCTTGTCCAGCTTCGGGACCGTGGGTCGCTTGCCGATCTCCACGGGGTCGACCCACTCGTACTCGGTGTGCTCCCAGTCGAGCTTCACCTTGGGGTCCCGGACCTTGAACAGGAAGGGATGCACCACGAAGATCTCGTTCTCGTGGCGCGCGTAGATGAGGGGAGCCTCGCGCACGAGCTTCACCTCGCTCTCCGCCAGTCCGGTCTCCTCCTGGATCTCCCGGAGGGCCTGCTCCCGAGGAGGCTTTCCTTCCAGATAGCCGCTGACGCCCGCCCACCGCTCCTGGAACGAGCCCACCTTCTTCGACCGCTTGAGGAGCAGGACGCGCCCCTTGTCGTCCTGGAGGAGTGAAGTGACCACGGGCGAGGCCTTCACGTGGGGGAACTCCACGAAAGCCTCGGTCGCGTTGACCGTGACCTCCTCTCCCTGCCGGAAAAGGTCGATGTCGATCCCGTCCACGCAGGGCAGCCGGGCGATGACCGCGGCCGAGGCCACGATGGCGTCCGCCTCCTGCACCACCATGGCCTTCGGGCCCACTCCCCGCTTTCCCGCGCCGTAGATGACGTAGGGCCCCACGGTGCTCCCTCGGGCCTGGGGGAAGGTCAGCACCCGGTCGGTGACCGTCTGGCCGTGGAGCTCGCTCGCGGAGTTGTCGACCTTCCCGGTCGCGGGGTCGATCTCTCCGAGGAACGAGAGCGCGGCCGTGCTCAGGGCCACCTTGCCCGTAGCCGTGCCCTCGGACACGCGGCGGCATGGGACCTTCATGGTGGTGGGTGAGCACCTCCGGGGGCTTATCCCTCTTGGGGGACGGCGGCGGGAGCCGCCGGGGCGGGCGAGGTCGGGGATCCCCTGGAGACCCGCAGGAGGGCGAAGAACCCCAGGAGGTCCCCCAGCGCGGCAAGCACGAAGAGGGCGGGGAACGACGCGTGGGCAGGGTAGGCCAACCCTGCCACGATGGTGCCGACGAGCCCTCCGAGGCTGTAGGACGCGGTCCAGAGCCCGACCGCCCGCCCCCGTTCCTCCGGTCGGGTCCTTCCCGAGATCTCCCGAAGGATCGGGATCGAGAGGATGACGTAGACCGGGAGCGCCCAGATGACGAAGATCACCGAGTAGATGTGGACAAACGCGAAGGCGACCCAGAGGAGCGAATAGATGAGGGGGGCCACGAGGTAGAGCTCCCGTCGGCCCGACCAGCCCTCGACCACCCGCCCGGTCCAGGGCGAGACGAGAACCCCTCCCATCGCAGCGCCGATGGATAGGACCGCCACCTGCTCGGTCGGGTTGAGCCCGAGCCCGAAGGGATGCCAGGGGGCGACGATCACGGTGACCCAGAGCGGGAAGAGCGTGTAGACGACGTAGTTCGAGGCCCCGATGATCGCGGTGGCTGCGCTCAGGCCCACGATCGTCCTTCCATCCGAGAAGTGCAGGGCCTGGCGAAGAGGGGTGTGGGCCCGGGGGCGCTGGATCTCCCCTGTTCCCACCAAGAAGTACACCGAGGCGGCGGAGAAGGCCGCGAGCATCGCGAACAGGATGAGGGACGGGGGAGAATCCAGCGCGAACCTCGCACCCCCCAGGAAGGGGAAGGCCGCGACGATCCCCAGGACCGAGCCCAGAGAGCCCCAGAAGGACAGCCCGCCCAGCCCGGAGCCGGCCGAACGGGCCGGGTCCTCGGTGGCCTCGGCCGTCGCGAGGGCGGAGCTTGCCCCCAGAAGGGCCTGGAGGATCCGGACGGAGAGGAGCTCTACGGGCGAGAGGAACGGGTAGAGGAGGAAGATCACGGACTGGGCGAGCACGCCCGCGGCCAACAGCTCCCGACGGCGGCCCAATCGGTCCGAAAGGGTCCCCCACCCGAGCGTGCCAAGGACGGTCGCGAGGAGCGGGGCCCCGACGATCAGCGTCGCGAGGAGGGTGCCCCCGCCGGGTTGTTCGAACTCGAAGAGGGGGAGGATCGCGTACAGCACACCCCCGGAGGCGCTGTAGAGCAGGACCCCGAAGGCGAGCCGGGGGAACGAGAAGGGACGGGTTCGAGGCTCGACCGGCATCCCCCTCCCATCGCGCGGCGCCGCCGAGCCCGAAGGGAGCGTGCGTCAACGTCGTATAATGACTGCTGGGTGGACCCCCGTGCACTTCTCGGTCTTCTCCGTCGTGGACGAGGAGCCCTCGATACGAGCTGGTCGCGGGGGGGACCGGCTCGAGGAGGCGATCGAGCTCGCGAAGGAGGCCGACCGGGACCGCTTCCACACCTTCTGGGTCGCGGAGCACCACTTCCACCAGGGAGGCGTCCTTCCCGCGCCTCCGGTCTGGCTGGCGGCCGCAGCGCGTGAGACCTCGCGCCTGCGGCTTGGGGTGATGGTCGCCGTCCTCCCGCTCCACGCTCCCAGGGAGCTCGCAGAGCAGTACGCGCTGGTCGACCGCCTCTCGGGGGGCCGGCTGGAGATCGGCATGGGGGGAGGCTACATCCCGCAGGAGCTCCAGGGGTTCGGGATCCCACCCACGGAGCGGCGTCAGCGCTTCGACGCGGCTCTCCCGGAGTTCGTGGCCGCGCTCTCCGGCGAACCGTTGCCGGTGCCTGGGGACCCGGGCGTCACCGTCCGACTGAACGTGACCCCCGTGCAGCGTCCTCACCCGCCGCTCTGGATGGCGGTCCAGCGACGTGAGGCGCTTCCGTTCGTCGCGCGGAGGGGACTCTCGATCGCGCTCATCCCCTACGCGACGGTCCACGGCCTGGACGAGCTTGAGCGGAACATCCGCGAGTACCGCTCGGCGCTGCCCAAGGGGGCGGAGAAGACCCGCGTCGCGGCGGCGTTCCACGTGTTCGTCGGGGACGATCCCGAGAAGGGGCGGGAGGCGCTCCAACGCTACCTGGACTCCAGGGTCGCTTCCGGCAGCCCGCACTTCGAAGCGAGATTGGCCGAGGACCCGGAAGGGGCGTCCGTCGAGGGGCTGGAGAAGCGCGGACTGGTGATGATCGGCGACAGCAAGGGGGCCCGGGAGTGGGTCCGGAGGGTTCAGGCCACCGGAGTGACCGACCTTCTAGGGATCTTCGACTTCGGCGGACTCCCCGTGGACGTCGCGCGCCGCTCGATGCGACGGTTCTCTCAAGCCCTGGGGTTGGGCGGCCGACGCCGTGGGCCTGGGAAGCGCCCAGGTTAGCCCGCAGCCGGACGTGCCGCGGGGCTCCGGGAGACGACCGGACCGCTCCTCGCGGCCGGAGGGGGTGGGGCCGCGGGACGGGCAGTGGCGGGAGGAGCGAGGGTCGGCGCCGCCGCCGCGGGGGGGTGCAAGGGCGGCAGTACCGGCGGGCGGGGCGGCATCTTGGGGACCGGTGGGGAGAGGCAGTGGTTGACGAAGGACATCATGCGCGTCCAGGCGGTCTCGGCCAGCTCGGGCCGATAGGTCGAGTGCACGCGGCTCATGAAGTGGTGGCCGGCCCCGGGGACGATCATCGTCCCGAGGTTCACGCCGTACCGCGAGGCGGCCAGCCGCATCGCGTCGAGCGAGGGGCCGACGTTGGGGTCCGAGCCTCCCGCCACCACGAACACGGGGCAGTGGAGGTACTGGAGCCAGCTCTCGGGGTGGATCATGTACGGGTAGGCGACGGCCACCCCGGAGATGCTGGGGGTCTGCGCGGCGTACCCCAGGGCCAGGGACCCTCCGTACGACATCCCGACCAGCGCCTGCCGGTCAGGATTGACCAGGGGACGCGAGAGCAGGAGCTTCCGGCAGTCCTCCATCAGGCGGAAGGCCCTGCCGCGGGAGGACTGCGAGATGTGGACCCGGTCGAGCAGTACCTTCGAGGAACGCAGCTTCGCCCACGTCCACAGGTTCATGCCGTGGATCCGGACGAAGTCGGGGATCGCCACCTCGTACCCCTCGTGCGCGAGCCGCACGCCCGCCTCGATGACCTGGGTCGTGAGCCCGTAGACCTCGGGCATCACGAGGGCGCTCGGATGCTTCACTTCCTTGATCGGAGAGAGCACGATGACCGGGACGACTCCCCCCGGGACGGCCCGGGTCGGGAGGAAGTGCGTGGAGGAGGTGAAGGGCGCCGTGTGGGCGGCCGGGGCTGCGGTGGTCTTGATCCAGCTCTTGTTGAGAAAATCGAGGACGCAGAGCTTGTACCGCTCCTTCGCCAGGACGATGACGGCCTGCCGCACGCCGCAGATGTCGCAAGGGCCCACGACGCCGGCCCCGAACGCCTCTTCCGGATGGTCGAGCAGCAGGTCCTCGTCGGTCATCTCTCCGCCCTCCTTGCCTCGAGCGCGAGGGTTCGGACAGGTCATCCCGTTATAGGCTTGGTGGACCCCACGCAGGGGAAGGACGGCGGGCTCCGCCCCTCCTCCGTTCGGGAGGGGGCTATATCTGACCGGTGGATGCATGTCGGGCACGTGCGGCGCGGATGCCTGGCCCCCCCGCGTGGCCGCCCTGTAGGGACCTGGGCGCGGGTCGCGGTGCTCTTCCTCGCCCTCTTTCTGGGGGCGCTGGGTCCGATCTCCGTTCTCGGGACGAGCCCGGGGGGGTTCGCCCCCCGGAACGGACCGAGCGTGGCGGTGGTCCCGGCGGGCCCCGGCCCGGCGACGGGGCCCTTCGTGGCCAACTTCACGATGAGCGCCGCCGAGGGCGACGCTCCGCTCAACGTGACCTTTCTCGCCAGTGCGACCGGCGGGACGTCGCCCTACCAGTTCACCTGGGACTTCGGCGACGGCACGACGGGGGGCGGACCGCGCGTGGTCCACGACTTCGTCAGCCCGGGCGCCTACGTGGTCGTGCTGATGGCCTCCGACGCGGCCGGTGCGAAGGCGACGGTCTCCGCGGATGTGACGGTGCTCGCCGGCGCCGGTGCCCCTCCAAGCACGGGGATCGTGATCGCACTCTCGCTGATCGCCGTGGGGGCCGGGATCGGGCTGGGCGTCTGGGCCTCGCGCCGCATCGCTCGACGGGCCCAGGCCCCGTCGGCGCCTACCGTAGGTGTCGTCGGAACCCGACCAGGGTACGAGCGGACCCCACTCCTGGAGCCGGGGGGTCCCCCGCCGCCGGTGCTCCCCGCTCCCTACGGGCCGGTGCCCTCGACCTGGGTCGTGCCGGTCGGTGCGCCCATCCGTCCCCCCACGTTCCTCCCGAGACCGCCCCCTCCTCCCGCTCCTGCCAATGACCTCCGGGCTCGGAGTCCACCTGCGCGGGACGAGGGGAGACGGGCCGGTCCCGCTCCAGGTTCCCCCTCCGTCTCCGGACCTTCGTTGCACCCCGGGAGCGATGTCCCCAAGGGAGCTGCGGCATCCCCCCAGCCGAGCCTCGCCATTGGGCCGCGCTCCCCAGAGGTCCCGGCCTCGGTCGGAGAGCTCCTGTCGGTCGACCTCACGGAGGGGACCTCCTTGCTCGACGCCGTCCGCCACTTGAACGGGCTGAACTGGAGCTCCCTGGAGGAGGATGTGGGACGCGCCCCGTCCCCCCTTCTCGCCCGGGTCGTTGCTCATCTCGACCCGCTCGTCCAGCTGCTTCGGAGGCATCTCCAGGACCCCGAGCGCATGCGACGGATGCTCCGGGACGTGACCCAGGACTGGTACCAGAAGGCGCAGCACGCGGGGTCGAGCCCCGGGTCAGGATCACGTTCGGCGTACCGGAGCCTCTTCGCGCCGTCGGTGGACGGGGACACTCCCTCGCTGCTGGAGCGGATGGGGCGCTCCTACGCCGGGCTCACGTGGCGCGCCTTCCTCCGGATGGGCCCCTGGCTGGCGGCGCTGCTCACGGCGTTCGTCGCGCTCGAGGCCTCCACCTTCGTTCTGCTCTACGTCAACTTCCATGGCGGGCACCCCTCGGCGGTCGAATCTCTGGTGGTCCCCGTGGCGGTCCTCGGACCTCCCACGTTGGTGCTTTGCCTCTTCCCTGTCGCCGAGTGGGGCCACCTGCTCTGGAACCGCTTCCGCTCCTCCCCTCGGAGGGACCGCCTGTATCTGCTGCCTTCCGTCCGGATGTCCTCCTACCTCCTCGTTCTGGCCCTGGCGGAGATCTCCCGAGCCGTCGCGGACCTCGTTTCAGGGTCGATCTTCGGCACGCCAAGCTCCTTCGCGGCCGGAGGAAGCTCGGGGCTCCTGGACGCGGCCGCCTTCCTGCTCCTGCTCTCCGCCACCATCTTCCTGGGGTGGGCCGCCGCCGCGGGCTGGAACCTGGGCGGTTCTCGGAGAGCGACGTTCGCCGCCTCGCTGCTCTACCTGCTGGTGCTCGCGGTGTGGTTGGGGACCGAGGCCAAGCTCCTCGTGGACATCGCGCAGGGAGCGACCTGGGCGGGGGTCGCCGACGCCCAGCACCTCCTGGCCTACGTGCCGGCCGACCTTCTGGTGGTATCCTTCTTCGTGCTGATGGTCTTCTTCGCGTTCTCGGAGCCCGGGTGGTCGAGGGCCCACGCCGCGGCCACCCAGCTCAGGGCGGCCGTGGCCCAGGCGTTCGTGGACGACCTGGGGACCCGCGCCCCGGGGTCCCGAAGCGTTCCCCTCGAACACCTCTCCGACCTCGCCCGGGGCCAGGGCGCCCCGAAGGTCGCCCGCGCGATGAGGGAGCTCTTCGACTTTGACCCGGACGGCAACCGGTACGTCGCACTCCGATGGCACGACGACGCCTCCGACACGATCCTCACCGTCCACATCCGGCAGGACGAAGGGGGAGCGGTCTACGTTCTTGATGCCGAGTCGCGGGCCGCCTCCAGCGACGCCGCCGTGGGGGCGGCGGGAGGCACGGTCGGCCTCGGCGCCTCGACCTCCGCCATGGGGGCCGACCTCTGGTCGAGCAGCTCGCAGCTGACGACCCAGGATGCCTGGCTTGCGGCGCTCCGCGCGCGCAAGGGTCAGGGTCGGCTGTCGCGGCCCCCCGCGGAAGCGCGCGACGGGCCGGTCTACCGCACGCTCATCCTGCTCCTCGCCGGGCCCGGGTCGACCGAAGCGCGCGAGCTCTTCCGGAAGGTGGGGTGGACCAAGCCCTCCGGCCCCATGCTCCTGGTCGAGCTCCTGCAGGCGGCCGAGCGGGGCGAGGCGCTCACCCCTGAGATCGAGACCGACGGGGAGTACCTGGAGGTGGAGCTGAACCGCGCCACCCAGCACGCCGAGGACAAGGCGCCGTTCCTAGGGCCCTGGGACCTCCTGGGTTGGCACATCGTCCGTGCGGTCTCGATGCCCGTCGGAGGGACCCCCGCCGCGGTCTCGTACCGGGCGACGCGCCAGGAGGGCCCTGCCGCGGGCCCGAAGGGGGCTACGGCCCCAGCCGCGCCAGACGCTCGATGAGGTCGCGGTACTCGAGGTACGGGTAGTCCGGCTCCCAACCGCGGTCCGCCGTCGCGTGGCCCTTCAGCCGCATCGGCCCTCCCGCCGGTTCCGTGCCGGGCTCCGGGCGCACCCACGTGATGTACGTCGACGGCTCCTCAAGGATCCCGCTCGCTCCGGCCCCGGATCGGAGCGCCTCCCTCGTCCGAGGCAGGAACCGCTCGAGCAAGGTCCGGGTCGCGAGAGCACGGACCTCCTCGGTCCAGCCCTCCGTCGTGCCCCCGTCGGGCAGCAGGGCGGTCCGCAGCTTGGGCTCCAGGAGGTCGTACTTCGAGAGCACGAAGAGGGGCCGCAGCCGTCCGGGACGCACCGAGGGATGGTCGCGCGCCGCGCCCAGGAGGGTGCGCAGGAGCGAGGCGAGAGGCTCGTCCCAAGGGTGGGGTCGGGGTCCCGGTCCTTCGGGATCCCAGGATAGCGCGCTCGCGTCGAGCATGCTCACGAGGGCTCCCCCGCCGAGCAGGGAGGAGCCCAGGTGGGTCAGCGCCCCGTCGGTCGACACGAACCTGCCGACCTCCTCCGGGGGGACGCGCGAGAGCAGGAGGTCGACCGGGCCCCCCACGACCCCAGGGTCGTGGAGCCGGAAGTGGGCGCGGATGCCCTGGGCGGTCGCCGCCGTGCGGTCGAGGGAGAGCCGCACCTCCTCCGGGCTGCCCTGGGGCCATGCCGGGGGGTCCCCCCCGCGCAGCGATTCGTAGAGCCGTCCCAGCAGGTCGACGGAGGCCGGCGGAACGTGGAAACGCAGGCGCCCCTGGGCCTCGCCAGCATATCGGACCAACGCCGCGTAGAGGAGCCCGACGAAGAAGGTCCGACCGGACCCCCTGGCTCCCACGACCACGACGTTCGCCACGCCGCCGCAGAGGCCTTTCCCGCTATTTGGGCGCTCGCAGGGGCCCTCGGAGCCGACGCGGCGGCCGTCCGAATGATTAAGATAGCTCTCGGAATCGCCGCGTCATGTGCCCTGCGGCCATCCTGGGTGACCGAGCTTCGGGTAAGACGACGTTCTTGGGCCTGCTCTACGCGGCCCAGGTGAGGTACGGCACGCAGGCGGGGGACACGTTCCGCTTCCACGCGCCCCCGTCCTCGCTCAAGTTCATGGGCTCCATCTACGAGGGGATGGCGAGCGGGATCTTCCCGAGCGCCACGCTCAAGGACGAGGTGACGGAGGTCGGCTTCCTCTTCGGCTACCGGCGCATGGTCATGGGCAAGCTTCCCGCCTGGATCCCCCAGAACCGTTGGACCAACCCCTTCTCGGTCCTGCATTTCACCGCCTACGACGTCTCGGGCGAGGACGTCCAGGAGTTCATCGAGAGCGGAGTGGCCTCCTCCCCGATCATCCAGCAGCTGCTGAAGAGCATGGTCGTGGTGATCCTGGTCGACTGCAGCAAGATGACCCTGCAGCACGACTCGCCGCAGTACAAGCAGATGCTGCGCTACGACACCGAGGTCGCCAAGCTCGCGGTCAACTTCCAGACCTACAAGGTCCAGGAGTACCAGCGGATGAAGACCCAGGGCCTGGCCGAGGGGCTCCCGCTGATCTACCCGGCGATCGTGCTGACGAAGTACGACCAGCTCTCGGACGAAGTGCTGGCGAAGCTCGGCCTCCACCGTGGGATACCCCCTGCGGACAAGGAGAAGGCCCGTCGCGAGTACGCGGAAGCCATCCTCCGCGTCTTCCTTCCCCAGACGCTCGCCCAGCTCCGGGGAGGCAAGGTCGCGGGCGTGAGCTTCGACCAGGCGGCCTACTTCTTCAGCTGGGTCAAGACCCAGACCGCGGACGGTGGGATGGCCCCGGTGGGCCGCTCCCAGATCGTGGTGAAGGACGCGAGCGCCGCCGGCGCCGCGGAACCGGACTACTCCTACGACGAGTACATCGCCTTCATCGAGCACTTCCGGGAGATCGCCCACAAGGTCCCGGACGCGGTGAACGACCGCGACCAGCTGCGGGCGGTCTGACGGCGTCCAGGCGCGCGGACCGATCATGGCCTCTCCCGCTCCTCCCCCCTCGGTCCAGCTCGACCACTGGATCTACGGGGTGACGCCCGGGAAGGGGTACGACATCAAGGCGGTCTCGCGCGGGCTCAACCTCTCGTTCTACGAGGAGCGCATCCAGGGGTTCTACACTCCGATCCGGGGCGAGAGCCTCCAGGACGGCAGGGTGAGCCTGGTGATGGTCCACCCCGCACCTTCGCTCCAGGAGGTCCTCCTCTCCGTGGTCGGGAGGGGCCCGGACGACGAGATGGGCCGTCCCACGTTCATGAACCACACCGCGATCGCTCCCCTCCCGGCCCTGAAGAACGGCACGCTGACGTTCGAGAGCCTCGAGCAATCGATCCGGGACTTCGATACGCGCCTCCCGAACGTGGTCGGGGACGCGGACCCCCTTCCGGTCGCGCTCCGGCCCCCCGCCCCTCTGGAGGACCTCGCCTCCGGGCTGCGGCGCTGCCTCACGTTCGCGGCCGCCGAGACGCTGGTCACCCGTCTGCAGACCGTCCCCTCGGGGAGGACGTTGCTGCTCATGCGGAACAGCACCCCGGAGCAGCGCATCCGCGCCCTCCGCCTTCTCCTCACCGTGATCAACCTGGCCTGCGGACTTCCCTGGTTCTCCTCGATGAGCGACGCGCCGACCGCCTCGGCGCTGGACCACTTCCAGCTGGTCATCTCCGCGCGTGGCGTCCGGGCCGACAACACCTGGACGCTGCTCGACTCCGGGCTCGACCGCCCCGCCCTCCCCCGCCCGGGGGGCCAGGACGCGCTCTACGGGACGCTCGAGCGATGCTTCCGCTCCGGATAGTCCGCCGACCCCTCGTAGGCGCCACGCGGTCCGGTTCCCCGTGCGCTCGGTCGGCGACCCAAGCGCACACGCGAGTCCCGGACGCGCCGCGCGGCGGGAGACCCGAAAGAGCCGGGCCGCCGCGGACGCGGACCTTGGACGAAGGCCAGATTCTTCTCCCCACGGGGGAAGAGGACCTTCATGCCCTTGGCGTAGAGGCGTCGTCGCAGCTCTCCATCGGCGGTCACGATGATGGCGCCAAGGTCGCGGGCGAGCGTCTCGATGGCGGCGTCGCCCTTGAGGTCGGTCGGAACGACCGGGAAGCGTTCGGCGTAGGCCCGGGCCGCCCGAGCGCTCGGGCGTGAACGCTCGACGAGGCGGTCGAGCTCCCCCCGCACGCTCTGGGGGACCTCGATCCTCGCCCCCTCCAGGATCCGGTGGATCTCCTGCTCCAGAGGGAAGCGGCGAGTGAAGGGCAGGAACAGCGCGTTGGTGTCGAGCAGGACCCTGGGGGGCGTGCGCGCCTTCTGGCGGCCCTCGTCGCCTGCCGTCTCCACGTTCGGTGCCCTCAGCGGGAAGGTTTCGCGACGCGGATGCCCAGCTTGTCCCGGTCGTAGTTGCGCGGGCCGTGCGGACGGGAGCGGAGCATGTACCGCTGGGCCTTCTGGTTCGCCGTCTTCGGGATCTCGTCGACGAACTCCAGGAACTGCGGGACCATGAAGAACGGGAGCCTCTCGGCGGCGTAGTTGAACAGGTCGACGGGCCCGATCTCCTCGCCCGGCCGGAGCATCACGTAGGCCTTCACGTCCTCCTCCCCCAGGGGAGAGGGGACGCCCACCACCACCGTCTCGAGGACCGAGGGGTGGGTGTTCATCACCGACTCGACGTCGTACGGGGCGATGGTCTCTCCCCGGCGACGTTTGACGTCCTTCTTTCGTTCAACGAAGTAGAAGTACCCGTCCTCGTCCTGCCAGACGTAGTCCCCGGTGTGGAACCAGAGGTTCCTCCAGGCCTCCACCGTCTTTTCCGGTTTCTTGTAGTACTCGAGCATCATCGTGTAGGGCCGCTTCGGCCGGACGATGAGCTCGCCCTTGCTCCTCGCGGGGACCGGCCGGTCCTGGTCGTCGACCACCATCGCCTCGACGAAGTCCAGGGGGAGGCCGACGGAGCCCACCCGGATGTTCTCGGGGGGGTTCATCAGGGTCGTGCAGCCGCACTCGGTCATCCCGTAGAGCTCGACGATCTTGAGGCCGAACCGCTTCTCGAAGAGCGGCCAGATCTCCTTCGATGCCCCGGCCGTCAGGGCGACGCGTACGTGGTGCGTCCGGTCGGTGGCCCGCTCGGGCTGCTTGTAGAGCACGTTCACCATGGAGATGAGCAGGCTCACGTGGGTCGCCCGGAGCTCTTCGGCGAGCTCCCAGTAGGTGGAAGCCTTGAACCACTCGGTGAACGCCGCGGTGAGGTCGTTGAGCAGAGCGGTGTGCAGGGTCATCTCCTGCGCGTTGCAATGGAAGAGCGGCAGCTCGCTGAACAGGACGCTCTCCGCCTCGAGCTTGCTCCGGGTGGAGATGGCGCGTGCGGTGGAGAGGTACTTCTCGTGCGGGATGACGACGCCCTTCGGAGGTCCGGTGGTGCCGGAGGTGTACATGATCGAGGCGGGCTCCTGCGGCAGCGGCGGTTGCGCGTCCCCCGGGAGACCGCGCGCGGGGTAGAGCTCGGGGAACGCCTCGGTCCCCTTCGGAAGGTCCTGGTATTTCCCCTCGTGGTCGAAGAGGACCACGCGCTCGAGCTTGACCGACCCCGAGACCTTCGCGAACTCCTCGTAGAGCCGGCGGTCGATGACGAGGAAGCGCGCGTCGCTGTCCTCGATCTCGTAGCGGAGCAGGTCGCCCTTGAGCGCCGTGTTGAGGGGCACCATCACCCCGCCAAGCAGGTTCGTCCCGTACCACGTCGTCAGGAACTCCGGGGAGTTGTAGAGCAGGAAGGCCACCTTCTCCCCGTGCTTCAGCCCCCGGTCCGCGAGCCCTGCCGATGCGCGCTCGGCCTCTCGGAGCAGCCGGGCGTAGGTCAGCTCCCGCCCGGGGAACCTCACCGCGACGCGGTCCTGGTTCTTGGCGGCCTTGCCTCGAAGCATCGACGGCAGGTCGTGGTAGTCCTCCTTCGGGTCGAGCATGAGCGCTCCTGGGAACGCTCCCCCCGATATAGACAACGCCATGAGAGCTGAGACGGAGGCACCGTTATCCCCGTCCCGGGCTCCTTTCCCTTGTGGAGGGGTCCGGCGAAGAGAAGCGGGGACGCGACTACCGTCCGGACCGGCCCATCGTCGCAGAGCTGGCGGCGGGCGGGGTGGTCCAGCATCCTCGCGAACCCTGCATCCTGCTGCTCCACGATCTGAAGGAAGCCCGGTGGTGCCTTCCCAAGGGGCACGTCGAGCCGGGGGAATCGTTGGCCCAGTGCGCGCTCAGGGAGGTCGAGGAGGAGAGCGGCCTCAAGGGGGTCCGGGTCCTGGAGGAACTGGGAGAGATCACCTACCGGTTCTATCATCCCACGAAGGAGTGCAACGTCTCCAAGGTCGTGTACTACTTCCTGATGCAGAGTCCCTCGGAGGAGCTTCCCCGGGGGCCCATCGTCGACCACACCGTGACGTTCGACCGTGAGGAGTGGGTCTCGATGGGGGAGGCCCGGGCCCGGGTGCCCTACCCGACGGACCTCGAGGTCCTCCGGCGCGCCGGTCCACGCATCGACCGTCCCACGGAATGAGCCGGGGGCCGGGCGCTCTGCAGCAGCTGCCTCACATGGTGGCGAACGTTCTCGCCGAGGGGAAGGGACCGCAGGTCCTCCTCCGCGACCCAGCGCACTTCCTCGGACTCAACGTTGCCCCGAACCTCCCCACCGACGATCTCGCACACGTAGGCCAGGTCCACGTGTTCGTGGCGGCCATCGATGGTCTCCACCTGCACGTGGTGGGGACGCGGCAGGGGTAGGACTCCCGGCTCGCTCCCGCCTTCCGGGTCGCTCAGGGGACGGACGAGGAGCCCCGTCTCCTCCCAGACCTCACGGACCAGGGCACGGAGCGGGTCCTCGGAGGCTTCCACGTGACCCCCCGGTGGGAGCCAGCGTTGGAGCTTCCGGTGGAAGAGCAGCAGGACCCTGCGCCCGGTCGGGTCCAGGACGTACCCGGTCACCACCAGGTGCTTCGGAAGTCCGGAGCTCTCCATCGGGTGTCCGGAGGGCGACCAGCGGGGCGCAGGAGGGTGACGGGTGGTTCCTCGGGGCACGACCACGAAGGAGGGCGGGGAAGAGAAAAGGTCCACCCGTCGGGGCCCTGCCGAACGTGAGGGAGCTCCCCCGACGATGACCCGGCGTGACGGCTGCCAGGCCGATCGGCCGGTAGGTGATCGCCCGCGGGACCTGGCCCAGTGCGGCGTATTCCACCGCCCCTCGGGGGCCCCGTCAGTGACCTCGTTTCCTGTACTGGTCGCACGCGTGCCTAGGAATAGATACATTTAATGAGCAGAAACCGTACGTAAACGCAATGATGGGACCTCTTTACCCAAGTCCTGGTCGTTCTGGCTCCGGTGGTTCGGATAGCGGTCGAAGGCGCCCTGGCCGACCCCCCTCCTTTGGTTTCTGCACGTTCTGCGGGCAGAAGGTGCTGCGGTCGAGGGCCGTGAGGCGTTACGCGGGGGCCTTCCTCTGCGCGGGCTGCGGACGCGACGACATGCGCGCCATGCTCGTCCCTCGGGCCAGGAGCTTCCGGCCCCGCGAGGTCATGTCCGACCCGTTCCCTCCGCTCGGGGACGACGGCGGAATGGTCCGCAAGAACCTGACGATCACTTTCCGGGAGGACAAGTTCTTGCAGTTGCACCGGGAGATCAACCAGAGCGCCCTCTTCCGACGAGCGGTCCTCTCCCTCATGGAGGCCGAGGTCAGCGAGATCCGCCGCGCTCGCCGGGCCCAGGCGCGCCGCTAGGTCCCTGTAGGGGCGTCCAGGCCGTCCTTCCGTTCGCTCACGCCGCGGGGCGGCGGCGCTTCCCCCGGGGCGCGGGGTCCGGGGCGAGGGTGGGCGGGCTCAGCAGCTGGAACCGGGCCTTCCGGGCCGTGGAGAGCGAGGCGGAATATCCCGCGTCGGCGTGGCGCACCACGCCGATACCCGGGTCGGCATTGAGCACGCGACGGATCCGCTCCTCCGCCTCCTTGGTCCCGTCCGCGACGATGACCAAACCCGCGTGGATCGAGTTCCCGATCCCCACGCCGCCCCCGTGGTGCACCGACACCCAGCTCGCGCCGCAGGAGGCGTTGAGGAGGGCGTTGAGCACCGGCCAGTCCGCGATGGCCTCGGTCCCGTCGCGCATGGCCTCGGTCTCGCGGAACGGGGAAGCGACGGCCCCCGTGTCGTGGTGGTCCCGGCCGATCGCCACGGGCGCCGAGACCTTCCCCGACCGGACCATCCGGTTCACCATGAGCCCGAACCGCTCCCGGTCGCCGTAGCGCATGTAGCAGATCCGCGCCGGGAGCCCCTGGAACTGCACCTTCTCCCGCGCCATCCGGATCCAGCGGCAGAGCCCCTTCTCCTTCCGGAACGTCCGGAGCACGGCCTCGTCGATGCGGTAGATGTCCTCGGGGTCCCCCGAGAGCGCGATCCAGCGGAAGGGGCCGCTACCGACCGCGAAGAGCGGCCGGATGTACCGGGGGACGTACCCCTCGATGCCGAAGGCCTCGGGGAACCCCCCCTCCTTCGCCCGGGTGCGGAAGTTGTTCCCGTAGTCGAAGCACCGGGCCCCCCGTTCCTTGAAGGCGAGGATGGCGCGTGCCTCCTCGATGATGGCCCGGTAGACCTCCTTGCGGTATTGCTCGGGATCGGACTCGCGGAGGCGCGAAGCCTCCTCGAGGGTGAAGTGGTTGGGGATGTACCCGACCGAGATGTCGTGGGCCGCGGTCTGGTCGCTCACGATGTCGGGCCTGACGCCCCGACGGACGAGCTCGGGGTACACGTCCGCCGCGTTGGCCACGAGGCCGATGGAGCGTGGCTTGCGCGCACGGACCGCCTCGTCCTTCATCGCGAGGGCCTCTTCCAGGTCCTTGGCCCGGACGTCGAGGTAACCCTTGGACAGTCGGCGTTCGACGGCGCGGGCATCGACATCCACGATGAGCGCCACCCCTTCCAGCATGGTCACCGCGAGGGGCTGGGCCCCGCCCATCTCCCCCAGTCCGCTCGAGAGCATCCAGCGGCCCTGCAGCGTTCCGGCGCCGAACTCGATGCGGGCGAGCGACGCGAGGGTCTCGAAGGTCCCCTGCAGGATGCCCTGGCTCCCGATGTAGACCCAGCTTCCGGCCGTCATCTGACCGAACATGGTCAGTCCTCGGGCCTCCAGGTCCCAGAAGATCTCGTCCGTCGCCCAGCGTGGCACCATGAGCGCGTTGGCCAGCAGCACGCGAGGTGCGGCGGGATGGGTAGGGAACACGGCCACCGGCTTGCCGGATTGGACCACCAGGGTCTCGTCGTTGCGCAGCTTCTTGAGCGCGGCGACGATCCGGTCGAAGTCCCCCCAGCTTCGGGCGGCCTTTCCGCGGCCCCCGTAGACCACGAGGTGGTCGGGGTCCCGGGCGACCTCCGGGTCCAGGTTGTTCATCAGGAGCCGAAGGGCCGCCTCCTGCGACCAACCTAGGCACGAGCGCTTCGTCCCCCGGGGTGCGCGCACGGGTCGGGGTCCGGGCTCTTTCCGCACGCCGGGCGGGAGCTCACGCCCCGTATCTAGACTTCTCCCTCCGTGGTCTTGGGGAGGTCGGGGACATCTACATAGCGGAGGACCGGTGGGAGCTAACGGGGAAGCGAGGGGACGGACGAGGGCACTTCACGAGCGGCTGCCGCCATAGCTCAGTCGGTAGAGCGGCTGATTTGTAATCAGCAGGTCGGGAGTTCGAGCCTCCCTGGCGGCTCCAGACCCGCGCGTCGGTAGGTCCTCCCCCATCGCTTAAGCCCCCGCATCGTACCCCCGAACATGACCGACCCGGAGAGGCCCGAACCGCAGGCGCCCCCGCGGGCGACCCTCCTGGTCGAGCGGTGGAGGCCTCGCACACTCCGGGAGATCGTCGGCCAGCCCGACGGGGTGCAGAAGCTGCGCCGCTTCGCGGAGTCCTGGCTGGCCGGTCCTCGCGCGCCAAGGATCCGCGCTGCGCTGCTGGAGGGAGCTCCCGGTACGGGGAAGACCTCGGCGGCCCGCGCGCTGGCCGAGGAGTACGGGTGGAGCGTGATCGAGATGAGCGCCTCGGACGCCCGGAACCGGGAGGCGCTGCAGCAGGTCGCCGGACGCGCATCCCTCACGAACTCCTTTTCGGAGGACGGACGGTTCCTCTCGTCGTCGCAGGGAGGACGCAACGTCATCATTCTGGACGACGTCGATTGCATCCCATCCCGAGGCGGTTCGGGCGAGGAGTCCTCCGCCCATCCCCGCGCCGCTCCCCCGACCCTGCGGGAGTTCCTACGGGGCCGCTACCGCGAGGTCAAGGCCCTGAACGAGGCCTGGGGGCTCAAGGAAGGGGAGGAACCGGCCCCGTACGCGTCCTTCGGGGATGTCCCCGCCACCGCCCCGCGGGGGAACCTCGGCAAGCGGCCCGCCGTCCAGCGCGACGTCGCCGACTGGCAGCCGGAGGTGAAGCGCACGGACCGTACCGACCGAGGAGGGCTCGCCGCGGTGGCCGAGCTGATACGTGAGACGCGCCAGCCCCTCATCCTTACGGCGGTCGACCCTCGGGCGCTCTCCCGCGCGAGCGTGGCGTTCCGAACGGGCGTAGTGCGGATACGGTTCTACCACCTGCGGGACGACTCGGTCCGGGCCCAGCTCCACCGGGTGACCGCGGCGGAGCACCTGGGAGTCCCCCCCGCGTCGCTGGAGACGATCGTCCGGCACGCGAAGGGCGATCTGCGCGCGGCGTTGAACGACCTGGAGCTCGCGAGCACCCTGCACGAGCTGAAGGAGCAGCGGGTGCTTCCTCCCAGCCTCGATGTCGAGCAGGTGCTGGGCTGGCGGGACATCCAGGCCAACATGTTCGAAGCTGTCGAGAAGATCCTGAGCTCCTCGCGGTTCTGGAGGACCGGGGAGGTCCTCGACGGGCTCGACGCCTCGCCCGACGACCTCTTGCCCTGGATCGAGGAGAACCTGCCGAGGCATGCGCCGGGCCCCGCCGAGCTTGCGGCGGGGTTCGACATGCTCGCCCGGGCGCAGCGTCACCTGGGCCGCGCGAACCGGTGGAGGATCTGGACGCTGTGGAGCTACGCGACCGAGCTCATGACCGGGGGCGTCTCCCTGGCGCTGCACCCCAAGGGTCCACCGCCTCCGGGGGCGTTCGCTCCCACCGAGTTCCCGCGGTTCATCGCAGGCATGGGCGGAAGCCGGGGCCAGCGGCAGTCCCGGGACGCGTTGGCGGGGAAGGTCGGCAAGTTCGACCACCTCTCCCGCAAGAAAGCCCGAGAGTCGATGCTCCCCTTCCTCGAACGGCTCTTCCGCGACGTGCCGGATGCGAAAGGGGGGGCCGAGGCCATGAAGGACCACCACGCACGGCTGGTGCACGTCGCGAAGGACCTGAGACTGGAGGCGAGGGAGCTCGCCTACCTGCTTCAGGTCGAGGAGGACCACGCGTCGGTGCGGAACCTCCTGCAGGAGGAGAAGCCTGCGACCGACATCGCGGCGATGGTGGAGGGCCCGGCCCCGACCAAGAAGACGCCCTCGAACCGCGGGCAGCGGACCCTCTTCTGAACGGGGAAGGGGACCTCGCCTGCGGGGTACCGCTGGCGTGCGGCCAACTCGCTAGAGGTAGCCGAACTGGCGCTTGGCGAAGTCGCTCATTTTCTCGGGGCCCCAGGGAGGCTCCCAGACGACCTCGACCTTCGCCTCGGCGATCCCCGGGACGGTCTCCGCCCCCGACTTGACCTCTTCCGCGAGGATGCCCGCGACGGGGCACCCGGGACCGGTCATCGTCATCCGGATCGTGAGGTGCGTGTCGTCGGCCCACTCGTACCCGTAGATGAGACCCAGGTCGACGATGTTCATGGGGATCTCCGGGTCGTAGATCTTCTTGAGGGCCTTCTTGACGAGGGCCTCCCTCTCCTGCTGGCTTCCCGGCGCCGGCGGTGTGGTCTGGGGGGGGCTCGCCGCCTCTCCTGGAGCGGCGGAGGTGGCGGGGGCGGCAGGGGCGGCAGGGGCGGCAGGGGCGGCGGGGGTGGCGGCCGGTGGGCTCGCGGCAGGCACGGACGGTGCGGCGGTGGAGTCCGCCGGGGCCTCGCTCGGGCTCATCGGCCGTGAGAGCCGGCGAGCCGTATTTAGGGGTGACCCGGAGGCCGTGTCGGGCCTTCTGGGTCCTCCCTCGCGGGGGCCGCGGAGCGCCGACCCCGCCGAGAGCCCTTTTGAAGGGTCCCGACTGGAGACGCCCGTGAAGGACGTCCATGCGATGGCCCCGTCGGTGCCTCGGCTCGCGTTGGGGAAGGTGGGGATCGCGGGGGTTCGCAAGCCCCTGGTCATCCAGCGCCCCGACCGCACCCACACCCTCGCCGCCTCCATCGAGGTGTACGTGGACCTGCCGGAGAGCCGGAAGGGCTCGGACCTGTCCCGGAACGCGCAGATCCTCGCGGAGTCGATCGACACCACCGTGATCCAACCCTCCCCCTCCGTGGAGGCGACGTGCGTCCGGATCGCGCGGGAGCTGCTCGCGCGCCACGACTACGCAGGCGAGGCCGAGGTCCGTGCCGAGGCCGAGTACTTCCGGCCGCGCGGCATCTCGCCGGACCGCATGTCTCTCGAGGACTACCGCCTCTTCGGGCAGGCCTGGGCGTCGCGCTCCAACGGGCACTTGAAGGTTCGCAAGGCGATCGGGGTCGAGGGGGTGGGCATGACGGCGTGCCCCTGCGCCATGGAGACCTGCCGGAGCACGCTCAGCCGGGAGTTCCCCGAGCTCGCGACCTCCCGGTTCGATGACCTCCCCATGATCACCCACAACCAGCGCAACCGCTCCCGTCTGACGCTGCTCGTGGGCGAGGAGGTCGAGGTGGAGGCGGACCGGATGCTGGACGTGGTGGAGGAAGCGCAGAGCTCCCCGACCTTCGCGATCCTGAAGCGCGGGGACGAGGGACAGGTCGTCTTGAACGCTCACCGCAGGCCGAGGTTCGTCGAGGACGTCGTGAGGGCCCTCCTGACCCTGACGGCCGAGCGCTTCCCCGAGCTCCCGGGCACGACGGAGGTCCTCGCCGAGACCCGGAGCGAAGAGTCCATCCACAAGTACGACGTTCGGGCGGAGCACAGGGCCCTCCTCCAAGAGCTCCGGACGAACGCTGTTGGACGCGTGGACTGAGCCGCGGACCCTGAGGAACGAATGGCCCGCATCGCTGTGCTTCTGGAGGACCGCTGCCACCCGAAGCAGTGCCAGGGCGAGTGCCAGGCCTACTGCCCCCCGGTCCGGATGGGGCAGGAGTGCATCGTCTGGGGCGAGGGGGGCAAGCCGATCATCTCCGAGGCCCTCTGCATCGGTTGCGGGATCTGCGTCCACAAGTGCCCTTTCACCGCGATCAAGATCCTGAACACGCCGGAGGCCGCCGAAGAGGAGATGGTCCACCGCTACGGGCTCAACACCTTCCGGCTCTACCGGCTCCCGATCCCGCGCCCGAAGGGCGTCGTCGGGATGATCGGGCCCAACGGCATCGGCAAGTCGACCGCGCTGCGCGTCGTCTCCGGAGTCGAGCGCCCCAACCTCGGGCGGTACGATGCGCCTCCGTCCTGGGAGGAGATCATCCGGAAGTACCGCGGGACCGAGCTCCAGTCCCACCTCATTCGGCTCTCCAAGGGCGAGGTCCGCTCCGTGATCAAGCCGCAGTACGTCGACACCCTCGCCCAACGCGAGGGGCTGACCGTCGGCAAGTATGTGGACGAAGCGGGGGGCGACTCGGGTCAGGCGCTCTCCTCCACGGAGCTCACGGGGCGCGAAGGGGTGCTCCTCTCCGAGCTTTCCGGGGGAGAGCTCCAGCTCGCGGCCCTTGCGCGCACCCTCGCCACCGACGCCGACCTCTACCTCTTGGACGAACCGTCCAACTACCTCGACATCGTCCACCGCCTGAAGGTGGCCCGCCTGATCCGGGGGCTGGGCGAGCGGGCGAGCGTGGTCGTGGTCGAGCACGACCTCGCGCTCCTGGACTACTTGGCCGACCAGGCCCACCTGGTCTACGGAGAGGAGGCCGCGTTCGGGGTCGTCACGCGTCCGATGCCGATGCGGACGGCGATCAACACCTACCTGCAGGGGTACCTTGCGGACGAGAACGTCCGCTTCCGCACCGAGCCGATCGTCTTCACCACCCACCCGCCCAAGGCGGTGGCCCACCGCGTCGCGAAGGTCACCTTCGGGGCGCTGGAGAAGTCGTTCCCCCGGTTCCATCTCACCGTTGGAGGAGGCTCCCTCCAGAAGTCGGAGGTCGTCGGGATCGTGGGCCCGAACTCCACGGGAAAGACCACGTTCGTGAAGATGCTCGCCGGGGTCGAGGTCCCCTCCTCCGGCACTCCTCCCGTGGGAGTGACGGTCGGTTACAAGCCCCAGTACCTCCGGGCCACAGGGGATTGGACGCTTCGCGAGCGGGTCGATTCCCTGGCCGCGGGGGGTGGGTTCGACTCCGAGCTCTTCGCGAGGGAGCTGGTGCCCACCCTGCGGCTCTCCGGCGTCCTCGAGGTCCCGCTGACGGAGCTCTCTGGAGGGGAGCTGCAACTGGCGGCGATCGCCCTCTGCCTCGGACGGACGGCGACGCTCTACCTCCTCGACGAACCCTCCGCCTACCTGGACTCGGACCAGCGCATGAACGTCGCGAGGCTCGTGAAGCGCCTGGTGGAGCGCCAGGGCAGCGCTGCGCTCGTCGTGGACCACGACGTGTACTTCCTGGACCTGGTCGCCGACTCGCTCATGGCCTTCAGCCCGGAAAATGCGGACTTCACGCGCGCCAGAGGCGACGGCCCGTTCTCGATGCGCGAGGGCATGAACGCGCTGCTGGAACGGATCCAGGTCACCTTCCGGCGGGACGAGGAGAGCCACCGGCCCCGCATCAACAAGGAAGGGTCCGTGCTGGACCGCGAGCAGAGGGCCAAGGGAGAATACTACTACGAGGCGAGCTAGCGGACCCCCGGCCGTGCCCACACGGCCGGTGAGGGGGAAGGGGGGGTGGCCCCTCCCTTGAACCTCCTCTACTGGGCCGCCCTCGGGATCCTGCTCGTTCTCTACGGTAGTGTGGTGCTGCGGGAGCTCGCGGGCCGGGGCGAGGTCGTCCCCTTCCTGTTCCTAGGGGCGGCGGTCGCGCTGGTCCTGCTGGGGGTGATCTCCCCGCAGGCGGCCCAGGCGGCGGTGAACCTTCCGATCCTGGCCTTCCTCTTCTCCATGTTCGTCTTCGCGGCCTCGCTGGACCGCGCGGGTGCGATGACGCACCTCGCGAACTGGCTGGCGTCCAAGGCGGGGAAGCCGGAGGACCTGGTCTTCCTGCTCTTCGTCGGTTTCGGACTGATGTCCATGGTCCTGGTGAACGACGCTCTCGCGGTGCTGATGGTGCCGCTCCTCCTCCACCTTGCGCGACGCCTCCACCTGCGTCCTCTGCCCCTGCTCCTGACCCTCGCCTATGGAGTGACCGTGGGCAGCGCCCTCACGCCGATCGGGAACCCCCAGAACCTGCTCATCGCGCTCTACGTCCCGATCGGGGAGCCGATCGCCGTCTACCTGCGCTACCTGTTCCTGCCCGTCATCGGGAGCCTTCTCCTGGGCGGTCTGCTCCTCCGTCGATGGTTCCGCCCGATCCTGGTGGAGCCAGGAGCGACCTTCGACCGGACGCAGGTCCCTGTGGTCCCGCTCTTCCCCCGAGGGCGGTGGCGCCAGCGCCTGTACCACCACCCCTCCCTGGTGGTCTTCCCCCTGACGATGTGCGCAGTGGGAGCGGTCTCTGTCGGCCGCTCGCTGGGGTACGTCGGCTTCCAGGGCTTCGGGATCGACGTCGTGGTCGCGTCGGGGGCCGCGCTGCTCCTCCTCTTGAAGCCGGGCCGCGTCAGCGTCCTCTCTCACGTCGACTGGAGCACGCTGCTCCTCTTCGTGGGGCTCTTCATCGTCATGGCGGCCGAGGTGAGCGCCGGCGTCGTCGCCTCGATGACGGGCCAGTTCCCGCTCGCCTCTCGGCCCACGAGCGGCGGGATCTCCGCGACGGGGGTGGGCGTCATCATGTTGGCCTCCGTGATCGGCTCCCAGATCTTCTCGAACGTTCCGTGGGTGGCCCTGTCGCTCCCGGCCATGGTGGGTCTCGGCTACTCCAGCGCGACCCCGATACCGTGGATGGCCCTGGCCGCGGGGAGCACGCTGGCGGGCAACATCACGCTGCTCGGGGCCGCGAGCAACCTCATCATCGTCCAGCAGGCGAACAAGGCGGGGGTCCAGGTCCGCCTTCTGGAGTTCGCAAAGTACGGGGCGCCGCTCGCCGCCATCTCGCTTCTTCTGACCTTCGCCTGCCTGAGCCTGCATCTGTGAACCCCCACCCGCTGGGGGTCCTCCGGAGGTCCCGGGTCGCGGGGGGTGCGCGGGCCCTCGCAGCCTAGTAGTACGACTCCCCCTTCCCGGGTGGCTGGATGCAGGGCGCTTCCTCCGAACCTCCGGGACCGGCTCCCGACGGCGAGGACGAGGTCGCGGCCCCGCCCGCCGGCAAGACGGGCTCGTCCAGCCCTGTCGGCGCCCTTCGTTCCGGTCCCCACCGGGACCCCGTGGTCCCGATCTTCTACGCCCTGCTGCTCCTCTTGGTGCTGTTCGAGTTCCCACGCCTGGGGATCAACCGGACCGCCATCTACGTCCTCGGGGGAGCGCTGGCGATCTACCTCGCGCGAGAGCTCTCCGTCTTCTACACGATCGACCACGAGCGGCTGAACGCCTGGAGGCTGTTCGGCTGGAGGAGGGTCCCTCTGGGGTCCATTCGTCGCATCGAGCCGATCTCGCTTCGCGACCTCTCCCCGACGGGCTTCGTCGGGAGCTGGGGGTGGCGCTCCCGGCTCTGGTCCCCGCAGGTGGGGAAGTTCGACGCGGTCTACACCTTCCACCGAGGGCTGCTGGTGATGACCGACGACGTGCCGGTCTTCATCTCTCCGGCCAACCCCAAGGCGTTCGCCAAGGTCCTCTCCCGCCGCGTCGAGGCGGCCGGGGGGTCCCTGGACGGCCCCGGGCCGGACCCCGACGAGGACTAGGTGCGCCGGGGGGAGCGGGGTGGCCGGCCCCGCCCGGCAATCATGCGCATTTGTGCGTGCTCTCGCCGAGGTCCTGAGATACGGCTAAATAGCCCGTGTGGCGTGTTGTCACCTAGACCGCAGGGTCGGTCGGTCCTCCGGGGAGGGGAGGGCGGATGTTCCTACTCAGAGCAGGCAGCCCGTCGGCCAAATCCTGGCCGCTCGTCGTAGCTGCCGTCGCCTTCGCGCTGGTCCTGGGGCTTCCGGCCTTCGGAGCTACTGGGTCCACGTCCACGGTCGCGACCGTTCCCACCTCTCCCACCGCCGCGCCCTCCGTTCCCTCGCCCGCCCCCTCTGGAGGCGGCCCCCTCCCCGGGCCGTCCCCTGAGGGGGCACAATCCTACCCCAACGGCAGCCCGTTCCTGGAAGTCCCATCGGGGGGCGCCTGGCATATCGACGACAACGTCCTTCCGGAGCAGTACGCCTCGCCGGGGAGCAACGGCCTCGTGGACACCTACCTCCTGCAGCGGTCGGTCCCCGCCGACGGCTCGCGCGTTCAACTCCAGATCGACCAGGGTCCGGGCTACTCCACCGCCCTCGACTCGGTGGAGCTCGGGTACGCCCTCCCGGGCACGGAGTTCCCCGGCGTGACGGAGGGCTCGCAGAACGTCTACGGGGCGGTCTCGCAGCAGACCGTGGCCTGCGCATCCGATGGGAGCGCGAACGTCACCACCCTACTGCTCAACCCCTCCGCGAACGGAACGACCCCCAACAACACGTTCCTGACGGAGGCGTCGGGCGCGGTCGTCCTCGGCTCCTTCAACGACGTGGCCGGGGCGAACCAGGAGTACGTGGTGCTCCGGGCCCAGGAGGACCCGGCCTATCCCCCCTCCGGGGCCAGTGGTATCACGGTCGAGGTGGGCGACCCCTCGACGGGCGGCTTCTCCTCGATCGGCTTCGTCGCTCCCCGCGAGTACTTCTCCGACTTCATCCTCCCCATCGGGTCCGCGCTCCCCACCGGCACTCAGCCGGTCGTGATCCGACTGATTTGGCAGGGCACGCACGACCTCGCGTGGCTCGCCCTGGAGGGCGGGGTCAGTAACCTTCCCCTGACGCCCACGACCCTCGTCTCCGCCGTGTCCGGCACCGGAGCGAACTGGACCCAGGTGCTCTCCTCGACGGACGGCCAGTCCGCGGTCCTTCCCCCGGACAGCTCCGTGAACCTGACCTTCGGTCTGGCGTCCCCGTTGCCCTCCGGGGCCGTCTGGGCGTTCGTCACGAACGGCGGCTCGGTTCCGAGCGGGGGCGGTCCCCAGGCCAGCTTCACGATCGCGCCCGCCGGTCCGGTGGTCGGGCAGTCCGTGATGTTCGCGAGCACCAGCACCGACGCGAGCTACCCGCTGACCTCCTACACCTGGAGCTTCGGCGACGGTTCGAGTGCGGTCCGTGCGAACGCGAGCCACACCTACGCGCAGGCGGGCAACTACTCGGTCACCCTCACGGTCTCGGACGCGGGTGGCTACTTCGCGTCCGCGTCGCAGCCGCTCGCCGTGCTGCCCCAGAACGGCGGCGGGGGTGGCGGCGGGGGTGGCGGTGGGGGTGGCGGTGGCGGTGGGGGGCTCGGCGGTGGCGCGGTCTGCGGCGGGAGCTTCGCTTGCTACCTGGTGAACGTCACCCTCTCGGTGGGCGGGGCCCTTGGAAGCCGCGCCCAGCTCACGGTCCTCGACCTTGCCGACTGCGGCCGCGGCGACGGCTCCCGGCAGGCCTCCCCCCTCCCGAGGGACGACGGCTGCGGCTGCGGTCGGCAGGGCACGGCCGTCGCCCCCCTCCCCTCGGACGACGGCAATTGCTGCGCGCCGAGGGACGCGCCCGCCCTCTCCGCAGGTCGCGACCGGGGGTCCGCTTGCACGACCGAGCTGTGGCTGAACGTGACCCGCGTGCCGGGAGGGACCTCGACCGTAGGGTATGCCACGCTCATGCTCCCGTGGAACGCCACCGGTGCGCTGGACCTCGATGACCAGTTCCTCCACCTGAACGTGACGAGCCACGGGAAGCTCACCCCGGTCACGGTGACCCTCACGACGCCCTTCTTCCAACGCACCCTCGCCTGGACGTTCCATCACCACCAACGCGGGGGTCCGAGCGCCCTGGAGTGGCCACTCGGCCCAGCCCTCGGGCTCGTCCTGGCCGGGGGGTACCTGGCCACCTTCGATTCGTCCGCCCTGCCCGCTGCGTCCGGTGCGACCAGTGTCAACTGGACCTTCCGCGGCCCCAACCCCAGCGGGGGCCGGCAGCACGGCTGCCTCTACGCCAACCTGACGTGCGAGCTCCTGCACGCGGGAGTGCCCTTGCCCCCGGGCTTCCCCCGGACGACGTTCGACCTCGCCACATGCTCCGGGCTCGCGGGCACCGTCTGGGACCCCCTCGTCTGTTCCTCCTCCTCGGGGGCCTGGACCACCCACCTCTTCGTCTGGAACGGGGCCTACACGGTGACAGTCTCTATCTTCGGCCCGAACGGTAGCGTCACGGTGGTCAGGGCCGCGGATGCACAGATCGGAAGTGCCAACGGACCGTAGGGGCCAAGTGTCGGCCAGGTCCGAAGCAACCCGAAGAAGGGCCTCGGACCGGCCCCGCCGTGGCGGGGTGGACGGTCGGCGAACGTGGCTCGCCCTCGCGCTCCTCTCGCTCTCGATGGCCGGCGCGCTCGCGTGGACGGGGGCTCCTCCGACCGCGCTTCCCCCACCGCCTCATGCGGGGGTACCCGCGCAGGTCGCGTCGCCTTCCGTGGTTGCGGGGGCCCTCTCGTCCGCCGCGACCGCGGAGACGCAGGAGGTCCCCCGCGCTACCGCTACGCTCGCGTCCTCGCCGGCCCCCGCCAAGGCCTCGCTGGCGATCTCGGGGGTCGACTGGTGGGGGTCCTCGCTCCCTTCGGGGTTCGTACCCAGGGTCGGCGCTGCGGTCGCGAACGATCCCGTCAGCGGACTGACCCTGGTGTTCGGAGGCTGCTCCTCCGGCGTGGCCGTTTGCCCCACGGCCTCCGTGCTCGGGGACACCTGGGTGCTGTGGTACGCGAACCAGACCCTCCACCGGGTCGCGCCTGCGCCCGCTCCTGCGCCCGCCGCGAGGAGCGACGCGGCGCTCGTCTTCGACCGCGCCGCAGGGGTCTTCGTCCTCTTCGGTGGCGAAGCGGGCCCGATCAGCTACCTCAACGATGTCTGGTGGTTCTACCCCACGAACCTTTCCTGGCGCCAGCCGTACGTCGTCGCCTCTCCCCTCCCTCCCGGACGCGGCGGGATGGTCTACGGGGTCGACCCGTCGGGCGTCTCGGCCCGGGTCGTGGTGTTCGGAGGGGTCGCCGTGGCCGCGCTGAACGATACCTGGGCCTACTCCCCCCTCACGCTGAGCTGGACCTCGATCCGTACCGCGGTGCATCCCGGACCGCTCTGGTTCTCCGCCTCGGCCTCCTCCTCGGCCGGACTGTCGCTCTTCGGGGGCAGCAACTTTGGCAATCTTCCCTGGGGCCAGCAGACCTGGAACCTCTCCTGGCCGAGCGGCGCCTGGGCGAACTGGACGAACGACACCCTGGCCTCGGCACCCCCGGCAGGACGGGAGCTGGCGTCGATGGTCGCTCTCCCCGCGGCGGGTGAGGCCGTCCTGTTCGGGGGGTTGAACGGCTCGTCGACGTATCTCGACGACGTCTGGGTGCTGAACCTCACGAACTTCCATTGGACCCTGCTGCCAGCCTCTCCGCTCGCGGCCCAGGCGCACGGCCCTCTGACGCTGGTCGGGGGACCTCCCGGGGCGCTCTGGGTGCTGGGAGGCGTGGGTGCGGGAGGGACTCCGCTGTCCACGGACGAGTTCGGCGGGACCCTGCCCGCCCCCGCGCCCTCGATCCTCTCCGGGGGGCCGTTCGGCCCCGTCCGTGCGGGGGCCGTCTGGCACGCCTGGGGGAACGCGAGCGCGTCGGGAGGCTTCGGGGTCGCCGCCGTCAACCTCCGGTACCAGGTCCCGGGGGGAGGGTCCCCCGTGACCGCCTCGCTCGGCTTCTCGCGAGGGATCAACTCGAGCGGGACGTGGCTCTCGGGGAACTGGACCGGCACGTTGCCGCCCGTGGCCGGGGTGGGAGCCCTCACCTGGACGCTCACCGTGGTCTCGACCGGCGGGAGCTCCACGTCCATCTCGGGGAACGCCCTCGTGGTGCCCGCCAACGCGACCCTCTCGGGCTTCGTCTACGAGGTCCCGCTCGGGCCGTCGGGCGCGTCGCGCCCGTCGCCGCTCTCCGGAGCGCGCGTCATCGCCGAAGGGCTCGGCCCTCCGCAGAACTGGACCAACACCACGACGCTCCCTGACGGCAGCTTTTCGATCACGCTGCCCGCCGGGACCTACGACGTGACCGCGAACCGGAGCGGCTACCTCAACGAGACGAACGCCTCGTTCACGATGGGTTGGGCCCCGGCGTCGATGATCTTCTTCCTGCCGAACCCGAGCGGTAGGGTCTCGAACTTCAACGGCACGGTGGGCATCTGCGGGTACGCGGACCGGCTGGTGGACGTCCAGGTCTTCGCCGACTCCGTGCCACCCAGGTACAACGTCACCAATTCCACCAACAGCGCGGGCACGTTCAACATGACCCTGGTCCCGGGTCTCACCTACAACGTGACCTTCGCGCTCCCCGGCTTCGCCCGCGCCTACGCGGCGGTCACGATCAACGCGACCGGGAGCTGGGTGCATGGCTACTGCCTGCGGGCCCTCGACCCGAACCTCATCGTGACCGTCACGATGTCCGCGATACCCTCCCAGCCTCCTCCCGGCTCGATGGTGACCGTCAACCTGTCGATCCGGCACGAGACCTCCTCGGGCGTCTTCGCGGGGGTCTCCTCGGGCACCGTCGTGCTGGGGCTCAGCTGGGCTCCCAGCAACTACCTGGCCATCACCCTCGGGGCGGGGACCGCGTTCCGGGGGGGATGGTCGAGCATCGCCTTCACGCTCCCCGCGAGCGTGCGGACCCACACCAACTGCACGATCAACGCCACCATCGCGTCCCCGGGACTGCCCACCGTCTCCGAGTCGGTCGTGATCTACGTCCTCAAGAACTACTCAGGGACGGGGGTCACGCCGTCCAGCCCTTCCACGCCCCTCTGGGAGACCGTGCTTCCCTACGTGGGCATCGCGGTCGTCGTCGCCATCCTCGTGGCCTACGTGCTGCGGAGCTCGAACCCCTCGCGGGTCGAGGAGATCTTCCTGGTCTACAAGGGCGGGAAGCTGGTCTGGCACGCCTCCAGGACGGCCCGTGCGGACCTGGAGCCCGAGGTGGTGACCGGGATGCTGCAGGCGGTGGAGGGGTTCCTGCAGAAGTCCTTCAGTCCCGAAGGGGGCCACCTGAACGTGCTCGAGTTCGCGAACATGAAGCTCCACATCGTGCGGGGGCACCGTCTCGTCGCGGCGGTCGTGCTCTCGGGGCGGAACCCGAAGCAGGTCCTGCGCGAAGTGGCCGTCGCGCTCGAGGACATGGAGAAGACCTGGCACGAGGCCTTGATCGAGTGGGATGGGACGACCACCTCGCTGCCGCACCTGAGGGCCCGCGTCGATGCCCTCCTCGCCGGGCACTACCGGCACCGGACCCACCTCAAGGCCTCCGAGGTCGACGTCTCCAAGATCGTCGAGTGACGGAGGGGGGCGCCCCCTCCGGGACGAACGCGGCGACCCGCGCGCTCTCGGAGATGCGGGAGGGGACGTCTCTGCCCGAGAGGGTTCGCCAGGGCCCTACTTGGCCATGTCATACGCCGTACCTGCGACCATCGATAACGTTTGGACGCCTTTCTCGCATGTATATCTGCCAAGCGCGGGTCCTCCGGTCGACCTGCGCTCATGTCCGGCCCCGATCTCCTGACGGTGCTGGTCCTCGTGGTCATGGCCCTGGCCTCGGCGGTGACCAACGGGGCGGTGGGGTACGGCTTCTCGACGCTGTTCGCACCGGTCGCCTCGCTCTTCGTCTACAACAGCGTGCTGAACCCCGCGATCGTCCTGGTCGAGCTTGGGGTCAACCTCTTCCTGCTCTACCAGGGGCGGGCGGTGATCCCTCTCACATGGAGGCGGGCCGTGCCCGTGGTGCTTGGCCTGGCCCCGGGGGTGGTCCTGGGCACCCTCGCGTTGCAGTGGCTCGCGCCGAACCTGGTCAGGGTCCTCCTCTACTCGACGCTGCTGCCGTTCACGATCCTCCAGCTCTTCGGGGTCCGACGCCCGATCCGACAGGAGCGGCGATGGACGCCGGTGCTCGGGGGAGGGATCGGGTTCCTCTACGCGCTCACCACCATCTCCGGCCCTCCGCTCGCGGCCTTCTGGAACAACCAGAACCTGGGGAAGAGCGAGTTCCGTTGCACGATAGCCCAGGTGCGGGTGGCGGAGTCCTCCATCACGGTGTCGACCTACCTCGCATTGAGCCTGCTCGTTCCCGGGCGGGCCCTCTTCACCGTGGCCTCCCTCTCGCTGGTCCCGCTCATCGCGGTGCCCGTCGCGGTGGGCATCCCGGTCGGGATGGTCCTCTTCCGTGCCATCCCGAAGGCGAGGTTCCTGCGCTTCGTCGCTGCGGCGGACTCCGGCATGATCACGCTCGGGCTCCTGACGGCGTTCGGGAGGCAGGGGCTCCTCGACCTCCAGCAGCAGCTCCTGCTGCTCGCCCTGGCCATCGCCTCGCTCGCCTTCCTGGCCGCGCGGGTCGTCCGCAACCTCCCGGCCCACGCGAACTGGGAGCATTTGTCCTCGGGCCGGCGCCCGCCCGGCGCAGCCGCCACGGCGAGCCGGAGGGGGTTCGTGGTCTGGATCGAGGGGCTGCCCTCCTCCGGAAAGTCCACGCTCTCCTGGGAGCTCTCCTCCAGCCTGCAGACCCTCGGATGGCGGACCCAGGTCTTGGACGGCCGGGAGACCCGTCGGATGCTCTCGGCGCCCACGGGAAGGACCCGGGCGCATCGAGAGGAACGGGCGCAGCGGCTGAGCCGGTTGGCCGCGAGGCTCGCGGAGGGAGGTACGGTCGCCATCGTTCCCATGACCAGTCCGTACGAGTCCGTCCGGAGAGCGGCCCGCGAGGCGGGTGGCGAGCGGTTCGTCGAGGTGTGGCTCCGTTGCCCGCTCCAGGTCTGCCAGGAACGGGACTCCAAGGGGCTCTACCGGAGAGCGTCCCGGGGGGTCCTTCCGCTCATGGTCGGGGTCAACGACCCGTTCGAGGAACCGAGCGCCCCGGACCTCATCGTCGACACGACCCGGTCCTCGGTCGACGCGTCGACCGACCAGGTCCGCTCCTTCCTCTCCCGGGAGGGGTACCTCTCCTGAGGAGGGAGGGTCCGGGGGGGACGACCGGGGGTCGGGGGCCGCCGAGGCGGTGGCCCGGGGCCCCACGATAGGTTCATGTCGCTTCGTCCTCCTCCGAGAGTGGATGGGCCCACCGGAAGAGGAGGAGAAGGGCCGGACCCCGCTCCCGTCGCGCGCGAACTACCTCGCGCTCCCCAGCCGCGACCTGGGGTTCCTCAAGAACACCCTCCGTCTCTACCTGCGCGAGGACAAGGTCGCCGAGGTCATGGTGGCCTTCGGCGCCCGCTGCGGAGCGGGCCAGGTCGTCCAGAGCCAGGTCGAGGTCAAGGACGCGAACGAGCTCGCGGAGGTGATCCCCGCCATCTGCGCCCAGATCGGGCTCGCGAAGATCCGAGCACGGGAGCACGGCCCGGACCACCTGACCCTGGAGCTCTCGCGGGTGGCCGAGGCGCCCGCCCGGGTCCCCCGGGAGACCCGCATGGAGTTCACCCGGGGCTTCCTGGTCGGCGCGGTCTCCGAGCTGATCGACCGACGGGTCGTCGGCAAGTTCATTCCGGACGGCGACGGGTCCGACCGGGCCCTCGTGGAGCTCCGCTGGAACGTGTCCCCCGCGGGCGGCGAGAGCGTTCCTCCTCCCCCCCATGCCCCCGTCCCGCCCGCGGCCCGGGGCCGGGAGGAGGGCGCGAAGGCCCCCAAGGGGAAGACCCCCGCCGGCGCGTTCCTCGTGGATGAGGGACCGAAGACCGACGCCCTCGCGCTGTTCATCGGTGAGGCGCAGAGGCGGGGCGGGCTCGCGATCACCTCGGACAAGGGCAAGACCCTGCGCGCGCGGCGCGACCTCTCGCACATCCGCGTCTACGACCTGACCCCCGGGGAGAGCCTGGGGCTGCTGAGCCTGGAGGCCGGGAACCTCCCAGCGATGCTCAACACCGTGGACGAGTTCGTCAAGCGGGTCCCCGGCGGCGTCGTGCTCCTGACCGACGTCCCGCTCCTGCTCGAGGCGAACGGCGTGGAACCCACCCGCAACTTCCTCTCCATCGTCGCGGAGATGCTCGCCGAAGGCAAGGGCGAGCTGCTCGTTTCGATGTCGCAGGGGAGCGTCTCCTCAGGGGACCGGTCGCTTCTCCTGAGGACCCTCAAGCCCTACAGCAAACTTGACTAGGCGCTGTCGCCTGGAGCGTTCTACCGAAATGAGGCAGGGGAAGGGCGACGCGGGGAAGGTCGTCCCAGCGGCGAGCGCCGTCGAGGGGGGGAAGTCCCGACGGATGATGGCGAAGCTCATCCTGCTCGGCGACGGGGCCGTCGGCAAGACGAGCCTCATCAGCCGCTACGTGTTCTCGATGTTCGACCCGCACTACGTCGAGACCCTCGGGACCAACGTCACTGCCCGGGTCGAGAAGCTCGACACGCCCCAGGGCCCGCTCGAGGTCCGTCTCCAGATCTGGGACATTATCGGGCAGGAGCGCTTCGACTCGATCTACACCGCATACTACCAGGAGGCGGACGGGGTCCTCCTCGTCTGCGACGGGTCCCGCTCGGACACGTTGGACTCTCTCTCCGGCTGGATCCGTTCGGCCGAGGAGGTCCTGGGCGAGTTCCCCGCGGTGTTCGTCGTGAACAAGAACGACCTCACCCCGGCCTTCACCATGGAGGAGGTCCGGCAGAAGCTGCGCGGCATGTCCTCGGGGGCCTTCGGGGAGAGCCCCATCGTTTCGACCAGCGCGAAGACCGGCGACAAGGTCGCCGAGGCCTTTGGCTCGCTGGCCCGGAGCATCGCGAGCCGGAAGGGCCAGCTCGCCCCGAAGAAGTAGGGCCTCGGCTCGTCGCGCTGCACGCGCCCCCCCGCACTGGGCCCGAGAGAGGGTCCTACCGGAAGTTCCGAGCTTCCGCCGGCTCGCCCGGTCAGGGCGAAGCCAGCCGCTCCAGGGTCTTCACGACATGGGTCTCGGGGCTCCGGTCGTCCACGACCTCCTCGACCTTCCCGTCGAGCCCGATCAGGAACGTGACCCTCCGAGCCCGTCCTCCCGATCCCCCCACGCCGTAGAGCTGGATGATGCGGCCTTCCGGGTCCGGAAGGACCGGGAAGGGCAGGTGGAAGTGCTCTCTGAACCTCTTCGCGGTCTCGGGAGCGTCGTTGGACACCCCGATCACCTGGGTGTCCTTGCCCTTGTAGCGGGGGAACTCGTCGCGGAACTTTCCGGCCTCGATGTCGCAGCCGGGCGTGAAGCAGGCGGGGAAGAAGTACAGGACGACCCGCTGCTTCCCGCGATGATCTGCGAGACGAAGGGCGCGTCCATCGCTGTCGACCGAGGCGAACTCTGGCGCCGTCTCCCCCACCTTCGGCATGTCCGCCGGTGGGCGAGCAGCCTATTTCATCCTCCCCTGGAGTGGCCCACATCCCGGGCGCCCGTCGGACCGGGAGGTGCGCGATTGCCCGGAGGCAGTGAGAGGATCATCCGCGGCTGGGTCCGGGAGCTGGACCAGGAGCGGCTCGACGCCTGGCTGCGCGGAGAGATCTCGGTCAAGGACCGCGTGGCCGGGCTCCTGGGGCGGTACCCGCACGTGGCCAAGAGCTCGAAGTGGGCGATCCTCCGGTGGGTGGATGGGCTCTCCGGGAAAGGGATCTACGACTACCTGAAGGACCAGCGCCCCGACCTGCTCCTTGGGGAGGAGGACCGTACGGTCCCCCGCATCGACGCGGACCTTGCGGAGGTCCGAA
The DNA here is from genome assembly GCA_027314165.1 of Thermoplasmata archaeon. Lineage (GTDB taxonomy): Archaea > Thermoplasmatota > Thermoplasmata > Lutacidiplasmatales > UBA184 > JAKAAX01. The sequence goes on along the minus strand of DAHVCH010000001.1, from coordinate 195,970 downwards.
GGCTGGTCGAGGGCCTCTGACCATCGACCGGGAGCGCGAGGACCCCGCCGGGGTCGGGCGCGCGGATCGCGGGCCCTTCACCCGGAAATGGTGACCTTCGTGATCTTGACCGCGGTGCGCGGGCGGTCGTTGCCGTCCACCGGGGTCTTCCCGATGCGCATCACGACGTCCATCCCGTTCGTGACCTTCCCGAAGATGGCGTGCTTTCGGTCCAGCCAGGGGGTGGGTGCGAGCGTGATGAAGAACTGGCTCCCGCCGGTGTTGGGCCCGGCGTTGGCCATGGAGAAGACGCCGGCGCTGTCGTGCTTCAGCCCCGGGCCGAACTCGTCGGGGATGTTGTAGCCGGGACCACCCGTGCCGGTGCCCTTCGGGCAGCCGCCCTGGATCATGAACCCGTCGATCACGCGGTGGAACACGAGCCCATTGTAGAACCCCTTCTCCGAAAGGGTACGGAAGTTCGCCGCGGTCTTCGGGGCCTTGTCCACGAAGAGCTCGGCCTCGATCGTTCCCATGCTCGTTTCCAGCGTCATCCGGGGATTCGCCATGCGTCGTCGCCTCTTTTCCGCCAAAGGTCTCGGAGGATAAAGCCACGAGGCGCGGCCGTGAAGGCGTGTCAAGCACGTTCCACGCCCGAGCTATGAGCCTCCCCCGGCGTGAAGTCCCTGGGGAGGAAGAGGCCGCCCTTGGAAGGCCCCCACCGACGATGTCCGCACGTCGGCCGGCCCTGATGCCGGCGCCGATCCCTTATCCCCCGATGGGACCGCCGCCCTCCGGGGCCGCCTCCCCTGCCCCGGTCATCCCCCACCTTGAGGTCGGGTCCCAGACCCTCGGACCCGTCGAGAGGCCTCAGGAGCTGACGGCGGGAGAGGAGCTGGTCGTGCGGGACATCATGACCACGTGTCTCGTCACGACCGGCAGGGACGTCAAGCTGGACGCCGCCGCCAGGCTCCTTCGTTTCCACCAGATCTCCGGACTGCCGGTCGTGCGGGGGACGCGCCTGGAGGGGGTCCTCAGCGAGCGGGACATCCTGCGGGGGCTGGCCCAGCAGGGAGGGTTGTCCGTGGCGAGCGAGGTGATCGACCACGTGCTCGACAACCCGTCGCGCGAAAGGCTCGTTCGGCGTGCGAAGTGGAGGGGGGTGCTGGAGCGGCTCCACGTGAAGGACGTGATGACCTCCCCCGCCATCACCGTCACTCCGGACACCTCGGTCGAGTCCGCGCTCCGCTGGATGCTGGTCAAGCACATCCAACGGCTCCCCGTCAAGAGCGGCGAGCACCTGGTCGGCATTGTGACGAGGGGTGACGTCATGACCTCCCTGGAACGGGAGCACGTCTCCCGAGCGACGGCCTCGGTCCGCTACCGGTAGGCCGGGTCCTGCTCGCGCTTCGACGAGGGACGCTTGGCGGTCCTGGGCGCCCCCGGCGTGCCCATCGGCCTCACTTCCCAGTGCACCACGGCGGGCTCGGCCATCGGGTTCGTCAGCAGGAAGACGTACTCGCCCGGAGTTTCCGGGTCGAACAGAACCTTCGCCCTGCCCGACACCCGAACCCGCTGGACCACCTCTCCGTTCTTGTGGCCGATCATGAGCACGAAGCTCTTCCCGGGCCCCTCCTTGTCCATGTGCAGGTCGATCTCGCAGGAGGGCGAATCCATGCGGACATCCATCCGTACCCCCCGCCCGGGCTCGAGGATGATCACCTTTGGAAGGTCCTCGATCGCGATGGGCATGTCCTGATGTGTGACCACCAGGGACAAAAGGAGGACGGTTCCATCGGAGCGGCGGCCAGCCCCGTAGGGGCCCCCCCCGGCAAGCACGGGGTCGGCGCGAGCCTCGATCGGGGGGTTCGACCCGGCCGGGGAACGGCGACCCGCGCCTGGGGTCCCCCGGGCTCTCCCTCCCTGCCCTCCCTGCCCTCCCTGCCCTCCCTGCTCTCTCTGCCCTCCCCTCCCTACCCTCTGCAGGGCCTTCTCTGAGCTTATCCACGTAGGACCCTCCCCGGCGGCATGGAGACGCGGACGCTTGGCGGTCGAGGACCGGCCCTTCCGGTGGTGGGCATGGGGACGTGGAAGACCTTCGACGTTAGAGGGTCCGCCGAGGAGAAGGCCCGTCACGAGCTCGTCTCGGAGGCGCTTCGTTCAGGCGCCCAGCTCTTCGACAGCTCTCCGATGTACGGGGAGGCCGAGCGGGTGCTGGGCGACGCGCTCCGCGAACGCCGGAAGGAGGCGTTCGTCGCCACCAAGGTCTGGGCGCGCGCGGACGGGGAGATGGAAGCCCAGATGGTGGCGTCGCTCAAGTTCTTCGGTGGAGCGATCGACCTCTACCAGGTCCACAACCTCTCACGTGTGGAGGAGGTGCTGCCCCGGATCCTGGACCTGCGGTCCACCGGCCAGGTGGGCAAGGTGGGTGCCACGCACTACCGTCCCCACGCGTTCGGCGATCTCGCGAAGCTCATGGAGAGCGGCAAGATCGACGCGGTACAGATCCCCTACAACGCTCGTGACCGCGAGGCCGAGCTTCGGTTGCTCCCGCTCGCCGAGGAGCTCGGGTTGGGGGTGCTGGTCATGGAACCTCTGGGTGCGGGTGGCCTGGTGCAGACCCCCCCGCCCCCCGAGCTCCTGCCCCGGCTCCGCCACAAGGGCGTGGAGACCTGGGGACAGGTCCTCCTCAAGTGGATCCTCTCCGACCCCCGGGTCGACGTCATCCTCCCCGCCACGGCCCGTCGAGGTCGGCCGGCGGAGAACGCGAAGGCGGGGGCCCCACCGTGGTTCGACGCGGAGGAGCGGGAGGCGGTGTCGGCCGTCTTCCGGTCGTCGCGGCGAGCGTCGGCTTGAAATCCTCCTCCGCTTCCGCTCGTTCGATGGCCGGAAAGGTCGGCGCCACCCCGTCACTTGCGGAGCTCCGAAAGGCGTACCAGGCTTGCGCGCAAGCGGGTGGAGGGCACTGCAAGGACCTGGCCCACGCCGAGGCCCTTCTCGCAGCGCTCGAGAAGGAGGTTCTCCGCCTGAGCTCCCGGATCGACCGTACGGGAACCGTCTACCGCGTCCCTAAGTCCAGTCTTCCCGCGAAGTAGCGATTCCGCCGCCGCTTTTCCTCGTTCCCGTGCGTCAGCCCGGGCCAGCCACCTTTCTTCCGTTCGACTTTGACGCAGGATTTATGCGTTAGAAATTGACTGGCCAGTTGACCTTGACCGACACCCTTTCTGGCGCGGAAGCGGGCAGGGGAGCACCCTCTGAAGGTCAGGGCATCCCCGCTCCCCCGAGTTCCCAAGGACCTGTGGGCCCTTCGTCCCCTCCCCCTGCCGGTTCCTCCTTACCCCCAGCGACCGGGGCGCCCATCCCCCCGGGTCTCGGCGCGAACGACCTGTTCGGAGTGGGTGAGAAAGAGGCCGACGAGGGATCCGGGATGCGGTTCCTGAAGATCGGCTGTATCGCCGCCATCCTGGGGACGCTCGCCCTCTACGGGGGGCTGCTCGCTGTCGCCCTCACCCCTACTCCTACGACCGGGGGCAGTGTCCTGGCCGCTTTCCTCACGCTGATCCAGGACTTCGAGATCATCGTGCTCGTCGGGGCCCTGATCTCGGCCATCTCCTGGGCCTTCCTGTTCCTGGGTTTCCGAAAGCTCGCGAACATCGAGAGCGCGTTCGAAACCCCGTCCACCTTGCTGCTGTTGGGAGCGGTCGGGAGCCTGGTGAGCGGCGCCGGTGGCGTGATCGAGCTGAGCGGGTTGGCGTCGCTGGCCAACTGCGCCAGCAATGCACCGAACCCCACCACGCTCGCCAACTGCCTCTCTCAGAGCTCCGTGGGGCTCGGGGTCATCATCGTCGCCGTCGGAACGCTCTTTCTGCTGCTCTCGACGGTCGGATTGCTCCTCGAAGGGCTCCGCATCCGGGACCACTACGGTTCCTCATCTGCCCTCATCGCCGGCATCTTGGTCCTTGTCGGGTTCGTCGCCTCGCCGTTCGGCTCGTTCGGCTGGATCCTCTCGCTCATAGGATACGTGGTCCTTCTCGTGGCAGTGTCGACCCTGGGTCCCATGGGGGTCGAGGAGGCCCCTCTGCCGGAGGTCATGCCCACGCCCACCGGCGGCGTCGCCGCGTCCACCCCCTCCGCTCCCGTGGCCACCGTCGCACCGTCATGGTCTCCTGCGGTGGCCCCCCCCAGCCGGCCCCGCTCCGCGCGGAGGCCGCCGGAGCCGTCCCGCAGCCCCTTCCGGCCGCGGCTCCCGCCGGGGCGGCTGTGGGCTCAGGGGACCGACGAAAGCTGATGCTCCTTCGCAAGCGGGTCGCCGAACTCCCCCGAGCGCCCGAGACGGAGCGATCCCGTCTCCGCGACGCCATCCTTCTCGACGCGGAGGAGATGAAACGCGGCTGCTCCGCCGCGTGGGGAACCGAAGTGGACGCCATCACCGCCCCGGTACGCCCGCGAGAGATTGCGGGGGCCGTCCCCGGCGGGCATTCTTCTCTCTGAGCTCGTGCGGATCGACCGCGCTCCTACGCCGAAGCCCGTGCGCGCGATCCTGGGGGGGTTCCCGCGAGCCGCGGCCGGGACCCGAGATGGGGCCCTCACCCGTAATGCCTGACCTGGCAGAACCGAGAGGTCCGCGAAGGCCGGGGTCGGCCCCTTGTGAACGGGTGACCGGATCGGAGCGCCGACACGGCTCGTGCGGGGCCCGGGTTGGGCCTACGACGGGCGCACGGACGGCTTGCGCCGCCTCGGCTCCGGGGGCTGGGGTGGGGACATTCGCATGGCGTACCCTCCCGCTCCGGAGGAAGCCCCGGCCGCGCGGCCCAGCAGCTCCCGGTCGCGGGAGGCGGCCTGGGCGTTGGTCTGGGACGCGGAGCACATCGACGAGCGTGAGCTCGCCCCGAGAGAGCCCGTTCGGAGAGGGCGCGAGGAAAGCTCGTCCAGCTCGACCATGGTCTTGGCCATCCGCAGGACCGTCCGCTCGACACGGGGTGGGGACTCGACGCGCGCGGGGCTCCATGAGGCCCCTTCCGAATCCTCCGGCATCGGGACGGGGATGACCACGTGGAAGCCGGGAATCATTGGGGTCGGCGAGGGGGGGCTCGGTCCGGCCGGGGGGGCCGGCGCCGCGTCGGGAGAGCTCGTGAAGCCTCCCGATCGGGCGAGGTAGCTCGGGCCAGCCGGAGGGGCAGCGCCCTCACGCTCGGTCCGGACCCCAAGGTGGAAGGACATGTGTCGGTAGTAGCTCGAGACCGCCGGCATCTCCTTCAGGTCCCCCGGGAGGTGGTCGGAGACCCGCCCCCACCACACGGTGAGAAGGAACCGGTATCCACGCCCTTGCAGGTAGGCGCCCTGCACTTCCTCCTCCTCGAGGGGGAAGCGGCCAACGTCGCGGAAGTAGGCGAGCTCTTGCCGGCATATGCGGCAGGTGATCGGGTGGAGGCGGTGGCGCATCTCCTCCCGCAGCGCCTTCTGCTCGGGCTCCGAGCGGCGGCCCTTGAAGAGTTCGTTCAGCGGTCCGGACGGCAATGGGCAGGAGGAAGGGTTAGGTCCTACCTCCATGCTAAGGTACCTCCCAGCACGGCACGTCATATCGTAGCAGTGACTGGCATATAGGTGTAATGCCCCCCGGGGCCCCCGGGCCACCGATTTTCGGAGCGGAGCGGGGCGAGGGGGCTCCGGAACACGTAATCCGGCTACGATTTCGACATTTCCCCCAACGTCGGGCGTATCGGGTGGTCCGCGGGCCCCTCCGCTCGCCTGAGGAAGGAGGGGGGTCCCGCCGACGAGCAGACCCAGGAGGGGTGGGTCAACCCTGGGGGGGGAAGGGGGCGTTCCCGGAGTGGAGCGACTCCAACGCCACCGAGAACGCCTTCGCCAAGAGCACCCGGCGGGCCGTGAGGAACTCGGCGGCCCGTGGGGCCATCCAGAGGAACTTCGATTCCGGGACCCACTGGTCCTTGATCTGGGCCGGGGTCGCCCGGGCGAGAAGTTCCTCGGGGTTGGCCTGAGCGTACTTCGAGGGCGGGCGGTGGGGCAGGAGGAGGAGGTTCGCCATCTCCTCCGCGAGCTCGGGGTCGGCCCCGGACTCCTGCAGCTGCTTTCGGCTGAAGATCGGCTGGAGGACCAGATCGCGCTCGCCCCGGGCGGGAGAGGGAGGGCGCCCACCCACCGACGCGGGGAACCAGTCCTGGACGCCCTTGAGGCGCATCAGGCTCGCCATGAGGAGGTAGACCCCTGACCCGACCCCCCGGCCCTCGAGCTCGGTGGCGGGCACCACGGCGGGGGCGGGTGTCGAGCTCGCGAGGCTGTCCATGAGGCTCTTGAGGGGCGTCTCGGTGTAAATCGCCCGCAGGTCCTCCCCCAGACGGGGCTCCACGTTCGTCCCGTAGCGCCCGAAGGCCCCGGCCACGAGGAACCAGTACAGGAGCTGCTGGGTCTGGGAAGCGTCCAGCCGCAGGTTCTTCGCGAAAAGGGCGGTCATCGGGATCAGCACGTTGGCCGAGGGCAGGTCATCGCCCGTGGGAAGCCGGGCCACTTCCTGGATGAACGCGATCGTGCTCCGCAACCCGTTGTGGGTCTTGTCCCAGTTCTTCGACAGGGTGATGTCGTTGAGCTTCCAGAGCGACTCCAGGTTCGAGAAGCTCGCCTGCCCCGTCGCGACGGAGACGAAGCTCCGCATCAGGAACGGGGCCGAGAAGTCGAAACCGGCCTCGACGAACTCCTCCAGGGCGTCGCCAAGACGCACCACGAGGGCGCCGGGCCACCTCCAGGCGAGCTGGGCGAGGGCCAGCTCCGCCCGGCGAAGCGGGGTCCCCGAGTTGATCCGGACGAAGAGCTCGGCCACCTGCTCGGGGTCCGCCAGGCGGACCACGTCCACGGGGAGGACTCGCTCTCGGACCAGGGCCATGCGCTGGAGGTTCGCCTGAAAACGCTCGAACACCGCGTCGTCGGGCGCCAGCTTCAGCTCCTTCTGCAGCCGGGCCAGCGCCTTGGAGAGCCCGCGCTCGGAGCCCAGGATGTCCCCGACCGAGACCCAGAGCGGGTCCTTGCCGGAGGCGGCGGTCTCCGTCATGAACATCTCGTCGCCGGCGTGGAAGCGGACCTTCGCTCCCTCGTCCCCGCGAAGGATGCGGTAAAGGGTGGTCAGGCGCTGCTGGCCGTCCAGCACGAACTGCGGGGGTGCCGCTCTCGAGGGGGCACGGCCCCCGCCGATCTTCTCCGCCCTCTCGGCCGAGGCGAAGATGGAGGCCCCGGCCTGCTGGCTCGGGCTCGTCCCGAGCGCTCGACCTTGTGGTGCGGAGTCTCCGTCCGTGACCGACTGCGGGGGGATCCACAGCAGCACCTGTCCTATCGGGTAGCCGCGGTAGAGCGAGTCCAAGAACTTCAGGACCTGAGGGCGGCGCCAAACGTACCCGCGTTGGAAATCAGGGAGAAGGACCTCCTGGTGGTCGATGAGCTCGACCAGGTCCCCCACCCGCAAGCCAGGGTGGACCATTTCGGCAGCGTAGGAGCCGCAGAGCAGAAAAGACTACCGAACGAGGTCCTCGGAGCCGTTCTCTCGACTACGAGGTACGGCCGACGGGACCCCGTCCATCCTGGGGCCTCGGGGTCTCCTCCTCCGCGCGCTCCGAAGAGGTGAGCGGAGCATCGGAACGGGCGAGCGACCTGAAGGGTTTATACGCATCCGGGCGCATATGTCTCTCGAGGACTTCGAGGGCTGCGGCTCTCGTTGTACCGTTCTATGGCCATGGGTAGTGAGAACATCGACGGCGAGGTCTGTTTCCATCTTTCGCACGGCCATCGCGAGCAGTCCATTGCGCTGCTCGGGAACGAGGTCGGCACGGCCGAACTGCTGATGGAAGGCTCGCCGCTCGGCCTTCGGATCGGGGCCTACGAAGAGGCGCTGATGGCGGGCAACCCCGGCCAGGCGCTCATCGGGGCCCGGATGCTCCTGGGGAACGCGCCGAAGCTGCCGTTCATCTGGTGGAGCGCGAAGAGCCTCGAGGGCCGGGCGCTGCTCGACCTGGGGTTCTACGACGAGGCGATGCAGGAGATCGACCCGGGCATGCTCCGGACGCAGAGGAACCAGTTCTGGTGGTACGACACGCTGCTCACGCTCGCCTGGGTCCACCTCTTCCGAGGGGAGTGGCGGGAGGTCCGTCGCGCCGTGGTCCCGCGACTGCTGCTCTGTCAGCTGCCCGGCTTCGGTCCCTGGTTCCGGGGCCAGGGCAACTTCCTTCTGGGACTGACCGCCGGGGACCCCATCGCCCGCCGTGTGCAGTTCCTGCAGGCCGCGGAAGCCTTCGACCGCGCGGCCGAGATCGCGGTCTTCCCGTCCAGCTGGAAGGCCGAGAACCTCTACTTCAGCGCCGTGGCGGCCTACGAGGCCTCCGGGGCGAGCGACCCGTCCCCTCTCGCGCGTGCCAAGCTCCTGCTCCACGCCCCGGAATGGGCTTCGGAAACGTTCCTGCCCGTGAAGGAGGCGCTCTCCCACCAGCTGGCCGGGGCCCGCGGCGGAGTGCCCGAGGACGCGACCGGACGGGTGCCGCGACGCTATCTGGCGAACCTCGAGCGCATGGCGGTCCCCCTCGGACGAGCTCGCCCGTAACCTCGCAGGGGCCCTGCGCGGGCCAGGGTCCGTCTGGACCCGGCGGCCCGTTCCGCCGGCCTCCCAACCTTTCAAGCCCGACGCGTGCTCCGGTCACAGGATGCCGCGCACCCGCATCCTTGCGACCGTGGGCCCCGCCACGATGTCGGAGGAGCGTCTCAAGGCCCTGGTCGAGGCCGGGGCGAACGCCCTGCGGGTCAACTTCTCCCACGGGGACGAGGACCAGCACCGGACCATCCTCCAAAGGGCGAGGAAGGTCGGGGAGGAGCTGGGCCGTCCGGTCACGACGGTCGCGGATCTCCAGGGACCGAAGTACCGCATCGGAGCCCTCGAACCTGAGCTGCGGACGCTCCTCCCCGCGGAGACCGTGGAGCTCCGGGGCGGGGCGGGTCCCTCCGAAGCGCCAGAGATCCCCGTCCCGGTGGAGGGGTTCCTGCGGATCCTCCACCAGGGCCAGCAGGTCCTGGTCGGGGACGGGGCCATCGAGCTGCGGGTGGAATCCGTCGACGCAACCTCGGCCCGGGCGCGGGTGGTGCACGGGGGCCACATCTCCTCCCACCAGGGCATCTACTTCCCGGGGGCCCCTTTCCCGAAGTTGAGCCTGGGCCCGAAGGACCTCCACGACCTTCGCGTGGCGGTGGAGGAAGGGGTCGACTGGGTCGCCCTCTCGTTCGTCGCTTCTGCCGCCGACCTGAGAGCGGCCCGGGCCCAGGTGGCCGCGCTGCAACCGGACCGCGCTCCGTTCCTCCTGGCCAAGATCGAGCGGGCGGAGGCGCTCCGGAACCAGGTCGGGATCCTCGAGAGCGCCGACGGCATCATGGTGGCCCGGGGGGACCTGGGCATCGAGGTGCCGCTCGCGCACCTGGCGCTGGTGCAGAAGGAGCTCGTCACGGCCGCCCGACGCGCGGCCAAGCCCTGCATCGTCGCCACCCAGATGCTGCTCAGCATGGTCAGCTCGCCGCGGCCCACGCGGGCGGAGGCCACGGACGTCGCGAACGCGGTCCTCGACGGCGCGGACTGCCTGATGCTCTCCGAGGAGACCGCCGTGGGTCAGTTCCCGGAGGAGAGCGTCCGCTACCTCGCCAGCATCGCAGAGGCCACGGAGCCTGCCCTCTGGCGAGCGGGGTCGGGAACGTTCCTGGGCAACGAGGGCGACCTCGTGGGCTCCGAACTCCAGGGAGAGGAGGGGGCCGTGGCGGAAGCGGCGGTCCGGCTCGCCGGGCGCATCGGGGCCAAGGGGATCGTGGTGCCCACGCACTCCGGACGCACGGCCCGTCTCGTCGCCCGCCTGCGTCCGAAGGCCCCCCTGCTCGTCCTCTCCTCCCAGCCATCGACCTCGGCCTCGCTCGGTCTCCTCTGGGGGGTCCGGTCAAGGAACGTTCCGTCGCGATTGCCTCTGGACTCGCTGCGCGACGCGGCCCGCACGGCCTGCATCGAGGCGCTCCAGCTCTCTCGGGGCGACCGGGTCGTCCTGACGGCGGGGTACCCTCTGGAGGGCCGTCCCACGAACCTGCTCACGGTCGTGGAGATCTAGTCCCCGCCGCGGTGCTCGGGGTCCTGCCGAGGGATGGGCCTCGGGCCCCCGCGGGGGGTGCGACCCCCCCGGAGGGCCCGGCTCGGGCCTACGCGTCGAGGTACATCGAGAACTCGAGCGGCGTCGGCCGCAGCGAGACCTCGAGCGCCTCCTTGCGCTTCAGGTCGTAGTAGTGCTCGAAGAGGTCCTTCGGGAAGACCGAGGCCAGGAAGTCGTGGTCGCTCTCGAGAGCGTCCAGGGACTCGGTGAGGGACCCTGGGAGCTCGCGCACCCCCAGCTCCTTCCTTCGGTGCTTCGAGAGGTGGTAGATGTCCTCGTCCACGGGGTTCCCGGGGTCGATCTTCCTCTGGATCCCGTCGAGCCCGGCCGCCTGCATCGCCGCCATCGCGAGGTAGATGTTGCACGAGGGGTCCGGCGTCCGGAACTCCACGCGCTTGGCCTTCTCCACGGTCTTCTCGTACACCGGGACGCGGCAGTTGGCCGAGCGGTTCCCGCGGGCCCAGGCGATGAAGACCGGGGCCTCGTAGCCCGGGACCAGCCTACGGTAGGAGTTCGTCGTGGGGTTGGTGATGGCCGTGAGGGCGCGGGAGTGCTCCATGAGCCCCCCGATGTAGTAGCGGCACGTCTGCGAGACCTCGGCGTACGGTTCGTCCGCGTCGAAGAACTCGTTGTGCCCGCCCTTCCACAAGCTCTGGTGGGTGTGCATCCCGCTGCCGTTGTCGCCGTAGAGCGGCTTCGGCATGAACGTGGCCACCTTGTTGAACTGCTGGGCGGTCCGCTTGATGACCATCTTCATGGTCATGATGCTGTCCGCCATTTCGACGAGCGGCGCGTAGTGGATGTTGACCTCGCACTGACCGGCCGTCGCGACCTCGTGGTGGTGGGCCTCGACCTTGACCGCCATGTAGTCCTCCAGCAGGAAGCAGATCTCGTTGCGAAGGTCGGCGAGCCCGTCCCTGGGGGGAGCGGCGTAGTAGCCGCCCTTGAGCGGGAAGGGGAGCAGGCTGAACGCGCCCTGGGTCCAGGGAGCCTCCGAGGACTCGATCTGGTAGCCGTTGCCGGCACCGGGGAGCTGCGTGCCGAGGGGGGAGGGGTCGATCCTCACGCGGTCGAAGACGAAGAACTCGAGCTCGGGCCCCCAGTAGGACATGTCGTACCCCTGGGCCTCGGCCTGCTGCACGGCCCGCTCGGCCGCGTAGCGGGGGTCGCGTGAGAAGCGCTCGTGCCGGAAGCCTTCCCAGATGTTGCAGATCATCCGGTAGGTCTTGTGGGGCGGGTTGTACCAGGGTAGGGCCCGCAGCGTCTCGACCTGCGGCTCGAGCCGCATGTCGGACTCGTGGATGTCCGTGAAGCCGCGGATGGACGAGCCGTCCAGCTTGGGGATCCCTTCCGAGAAGTGCCTCTCTTCCAGGGTGCTCGCCGGGACCGTCACGTGCTGAAGGAGCCCCGTGAGGTCGACGAACTGGAGGTCCAGCCACCGCACCTCCTCGGCCTTGAGCTTCTGGATGATCGTCTCTGGCGTGGCGCCTGCCGGAACTGTCGTGGTTGCTATCACAACGCCCTCCCCGGCCGTCCCGTTGTTCCGTGGCCCATAAGCGTTCGGGAGGAGGGCGGGGGGAAGGGCGCCAGGAGGAGGGGCCGAGAAGCCCCTATCCCCTCCAGGCGACCTTCCCGTCGCGGCCTTCCTGCGCGATCGTTCAGGGCTCGGGGCCCTCCGGGACGGTGGGTCGTGCGTGCTCCGACCGAACATCCGTACTTGAGCGCTCGCTCCGGGAAAGTGGACGAGTGCCCACGAAGTGCTTGGCGAAGGTTCTTAGATGGCCGTCCCTGACCCATCGTGTGGTCACATGTCCAGCCTGGATGCGCTCGATCGGAGCCTGCTCGAGGAACTCAACGTGGACGCGCGCCGAAGCCACCGCGACATCGCGCGACGACTCCATGTCTCGCCGACCACGGTGAGCCATCGGATCGAAGCCCTCGAGCGTGAGGGTCTCATCCGAGGGTACGTCCCGCTCCTGCAGGACGAGGCGCTCGGCTGGGACCTTCACGCCGTGGTCGGCATCCGCATCTCGAAGGGGCGGCTGCGCGAGGTGGAGGAACGCCTGTCGAAGGATGAACGGGCCTACGCCATCTATGACGTGACCGGCGACTACGACGCGCTCGTCATCGCGCGGTTCCGCGACCGCAGGGACCTCGACCGGTGGGTGAAGCACGCGCTGCAGGACCCGAACATCGAGCGGACGAACACGCAGGTCATCCTGAACCGGGTGAAGGAGGAGCGGCGGGTGCCCCTCCCCTCGCGTTCGATGCGGGCCGACGAGTGACCCGGGCGCCCTACGCTGGCTCGGTGCGCGCGCCGTTCGTCTCACGGCCGGTCGGCGTGCGCGAGGGGTGCGGGAGCGCCAGCAACAGGGCCAGCGTCCCGATCGTCAGGGCCCCGAAGAGCAGCCACCCCTCGGTGTAGCTCGAGGCCTGTTGCGGGCCGAAGAAGTAGTACCCCAGCCCGAGCACGATGAAGGCTCCGAGCAGGACCTGGAGCCCGTTGATGAGGCCCAGGGCGAGCGGGACGTTCTCGCCCCTGCCGACCGGGTCGAGCGTTCCCATGTAGTAGAGGATCCCGAACGACATGCCCGAGACGATCCCGTTGAGGACCGCGAAGGGCCACAGCAACCAAGGGGAGATGCGAGGAACGAAGGGCAGGGCGATGACCGACAGGCCGGTCATGCCGGCGGAGAAGGCGAGCAGCCCTCGAGGGCTGGCGCGCTTTTCCGCGAGGATGCCCCCGAGAGGCCCCCCGAAGAGCGGACAGATGATCAAGAGCGCGTCGAGGGCCCCTGCGGTCCCAAGGCTCATCCCGGCCTCGTCGTGGGCCCAGGGGACAAGGTACTGAGCGACCGCGAAGTTCGCGGCCCAGAACCCGGCCAGCGCGAGGGCCAGGAGCCACAGGTACCTGGAGGCCAGGACCCGCCTCGCCCGGCGCATGGCCTCCGAGAGGGCGAGCGCGGGTTCGGGGAGTCGAGGGAGGACGAGCGCGCTTTCGGAGGTGACCAGGGTCATCGCGAGCCCCGCCACCAGCAGCGCGCCCTGCCAGCCGAGGATCCCGGAGAGCACCACGGTCAGGTAGACGGCGGCCCCCGCACCCAGGCTGAAGGCCCCGTTGAACAGACCGATGCCGAACCCGCGTCCCCCTTCCTGGTAGTATCGGGCGATGAGGCCGATCCCCGGGGAGAAGAAGAACGCCGAACCGACCCCCACCAGGAAGCGGGCCATGAAGAAGAACGAGGCCGAGGTGGTGGCCCCACTCGCCACCGCCCCCACGGACATGATCGCGATGCCCACCAGGGAGCACGTGCGCGCCCCCCAGCGCAGCGAGAGGAGGCCGGCCGGGATCTGGAAGATGCCGACCCCCACGAGGAACGCCCACAGGAAGATCGAGACCTCTCCAAAGGAGACGCCGAGACCGGTGGCGATCGCCCCCTGGATCGGCCCGATCAGGTACCAGTTGTAGGCGTAGACCGCGCGGGCGGCGACGAGCGAGCCGACGGCCCGCGAACGGGCGGACGGGGTGAGCTCGCCCACGGGTGCTCACTCGGAACCAGGGGGCCTTGCACCGAGGAGCCCGGTGCGGTCGAAGTAGCGGAGGAGGCCCATGGCCGCCATCGAGATCCCGCTGATGGCCTGGGAACGTGCGGCAAGGTCCGCGGGCTCGCCCTCCTCTCGGGACCGGCGCTGCTCCTCCTCTTCGAGCGCGAGGGTGACGTTCTCGACGGTGGGGCTCCTCCTCGCGGCTTCCAAGGCGACGTCCCTCCAGCGCTCGACGGCCTTCCCGGCCTCCTCCAACCGCTCGTGCGCGTGGTCGAAGACCCCGTAGTGGCTGAAGGCGAGCTTCTCCGGATGGACCGCGTCCATGGCCTTCAGGCTACCCAGGAGCTGTCCGATGTCGAGGTCCGGCGGGGGCACGGCGGGTCGGATGTGACGCGCGCCAGGGACGAGGACCCCCGCGCCGTCCCCCGTGAGGACCGTTCGGGCCTTCACGTCGAAGAGCGCGATGTGGTGCCGGGCGTGTCCGGGCGCAGCGATGACCTCCAGGGCCCCCCCGTGGGCGAGCGGGATGCGCTCCCCCCCCTTTACGGGGTGGATCCGTGCGGGTGAAAGCGGGCGGATCTCTCCCCAAAGCTGGTCGGAGGCGGGGCCCCAGGCCCGGCGAGCGCTCTCCTGGAGCTTTCGGGGGTCGATCATGTGCGGCACTCCCGCCTCGTGGATGTGGAACGTCGCGCGGGGTAGGTGGTCGGCGAGGAGGCCGGCCCCGCCCGCGTGGTCCAGATGGATGTGCGTGACGACGACGTCGCGGACCTCCCTCGGCTCGACCCCGGCCTCGCGCAGTCCCTTGAGGAGGGCGCTATCGCACGTCGTCGGACCGACCTCGACGAGGGCCCATCCCTCCTCCTCAGGGAGGAGGTAGCTCCCGATGACCCCCTCGAGGTCCTGGAAGCCCAGGTCCACGAGAAGTCGCCCTTCCCCCAGCTCCTGGACGACCATCCCTGCCCCACAGCCCTACGGCAAGAAGAAGAACGCGGCAACCCCGGCCGCCAGCGCGGCGACGAACGCCGACACCCAGATCCCCTTGTTCCACGCGAGCACCTTCTTTCCGTCCAGGGGTCCGAACGGGAGGAGGTTGAAGACCGCGAAGACCAGGTTGATGAAGGCCACGTACCCGATGAGCGGGGCCAGGAAGTACTGGTGGAAGTGGATCAGGAGCAGGGCCGCTCCGGCAAAGCCCCCGGCCTCCAGCATGTTCGTGCCCGGTCCCGCGAGGCTCGTCACGCCGGCCTCCTCCACGGTCCCGCGGCCCCCGATCATCGTGGCACCGGGCGTGGCGAAGAGCACCCCCAGGAGGGCCGAGAAGGCGAAGGACATCAGCAGCCCCTGCGGGGACATCCGGAACTCGGCCCAGAGGCCCCGGTGCTGGGCCACGAACTTGTGGGCCATCTCGTGGGCGACGAACCCCGTGGCGGCCGCGAGCGGCGCGGCGATGGCGGCCCCCAGCACGTCGCGCATGAGCTGGGCGTGGGTGATCCCGCCGTAGAACAGGTCGTTCCGAAGCAAGAGGAGCAGCAGGTCCGCCGTGAGCACCACGAAAGCGATCACGAGGTGGCGCAGTTCGAGGGAGGAGAACCTCGCCCGCGGTCCGGCGACCGGGTACGGGTTGGAGATCGGGGGCTGGTAGAGGAAGCTCGAGGAGGTCCAACCGCTCATGGAAGATCTCTCACCGCCGGGTGGGGATTCGGTAGGTCGGCAGCGGCGACTTGAACGCGGGCACCGCCCGGCCTTCGAAGGAGCGGCGTGGGCGACCCGGGCCGTGCAGCAGGTCGGCGAGCAGCTCCACCCCCTCGGTGAGCCGGGGCCCTGGCCGGGAGAAGAACGCCTCGTCCGCCGCCCAGACCCCTCTGGGAGGGTGGAGGTCCTCGAGCGGGTGCGGCCGGGGACCCCGGAGCTCGCCCAACGTGCGGTCCAACGGGTACGCGCAGGGGGCCACCACGATGAGGTCCGCCGCCGCGCCTCGGAGATCGTCCCAGGTCGTGCTCTTCGCCTCCTCCCCCGCCTTCGCCAGAACGGGAACCCCTCCGGCTTTCCGGATCATGTCGGGGACCCAGAGCCCACCCGGGATCGGAGGGTCCAGCCACTCCAGGACGGCGACGCGGGGGGCGGCCTCGCTGGCCTCCTCCGTGGCCCTGGGACCGCGCGGGGGTCGGGGGGAGGCGGCCTCGATCCTTCGCTCCAGGTCGGCGGCCAGGGCCTTCCCGCGGTCCGGGACGGACAGCTCTCGGGCGACGGTCTGGACGTCCTTGACCGCGTCGGCGAGCCGTCGAGGGGAGAGCACCACGACCTTGGGTTGTCGCGAGAGCTTGGCGAGCGCCGAGGCAAGCCCCTTGGGGGTGATCGAACAGACCCGGCAGAGCTCCTGGGTGAGGATGAGGTCGGGGTCGAGCCGCGCGAGCATGGCCTCGTCGATCTCGTAGAGCTCTTCGTGGGAGGCGATGCGCTCGCGGACCTTCTGGTCGATCTCCCGCGACGAGAGCGGTCCCAGGTTCTCCCGCGCGCGCATGACCACGGGCAGGCTGCGGGCTTCCGCCGGGTGGTCGCACTCGTGGCTTCGGCCGACGAGCCGGTCGCCCTGACCCAGGGCGTACACGATCTCAGTGGCGCTAGGAAGGAAGGAGACCACGCGCATGAACGGGACCGAAGGGCTGGGGGAGCTGCGAAACGCCCCAGCTAATCTTTCTTGCCCATCGCCGCCGAGCGCGGTTTGGGCGGCGCCGGGGTGGAGCGGGCCCCGCCCGCGGCCTTCTGGCCGCTGCCCCCCCGCGCGAAGTTCGCCTTGAGCTCTCCCCAGAGCTCGGGGGTCATCCCCAGCACCTCGGCCGCTCTCCGCTCCCGGGCAGCCCCTTCCTTGTCGGAGAGGCGTTCGAGGCAGATCGAGCTCATGGCATGGAAGTAGGGGTCCTGGGGGGCGACCCGTAGGAACTCTTCGATGTGACCGTTCATCTCCTTCCAGCGCCCGAGCGGCGCCAGGGCCGCGACAAGGTTGGCGCGTACCCGCGTGCGGCCCGGGTCTTCCTTCAGGAGGGAGGCGAGCTCGTCCACTTCCCCCGCGGGGTCCCCGCGCAGCCCGGTCACCCGAGCGAGCCCGATGCGCGCCTCCTCGTCGCCGGGGTTCTGCGAGAGCGCGCGCTCGAAGGTAGATTCCGCAGCGTCGGCGGAGCCGAGCGCCAGGAGCGCCAGGCCCCTCCCGAGGAGCGCCGGGGTGAACTCCGGTTTCATGCGCGCGGCCTCGTCGAAGAACCTCAGGGCGACCGCCGGCACTTCCCACCCCATCCAGAGCCGACCCCGTTCCATGACCTGGTCCAGACGGTCCGCCGTGGGAAGCACCCGGCGTTCGCCGTCCGGATCCGTAGGGGGGGTCGCCGTCTCCGACCCGGCATACCCGGTGAGCTCGAGGCCATCGAGCAGCCGGTGGAAGCGGTCCCCCGCGACCACGGAGCTCCCGGCCTCCTCGAGCGCGCGTACGGACTCCGGAGCCAGGGGGGAGAGGGAGAGCACGACCAGCCTCGAGAGGTCCTCTCCCATGGAGGCGACCAGTCGCTTGACGAGGGCGGCGCTCAGCCGCTC
Source organism: Thermoplasmata archaeon (assembly GCA_027314165.1). GTDB lineage: Archaea > Thermoplasmatota > Thermoplasmata > Lutacidiplasmatales > UBA184 > JAKAAX01. The sequence goes on along the minus strand of DAHVCH010000001.1, from coordinate 178,691 downwards.
GGGCTCCTCGAAGAAGGCGTAGACCAAGCCGTCCGGGGTCCGCAGGTAGATCGCCTCCGGGGTCTCCTTGAGCTCGCGCCCCTCCTGGCCGAAGGCACGGGCGATGGCGTCCACCATGGTGGCGAACCGCTTCGAGGCCATCCGCAGCCGGAGTTGACCCACGCTTTATTATAGCGTGGTGGTCGAGGCGCGAGGGAGGTCGAGGGTTGGACGTCGCGGAGCTTTTGGGCTGGAGGAAGCCCATCGGACAGGCGCTCGAAGCGCACTTCCGCCATCTCAAGCGGACGGCCGGGAAGGAGCACGCCGACCTGGTCCCCTTCGTCGAGGCCGTCTCTGAGTTCACCCTGCGGGGAGGCAAGCGGTTCCGCGCCTGTCTCCTGTTGGCGGGCCATCACCTGGCGGGAGGGGTCGACCCGCGGTCGGTGCTCCCGGCGGCGGCCGCGCTGGAGACCTTCCAGAGCTGGATGCTGGTCCACGACGACATCATGGACCACGGGGAGACCCGGCGCGGAGGGCCGACGATGCATGTCGCCATGGCCAAGCTCCACGGCCGCCGGAAGCTCTCCGGGGGCGACGCGGACTTCGGCCAGGCGATGGCGATCACGCTGGGCGACCTGCTCGAGCCCTCAACCGTCGGCCTGTTCCTCTCCTGTCGGGCTCCGGACGCCCGGATACGCTCGCTGATGGAGGAGTACCGCTCGATGACCGAGCGCACCGCTTACGGGCAGGTGCTCGACGTGCTGAACGGGGTCCGCCCCGTCGCCTCCGTCCACGAAAAGGACGTTCTCACCGTCCACCGGCTGAAGAGCGCGGTCTACACGGTCTCCTCCCCCCTCCGGATGGGAGCGATCCTGGCCGGGGCCCCACGCGCCACGCTGGACATGTTGCAGCAGGTCGGGGACGACCTGGGCATCGCCTTCCAGCTGCGGGACGACATGCTCGGGGCCCGGGAGGTCCCCGGCGAGGAAGGGGAGAAGAGCGCGAACGACCTCTACGAGGGGAAGCGTACCCTGCTCGTGGTGCACGCTTACGCCCACGCCGGTCGCGACGGACGGCGCTCGCTCGAGAAGGTCCTCGGGAACCCGCTCGCCACCCCCGAGCAGTTCGAGGACGCGATCACGGTGCTGGAGGAGACGGGCAGCTTCGAGTACTCCGAGCGGCGGATCCAGCAGCTGGTCCGGCGGGCGAACGCCCGGATCGAGCGGTCGGACCTCGACCTCGGCCGCAAGGCCCTCCTCCGTTCCATCGGTGACCTGCTCACCAACCGGACGAAGTGACCTGCTGGACCCTCAGGGCCCAGGCTTCTCGATCCGCCCGAAGCGCTCTTCCGGTCGATGCGCAACGCCGGTGGCCCCGCGCTTGGCCAACTCGAGGACGGATCCATCGAAGCGGAGGTGGAGCGGCGACGGACGAGATCAGTCCGCCCCATCCAGGCTGAGCGTGAGCTGAGCACGGCCACGTCCCGCCCTGACCCTCGCGTGCCCGCCGATGGGGAAGGTGAACATGGGGTAGGTGTGCCCGAAATCGAGATCGGCCACCACGGGGATGTCCGAGAGCTCCGGTTTGCTCTCGACGATGCGGCGCAGGAGCTCCCGGGTCATTCGCGACTTGCTCTCGAACCTCCCGATGAGGAGCGCTTGGATGCCCCGGGCGCTGGGCAGGTGGAGCACCGACTGCAGGTTCCGGTCGAAGTACTCGGGAGTCCCGTCCTCATCGCAGTCCTCGACGAACAGGATCGAGCCTTCCAGGTCCGGCAGATACTCTGTCCCCTGCAGCAGGTTCAGCGTGCAAAGGTTGCCTCCCAGCACGCGGCCCCGGGCTCGCCCGGGGTGGAGCACCCAAGGGCCCGTCCTGCGGTGGAATCGCCGGTGCTCCTGGTCATGGTAGAAGCGGTCGTCGCTCCAGGAGCGGCTGGGAGGGACCTCCCATCGGCCCATTCCAAAGAGCGCCTGGTGGAATTGGGAACCGATGTGATCGAACCCCTTCAGCATCCCGAAGGTGGAGAAGTGCGGACCGGAGAAGCTGACGAGCCCGGTCCTCGCGAGGATGGCGTGCTGGAGCGCCGTGATGTCGCTGTAGCCGCAGAGCGCCTTGGGGTTCCTCTCGATGGACCGGTAGGGCAGGTGCCGGAGCAGCTGGTTGGAGTTGAAGCCCCCGATCGCCGTGTGCAAGAGATGAACGGAGGGGTCCTCGAACGCATCCTTGAGGTCGCGGACACGGTGTTCCACCGAGGACGACGCGAAGGCGTCCCTCCGACCTACGTGCGTCGCGAGCGAGACCTTGAGCCCGAGCGCCTCCAAGCGGGCCCGAGCGATGTCGCGCTCGCGCTTTCCGACGATCTGGAGCGACCGCGAGGGCGCGACCACCCGAACCCCCGACCCCGCGACGAGCCGCGGAGGGACGGTCATGCTGCTCGGAAATGAAGGTCAGTTCCGAGGCGAGGGCGCGACGGGGCGAGAGCGGTCCGGGCCGCTCAGCTCGCTTCCTCGCCCCCGGAATCCACGGAGACCCCGGCGGCCTGCAGGGCGGAGGTGAGCTCCTGGTGCATCGTCTGCAGACGCTCGCGCAGGTGGGCCAGGTTCCGCTCATGCCCCTTGACCCTGACCTCGAGCGTTTCCTTCTCCTCGTTCAGGTTGTCCTCGACCTCCTTCTTCCCGGTCGCCTTCACGAGGATGCCTCCGACCGGCCGATAGATCGGCGCGTCCTCGGGGACCCCCTTGAGCTCCTCCAGCGTGCTCACGGCCTCGCGGAGCTTCATCTCGAGCTGCATCCGCTGCTGCTCGAGCGCGGCCAACTCCTGCTGGAGGCGCTGGAACTGCTTGATGTCGTTCTGGAGCTTCGCGGGGATCGCCATGACGCCTCCTCGAGCGGGACCCCGCTATTAGGGCTTCGCTGGCCTTCCTCCGACCTCCCGCCCGCGGGGCAAGGTACTTGAGGCGCGGGCCCCCTTCGACACCCCAACCGATGCGCGGCGGCCTGGCGACCCTCTTGGGCCTCATCGGCGGCGTCCTCATCATCGTGGGGGTCCTGATCGGCGGGCTCATCGCCGGGCTCGGGGACCTCATCGCCGGTAACGGGCGGGGGTTCGCAGGGCTGCTCTACGCGGGCGTCATCGACCTTGTGCTCGGCCTCCTCATCCTCGTCTTCACGAGCTACTCGCGGTCCCATCCGCCCCCCGACAAGGCCGGAGGGGGAGTCGTGCTGATCGTGCTGGCCGCGATCGTCTGGTTCTTCGCGGGGGGTTCCCTCTACTTCATCTTCGTCGTGCTCGGCGCGGTCCTTGCCCTCCTGGCGGGCATCCTCTTCCTCCTGGAGTCGGCGTTCCGCACGCCGGCGCGGTAACCGGACATGTGGCTCCCAGGTCAGTGGGCCCCGGATGTCGGGGACCCGGGCCCCTCGGCCACCGGGAAGACCTCGTTGGTCGCGCGCGCCTTCACCGGGTCAGCTCCTGCCGAACGGTAGAGCGCCTCGGCCCTCTCGCGCAGCCGTTGGGCCTCCCCCGCGTCGCCGTGCAGATGCTCCCAGCTGGACAGGTCCCCGACGATGCGGGCCTGCCGGTGAGGGCTGGGACCGGTACTGCCCTCCGCGCGGGTGAGGTCCTCCCGGGCTTCCTCGAACTCTCCCTTGAGGTCGTGGAGGCGGGCCCGCACCTCGTAGAAGAAGTCCTGGTGCTCGGCCGGGAGAGGGGAGCTCTCGCGCTCGACCCTTCCTAGGTCCCGCAGGCCGGAGGAGGGGTCCCCGGACTCCCCCGCGGCCCACGCCGACCCGATCCCGATCTGGACGGACCCGGAGCGCCGGGTGCGCCCCGGCCCGGCCGCCCTCGCGGACTCGTAGGCGGTAAGCGCGTCCTTCCAGCGGCGTTCTCTGGTGAACAGGTCCCCCTTGAGAGCGGCGGCCGCCGTGCGAAGATGGGCGAGGTCGAACCGGTCGGCCATGCGGGCCGCCTCCCCGTGAAGTTCCCAGGCCCTCCGCAGGTCGCCCAGCGAGGTTTCCAGGTCCGCGAGGCTCAGGAGCAACGGGATCACCCGCTGGAGCTCCCCCGTCCTCCGTCCCTCCTCGATCGCCTCCTCGAAGCGTTGACGCGACGCCCGGAGGTCGCCGGTGAGGTAGCCCAGGATCGCGAGGCCCGCGAGCGAGGGGAGGATCCAGGAGGAGGCCTCCGGTCGCCGTCCAATCTCGAGCGCGGCCTCGAAGGAGTTCTTGGCCTCCTCCCACCTCGAGAGGCCCTCGTCGCAGAGCCCGGCCTCGTAGAGGGCGCGGGCCCTGGCGCGCACGGCCTCGAGACCTTCCGTGGGCAGCTCCTGGAGGGCCTTCTCGGCCGCCTTCCTGCCGCCCTCGTAGTCGCCTCGCAGCCGGGACAGGAAGGCACGGGTCGTCGTGACGCGCCCGAGGACCAGAGGCGAGACGCTCCCGGAGGGCGCCGCCGCGAGCTCCTCCTCCAACCGAGCGAGCCGCGTCCAGGCCTCCTCCAGCTCGCTGTCGGCGAGGAGGTTGGCGAGCGCGAGCTCCCGCTCGCGTCGCGCCTCTGTGCCGAGCTCGAGCGGCACCAGTCCACGGAGGACCCGGAGCGAAGCACGCGAGGCGCCGATCCGACGAAGCTCCTGGGCGATACGGACCTCCTCCATGGCCCGCGCGTCGACGCTCGCGGGGTCCTTCGGAGAGAACTCCCGGAGCCACTGGAGGTAGCGTTCGACGGCCTCCGCGCTCTGCTGGTCGATGGCACGGTTGATGGCCCGGCGGACCCAGGGCAGGGACCGTTCGGCATCGCCCGACTCATGGTAGAGGCGTGCGAGCCCCTCCACGTCTTCGGGACGGTGCTTCGTCCACCATTCGGCAAAGGCGAGGGATTCGTCCCGGCGCGACGGAGGAGGGATGGACTCGAGGGCGGCTTCCCAGGCCGTCCCATCCTGGAAGGCCCACCGCCCGGGAGCGCCGATGAGCTGGTGGAGGAGGCCGTGGGCCGCTTCGAGCCTTCGCGCGCGGGACTCCAGATCCCTCACGTCCGTGCTGAGGCGATGCGCGAGCGGCGGAAGGTCGAACTCCTTCCCCAGCAGCGAGGCGAGGGACAGGAACCGTCGGTCGGGTTCCGGAAGGAGGTCGAGCCGGTCCGAGGTCGCTCGGCGGAGGGTCGGGGGGAGGGAGTCCTTCGGTCCAGGGCCCTCGGGCGCGGCGGGCCACCGGAAGACCGCGTGGTCTCCTTGGAGCTCGATCCGACCTTGCTCCCAGAGAAGCCGGAGGGCGGAGAGGGCGAAGTGAGGGTTCCCTCCGGTCCGTGAGAGGAACTCCCGGAGGGCGGCCTCGTTCCCCTCCCACTCGAGCGGGACGTCGGTGCTCGACCGGAGGAGCGCCCGCAGGTTCTCCGTGTCCAACGGCCGGAGCTCCAGGCGCTTGAGGGCGCCCTCGACCTCCATGTGCTGGAGGACCTGCCCCGTGGACTCCGGGGGTCCCGGCTCCGCCTGGGCCGCATCGGGTTGCGGCCGAAGGCATCCCACCCAGACCACCGGCCGGTCGCGCGTGTTCCGCACGAGGAACTGGAACGCCCGCACGGTGGCGGGGTCCGCCCACTGAAGGTCGTCCAGCACGATGAGTTGCGGGGTCCGCTCGCAGGCGCTCTCGACCTCGGAGAGCAACCGGAGCATGGTCTGGGTCGGCGAGGCCGGGGGGGTGGGGGATCCTCCCGACGCGTTCGGACGCTCCTCCTCCAACACCTCCGCGTCGGACTCGAACAACGAGACCTCCCGCGGTTCGAGGGAGGCGGGGTTCAGCGCGAGCAGGACCTGCCCCTCCGTCTCCTGCGCGACGTCGCGCAGGAACTGGAGCAACCGCAGCACCGGCAGGAAAGCCCCCTGGCTCACCAGGTACTCGATCCCCTCGATGCTGACCGTGGAGCCGGGGACCGCTCTCAGATGCTCCTGGAGCCGGTCGCCGAGGATGTCCAGGTCGCCGGGGGGGACGTTCTCCGGGCCTTCCAGGCGCGTGATCCAGAGGATGGCCTTCGCGTCGGCGAGCCTTGGGCGGGTCCCTCGGAGAGAGGCCGGCCTCTCCCGAGTGACGATCACGACCGAGGAGCTGCCGACCGCGTTCTCCACCAGGGTCCAGAAGGTGCGGGGGCGCGGCTCCTCGACGAGGAGCATGGGCGGGCGGGTCCGGGCCCCTTCGCCCTGCGGTCCATCGGTCGAGGCTCCCGCCGACCGGGGGCGCCGGCGATCGGTCCGGAACAGGAGCTCGATCGGCATGAAGGGCACGAGCCCGTCGCGCACACCGTGTCCCCAACGGACCTCGAACCCGAGGGTGCGCGCCTTCTCTTCCGCCCAACGGGCCAGCCGGGTCTTGCCGATGCCTTCCGTGCCTTCGATGAGCAGGGCGGAGCCCTCCCCCGAGAGGGCACGGTCCAGGGCCGCCTGGACGGAACGGGTCTCTCCCTCGCGGTCGATGAACGCGGAGCGCTTGTGGAGCGAGACCCGTTGAGCCCCTGCGTCCGGCACGTTCCCGACCCAGCACGGACAGGACAAAGCCCTAGGGGGTGCCTCCAAGGTCGGGGGAGGGGGAGCTTCGCCGCCCGCCCGAGGACCCGTGGTCGAGCCAGGGGAGGGTCTTCCCGCTCCGCCGGGAGTGCCGGACCGCGTCCCCGACGCTACTTCTCCCGCTGGGGGTGGCCTCGGGTCGAAAGGTCGTTGACGCGAAGGGCCAGCCCGACCCATCGCAGGTGGGCGTTCAACGCCGCCCGGAGCGCGGCGGTCGTCGGGGCCCCGAGCTTCAGGACGACCTTGCCGTCCCCCCGGTGATGGATCGATACTGAGGTCCGGGGAACGCCGCCGTCCGACTCCGGCTCGAGGGCCGCGACCAGGCGGTCGGCCAGCGGGGCCGGCAGGGGGCCCAGGACCACCTCGGCGGAAAGGGGGGCTACGTCGCGGTCCGCCGCACGGCCGGTGGCAGGGGCCGCGGGGCGCTGCGCGGGCCGCTCCTCACTTGGGTCGCCCAAGGTCCTTCCGGATCTGCGCCAGGACGCGCGTGGTCTTCCTCTCGGAGGCCCGGACGTAGGCCTCAGGGTCGAGCAGCCGCTCCAGTTCCTCCATCGAGAAACGGGAGGAGACCTCGGGCGAGCCTCGTGCACGTACGAGCAGCGCACGGGAGTCACCGTGCGGCAGCGCGCGCGTGAGCTGTCGGACCATCTCGTGCGACTCGGCGCGGGCGACGCCGCGGTCCGTGAGGGCGAGGAGCAGCGCTTCGGCCATGACGGCCCCCCCGGAGGACTCCAGGTTCTCCCGCATCCGTCCGACGTCCACGCGCAGCCCTTCGACGATACGGGTGAGCCGCTCCAGCATCTCGGAGAGCAGCAGGACGTCGTGCGGGAGCACGATCCGCTCGTTGGCGCTGTTCGCAAGGTCGCGTTCGTGCCACTGGACCATGTTCTCCAGGGGAGGTCCGGCGAGCGCGCGGACCAGGCGTGCGAGCGAGGAGACGTTCTCGGCGTTGGTGGGGTTCCTCTTCTGGGCCATGGTCGAGGAGCCCACCTGGGTGGCCTCGTCGAACGGTTCGCCCAGCTCGCCCAACTCCGAGCGTTGAAGGTTGCGGACCTCCGTGGCAAGACGGTCGGCGCTCGAGGCGACGAGCGCCATCCAGTTCGTGAGCTCCGCCATCCGGTCGCGGCAGACGATCTGCGTCGGCGCGGTCTCCGGGGTCAGTCCCAACCGGCCGAGGGTCCTTTCCTCGATCGCGGGCGCGAGCTCCCCGAAGCTCGCACCGGTGCCCACGGCCCCCGACATCTTCCCCACCGCGAGACGGGGCGCCATCTCCTGGAGCCGGACACGGTGGCGGACGAACTCTGCGGCGAAGCCGACGAGCTTGTACCCGAGCGTGAACGGGACCGCATGCTGCCCGTGCGTCCTTGCGACCATCGCGGTCCCCCGGTGCGCATCCGCCTGGCGGAGCAGGGCCTCGACGAGCGCGGCGAGGTAACCCTCGAGGACCGTCGTCGTCTCGTGCAGTTCCAGTCCGAGCGCGGTGTCCAGGATATCGTTGGAGGTGGCGCCGAAGTGGACCCACCGGCCCCCCTCACCGCTCTGCTCCGCGAGCGCGCGGGAGAGCGCCATCACATCGTGACGGGTCTCGCGCTCGAGCTCGTCGACACGCTCGAGCTTGACGACCTCCGGACGGGCGGCCTTGGCGATGGCCTTCGCGGCGGCCTCCGGGATGACCTTCTCCTCGGCGAGCGCCTGGGCGAGTGCCGCCTCCACCCGCAGCCATCGGCCGAGCCGGGCGCGCCGGGTGAAGATCGCTCGCACCTTCGCAGGTCCGTAGCGGAACTCCAAGGGACAGACGAGGTCCTCTTCCGGGGTACCCTTCACGCCGCGGGCAACTCGTCCCATTTATTAATCCCCCCGATGGTCGCTCTCGCTCTCGGAGAGCTCGCATGGGCCGTGTCGTGATCGCTCTCGGGGGGAACGCCATCTCCCGGGCCGGGGAGAAGGGGACCTGGGAGGAGGCGCGTCAGAACGCGCGCAGCGTGGTCGGCCCTGTGGTCCGGCTCGCGGCCCGGGGGGCCGAGATCGTCCTCACCCACGGTAACGGCCCGCAGGTGGGCAACCTCCTGCTCCAGCAGGAGGCCACCCGGGAGGTGGAGCCCCTCCCCCTCGACGCGGTGGGCGCCGCCACGGCGGGTTGGATAGGCTACCTCCTGCAGCAGGAACTGACGTCGGCGCTTCACCGCGCCCATGTCGACAGGTTCGTCATTCCGATCGTGACCCGCGTCGAGGTCTCCCCGAAGGACCCCGCCTTCCAGCATCCGACCAAGCCCATCGGTCGGTTCTACGAGGACAACGAGGCTCGCCTCTGCATCAAGCAGCGCGGGTGGACCATGGTGCACGACATGGCGCGGGGCGGATGGCGGAGGGTGGTCCCTTCCCCGATCCCGCAGCGCATCGTCGAAGGTCCCGTGCTGCGAGAGCTCTTCGAGAGGGGGTTCGGACGCCGGATGCTGCCGCTCCTGGCGGGCGGTGGAGGGGTCCCGGTGGTGTCCCGACACCGCGGCACCCTCGAGGGGGTCGAGTCAGTCATCGACAAGGACCGTACCGCCGCGCTGCTCGGGAGCACCGTGGGGGCGGAGGACCTCGCGATCCTGACCGACGTCCCCCAAGTGTGCCTCGGGTTCCGGACCGCGCGGGAGAAGCGGCTCGGGCGCGTGAGGGCCTCCGAGATGAGGGAGCACCTCCTCCAGGGCGAGTTCGGTGAAGGGAGCATGCGCCCCAAGGTCGAGGCCGCCCTGGCCTTCCTGAAGGATGGGGGAAAACGTGCGATCATCACCGACTCGGACCACTTCCCGATGGCCCTGAAGGGGCAGGCGGGCACCGTGGTCATCGCCGACCCCGCGTAGAACGGGCGGCAGGACGCGCGGTCAGCGCGCCGGGACGAACCCTGAGAGAAGCCCCCGGAGGGCCTTCTCGGGGTCCGAGGCCTTGGTGACGGCGCTGGCCACCAGGATGCCCTCGGCCCCGAGCTCGAGGGCCTTCCTCACATCCTCGGCATCTTGAACGCCCGCTCCGCAGAGCACGTGAGTGGCGGGCGACCCGCGCCGGACCGCCAGCACCGAGTGGCTGATCACCTCCGGTCGGGCCCGGGAGACGGACACCTTTCCCCCGATGAGCTCCGGAGGTTCGACGGCGAGATAGGCGGGGCGCGCGGTCTGCGAGAAGAGCGTCGCCTCCTGCTCCTCCCGGGCGCAAACGACCGAGCAGAGCCCGACCTCCGTCAGGCGCTCGACGGTCAGCGCCATCTCAATGGGGGCGAGAGGGTGCTCCGAGTGGTTCACGAGACTGCCCCGCCCCCCGGACGCGAGGAGCGCCTCCGGGACCAGCCAGCCGGTGCTCGGACCGACGGGTCGGTTGTCCACGTGCTGGGCGAGGACCGGTATGGAGAGCGCGTCCGCGAGCAGCCCCAGGTCGGGGGCCGCAGGGGCGATGGCGACGTGCACCCCGGATTCGTTCCCCAGCTTCTCCAGCGTCCTTCCGAGCTTCAGGGCGCCCGGACCCAGGCAGCCGGGGTAGGCCTTCAGGTTCAGCAGGAGAAGGGGGGTCCCGAGCGGAGCGCTCGGATCAGCGGGCGGGGCGCTTGAGCCGTTTCGGACGGGAGCAGATGGCGTACTCGTCGCCGTCGAAGAAGACCTCACGGTCGGGATGCTTTCGTTGGAGCTCGGTGATCTTGGAGAGGACGTCTTCGAGGGTAGTAGTTTCGTCATGGGGGTCGATCCGGAGGTGGACCGTCTTGTCGGTCCTGCGGACCGCCTCCGTCATAGCGATGCTTCCCCTGGAACGAAGTGGGGGTTGATAAAAGCCCTTGCGCCCGGCCGGGGCGCCTTTGGACGGGGGCCCGCGCCAAGCGTTAAGCCCCGAAAGGCTCCCCCCGGATGGCCCATGAAGGACAGGAGCGAGCTCGCTCGCATCAAGCATGGAGAGACGCGCGTACGCCTGACCAAGGACCTCTCGGTCATGAACCCTGCGCTGGTCGAGGGTATCGAGGGGCTTGTCGTCGGGATGCTCGCCAACTACACCCTCAAGGTCCGATTCCACGCGGTGACGGTGGGGGTGAGCTGGCAGGACCTCGACATCGTCGAAGGGGCCAAGGGGATGCCCCCAGGGTCGCCCCCCAAGGAACACCCCGCGTTGCGCGGCGCTCCGAAGCCCGGGGCGTCGCCCCCCTCGGGGACCGGGTGACGGGTCCCGACCGGAAGGTCGACGTCCTAGGGCTCCACCGCTGCTCGACCTGCCGACGGGTCGTGCAGTCGCTCGTGGGGGAAGGGATCGAGGTCCGGCAGTTCCGCGACCTGCGCGAGGACCCCCTGAAGAGGTCCGAGCTCGAGGCGATGGCCCAGCGGGTGGGGGGTGCCGCTCGGCTCTTCTCTCGTCGGGCTGTCCAGTATCGGGCGCGAGGCCTGGACCGGAGGGAACTGAGCGAGAGCGAGATGCTCGACCTCATGCTATCGGAACCCACGTTCGTGACTCGCCCCTTGGTCCTGGCCATCGGCCGCAACGACGCGTTCTGCGGGAGCTCTTCCCGTGCGCTGGAGGAGTTCGTGCGGTCCCTGAGATCGTCGTGAGTTCCGGGCGCCGCCGGAGCTCTCGCCGGCCATCTGGCCGGAAGGTCGGGGGAGGCCGCCTCGCTCCGAGATGCTCGCCTTCAGGGGAGCTGGAAAGGAAGGTATCCTAGGATGTAGCCAGCGCAGGCGTGGATGAGCGGGGTCAGCGGGAATCCCGCGCCGTTCAGCAGCACCGCGCTCATCGCCATCAGGGTCATCAGTCCAACCGCGTTCAACATGGCGCTCATAGTGTGTCTCTTTCCTCCTGGTTTCGTTTCTCGTGTTCCTTTGTTGGTTCGTTCGTCCGAGTTCTTTCGACTTCGGCCTTGAGTCCTATCAGGCGCTCGGGGGTTGTTTAAACCAGGGCGATCATTCGCAGGGCGGGTCGCCGACCTGCCCGCGACCACGCTCGGCTACGGTCGGGAGAAAGGGTAGGGGTATGGGGGAGGGGAGGGGGGGCGATCCCCGGGGGGTGAAACGCTCCCTCGTTCGCAGTTCCGCGGGAACTGTCGGACGACCGTCGGCTCCGCCGATCCCCCCTTTCCGGGCCCCTCGACCCTCCACCGCTCGGCGGGCCCCGTGAGACCCTGCTCGTGAGGCAGGACAATAAGGGGCGCCGAAGCCTCCTCGAGGGGCAAGGCCAGTAGGACCGTCCCACCCCGCCGAGGCGGGGGGATGGGGATCGGTGCCGTGGTAGCTCCCCGGTTCGATCTCGGAGAGAACCGGTATCCGGGAGAGGCACGGTAGGGACTGCGGGAAGGTCGGTGAACGAGGAGCGAGGCCCTCGGGACCCTGGTGGGGTGGCCGGCCCTCCGAGCGCTCCTCCCGCCCCGGCGGGCGGCGCCACACGCGTCGATAGCGCGGGCCGTTTGCGCAGCTTTTATTACCGTCAGGGTCGCTCGCGCCCTCGCGCCCCGATAGTCTAGTGGTCTAGGATCACGGTCTGTCGAGCCGTGGGCTCGGGTTCAAAAGAAGGCGGCTGGACGGCCGCCTTCGGAGACTCCCGATCGGGGCGTTCACCCGCTTTTCGATGGGCCCACGGTCTGGCCCCTTCTGTCACAGGTGACCAGGGAGTGTGGACGCGAGCGGCTCATTCCTCGTCGAGGGAGCGGGCGTCGGGTGTCGTGACCTTCCCCGGCCGCTCCCAAACGAGGACATCCCGCACGAGCCGGTCGATGTCCTGGCCCCAGCGGGCGTGGCGGAACAGCGGGAGGGGGACCACGACCAGGCTTCGCGCTCCCCCCCATGTGACAAATACTAGAGAGGAGCCCAGGATCTTGAGCGGGGCGTACTCGGAACGAACCGGGAAATCGTATCCCTCGAAGAGGCCCCCGGACACGATCCGACGGCGTTTGGAGACCACGCCCAGGGCCTTGAGGCGACGGCCGATCTCCGGGACCATCTCTTTCCAGGGCACGTCGGTCTGAAGCACCATCGTGTGGGGAAGCATGCGGCGCGCGGGCGCTACGAAGAGCGCGGTGCCGACGAGCAGGATCGCCGAGAAGACCGCGATGAGACCGAAGATGGCCGTCCCCCACACGCTGGTACCCACGCGCAGGAGCCCACCGGTCCCGGTGATCGCGAACGGGGAGAGGAAGTACAGCGCGCCGAGGGACCCCGCGACGACCACAGCGGCCCGCCCCAACTGGCCAAGAAGGTAGGCGTCGCCGCGCTCCCACGGAAGATCGCCCTCGTGGCGGGGCGAGTAGTAGTCGACCACCCCCTCCAGGATGGATCGCGACTGCGTGGAGGAATCTGAGCTCGTTCCCTCCAGGCCTCTCCCCTGGTCGTCCTCAGACTCGAACGGCATCGTTCGCACCGGCCTCGAGGTTGGTCCCCTTGCAGATGGTCACCGGGACAGGCCGGAGGCGCCGGGAACGGCGGACGTGGACCCTTCCGGTCGTGTCCGTACGGAGAGGGCCGAGGGACGCCGCTGCCGGAGCAGTGTCGAGAGCTCCCTCGGGGCCACGACCCCGGCGGGGGTGATGAACGCGGTCACGTACTTGGCCGGGGTGACGTCAAAGGCCGGGTTCCGCGCGGGAGTCCCCACGGGGGTGGTCGGCACGTTCCCCCAGCTCGTCACTTCCTCCCCCGCGCGCTCCTCCACCGGGATCTCGTCGCCCGAGGTCAGGCGCGGGTCGAAGGTGCTCCAGGGCGCGGCGACGTAGAACGGCACCCCGTTCTCCTTCGCCAGCACCGCCTTTTCGTAGGTCCCCACCTTGTTCGCGAAGTCGCCCGACCGCGTGATGCGGTCCGCGCCGACGACGACGAGGTCGACCTCCTTTCGGTAGAGGAAGTGTCCGGCGGCATTGTCGGCGATGACGGCATGGCGGATCCCTTCCTGTCCGAGCTCCCAGGCGGTGAGGCGCGCCCCCTGGAGCAGCGGGCGGGTCTCGTCGACCCAGACGAAGGGGTCTCGACCCTCCCGGAAGGCGAAGCGGATCGGGGCGAGAGCGGTCCCCCACTCCACGGTGGCGAGCGCGCCGGCATTGCAGTGGGTCAGGACCCGTGCGCCCCGGGACACGAGGGGAGCTCCGGCCTCACCGATGAGTCGGCACTCCTGGACCACGGAGCCTCGGTACCGGTCGGCGGCCTCCAGGACGTCCTCGTGGTCCTCCCAGGCCCGTTGCACGACCTCGACCCCAACGAACAGGTCGTGGGCGGTGGGACGGGTTCCCCCGAGAAGCCGGGCCGCCTCCTCCGAGCCGAGATGGCCACTCCTCTGCGCGAGGACCATGCCGTAGGCGGCCCCGACACCGATGCACGGAGCCCCGCGTATCGCCAGGGTGCGGATGGCCTCCGCGACCCCCTGGACGTCGGTCAGGCGGAGGACCTTCACGCGACGCGGAAGGTGACGCTGGTCGATCGCGCGGAGGGCCCCTTGCTCCCACCAGAGCGCGCGGACCCTGTCCCCCTTCCCGTCCGTCTCGGACCCGCGGGGGGATGAGGAGGTCGGGAGCGAAGGGCGCGACGGGCGGCTCGCCGCCGTGCGTTCCGTCGGTCCTTTCCTTCTCCCCGGGACGGACATGATACTCGAGAGCGACGGCGTTCCGAGGGCATCTAGCTGTCGAAGGTGTGGAGGAGGTCCAGCCAAGGCTGGGAGACCAGCTTGGGGGCCCCGATGGCCTCATCGAACGACACGCCGACCACCCGGTCTCCCCGGAGCACGGCCACCTTGCCGAAGTCCCCCGCCGCCACGAGGTCCGCCGCCTTGGCGCCCAAGCGGGTGGCGAGAAGCCGGTCGAAGAGCGTGGGCGGTCCGCCGCGCTGGATGTGCCCGATGACGGCGCTACGGCACTCCACCCCGGCCTTCTTCTCCAGCAGGTCCGCTAGGAAGGGGGCGACGCCCTTCTCGCGGAGGATCTCGTGCCCGAAGTCGTCCTTCGCGGCCTCGCCGGCCTTCAGCTTCGGGGAGACCTGGGCCCCCTCCGACGCCACGACCAGCGCGTAGCCCTTCTGTTGAACGGCCCTCTTGACGGAGAGCAGGAGGTCCTCCTCCTGGAAGGGTTCCTCCGGAAGCAGCGTGTAGTCCGCCCCTCCGGCGATCCCGGTCGCGAGGGCCACCCAGCCGGCGTGCCTCCCCATGACCTCCAGCACGATGACCCGGTGGTGGCTGTCCGCGGTGTCCCGCAGGCGCTCCAGCGCCTCGACGGCAACGCTGCTGGCGGAGTCGAAACCGAAGGTCCAGTCCGTGGCGTTGACGTCGTTGTCCATGGTCTTCGGGACGCCCACGACGCGTCCTCCGCGCCGGTGAAGCTCCCTCCCGGCGGTGAGCGTGTCGTCCCCGCCGATCGCGACGAGCGCGTCGAGGCCCTTCTCTCGGAAGGTGGTGAGCACCTGCTGCGCCCCCTCCTCGGTCTTGAACGGGTTCGTGCGCGAGCTTCCGAGGAGCGTTCCCCCCTTGCCGATCAGCGTCTGCAAGCGGGAGCGCTCGAGCTCCATCGTGCGGCCATCCAGGAGGCCCTTCCAACCGTCCAGGAAGCCCACGACGGTGTGGCCCTGCCGGGTGGCGCGGTAGACCACGCCGCGAACGGCGGCGTTCAGCCCTGGACAGTCGCCCCCGCCGGTCAGGACCCCGATCTTCACCGACCCACCTCGAGGTATCCTCGGGGGGCGGTGGTCAGGAACTCGTAGCCCTTCTTGGTGACCAGGATGTCGTCCTCGATCCGGACCCCGCCCAGGCCGGGCACGTAGATCCCCGGTTCCACGGTGACGCACATGCCCTCCTCCAGGAGCTCCTCGTTCCGGCCGTTCAGCGAGAACCCGTCGTGGACGGCGAGGCCGATCGAGTGGCCGAGCCCGTGGATGAAGCGGCCCTTCCAGGGAGAGGCATCGATGACCTTCTGGGCGGCCAGGTGGGGCTCCTTCGCGGCGACCCCCGCGCCGATGGTCGCGAGGGCGGCCTGCTGGGCCTCCTCCACCTTATCGTGGATGGCCTTGGCCTCCGCGGACGGCTTGCCGAAGGCGTAGGAGCGGGTGATGTCCGAGCAGTAGCGCTGGTAGAGCGCGCCGAAGTCGCACACCATGGTCGTTCCCTTCTCGAGCTTCGTGCCGGTGGGCGTGAAGTGGGGCTCTGCGCCGTGGGCCCCGAAGGCGACGATCGTCCCGAACGAGCGACCGGCCGCTCCGTGAATGTTCATCCGGTACTCCATCTCGGCGGCGAGCTCGAGCTCGGTCATGCCGGTCTTGAGCATGGAGGGAATCTCCTCGGCGACCTTCGTCCCGATGCGGCCGGCGATGCGGAGCCGCTCGATCTCCTTCGCGTCCTTGATCGACCGGGTCTTCCGCACCGCTTCGGTGACGTCCTCCCACTCGGTCGAGGGGAACCCCTTCTTGATGGAAAGGAAGCTCTCGTAGGTGATCTCGTGGAAGTTCAGCCCGATCCTCTTGGAGTTCCCGAGGAGCCGCTTGAGCTGGCTGGTCTCGTCGTCGCGCGTGGTGAAGACGTTGACCTTCACGTCCGGGGCCGTGCGGGCGCTCTCGGCCTCGAGCTCGCTCGTGAACACTTCCACCTTGCCATCGGGAAAGGCGACGGAGGCGCACCCTTCGAAGAGCCCGCTCGCCACGTCCGTGACGTAGAAGAACGTCTGGTCCAGGTGGGGCTCCACCGAGTTGACAAAGACCAAGGCGTCGAGCTCTTTCTGGGCCTTCGCGAAGATCTTCTTGACGCGGTCACGCATGGGCTCCCCGAGGTGGGGGCCTCGGCTTAAGGTTTGGGTCCTGACGAGATCTGCGCCGGCGGCGGGAGGGGCGGCGACCGCCTACTTCGCGCCGACCGAGGGGTTCGGGATGTCCGAGGGGGCCGCGGACGCCACCCCTGGGGGTGATGCGGCGGTCGCGTGGGACCGCCCCGCCCCTGGCGCCGCCTTCTCCATGTCCCGCCACGAAAGGATCAGGTCGCGCGCCGCGCGAACCTCGTCCACCCGACCCACCGCGAGGTTCATGGGCGAGGCGTGCAGGCGCTCCGGGGTGTCGTTCAAGGCCCGGAGGAAGGCCGCGACGAACTCGTCCAGGTCCCGCTTCGACTCGGTCTCCGGAGGCTCGATCATGAGCGACTCCTCCACGAGCGTGGGGAAGTAGACGGTCGGTGCGTGGACCCCCTCGTCCAGGAGCCGCTTCGCGAGGTCCAACGTGCGGACCCCTCGGGCCTTGAGCGGGGCCCCCGAGAGCACGAACTCGTGCTTGACGAGCGGCTTGAACGGGCGGGGCAGGTGCTCGCCCAGGCGCATCCCGAGATAGTTCGAGTTGAGGACCGCGCGCTCGGAGACCCGGCGCAACCCTTCCTCGCCGTGGGCCCGGAGGAAGACGTAGGCCCGAAGCACCAGGCCCACGTTCCCGTAGGCGGTCTTCACCTTCCCGATGGACCTGGGGAAGTCGTAGGAGATGTGGAACTTCCGTCCCTCCTTCACGATCCGGGGGACGGGCAGGTAATCCTTCAGCCGCTCTCCCACGCACAGCGCACCGTCGCCCGGCCCTCCGCCCCCGTGCGGTGTCGCGAAGGTCTTGTGGAGGTTCAGGTGGGCGACGTCGAACCCCATCTTCCCCGGTCCGGTCTTGCCCAGGATGGCGTTGAGGTTCGCGCCGTCGTAGTACAGGATCGCCCCGGCGCTGTGCACCCGGTCGGAGATCTCGAGGATCTGCTCCTCGAACAGCCCCGCGGTGTTGGGGTTCGTCAGCATGAACGCGGCCGTGTTCTCGCTCAGCGCCCCCTCCAGCGCACGAAGGTCCACGCAGCCGTTCTTCGAGGGGATCTCGCGCGTCGTGAAGCCCGCCATGGCGGCGGAAGCGGGGTTCGTCCCGTGCGCCGTGTCCGGGAGAAGGACCTCGGTCCTCTTCGTGTCCCCCCGGTCTCGGTGGTAGGCGGCGGTCATCCGCAGGGCGACGTACTCCCCGTGGGCACCCGCCGCGACCTGGAGGGTGGTGTGAGGGAGACCCGTGATCTTTCCCAGGGCCTGCTCCATCTCCCAGAGCATGGCCAGGAGCCCCTGGGTGCTCGACTCGGGCTGGTAGGGGTGGACGTCCGCGACCCCCGCGCGCCGGGCAAGCACCTCGCTCACCCGGGGATTGTACTTCATGGTGCACGAGCCGAGAGGGTAGAACGACGTCTCGATCCCGAAGTTCATCTGGGAGAGGCGTGTGAAATGCCGCGCGACCTCGAGCTCGGAGAGCTCGGGCAGCCGCAGGGCCTTCCGGCGCCGAAGCTCGGGAGGGACCTCAGGAGCCTGGGCGGGGTCCACCCCCCCATCCGCCGGCGGGCGGATCTCCCAAAGGAGAGGCTCCTCCCAGCGTGCCTGTCGGAAGGTCATGGCGAACCCTCCTTCTTCGGGGCCGAGAGGACCTTCCGGGCGGCTCTCGCGTAACGTTCGACGCTCTTCGCGTCGGTGCGCTCCCCCGCGGAGGTCAGGAACCCCGGGTGGGGGTGGCCCTTCGCACCGGGACGCGGGTCCTGGAGCGGGACCCCGGCGAGCACGCCCTCATCGTACATGCCGTCCAGGAACTCGGGGATGGAGAGGCCCTCGACCCCGACCGGGAACTCCCAGAGGAACGGCGCGTCGACGAGCGGAGCGCGCAGCCCCGGCACCTCCTTGAGAGCCTTGGCGAGCCGGTGCCCCTCCTCCGAGAGGCGGGAGGCCAGGCGCGTGAGCCCGCTCGGACCCACCGCGCAGGCGTAGGCCAGGAAGGCCAAGGAGACCAGGGTCTGGTTCGTGCAGATGTTCGAGGTCGCGCGCGAGCGACGGATGTGCTGCTCCCGCGCCTGGAGCGTCAGGGTGAACGCGCGTCGCCCCTCGTGGTCCACCGTCGCTCCCGCGATGCGGCCGGGGAGCATCCGGACGTGCTCCTTGCGCGTGGAGATGAGTCCCAGGAGGGGGCCCCCGTAGGAGACGGGCACGCCGAACCCCTGGCCCTCTCCCACGACGATGTCCGCTCCCCACGCTCCGGGGGGCTCGAGCAGGGTCAAAGCGAGGGGGTCTGCCGAGACGATGAGCGGGACGTCCTTGATCGCCCCCTTGACCTTCGGGAGGTCCACCTGGAGGGTCCCCAGCGTGTCCGGGTACTCGAAGAGCACGCCGAAGCAGTCGTGCTTGGCCTCCCGCTCGAGGAACCCCAGGTCCAGCCGGCCCGTCCGGGGGTCGCACGGGACCTCGACGAACTCCATGTCCTTCCTGGGGGCGTAGTTCTCCAGGACGCTGCGTCGCTCCCAGAAGAGCGTCGAAGGGACGAGGAAACGGTGGCCGGGTGCGAGCCGGCGGGCCATGAGCATCGCCTCGCCCATCGCCGTCGCCCCGTCGTAGAGCGAAGCGTTGGCCACGTCCATGTCGGAAAGCTCCACCCAGAGCGACTGGAACTCGAAAAGGGTCTGGAGGACCCCCTGGCTGGCCTCCGGCTGGTAGGGGGTGTAGGAGGTGTAGAACTCCGACCGTTGCAGGATCCCGTCGACGACGGCCGGGGTGTAGCGGTCGTAGAGCCCGCAGCCCAGGAAGGAGTCGAGGGAACCCTGGGTCTGGTTCTTCTCCAGCAGTCGGTCGACGTGCTCGACGACCTGGCGCTCCTCGAGGGGGGCGCCCAGTCCCATCCGCTTCATGCGGGCGGAGGGTGGGATGTCTCGGAAGAGCTCCTCCACCGAGCTCAGGCCGAGCGCGTCGAGCAGCGCCTTCTCTTCCTCGCCGTTACCGGGGATCCACCGGACCACGTTCGCGCCCCGGTCCTGGCTCGATTTGTCCGAAGGTATAGCGTCTACGGTGAACCGGCAAGGCTAGGCTAGGCTAGGCTACGCCACGCACCGGGACCGCGGCAGCGGGGGGTCCAAGGACCCGGGCTAGGATCGTGCCCGATTACGGTCCGAGGATGGTCACGGAGCCGCTTCGGCCCAGCGAGAGCTGGAGCTTCCCTTTGTATTCCTTGACCCAGCCGTCGGAGATCTTGACCTTCTGGCCGACCTTGTACTTGCTCACGTCGGCGCCCCAGAGGGTGAAGGTGATGCTCCCGGTCTCATCCTGGAGCGTGGCGTCGGCCACGTCGGATGGGCCACGTGAGGTCACCACGTGCCGGGCTGGCGAGATCGCGGTAATGGTAGCTTCGAGGTTGGCGTTTGCGTTGGCACGGAGCGAGCCGATCCCAGGCATGACCCCCGCCATGCGGGACTCGATATGAAGGTAGGGGTGCCCCCGACCCCCTCCTGAGAGGTGCGCGGGCCTCGGAAGCCTGAAGGTCGTCCCTAGGCGTTCCTGGATAGGATGGTCGACCTGCGGATCGGGTGCTCCTCCTGGACCTCCGAGGCCTGGTGGGACCGGGTCTACCCGCGGACCCTCACGGACGGGGAGCGGCTTCCCTGGTATGCCCAGAGGTTCAACACGGTCGAGGTGGAATCGACGTACTTCCGCCCCCCCTCCCGGGGGATGGCGGCGGGGTGGCGGGCGAGGACCCCCGAGGGCTTCCTCTTTGCCTTGAAGCTCACACGGGACCTTCTCGACCCGAAGACGCCGGTCGACCGGGAGCAGCTCGGGGCCTTCCTGGACCATGCCAAGGCCCTGGGGGAGAAGCTGGGGCCCGTCCTCCTGCAGTTCGCTCCCTGGGTGAAGCCCGGCAAGGCGAACGCCTTTCTCGTCGAGCTCCTGGATGCCCTCGACCCCTCCCTCCGCTACGCTCTCGAGCTGCGGGACGCGGGGTGGTTCCAGGGCGAGACGCGGGAGTGGCTCCTTCGGGAGCTCTCCTCCCGGCGCATCGCCCTCACGTGGTCCTACCTGACCTACGTGGACATCCCTCCGGAGGTGACCACGGACCTCCTCTATCTCCGCTTCATCGGCGACCACTCGACCATCCCCGCCGAGACGCACGGGGAGGTGCGGGTGGACCGGACCGCCGAGGTCCGGCTTTGGGCCGACCGGCTCCGGGCCAAGGCGCAGGAGGTGGAGAGGGCCTTCGTGTTCTTCAACAACCATTTTGCCGGGTTCGCTCCCGACTCGGTGAACCTCTTCCGGCGCACCATGGACCTCCCCCCGGTCGACTACGCGCCAGCGCCCGGGAACCAGACCAAGCTCCCCTGACACCCCCCTCTGGAGGGACGACGGGGTCGGGCTGCCGTCGGGGCGAGCTTTAACGGTCGACCGCCTCACGACCTTCGTCCATGCCTTCTTCCCGGGCCCGTCACGGGCCGTCCTCCCCCTCCTCCAAGCGCGGTCGTCGCGTGGTTCCCGCGAGAACGGGGAAGGTCCCTCGTAAGATCGTTCCCACCGAGACCATCGCGGACCCGCGGGAACGCCTGGTCCAGGAGATGCTCGAGCTCGCCTTCCACCGCGCGGCGAAGGTCTCGGTCTCGGGCGACACCACGCTCGACCGCCAGCGGCGCCTGGCCCTTCGGAAGATCGGCCGCGCGTCCGGCAACCTCCTCCGTCAGCTGAGGATCCGGGCCCGCCCGTTCTCGAAGGAGGCCGCGTTGGGGCCGTTCCGCAAGGCCCTCCTCGACGAACGTTGGGGAAAGGGTGGGATGGAGCGAAGCCTGCTCCGGATCCGGCGGGCCCAGGAGCGCCTCATCCGTCTGCGGACGGAGGAGGAGCGCAAGGTCCCCCGCCTGGACGAGCGCTACGACATCGCTCAGGCCGTCCGCAGGTACTACGGTCGCTCGGCGAGCCTTTTGCGGGAGATCGCGGGGGACCTGATCCGCCTCCATGAGGGGGAGCGGTTGCTCCGGGACCGGCCGTCGCTCGAAGGGAGGGCGACCACGGTGGTCGTCGCGGGCTACCCGAACGTCGGGAAGTCCTCCCTCCTCGCCCGCTTGACCCGGGCCCGACCGAAGATCGCCGCCTATCCGTTCACCACCGTCGCCGTGGCGGTCGGTCACGCCCCGATCGGACCGCTAGGACGCGCCCAGCTCGTGGACACCCCGGGAATGCTCGAGCGGGACGAATCGAAGAGGAACCCCGTGGAACGGGAGGCGTTCCTTGCGGTCCGGGAAGGAGGGCCGGTGATCGTGTTCTTGCTCGACCCGTCCGGGAGCTGCGGCTGGCCCATTGGCGAGCAGGAGGCCCTCCTGGCCCGGTTGAGGCAGGCGTTCCCCGACCGGGTCTTCGTGGAGGTCGAGAACAAGTCGGACCTCGCGCGGTCCTCGAGCCCGCGCCTGAAGATCTCCTGCACGACCGGGGAAGGCATCGAACAGCTCCAGGAGCGCATCGGCGAGCTCCTTCGGGACCGCTCGGGAAGCCTCCCGCCCCTGCCCCCCATCCGCGACGAGGAGTTCCCTCCGGAAGATTTCGGCCACACCTAGTGGTCGAACCCTGGGGCTCTTGCCCCAGCCCTCGCCGTGGCGAGGACCTGGCACCGAGGCTCTCAGCCCTCAGCCCTCAGCCCTCAGCCCTCAGCCCTCAGAGCGAGAACGTCTCTCCGTTCAGCGGGATCTTGACGTCGAACTCCTTGCGAAGCTCGCTGGCAAGGGCCTCACGGTTGTCCCCGTGCATCAGCACCACCGTCTTCGGTCGGACCGCCCGGGCCAGGCTCACCAGGTCGGAGTGTCCCGCGTGGGAGGAGAAGTCGAACGTCTTGATCTGGAGCTTTGGCCGCAGGGTCCGGTCGTCGAACGTGATCGCCCCGGAATCCAGGAGCTGGCGGCCGTTCGACCCCTCGACCTGGAACCCGACGATGAACATGGCGTTCTTGGGGTTCTTGTGCAAGGCCTTCAGGTAGTGCAGGACGGGGCCCCCGTCGAGCATGCCGCCCGTGGTGACGATGACCTCGGCCTCGGAGAGCGCCACCTCCCGGTCGTAGGGCTCCTCGACGATGTAGGCCGCATCGATCGCCTTGCGCAGCGCCTTGGGGTCCCGGATGTGCGACGGGTTGTCGAGGTACATCTCGTTGACCGCGCGACCCATCCCGTCGACCCAGATGTCGTAGTTGCACTCCGCGAGCGTCATCAGGATCTCCTGGGTCCGCCCGACCGCGAAGGCCGGGACGATCACCTGCCCTCCCTGGCCGACGACGCTCTCGACCTCCTTGCGGAACCGCTCGTCCTCCTCCGCCCGGTCCGGGTGCTCGCGCCCGGCGTAGGTGCTCTCCATGACCAGGATCTCGGCTTCCAGCGGCGTCGCGCCGCCCACGAGGTGGGTCGGACGCGTGTGGACGTCGCCCGTGAAGAGCAGGTCCTTCGACCCACGCCAGCGGTACATGGCGGCCCCGGGGACGTGGCCGGCGGAGGTCAGGTCCACCTCCACCCCCTTGAGGCGGAAGGTCTCCTCCCGGCGCATCCCGACGGTCCGGGTCATCCAGTTCTTGAGCTCCTTGTAGGTGAAGGGCTCGGGATAGCGCTCGGCCCGCGCGATCTTGAGCGAGTCCATCAGGAGCAGCTCGGCGATGACGCGGGTGAGCTCCGTCGTGACCATTTGTGTGTGGGGACCCCGAGTGGTGACGGGGGCCATCCCGGAATGGTCCAGGTGGCAGTGCGACAGGAAGCAGTACTCGACCCCCGGAGGGATGGGCATCGGGTACTCGGGGGGGTCCGACGGGGTCATCCCGTAATCGAAGAGCACCTTGTGGGTGCCATCCTTCAGGACCATCCCGAGGGAGCCGACCTGCTCGGCACCGCCCAGGAATTGGAGCTCCACGAGGAGGACCACGGTCCCTCCAACTTAAGGTCGCTCCTCGCCTCAGGTGCTGCTTGGACGGCTTCGCCCCCCGGGAGGCGCCCTAGAACGTGGGCCGGAGCCCGGCGAGGGCCCCGTCGGAGGGGGCACGGGCAAGGGTTATCGGAAGGGGGAGGGCTCTGGGGGCGCGTGCCGGCCCCCGTGGACAACGCCTCGGACCTGGAGACCTTGGTCCGCCTCTCGTACGCTGTGCACAACGCCGTCCGTCAGGTCCTTTCCTCCCCTCACAAGGGGCGCGAAGTGGCGATGGGCGCGAGCGGCTCGCCGACCGCGCAGCTCGACCGGGTGGCGGAGGCGCAGGTCCTCTCCTTCCTCGAGCAGGAGCGGATCCCGTGGAACGTCCTTTCGGAGGAGCTGGGGTTCATCGACCGCGGGGGACACGACCTCCTGGTGGTCGACCCGGTCGACGGCAGCCACAACGCCCTGCGGGGGCTCCCGTTCGCGACGGTCTCTCTCGCCCTTGGGAAGGCGCAGCTCTCCGACATCCGGGTCGGGGTCGTCCACGACATCGACACGGGCATCACCTTCTGGGCCACCCAGGGGGGAGGCGCGTGGCAGGACGGTCGTCGGCTCTCTTCCCGTCCCTGGGTGCCCCACGAGGAGCTCTTCTTCGTCAACCTTGGGGCGAACGCCTCCGGGCGGGCCCATTCCCTGGCCCAGAAGAGCCGCAGGGTGCGCTCGCTGGGATGCGCCTCCTTCGAGATCTCCATGGTGGCCCAGGGGGGGGCGGACGGCTACTTCTCGGACAGCTCCCCGGCCTCCCTGAACCTGCGGGTCACGGACATCGCGGCGGCCGTCCTGGTCCTGAAGGAGGCCGGAGGAGGCGTCGCGGACTCCCACGGCCGACCGCTCGACATGTTGCTCAACCTTGAGAACCGGACCTCCCTGCTGGCCTGGGGTGACCGGCGATTGCTCCAAGAGGGCCACCGGGAGGGGTACTGGTGATCTCCGTCGGCATCACCGCGAACCCGTTCAACGAACGGGCGCTCAATTTCGCGAGGATCATCTACGACCGCCTGAAGGACCGGGTGGAGCTCACCGTGGCCCTCGACACCGCGAGCGCCCTGGGGCTCCCCGGGGAGCCCATCGAGGAGCTCCGGGTCGACGTCCTCCTGGCGCTCGGGGGCGACGGCAGCCTCCTGTACGTCCTCCACCGGACCGAGTGCCCGGTCCTCGGGATCAACACCGGCACCGTGGGCTTCCTGACGGAGGTCGACCCGGAGTACGACACGTTGGACGGTGCGCTCGAGCGCGTGGTCCGGGGCGCGTACATGTGCGAGGACCGGATGAAGCTCGCCACGCGGGTCGGCGACCGCAACCTCCCCGACTCGGTCAACGAGGTCGTCGTGCACACCGGACAGGTCGCGAGGATGCGGACCTTCGAGATCGCGATCGACGGGAAGCCGCTCGGACGCCTCCGGGCGGACGGCGTGATCCTCGCCACCCCGACGGGTTCGACGTCCTACGCGCTCAGCACCGGGGGCCCCATCGTCGACCCCTCCGTGGACGCGATCATCATCACGGCCATCGCACCGTACTCCTCCTTCTCCCGCCCTCTGGTGGTCTCCCCCCTCCGGGAGGTCACCGTGCGCCCCGTGGAAGAGGACCGGGAGACCGTGGTCGTCGTCGACGGCCATCGCGAGGAGCGCCTACCCCGGGGGACCGACGTCCGTTGCTACCGCTCCGCACGGCGAGCGCGGCTCATCCGCTTCAGCTCGCACTTCTTCCAGCGGCTTCAGGCCAAGGCCCTCATCCCTTGGTCGCTGACGGGGAACCGTGCCGATCTTCCGCCCCAGACGTAAGGGCATGAAGCGGGGGACCTCCGGAACCCTCGCCAAGGTGCCGCTGGACTCGATCCGGCGCAGCGTGCTGGACAGCGCGCTCGCCTGCGGCGCCTCCGCGCTGCCCAACGAGTTCGGAGGCATGCTTCGGTCGGACGAGCCGGGGGTCATCACGGAGCTCCTCTTGCTCCCCGGGACCACCGCCGGTCACAAGCACGCGAACCTGCAGCTCTGGATGCTTCCGGCCGACTTCACGGTCATCGGGACGGTGCATTCCCACCCCTCGGGGGCCCTGCACCCCTCGGATGCAGACCTGCAGCTCTTCCATCACTGGGGGCTCCGCCATCTGATCCTGGGCAACCCCTTCACCAAGGGGTCCTGGAGGGCCTACAACGGTCGTGGGGAGGAGGTCCGCCTGGGCGTTATCGAGGACGCCTGGGAACGGCCGGACGATCTCCCCTCCACCCGCGGCACCCCCCGCCGCCCCGTGCACCGCGGTCCAGGGTCTTAGGCGCCCGGCGGCCCACCCGGCTCGACCCCGATGATTATTTGAGGCAGAAGATTTCAGACGACTGAGGTCTGCCTATGCCGCAGAAGTTCAAACGCCCGAAAGTCAAGCTCGTCACTGAGTTCCGCGACTTCATCATGAAGGGGAACGTTATCGACATGGCCGTCGGTATCGTCATCGGTCTCGCGTTCGGCGCCGTCGTGAACGGCATGGTCGCCGACATCGTGACCCCCATGATCGCCCCCGCGACCGGGGCGGCGAACTTCGGCGCTTGGTACGATAACGTGACCTACGGCCACAACGCCACAGGCGCCCCCAAGCAGATCCACTTCGCGATCGGCGCTTTCATCAATGCTCTCGTGTCCTTCGTCATGATCGCGTTAGTCGTGTTCCTGCTCATCGTCAAGCCTATGGCTACGATGAAAGAACGTCAAGACGCGAAAAAGGCCAAGGCGCCGGTCACCACCTGGAACTGCCCCTACTGCGTCTCGGAGATCCCGCTCCAGGCCACGCGGTGCAAGTTCTGCGGGTCGGAGGTCACTTCGACCCCGCCCGCAGACCCGATCAAGGGGAGCGCGTAGGTCGGACGACGGCCCCCCCCCCGGCTGGCCAACCGGTCAGTCGGGGGGTGGCAGGCGGCCCTTCGTGAAGGGCCGCCGGTCGGTCTTCATCGGGAGTGTCGCGTCCAGACCCCACTTGCACGTGAGCCCGTCGGTGCTCGCGCTCGGGTCGAGCGAGGAGCCGACGGCGTGCGGGACCGTGAGCAGGCCCTTGTCGGCCTGGAACCGGGTCGCGAGCGCCCACTCGACCTCCCGGTCGTCGAAGATGTCGATGTCGTGGTCCACGACGATGACCCTCTTCATCGAGGCGTGACCGGAAAGGGCGGCCATGATGGCGTTCCGCCCGTCGCCGTCCCGGCGCTTCTCGATCGAGACGACACCGTGCAGCCACGCGGCCCCCCCCTCGGTCAGGCGGACGGCCTTGGTCCCGGGCACGACCGCGCGCACGGCCCGCAGGATCATCGGCTCCCGGGGGAGTCCCATGAGGAGGAAGTGCTCCTGGGCGCCTCCGACGATAACCGGTAGTATCGGGTCCTCCACGGAGCGCCGTTTGGTGAGCTCGAGGACCGGCCCCTCGCGCACCGCGTCGTAGGTGCCGAGGATGTCGAGGAAGGGACCTTCCTGCTCGTCCTGCCGGGTGAACCGTCCCTCGAACACGATCTCCGCCTCGGCGGGGACGCGGGTCCCGTTGTCCAGTTCGACCACCCTGAGCGGTCGTCCGAGCCGCTTTCGGCAGAGGGCGGAGGCGATCTCCATCTCGTCGGTGGCGTAGTCCGTGGAGACCGCGGCCGCCAGCAGGAACTCGAGGGGGCCGCCCAGGACGATCGAGACGGGGAGCTCGGTGTTCTCCTTTCGGGCCTCCCGGACCATGCGGTCCAGGTGGCGCGGCACGAGACGCACGGGCCCTCCGGTCGGACCCCGGGCCCAAATGCGGTGGAAGGAGAGGTTCCTCTTCCCTTTCCACGCGGCCGAGAAGACCGCCGCGCTCAGGTAGGGTCCGGCATCCTCGGGATAGAAGAACGGGATCGGAAGGTGCGTCAGGTCGGCGGGGCCCTCCCGCGCGGACCAGGTGGCCTGGGAGGCGGGGACGACCTCGGGAGGGATCGGGTGCTCGAGGGCCTCCAGCAGGAGGTCAGGAAGGGCCCGCGGCTCCACCCCGAAGTACCGGGCGACCCGGTCCCGGCTCGTCCAGAGGTTCCCGACCAGCCCGCCCTCTTTCTGTCCCCGGAACCAGACCGGAGGCTCGGGGGGTCTCAGCAGCTCGCGCGCGACCTCGAAGCGGAGGTCGACGGGTCGGTCGATCGTCCGTACTTGGGGGTCTGCCGTGAGGAAGTTCTTCAGGGGGACGCAACGCAGCGCACGGAGCCCCGAGGGTGGCAGCGACCGGACAGGGTGCGGCACGGAGGGAGAAGATTCTCGGTCCACGAAGAAGGCCCCCGACGGTCCTTTTCTCCCGCGCTAGTCCCGGACCGGGATCGTGGGCAACGGGAGGCGCTCGGGGTGGTTGAGCGGGCTCTCCAGCGCCGGGACCTCGGAGGCTTTGGGGGGATTGTAGAGGCCCTTCATCTTCGCGAGGGCGAGCAGGAAGGTGATGAACCCCCGGTAGGCGGCGATGTATCCCCCGCGGTAGGCGTCCTTCTCCTCGAAAAAGTCCCGGAGCATGCTCGTCGACTGCCGGAGCCCGTGGGTCAGAGCGCGGGTGAGGAGCTCCTTCTGGCGGGCGGTGATGCGATCGCGGGTGAACCAGTTCGTCTTGTTCAGATGGCCCAGAGGCACGAAGAACATCGGGACCAGGATGGCCCGGAAGTCCCAGAGGTCATCGATGAGGTCGATGGTCTTGATGACGTCGTCCTCCGTTTCCTGGGGCAGTCCGACGATGAACGTGCAGGCGGGGAAGACCGAGTTGTCGTTCATGAGCCCGGCCGCCTGCACGACGAGCTCGGGCCACTGGGACGCCTTGAACGGGGCGACCTTGCCCGGCATCGTCGAGGTGATCATCCGCGGGCTTCCCGTCTCGACGCCGATCTCGACCCCCCACCAGGTCTGGTCACCGGTGAGCAGGACGTCGCGGAGCTTCGGGAGCAGCCGAGGCTTGGTCATGAGCGAGGCGACGGCGACATGGCTCCAGCCCACGTGGGAGTAGTACCGCTTGGCCAGCTGCATGAGCTTGACCAGCTTCTCCTCCTTCGGCATGATGTTCGGGGAGCCGTAGAAGTAGACGTCGTCGGAGTGCAGAAGGCCCTTCTTGATCCCGATCGCGGCGTTGATCTTGAGCTCCTCTTCGATCTTCTCGTAGGGGTACCAGCGCGTCGGGCGGGTCGTGACCGAGCAGAACGTGCACCCGCGACAGCATCCCCGTCCGATCTCGACGAGCCCGTTGACCGACGGATAGCGGATCGTGGAGATCTCCTCGATCTTCGGGGCGACCTTGGGAGGGAGGAACGTGTGCGGAGGCAGCGGCTCGCCCTTCAGGGCCATCTTCACGATGTCCCGCACGAAGATGTCGGCCTCGCCCTCCACGATGGCGTCGACGCCCCCGATCTCCTTCACGAAGTCCCCGATCCAGGGCACCTTGACCTGCGTCGCCGGGGAGAGCTGCCAGGCGCACGGACCCCCGGCGATGAGCTTCATCCCCTGGCGTCGGGCCTCGAGGACGTGCGGCATCCGGAGCATCCGCATGAAATTCACACGGTTAAGCGGGGGCCGGCCCTTCATGATCCCGCTGAAGGTGGTCGACGGCGGGTTCAGACCGAGGTAGTCGTGCCCGCTGATCATCAGCACCTTCGCCTTCCCGGGCATGTACCGCTCCAGGTAGCTCGGGTGGATGATGCGGGCGTCGATGCCGGCGTCCAGGAGGGAGGCCTCGACCTTCCGCATCCCGTAGGGGGCCTGCTCCGGGTGGCCCTCCTCGTCGCACTTCATGGTCGGGAAGAACAGGGTCTTGAACACACGCTCGGGCAGCAGGAACGACGGGGTCGTGGTCCCAAAACCCAGGAATTCCTTCCCGTGGTGGTTGCTCATCATCGTCCAATCGCAGGTGATGACCACTTCCGGCATGGCGTAGCCTCCGTTGAACCGTACAGGACCGGTTGTGCCTTAAATATCCTACGTCGAAGAGCGTTCTCCCTTATCGGAGAGCCCCGTTCCGCGGCTCCGGGAGAGGACGATGTCTACTCCGGGCCATCCTCGTCGTCCTCCCGGTTCCCGAGGTCCGACATGCCCTCATCCGGGGCATCTTCGGCAGGAGGTTCGCCCCCCCAGTCCCGGAAGGCCGGATCGCGTTGCAGGAGATGGATGCGAACGCAGTCCCGATGCGCGGGCTGGCCGTTCCACGCGCTGGTCTCCGCCTCGGAGGTCAGCGGGCCCTTGCACAAGGTGCAGAGGCTGGGCGGAGCCACGATCCAGGCCGTCCGCCGGGGCGCGCTGGATCCGGTCACGGGGCCCCATCCCGTCGAGCCATGAACGCAATTGAAGGTTCGTGAGGAGAGCGACAGAGCGTGAGCGCATCCGGGAGCCGGACCCGCCATCGCGGACGCGCGCGGCGGGCCGCGGCGCCCTGGGACACCCTCGCCACGGACCGAACGCATGGCGCCTCCGAGCTTCAGCGCAGGGCGCTCGTTTCGCTCCGCCCCCTGGCTCGCGAGGGGCCCCCGAAGTTGAGAGAGGTCGAGGTCGCCTGGCTCCTCCGGTGGTGCCGGGGCATGCGCGCCGCTCAACCCTCGATGGGAGGGCTCGTGCGGCTCGCGGAGGAGGTCAGTTCCTGGGTTCAGGAAGCGGGGCCCGAGCCGTCCCGACGCGGCTTGCGCGTCCTCCTCTCAAGAAAGGAACGAGAGCTCTCACGCGAGATCGGGAGGCTGGTGCGTTTCGCGGCACGCCGCTTCCCCGTCCGGGCGGTCGTGGTCACACTCAGCCGTTCTAGCACGGTCTCGGAGGTCCTGCGTCGACTGCCGCGCCGTCGTCGACCTACGGAGGTCGTCGTGCTCCGCAGCCTGCCGGGTGGGGAAGGGGCCGACATGGCCCGGGAACTGAAGGCCCACGGTCTGAACGCCCGCATGGTCGAGGACGACGACCTGGAAGTGGCCCTCGGACCCTCGGCTGTGGTCCTGGTCGGCGCCGATACGCTCTATGCGGACGGTACCCTGGTGCACAAGGTCGGCACGCGACGCGTGGCTCGCATGGCGCACCGTCGCGGGGTCGACTTCGTCGCCCTGGTACCATCCTCGAGGGTCCTGCCCTATCGCCCTCGGAGGGGGAGAACGCGGTCCCTCTTGTTCGATGAGACTCCTTGGCGTTGGATCGGCCAGGTCTGGACCGACCGCGGCGCGTGGTCGCCGCCGTGCCCTTGAGGCGCTAATCCGAAGGGCCGGAGCGGGTCTTGGGCGTCCTCTTCGCCTTTACCGGCTTCGAGGAGGAGGACCCGGCCATCGCTTTCCCGGAGGTCGTGGACTCCGCGCTCGTGGGTTCCTCGGAAACCGGAACCTTCTCCTCCCCGCCGGCGGACTGCGCCGAAGAAGCCGATGGAGCCGAAGGAGCCTCGGGGGTGGGGGACGGGGAACTGGACTGGGTCGAGGGTCCGCCCACCGCGGGGGACCCTCCCGGAGCTGCGTCCCCCGAGTCCCCGCCCGCGGGGTCTCCAGAGGTCCCGTGGAAGTTCCCCTCCGACCCGAGCTCCTCCGAGGTCTCGGCGGGCGATCGGGCGCTCGTGCTCGCCTTAGGCTCCTGTCCGGGAGAACCGTTCGCTCCCTTCGGGGATGGGTCGGCCTTGGGAGCGGCGGGCTCGGGAGGGTGGTCGGACGCTCCAAGCTCCTCCTCCACGTACTTCGCGCTGGTCCCGCCGGGCCACGGAGCCTTCCCTTCCGACCCGAGCTCCTCGCTGGGATCGGACGAGGCCCATGGCCGCATGGCGACAGCCCCGGTCGCTGCCGCACTTCGGGCTTCGCGCTCGTGGCGGCTTCGCGACTCCGCGAAGATGGCCAGGATGAGCGCCAGCACGACAAGCGCCAGCAGGAGGTCGATGATGGCCATCCCGTTGTCGATCCCGCTCCCGAGCTGGCCCCCTGCCGAGGGCGCGGCCGTGCCCGAGCTCACCGCGTGACCCGCCGTGTAGTAGGGGTATAGGACGGCCGCGGAGACATCGATGTCGGTCGTGTTGGCCACGCTAGGGGCGACAAAACTGACCGACGTCGCTCCGTTCACATCGGTGTATCCCGTGACGGTCGGGAGGTCGGCAGAACCGAACCCACCGAAGTTCGCGGACCACACCACCGGTGCCCCATAGATCGGGACGCCTCCGAGGCCCAGGACTCGCAAGGTCAGCGTCGCATGGTCGCCGCCGGACATGACGGCGGGAAGGCCCTGGAGCTCCAACGAGAGGTTGCCCGTCGCGTTCTCCCACCAGCTGGAGACGGTCTGGTTGAACCCGGGAGCGGAGACGTTGACCCAGAACCACAGCGGGCCCACGTAGTGTGCGGGAAGTGCCACCTGGAGGGAAGCCCATCCGTCGTGCGGGGTGATCGAGGCCCCGCCACCCACTGTCAGGAGGTCGGTCCCGCTCGCGTTCCTGACCGTCGCGTTCCACCAGGTGGACGTCACGCTCGGAAGCGCGCCCGACGGGGTCGATAGGGAGAGGTTGAAGGACAGTCGGGCCCCAGCCCACACCAACCCTCCGGTCGGTCCGAGGACCGCCAGGGGTCGCGGCTCGATCCGCACGCTGAAGGTGGTCGACTGGGTGACCACGCCAGGACCCGACCCCGTGATGGTCACGGCGGAGATCGAGGGCTCGTTGAACATCGGCGCGGTCAGCTCGACGACATAGGACCCGACCGAGGACGCCGGAATGGACAGCACCGTCGCGGTGCCTCCGCCCCGGACGGAGACCGACACCTGGGCAGGGGAGAACGGCACGCCGTAGCTGGCGTTGATCGTGAAGGGGACGCTCCGGGTGGCGCCGGAGAAGAGCGGCCCGGACGGGGGATGGGCCGAGAAGACCAGGTGGACGGGGGCGATCGTGAGGACGTAGGTGTGCCGGACCCCGACGTACCCGGGACCCGTGGCGAGAAGGGTCAGATTGTCCTGCTTCGCGGGGAGCGGTGCCGCATACGAAAGGTGGAACTCTCCCGCGGACGGACCGGACCCGGTCATCAGGAAGCTGCCGCCCGAGCTGGACGTCGGGGAGAGGGTCGCCGTACCCACTCCGACCTTGGTCGAGCTGTCATTGACCCACGCCGTGAGGTCGACCGTCTGCCCAGCATACATGGTCGAGGGTACGCCCTGCTCGTCGAGCGTCAAGGAAGGCAGCGGTCCGGTGCTCCAGACGGCAGTGGTGCTGTTCAGCACCGTGCGCGGGGGCCCCACCTGGACCTGGTCCGGGGGTATCGTGCTGTCCTGGTCGTACCCCGCGAGCCCGACGGAGGTGTCGGTGACCACAATGCCCGAGATGGACTGGGTCCACGTGGTCCCGGTCCGGTACTCCGAGACGGTCTGAACGGTGGAGCCGACGAACCCCGAAACGTTCGCGGAGAGGATCCAGGCGTACAGCGGTATGAACAGGAGCGCAGTGGCCGACGCATACAGGTCGACCGTGCCGTTGCCGGACCCGGCACAGAAGCTCCCGGTGCCCCCCAGGCCGGAGCCGCCGGAGATGATCGAGCCGTCCAAGAGGAAGTTCCACCAGTACCCGTGGTCCTGCACCATCGAGAACTGATGGACGGTCGGCCCCGGGAGCATGACGCTGGTGAAGCTTCCGAACCCGCAGGCGCCGAGGGTGGTCCCGTTGAGCACGAGATAGAGCGGAAGCGCGCCCGTGATCCCGCCGAGCGACCCTTCGATGTACCCTACGAAGGCCGTGGAGTTGGTGCTCACCGTCTCCCCGAGGAGCGAGAAGAGGTAGGTCGAGGAGTTCGCACCGCTGGGCATCTCCCCGATGGCCGAGGAGAACTGCAATCCCGAATTGCCGGTGAGCCCCACCCCGACCATCGCCAGCGAGAACCCGGTGATGTTCCCCCCGGTGATGTTCGGAAGGGGAGGACCCGCCGAGGGGCGGTGCGAGATCGCGGAAAGGAAGCCGGTGAGAGCCCCCATGAACCCACCGCTGGTCGGAGAACCCGTGGCCGTCGCAGGTCGGCTCACCACGGTGGCGGCATGAGAGGCGGAGGGGACACCGGCCGAACCGGAGGGCCCCGCATGAGGCATGGACAGGGCCGGAGCTCGCGCCGAGGCCCACCCACCCAACTGCCCCTGAAGCACGGTCAGCAGGAGGATCAGGACCGCGCAAGCGAGGATCGACCGGACGCGGAGTGGAAGGCGGCGCCGGGGTTGCGGGGAAGTCTCTCCTCGCCAGGGCACGAGTTCACGACCGGTCCCATTGATATTAAGGAATGTACGCGTGAATTGTCGCCGCTCACGCTCTCTCCTTGCTTCTCGGTCGAAAGCCGGCGAGGGGTTCCCGGTCCTGCTCCGGACCGCCCATCCATCATCCGGAGGTCCGCGAATCGCGGCGGGACCGTCCCCCACGTCCCTCCGGACCGACCGGGAGACTCCCGGGCCTCCGCCCTATCACGAGAAAGTGCTGGCTGAAGGGCACGACCGCGGGGTCTTCGCAGGACCTGTAGAGGAGTTCCAACCAGGCCCGGAACGCCTTGGGGTATCTTCGGGCGGCAGAGGAGATCTGCTTGGGGTAGGGTGGGACGAGCCCCTGGAGCCCGACGGTGGTCTCGATCGTGAGGCCGGCCTTTCGCATCTCTTCCTGAAGCTCTTCGACCAGGAAGAAGTGGCAGGGCGCGAACCCCCGATGGCCGTCGTAGTCCCCTGTTCGCTCGATGCGGCGGTACATCGCCGGGTCCACCTGCCACTCTCCGGGGTTGGCGAGCATGCTGGAGCCGAGCAGACAGAGCCGGCCGATGACCGAGACGAAGACCGGGGCTCCCGGGCGTGCGACGCGAAAGAGCTCACGCAAGGCGCGGGCCCGACGGACCGGGTCCACAAGGTGGCCGAGCGCCGACCCGAGGCACAGAACCCCTGCGAACCCCGAATCGGGGAAGAAAGACAGGTCGTCCAACGAACCCGACCGCAAGTCGAGGAGATCGGGCGCGACCCCAGCTCGTGCGGCTGCACGCCGCGCGGCCTCCACGTGTTCCGGCATGAGGTCGATCAGGGACACGGTGTGCCCCCGTCGGGCGAGTGCCACCGCGTATCGCCCCGGTCCGCTCCCTGCGTCCAAGATGTGGCCGCGGGGGGGGGAGGACGCGCTCCAGGTACCGCAGCGTCGTGTCGAACTCCAGGCGATGGAACGGGTCCTTCGCGAGACGTCCCTCCTCGTCGTATCCGAGGTAGTATCGCCGCACCCGCTCGTCGAGGAGGCGCGCCCGCGGGGGTTTCCTTCGGGGGCTCATGGACCGATTCTTGGCGGGCGGTATCGGGAGATATCCTTTCGTGTCGGCTGCGCACCGCGGTGGGGTCCTTTCGTCTCGGGGGCGCGCGGACCGAGGGCCTGACCAGGCGGTCCCTCCGGGATGAGGTACTCTCCCCCTTGCACGAGCTCGAACCCCACCTTCTCGGCGACGCGTTGGGACGCCATGTTCTGCGGGCCCGTGCACCAGCAGGGCCGCAGCCCGCGCTCTTGGAGCGCCCGGCAGACCAGGACGGTCTCCGCCGAAGCCAGTCCCTGACCTCTCCAGTCCTTGGCCGTGGCCGCTCCGAGGTTCACGTGGACACCTCCCCAGGCGCAGGACATCACCGAGGAGACCAGGCGGTCTCCCACTACGGCCCCGCCCACCACCCCCCGAGAGAGAGTGGTGCGGACATCGCCATGCCCGCGAGGCTGGGTCAAGCGGTCCGATCGCTCGACGACCTCCAGGTCCGCGGTCGTGATCCGCCGAACGCGAGCGTCCCGGTGGTCCAGGGGGTCGGTCTTGAGGACGTATTGCAGGTCCTTCTCTCGCCGCACGGGCACCTTGAGTTCGCTCTCCATGAGGTGGCAGAGAGGGTCCGCCAGCCCGTCGGACAGCAGATGGGGCCGTTGCCATCCCGGCAGCCGGGAGAGGATGGACCACGCCGCCGCAGGATCGCCTCCAAGGACCTCAGGCTCGGCGGTGGCCTCCGCGATATGGATCACCGCGGCCCTGGGACACGAGGCGTCCCCCACGACATACGCGCGGGATAGACCGCCGATCAGGCTCCCCAGGGCAAGGGCCACGCGAGGACTGTCCTCGATCCAGCCCGCCAGCTCCGTGCGCTCCCTGGGGCCGACCTCGTTGAGCCTCGGGGCGATGGGGGGCAGGAGGGTCCGCGCCATTCCGTGGTCGAGGCCGCTCATGCCCATGTTGATTGTCGGGGCCCGAATCCGCCCAGCGGAGCGCGCGTCCGCGCTCCCGTCGCTCGCCAGGGTCCCCTTTCACGGGCTGCGGGGGGCGGTTACTTGGCCCGCGCGGTCCGGTTCGAAGGAGCAGGGTCCTTCTCGGTCCCCCTGTTCCTCTGCGCGGTCGCCTTCCCTGTTTGCGCCGCGGTGGTCGTCGGCTTCGGGGCCTCGTCCGCCCGGTCTTCCTCCGAGGTCTCCTCTGGGACCTGCAGGGGGCCGTCCTCCGCGGGAACCTCGAAGTCCTCTTTCGACTCGTGCACGATCTTCTCCAGTTCGCGCCGCTGCTCGGCGAGCGAGGACAGCTGGCCCACCAGCGTCAGCCAGAGCTTCCCCTGGTTCTGGATGTTCCCTTCGACCCGGTCGAGGATGAGGCGCGTGCGCTCCGAGAGGTCGATCTCCATGCGCTTCATCTCCCTCCAGAGCTCGTCGCGCAGGCGCTTCATCTTCTGATCGGAGGCGCCCCCCGCGCCGGCGGGGCGCTTCTCGAGCTCGTCGATCTTGAGCCAGGTCCGCTTCAGCAGCGGGATCATCCGACCCATCAGCGTCTGGAGCTTCTCGTCCAGGAACCGGACCTCGGACCGGATGGTCGCCTCGAGCTCCGTCTGGGACTTCGCCCGCAACTGGAGCTCCTTCAGGATGAGGTCGAGACGGTCGTCCGTCGCCTTTCGGTCCGCCTGCGCGGAGGAGGCGACGTAGTCCTGGATGCGCTGGTCGAGCAAGGCCGCGACGCGCCGGTCGTCCGGGTCCTTCGAAAGGAGCGCCACCACGCGGTCGTCCAACCTCGAGAGGTCGTCCTCGGCCGACGAGGAGGCTCCCGCGTTGCCGCCTGCGGTCGCGTCCGCCATTCGTTCGGCAACGAGGGCGTCCACGACCTCGGCCAGGGCGCCCCTGGTCGCGTCGTTCAGGAGGTCCTGGGGGTCCGGTGCGGGTGGGGGGGGCCTTCGGGCCAGGATCTCCACGACCCGCGCCTCCAGCGCCTCTGGGGAAACGAGGAGCCGCGCGCGCGCTTCCAGTCGCCGTTCCAGATCACGCTCGAGCCCGCCGACCACGTCGGGGTCGAGGTCGCCGACGCGCACGCGGGACTCTCCGATCCGGGAGTCGATGTACGACCGGAGCTCCTCGAGGAGCGCGGGCGGCAGGCCGGGTACCGCGGCGGGGGGCGGCGACGCCCCGGCGAGGTCGCCGTACGGAGGGTTTCGGTCGACGCCCGGTGGCACGGGAGGAGCGGCCGCCGACCCGGCGCCCACCCGTTCGTCCCCGGGGGGCCCCTCGCCCCCGGGGGCCCCCCGAGGGACGGGCACCACCTCCGACCGCTCCGGACGGAGCCGAGGAGCCCTGCGCCAGGGGGGCTCCTCCTGCGAGCTCGAACTCTTCGGGGGCATCCCCAAGGGCGGGGTCACGACGATGCCGCCCACCGGGACCACGGAAGGCGCGGCAGGCCCGGTGGATGGGGCTTCGGGAAGGGTTCCCGGAGTGCGTACCCCTTCTGCGGGAGACCCGGCCGTTGCGGAGAGCGCTTGGAGGTAGGGCTGCACGGTGCGGAGGACCTCCACGCCCAGGGTCGACCGCTCCGAGGGAGGCCTCTGCAGCGCGAGCGAGATCGAGCTCATGGCGGAGGCGAGCCGGGCAAGTTCCCGGCGCCGCTCCGACCCGCTCCGGAGGCTCCCCTTCTGCTCCGACTCTCGGAGGCGGGGGAGCTCGACGCGGTCCACCGCTCTCCGCAGGTCGTTGATCAGTTCCGGCCGGTCGCCCTTGCACCACCAGGAGATCGGAGGGCCGGCCGCGGGGCGGGAACGGACCTCAGATGGGAGCCCCTGGGTCAGGTCGAGGAGGTGGACGCCCTGGGAGGCCCAAGCCGAGACGCGCTTCACGTGGCGGTCTCCCCCCGCCTCGTTGCGGGGGATCCGGGCGAGGGCCAGGGTCAGCGGGAAGGTCTCGGCGAACTCCGCCACTTGGACCCGTCCCACGGGGAGGAAGTACGGGAAGATGAGACACCCTCCGAGAAGGGCAACGGAGGAGGGCATGCGCTCGAGCAGCGTGAGCACTCCCTCGACCGCGTCGTGGAAGTTGTCCGAGACCAGACCCACCAACGGCCGGCCGGGGTCCAGCCGTAGGAACACGAACGCGTCGGAGAGGGCGTCCATCATCGCGGGGTCGGCCCGCCCCTCCGTCTGCGCGCCGCGACCGGGATTGCCCATGGAGCTGTACCATCGCCGCAGGACGAGCCCGAGGTTCTCCGACTCGAGCAGCGCGGAGGCGTCCAGGATGAGCGTCTTCATCCCGAGCCGAGGTCGGTCCTCGGTGGAGAGGAACATCCGGCCCAGGCAGAGGTACTGCCCTCCGTTCGCGGGATAGAGGAACAGGTTGTGGTAGTAGGCGAGCTTGCTCGTGGGGTCCGGGTCCCAGTAGTCGTGGGTGTCGGCCGCGTTGATCGCGAGGTTCCCGACGACCCGGACGGTGTCCAGCGTCTCCTTCCGGCCCGGGAACTCCGTCGGGACCGTCGTGTATCCCGGGCTCTCGGCCTCGTTGTCCACTTGGCGGCACCAGACGACGGAGACCAGTCCCCGGTCCTTTCCGCCGGACGGACCCGCCCCGGCCGGTCTCGAGGGAGCCGCGGGGGTCCCTGGAGCGGGCACGGGCCTGGGCGCGTCCATGCCCCGCCCCTAGCTCAGGTCGCCGCGCTCGGTCAGCACGCGCTCGCAGATCCGGGCGAGGGGGAGCGTCGTGTTGACCATCACGGGCACTCCCGCGGTCGCACCGTTGTTGAGGTCGACGTCCGCCGTGTCCCCGTAGAGGAGAGGTCGTCCCTCTCCCGTGGAGATCGCCGAGGCGACCAGGTAGGCGTCCTCCTTCGTGGAGAACCCGCGGCCCTCCTGGGCCGCGAGAATGCTCCCGAGCCCGCTTCCGTCGCGCTCGGTGAGGAACCGGTTGCTGTCGAACCCTGAGAGGTACCCGCGATTGGTCAGGACCTGTTCCACCTCGAGGTAGAACTCCTTCAGCAGGTCGGCCTTCGATATCGCGATCACCACGGGGATGCCCCGCTGCCGCGCGTACCGGAAGACCCCCCGCGCGAGGTTCACCTGCTGGGCGCTGTCCCTGAGCGAGCCCAGCTGCGGGGTGAGGAGAAGGATGATGCCGTCGGCGTCGACGGTGAACCTTCCCATCAGGGTGAGCCCGCGTCGCCAGAGCTCCTGGCGGTCGGGCTTCCAGGTGTCGAAGCGCGGGATGACCCGGCACTTCTCGACCGGGACCTCCTCGGTAGGAGCGTTGATCCACAGGCGGTCGTAGGTGAAGTAGTCCGAGATGATCCCCCCGGCCTCGTCGACGGTCCTAAGGACCATCGGCTTCGCCTGGGCGAGGTTCCCCGCGACCCCGTACCGGAAGTTGAGCTTCATCTCGACGAACTGGTTGTACTTCGTCGGAAGGGGATACTTGGTCAGGATCCCCTGCTCCTCCTGTCCCTGCGCGAGCTCCACGAAGAGCCGCGTGGGGTCCTCCATCGGCCGATTGACGTAGAGGCGCGTCGTGGTGTCCATCGCCGCGGCGGGATTGTTGGGGTCGGACTCGTAGGTGGTCTCCTCCATCACCACCTCGTTCCCGATGTCCCCGAAGAGGGGGATGACCGAGCCGGAGCGGCTGGGGACGTAGACCAGAGGCAGGTTCAGCCCGAAGTGACCGGAGAGGTAGCGGAAGTAGGTGGTCTTCCCCGAAGCGGGGATCCCGACCACGGCGATCTTGGCCCCGATCGGCGGAGGTTCCGGCGGTTCCGGCTCCGGGGCCTTTCGTGGGCGGATGGGGGGTGGCGGCGGGGCCCTCCTCTCCGGGGGTGGAACGGACCCTGGGACGACCTTGCGGACCACGGGCGCCGGGATGGCGGGTTCCGGCTCGACCGGAGCTTCGCCGGGCGCGGTCGGGGCCGGTGCAGGCTCGGGGGCGGGCGCGCGCGCAGGGGGAGGCGGCGCGGGAGCAGGCGCCGGCGGAGCCGCGGCCGCGTCGGCGGGTCGCTTCTTGTTCGCACCTTTCGTGGGGTTGGGGGGGCTCATCTTGGAGGGCTCCTTCTTCTCACGTGAACGTTCATGATATGCTTTGGCCCCCGAGACCCTACCGCATCTCTGCGAGGGCGATCTCCACGAAGTCCAGGAACGCGTCGATGGCGGGCTCGCGTTGGGTGTTGGCGAGGCGGGCGTCCTGGAGCAGTCCGAAGATCTCCTCCACGAGCTCCTCGTGGGCGGCCGCGCCCCCTCCCTTCACCGTCGCGTAGGTGCCCCTCAGCGCCAGGATGCGGTCGAACATCCGTTCGAGCTTGTCGCCGAGCCCGCTGCCCAGCGACCGGGCCTTCGTCTCGGCCGCGTCGTAGAAGCTGACCAGGCTCTCCGTCTCCCTGTCGCCGGTGACCTTGGCCTGGAGCAGCGCGAGCCGGCGGACGACCCGGCCCCGGTCCGCGACGGGTAGCGCCTCGGCCTCCGACCAGGCTTGCGCTAGGTAGCGGCCCGCCTCCCCCTTCTCTCCTTGCGCGAAGTAGACGCGCGCCTGCCAGTAGAACCGGGTGACGGGGGCGATGAGGCCTCCCTTCTGGTACAGGATGGCCTGGGCCCTGGCCCAATCGCGGGCCATGTACGCCTCCGCGACCTCTCCCAGGGGCCCGTAACGGTCCCTCAGGTTCACCGCGGAGTGACCGGCCTGCGGGCTCAGGATGTCGACCTCCATCCCCGGCTGGGAGGGGGTCCCGGGGGCGGGGCTCCCGGCGGCGCCGGTACCTTTGCCGGAAGCCAGGTGGCCCACCACGCTGCGTTTCCCGTCGGAGTCGCGCAGCGCCCGGGCGGCCGAGGCTGCCGCCTCTGCCAGTTCGTCGGGGTGGAGGTTCTCCACCGCCATGGCGTCCTCGAATGGGATGTCGACGAACGCCTGGACCATGCGGGAGAAGAGCTCCTCGCTCGTCGTGACCTCCTCGTAGGAGACGGTGCAGCCCAGTCTCCACGCCTGGGTCCGGGCGGCGTAGGCGTCCGTGAAGGCGCGCATCCTCTGGGAGTCGACCCCCTTGTCCCGTTCGACGCCGCTCCCGATCCCGATGATGCGGAGCCCGAGCCTGCTGCCCTGGGTGAGAAGGTAGGCGAGGATGTCGGCGCGAGGAGGGGGGGAAGTTCCCGGAGGGGACCCCGGGGGTGGGGGCGGGGGCAGGTCGATGCCGGGGGCCCCGAACCGTTGCGACATGTTGTCCCACCCGTCGGTCACCAGGACGAGGTTCCCGTGGGTCGCTCCGCCCTCTACGCGCAGCAGGTCCGCGCCCAGGGCGAGCGCGTCCCAGATCGCGGACCGTCCCTTCGGGGGCAGGAGAGCCACCAGATTGTCGAGCGCGGGGCGGATCTCCGGACGGATCTCGGTGAGGGGGATCGCGACGTGGGCCACGTTGTTGAAGATGACCAGCCCGAACATCGCTCCCTGGGACTGGACCGTCTCGAAGATGCGGTAGGTCGCGGCCCGGGCGACCTCGATCTTCCTCCGGACCCGGCTGGGGTCGCTGGGGTCCGGAAGGGGAGCGAGCATGCTCTTCGAGATGTCGAGCACCAGGACGTGGCGGGGGCGCTGCGTAGGCCCCGAGGTCGTACCCCAGGAGCCCTGCATGGACTGCGGACCCGCGCTTCCCTGATCGGAGAGGGGTCGATCGGAGGGAGGGGGCGGCGGGGGTTGGTACGGGGCGGCCATCGGGCTAGCTCCCCCCGGGTGCTGCGCTGGACAATGGAACGTCCCCGATTCGGCGCGCACGGCCCTCGGGCCGGGGCCACCATGTATGTTAGCCGGGCCATTATTTGAAGGATGCCGCGCCCGACGTTACCTCCGAGAGGTTCCATCGAGGAGAGGTGACGGGCCCCGGACGCGGCCCCTCGAGCCCCGAGGACCCGCCTCGGGCTCCCACGACAGACCTGTGGAGAGGGCGCCCCAGGTCCAGGGGACCGGAGGGTCAGATGGGTGGGACCGAGCCGACGGCCCGGGCGCGAGAGGTGGCGATCGTGTTGTCGGCCTCAAGCCAGAATCCCCCGTCGACACGGCTCAGCAGCGACGGATACGGCCGGGCGACCCCGTGAGCCGTACGCAAGTGCTCCAAGACCTCGGGCCACATCGCGCTGATCGTGAGCCCTGAAGCCGTGAAGGGGCATTGGGCGTCCACTCCTGGACATCGGAAGATGAAGACCATCGGCCCTCCCTTCGGGAGTCGGACGTCTCAGGTCGGCGGAGACGAGGGGGCGGGGGTGGCGGGCCCGGCAGGGGACGGGGCCGCGCAGAGAGCAGGAGCCGCCGAGGAGGGCCTTCCCGTCGCCCTTCGGTCCGTATACTCTTGCACCGCGGAATCGACCTTCAAACGGATGTCCTGGGGCACGACCGCGAGGTTGTGGGCGCTCCGGAGGTGTTCCTCGACGCGGGGGATCAGCTCGGTGACCGTAGGCGCCGTCATGACATAGCCGCACTTCCATCCCATCAACCGGCATCGGTACCTTTTCGCCATCGAACGCTCCTGCAGGACTGCTATCCATGCTAGGACGTCACCGGTCTTTCTGACGGCGCACCGGATAGTCCGGATTGTATGGGGGACCTTCTCGACGGGGACGTGGAGCGGCGCCCCCCCGAGGCCATCCTATCCGGACGGGTCGGAACTTACGCTGAACCTCTTCTCTCCGGAAGAGGAAAGGTCCAGGACGGAAGGGTTGCGGTCCAGGGCGCGCGTGAAGGCGACCTCGGCGACCGCCTCGGCGTGCTGACGGGCGACCCCCACCCACCAGGAGGCGAGGGCCAGCGAGTGCCGCAGGCTCGAGGGACCGGTCATCCGTCGGAGCTTGGCCTCGGTCCCGAGAAACCGTTCGAGAGCTTCCCTGCGCGCGGCCAGGACATGCTCCGCTTCTATGGCGCTCCCGGAGCGTAAGGCGCCCAGGGCGAGCCGCAGCCGCTCCCGGAGCGACTGGACCCGACCTCGGATCTGTTCCAGCACCGGACGCGCGGAGAGCGGAGCCCGGCCGATTCGGGAGAGCTCTCCCGCCACGGCTTCCACCGCGTCCGCGATGTCGTCGAGGAGCTTCGCGACGACCCGGGTACCCAGAAGGTGACTGGGCCGGCTCACGCCGAGCTGCCGCGCGAGCCGTGGGTTCGCCGCGGCGAGGTTGAGCTGCCGGAGCGCGAGGGCGTGGAGCCGCCGGACCTCGACGCGGACCTCGGGGACCCTCTGAAGCGCGTTGGGGTTCCCGTCGGCGAGCGACATCTCGAGGCGTTCGAGGAGGACGTCCAGGGTGTACCCGATCCGGGAGATCACCTCGGCCACCGGGTGCGCG
This sequence comes from Thermoplasmata archaeon, assembly GCA_027314165.1. Classification (GTDB taxonomy): domain Archaea; phylum Thermoplasmatota; class Thermoplasmata; order Lutacidiplasmatales; family UBA184; genus JAKAAX01. The sequence goes on along the minus strand of DAHVCH010000001.1, from coordinate 135,966 downwards.
GCGGGATCGAGGAAGCTGGTCGCCACCAGCGTGGTCCGGGAGGCCTCCGTCAGGCTGAACCCGAGGAGCTCGTGGCTGACCCGTTCGACCCCGGCCCGCACCTCCTCGTCCAGACCCTCGGGGTCCTCGAGCCGCACGCGGTCGTAGCCCAGAACGTAGGCGGAGAACAGCAGGCGCCGGGCCTGGTCGACCGACCGCAGGCCGGGAGTCCGGATGACGCAGGTCCTAGGCTGGGTCGGAAGGACCTGCTTCCCCGGGAGGTGGAGTCGGAGGTCCCCGTCGTCCTCTCGGACCCAGGAGACGAACTGGCCCGCGCGGAGCCCCTCGAGCTCGATCCACTCCTTCGGCAGGCTCACGACGAGCGTGGAGGCCCCCGATCTCTGGATCACCCGCGGGATGGGCTCGAGCCCGAGGGAATGGGGGTCCAGCGGGGACGCGCCGGGGTGAGGAGCAGGCGCGGGTGGGGGCGAGCGGCGAGACACGCCACGCGGCAAGAGCCCTTACCTCAAGGAACTTCCCCCGACCTTGGGGGGAAGCTCCCCGTTCTTCAGCTGCTGCTCCACCCGGCCGAGCGCGAGCCAGAAGGCGTAGAGGAGAGCTTCCGGGCGCGGAGGGCAACCGGGGACCCAGACCGAGGGCAGGTCCGACGGGGGGACGCCCCCCTCCACTTCCTTCGAGCGGCGGAACGGTCCGCCGGAGATCCCGCAGGCCCCCGCGATGACCAGGAACTTCGGGTCGGGGGTCGCATCGAGGGTCTTCTGGAGGGCGAGGCGCATGTTCCGGTTGACGGGACCGGTGACGAGCAGCGCATCCGCATGCCGTGGCGACGCCACGAAATGGATCCCGAGCCGCTCGGCGTCGTAGGCGGGCCACGAGAGCGCGGAGACCTCCACCTCGCAACCGTTGCAGCTGCCAGCGTCCACCGCCCGCACGGCGAGCGACCCGGAAAAGAGGCGGGAGATGCGCTCGCGCACTTCCCGGGAAACCTTGTCCTGGCTCGGGGGCGGGTTCGCACCGAGGGTCCCACCGGCCACGTGCCGAGCGACGAGGTCGTCCTTCGACCGCACGGCGAGCTCAAAGAAGCGGACAGCCCGCAGGGCTCCGGTGGGACAGGCGTCCACGCACTTGCGACAGAAGACGCACGCCCCGTAGTCGAGGCGGAGACGGGCCCCCCGCCCCGTGCCCTCGATCGTGATCGCCTCCGTGGGACAGGCGCGCGCGCACGCTCCTGTGCCCTCGCAGACACCCGGGTCGTGCCACGGGGTCCTCGCCCCCATCCGCGCCAGCTCCGCGGGTCCCTGAGGGTAGGCCTTTGTCGTGCAGGGACCGAAGATACCGGAGGTCGTCTCGCGCGGAGGAGCGGACGCGGTGGACCGGGCGCGAGAGGGTGAGGAGGGGGCCGCCTCCCGATCCGCGCTCGGCTCGCCCCTGCTCGTCGCCGACCCGGGTGACCCGCCGCCGATCATCGGTCGAACCCCGAGTACGAGAGGTTCAGGCTCTTGTTGCAGAGCGGGAAATCCGGGACGATGTTCCCGCGGACGGCGTACTCGATCGCCGGCCAATTGAGGAAGGAGGGGTCGCGGACGTGGACCCTCGCGAGCACCTTCTTCGCCGGTTCCGAAGGACGGAGGGCCACCAGGAACTCCCCGCGGGGGGACTCGACGATGCCGAGACCGTGGCGGGGCCGGGCCGATCGCGAGGAGATCAGGGGTCCCGTCGCGGGACCCCCTTCGCCGAGGAAGTGCCGCGCGAGTCGGCAGGCCTCGAGGACCTCTGCGACCTTCACCTCGAACCGTGCCTCCACGTCGCCTTCGGAACGGGAGGCGACACGGACGCGCACGCGCTCGTGGACATAGGGACCGTAAGGGCGGTCCCGCCGCACGTCCCTGACGAGACCGCTGGCCCGGGCGGCCGGTCCGACCATGCCTAGGGCTTCGGCGACCTCGAGCGAGATGACCCCCGTTCCTCGGAGCCGGTCCATGATGCTGGGCTGGTCGTGGACGTGGTCGACGAGGCCGGCGAGGCCCCGCCGGACGGCGTCCAGCGACCGCTCCACGTCCACTCGCGCCTCCGCCGGGACCGGCCGAGCGAGCCCTCCGGGAACCACGGCCCCTCGCCCGAGCCGGGAACCGGTGAGGAGCTCGAGCGTGCCGTAGGCTTGTTCTCGAAGGACGTTGGCCTCGGCGGCCCCGGCCGCGTACCCCACGTCCAGGATGATCCCAGCGACATCCCCCATCAGGAACGCCGCCCGTTCCAGCTCGAGCAGCAGGCCCCGGGCGGTCTGCGCGGCGGGAGGGACAGGAACCCCGAGGACGTCCTCCACCGCGAGCGCATACGCGGTGGCACCCGCGACCGACATGTCCCCCGAGATCGACTCGGCGAGGACCGTGGCCTGAGATGGCTCGAGTCCCTCGAACAGCCTCTCCGTCCCCTTGTGGGCGTAGCCCAGGCGTACCTCGAGGTTGAGGATCTCCTCCCCTCGCACCTGGAAGCGGAAGTGGCCGGGCTCGATCACTCCTGCATGCACCGGCCCGACCGGGACCTCGTAGACCCCTTCCCCTTCCGTACGGGGGAACCCGAAGGGGGCACGGACCCCCGTGGGTTCGCCGCCTGCGGGCAGCATCGGAGGGGCGGTGTGACGTTCGTGGAGCAGGAGCGGACGGGTGTCGGGGGAGGCGAGGATCGTGACCCCGAACATCTCCGAGAGCTCCCGCTCGAAGTAGAGGGCCGTGGGCAGGTCCGGCAGCAACGAGGGCAGCTTTCGCGCCGCTCCCGGCAGGTCGACGCGGAGGTGGACGCCCCGGCACTCGGCCCCTCCCAGGAAGATCCCGTGGACCTCGACGTCCCCGCCGTGCGCGTTCTCGCCCCAGAGCGTCGCCAGGCGGAATCGCAGCGCATGGACGAGCGACAGGACGGAGGGGCGCCAACGCTCCAACGCCACGACCACCTCCCACGGGCCCTCCTCAGCTTCCTCCAGGGTCGGCCCACCCCGTGCCGCGGCGACCCACTTTCGCTCGTCGCGGGCTCCGGGGACCTCCACCTGCGATCGAGGGGGAGGGGCCGTGCGCTCGCCCTGGGACCGCGTCGCAGACAGGAGGGGGGCCTCCGACCCGTGGTCCGGTGCGCCCGCGCTCATCCCATCACCACCCTGACCGCATCGTGGAGGAGCGTCGCGAGGGGGTTGGGGAGCAGCAAGCCCAGCCCGACCACGAGCGGGAGGAGCAGTCCGATGGCGAGCGCGGTCCCCACCACCCGGGCGCGGATCCCGGGGAACCCTTGACGGGGCTTCGGTCCGAACAGCGCGCTCGTCAGGTGGAGCAGCAGCCCTCCGAAGACGATGGCCAGGGCGACCAGCAGGATCACGGCCACGACCCAGTCGCCGGCCTGGAAGCCCGAGGAGACGATCAGGAACTCGCTCGCGAAGATCGAGAAGGGTGGGACCCCGGCGAGGGCAAGCCCGCCGATCAGCAGGACCGTCCCGGTGGCGGGGATCGCGGTCAGCGCCCCGGAGATCTCGTCGAGGTCCTTCGTCCGCGCGGCCACGGCCAGGTCGCCTCCCGCAAGGAACAGGGCCGCCTTGGTGGCGGCGTGGTTGACCATGTGGAAGATCGCTCCGAAGAGCCCGAGCGGCCCCCCGAACCCGATGCCGATCGAGATGATCCCGATGTGCTCGACCGAGTGGTAGGCCAGGAGGCGTTTGAGGTCCCGTTGCACCAGGATGAAGAGGGCCGCGAGCAGCACGGAGACGACCCCGAAGCCCAGGAAGAGCCACGTCGCGAAAGTGAACCCGGGCATCCGGAGCGTGATCGCGTCCACCCGCAGCAGCGCGTAGATGGCGCACTTGAGGAGGCCGGCGGAGAGCAGCGCCGAGACCGGTGTGGGGGCCTCGGAGTGGGCATCGGGCAGCCAGGTGTGCAGCGGTGCGAAACCCGCTTTCGTCCCGTATCCCACGAAGAGGAAGACGAGCGCGAGCCGGACCAGCCCTGGGTCGAACTTGGGGGCGATCTGGATCAAGGCCGTCCAATCGAGCGAAGCCCCCGCGCTCCCGCTCGCGGTGGCCGAGGCGAGGTAGAGCAGGAGCGTTCCGAAGAGCGCGAAGACCAGTCCGACGGTGCAGAGGACGAGGTACTTCCAGGACGCCTCGATGGACTTCCGGGTGTGGTAGAAGCCCACCAGGAGCGCCGAGACCAGGGTCGTTCCCTCCAGGGCGATCCAGAGGAGCCCTAGGTTGTTCGCCTCGCCCACCAGGAACATCGTGAACAGGAAGAGGAGGACGAACGCGTGGTACCTCCGGAGCTGCGGGAGCGACAGCGAGTGCGGGCTCCCTTCGCGCCCCAGGTAGTCCACCGAGTACAGGACCGAGGCGAGCCCCACGACGCTCAAGAGGAGGAGGAGCACCGCCGAGAGCGCGTCGACGTAGAGCGCGTCCATCGGGGTCGTCGCAGTCCCCTGAAGGAGCACCTGCTGGACGATCGCCAGGACCGCGATGAGGGAGCCCAGGGCCCCGGCGATCGCGACCGCGTTCACCGCCGACCGACCCGGCACGACCTCGACCAGTCCGGCGCAGGCCGCGGGGACCAGCAGGAGGACGACGGTCCATTCCAGCGGCATCTTCCTCTCACCCCTCCAGGGAGCGGAGGACGTCCGCGTCCAGCGAGTCGAAGGAGTCCTTCATCCGGTGCAGGAAGAGCCGGCTCACGATCGCGAGCACGAGCAGGTTCGCGGCGATGCCCAGCTCCAAGAGGATGCCAAGCCCGTAGGTGAGCGCCAGGCCGGCGAGAAAGACCCCGTTCTCCATCACCAGGATCCCGAGCACCTGGGAGAAGGCCTTGCGTCGGGAGACGGTCACGAAGAGCCCGACCAAGACCACCGTGACGGAGATCGGGAGGAGGCCGGCCGCGGGGACCGCGGCAAGCGGGGTGAGGGGCCCCACGACGGCCACGGCGAGGAGGAGGCACCCCAGCCCGGCCAGCGCGCTCCCCCGGACGGAGACGAGCATGTTCGCCTCCGGCGGGATGCGGAGCTCCCGTCGGACCGTGAGCAGGATCCAGGGCAGGAGCGCGCCGTTCAGCGCGGCGAAGAGGGCGCCCGTCAGGTAGAGCAGCGGCGCGGAGTAGAGGTAGGCCACGAGTCCCGAGATGACCGCCAGAGCGAGCGACTGGATCGCGTAGAGCCGGACCTGGGCGTCCAGCCGCCGGTGGACGAGCGCGATCCAGGCGGTGACGAGGACCACCGAGGCGGCGATCTCGAGCAGCAGCAGTCCGTCGGAGGTCACGAGCCGACCCCCACGAGATAGGTGAGCGCGATGGAGCCCAGGGCCAAGGCGACCGCGAGCGTCGAGAGGTCGGCCACACGGAAGAGCCGCCACTTCGCGACGCGCGTCTCGAGGTGCCCGACCAGCCAGGCGGTCGACGAGAGCTTCACCAGAAGGAGCCCCACGCCAAGGGCCAGGGCCCCGGCCCCGAGCGCGGTGGCGATGCCCCAGGGGAGCAGGACGGCCGTGAGGAGCCCTGCGAGCAGGACGAACTTGATCCCCTTGCCCCACTCGATGACGGCCAGGTCCTGGCCGGTGTACTCCAGGACCATCGCCTCGTGCACCATCGTGAGCTCGAGGTGCGTGGCGGGGTTGTCGACCGGCAGCCGCCCGGTCTCGGCGAGGAGGAGCACCCCGAAGGCCGTGGAGGCGAGGAGCAGCGCCGGGCTCAGGTGGGCGAGGCCGAGCGAGAGCCCGTGTTCCACGATGACGGAGGCCTGCGTCGAGCCCGAGGGGGCCCCCCAGGCGAAGATGACGAGGAGGAAGGTCGGTTCGGCGAGGGCCCCGATCCACATGTCACGCGTCGAACCCATCCCGCCGAACGTGCTCCCCGCGTCCAGCGCCGCGAGCGCGGTCATGAACCGGGAGAGGGCGAGGAGCCCCACCACGACGATCAGGTCGCCCGCGAACCCGAGGGGAGCGGGCACGAAGAACCACGGGAGGAAGGGGACCGCCGAGACGAGGGCAACGAACGAGACCCAGGGGGCGTAGGGGGTGAGCGTGCTCGCGCTCTCCGCGTAGATGCGGTCCTTTCTGAAGAGCTTCCGCAGGTCCCGGTAGGGCTGCAGCAACGGGGGTCCCAGGCGTCGTTGGCTCCTGGCCTTCACGCGCCTCATGATGCCCACGAGCATTGGACTGATACCGAGCACGAGCGCGAGCTCGAAGACGAGCAGGAGGAACTGCACCCAGGGAGCGGGGGCGGTCACGGAAGGACCCCTCCGAAGAGCCTCGACGCGACGAGGAGGACCACCAGGGTCAGCACCATGTAGGCGAGGTAGGCATGGATCCCTCCGGATTGGAGTCGGCTCACCCGGCGGGCGAGCTCGCGCAGGAGCCGGACGATCGGGGAGTAGACCTGCTCCATCAGCGGATAGTCCACCTCCGACTCGTGCCGGACGGTCTTCTGGAGGACCCCCGGTCTCGCGCCTCCCAGGTCCCCTAGCTCGGAGACCGGGTGCGCCCCGTAGAACACGGAGAACAGCCGGAGGATGGGCTGGGCATAGCCGCTCGCCGTGTACTCCATCCTCGGGGTGGGGGCGTCCATCCCGCAGTCCCACATCGGCCGGCGCGAGGGGCTGCCGTTCGAGGTGGCCCGGCGAAGGACCATGGCGGCCAGGAGCACGACCATGAGCAGGAGCGCCACCACGCCGATGGCGAGGCTACCGTGGGGCGGGACGCTGGGTGTCGCGGCCCCTGAGACCGAAGGGAACGCGAGAGGCGCGCCCCACGCCCAGGGCGACGTGGCGTAGGAGGCGCCCGTGAGCGTGCGGACGGTCCCGGCGAACGTGCTGAGGAGAAGGACGGGGAAGACCCCGACCGTGACGCACGCGCCGGCGAGAGCGACCATCCCGACCTGCATCGCGGCCGGCGCGTCCGAACGCACCGACCGAGCGACCTCGGACCTCGGGCGGGCGAGGAAGATCACTCCGAACGCCTTGACGAAGCAGTAGGCGGCGAGCCCGCTCGCGAGCGCGAGCGTCCCGGCGGCCGCCGTAAAGGCGACCTCGGTCGCCAAGGAGCCGGTCCCGAAGGAGGCAAAGAACGCCTGGAAGAGCAACCACTCGCTGACGAACCCGTTGAGCGGCGGGAGCGCGGAGATGGCCATCGCCCCGAAGAGGAAGGCGATCGCCGTCCTGGGCATGCCCCGGGCGAGGCCTCCCATCTGCTCCATGTCGCGGGTCCCTGTCGTGCCCACGACAGCTCCGGCCCCGAGGAAGAGGAGCCCCTTGAACATCGCATGGTTGAAGGTGTGGAGGATCGCGGCCAGGAGCGCGACCGCCGCGAGCGCGGGCCATCCGAGCGAGAGGAAGACCAGCGCCGCTCCCAGCGCCATGAAGATGATGCCGATGTTCTCGACCGAGTGGAAGGCGAGCAGCCGTTTCACGTCGTGCTGCGCGATGGCGTTCAGCACCCCCAGCAGGGCCGAGGCCGCTCCCAGGACGAGCAGCACGAACCCCCACCACAGCGGTCCCCCGCCCAGCACCTCAAAGACGACGAGCAGGAGCCCGAAGACGCCCATCTTGATCATGACCCCCGACATGATCGAGGAGACGTTGCTCGGAGCCGCGGGATGCGCCTCCGGTAGCCACACGTGCAGGGGCACGACCCCCGCCTTGGTCCCGAAACCGAGGACCATCGCGACGAACACCGCATCCCGGGTGAGCTCGGGAAGGGCGCGCGCGTTCGCGCTCATCGCGCCGAAGTTCGTGCTGCCGGTGCCCACGTAGAGCACCACGAACCCCGCGAGGAGGGCTGCGGCCGCCGCATGGCTCATCACGAGGTAGGTGAGACCGGCGCGTCGGACGTCCCAGGAACCGTGCTCGTGCACCACCATCACGTAGGAGAGCAGGGTCATCCCCTCCCAGGCCACGAGGAAGAGGAAGGCGGTGCCCGAGAGCACCAGCAGCGCCATGGACCCCACGAAGAGCCCGTAGACCCCCGCCAGCGTCGCCGGCCGCTCGTGGACGTAGGCCGGCACGTAGCCGACGGAGGCGAGCGTGATGGCGCCGCCGACCGCCCCCACGAGCAGGAGGAACAGCCCTTGGAGCGGACCGAGCACGACGGCCAGGCTCAAGGCCTCCGACGCGGACTGGAACCCGGGGAGGGCCACCGTAGCGGTCCCCGCCGCCCCTCCGAGCAGGACCTCAAGCGCGACCGAAACGAGGAGGAGGCAGCCTAGGAGTGCGAGCGAGAGCGCACCCACGGTCGCTCTGCGGGAGGACGCGGAGGGGAGGAGTCCCGCACCTCCGCTCGCCGCGAGAACGACGAGCGCCCCTCCGACCAGGTCGAACGGTGCCACGAAGGCCATGCCAGGTCTGCCTTGTCTCCTAGCCGCGCTGCGAACCGGCCGCACCAATGCGGGTCAGGTCATGTGTTCGTCGTACGGGTTGTTCGTACTGACCGGGTCGGTCGGAGGACCCGACCAGGCCCCCCTGCGAGAGGTCAGGCCCGTGAAAGCACGGAGTGGATCCCGCTCCCGTACTGGAGGGCCTTCTTCCGGCGTTGGGCGAGCTCCGTCGGCAGCCCCAGGGACGCGGCGACCTCTCGGAGGAGCCCCTTCGGCACCCCTCCCTGACGGCGGCGCTCCAACGGGAAGGCCGCGAGCTTCTGGACCAGCTCCGGGTCGAGGTAGGGCGCTCGCAGGTCCTTCGCGAGGGCGGCCGCGATGCGCTGGGTGGCCGGCCAGTCCGTCCCCTGCAATTGTGAAAGGTCCTCGCGGTACCTCCGTTCCAACCGCTCTCCCCGCAGCGGCAAGAAGTGGGCGTATCCGAGGAAAAGCTCGTCCGCGCCCTGGCCACAGAGGACCCTGGTGGTGGGAGCAGCCTCGAGCGCCAGCCGCAGGCCCGTCAGGACCTCGAGACGCATTCCCTGCGGGGGAGGCGGGAGCGGCTGACCCTGCGCGGCCTGCGTCCGCTCGGTCTCCTCGACCGATCTGGCCGCAGCCCGGACCTGTTCGGGAGAGATGGTGCGGGCGTGGAACTTGAGCCCCAGGGCCTCGGCGGCGGAGGCGGCCTGGGCCAGGTCGGCCGACCCGGCCAAGCCGATGGTCGCGAGCTCCATGCCCCGTCCTCCCTCAAAGGCCGGGAGCTTCCGGAGCAGGTGCGCGAGCAAGGCCGAGTCGAGCCCTCCGGAGAAGAGCACGGACACGCTGGAGGCTCCCGCCACCGCGCGCTCCAGGGAGGCCGTCGTCCACTGGCCAAGGTCGGCGAGGAGCGCGTCCGGGAGTCGCGAACTGGCCCGGCCCTCCCGCGGGCCACGCTCCCCAGAACCTTGAGTAGGCGCGGCGGATGCCTCCCCCGCGATGGCGCGAAGTTTGGTCCCTGAGGTGCCGGACGAGGAGGTCCTGGGTCCGGCGGGTCGCTCGGCCGGCGCGCCTTCGTGGGGTCGCGGCGCGGGAGGCTGGGGAAGATGGGTCCCTTGGATCGTGGTCGGGCTCATCGTCCTCTCCGTCGCCTGGGGGTTGCTTGTCATCACCCCCTAAGCGGAAGAGCTCTAGGGCCGCTAGGGCGCCTCGGTCCTCAAAGGTCCCAAGGGTGGGGAGGACCCCCCTCGCGCCCTGGGTCGCTCGCCGGCGGGCGAAGGGGCCCACCGGGCCACGAGGGTACCTTCGTCCGTACCCCGGGTCCCCGTACCTCCATCTGCGGCCCCTCGAAACGCCCGCTCTCACGGTCGATGGGGTGCTCATCGCCCGCGGGAGGGTCCTCCTGGTCCGACGTGGTCGTCCTCCCTGGCAGGGCATGTGGGCCCTTCCGGGAGGCTTCGTCGAGATCGGCGAGAGCTGCGAGTCGGCGGTGGTCCGCGAGGTGGAGGAGGAGACGGGGCTGCGGACCGTCGTGGAAGGCCTGTCGGGGGTCTACTCCGACCCGTCTCGAGACCCGCGTGGCCACATCGTGACCATCGCCTTTCACGTTCGGCGGGTGAGCGGGAAGGTACTGGGAGGGGACGACGCGGCCGAGGCCCAGTGGTTCCCGCTCGACGCCCTGCCCCGCTTCGCCGCCGATCACGCTCGGATCCTGCGGGAGGCCCTGGCCCTGCGGGGTGGGGGTGCGAGGGGGCGCGGAGGTCCCCGCCGAGGGCGAACGAGCTCCCGACGTCGTGGCAAGCCCCGACCCCGGCCGTCCGCCCCGCGCTGAAGCATGGGGGGCAGGGGGGTCCGCGCCGCTGGCCCCCCGTGGGGGGAGTGGGGGGCGCTCCGGTGCGGTCGGCGGGCGCCCGCACCGACATCTTTAAGGTTCAACCCCAATGGGGAGCCCGAGGATTTCTCACCTCAGAGAACAGGGGGAAGGTAGCACCATGAGCCCAGGGCCCACCGCAGGATCGAAGGTCCCGCGCATCCGGACGTACGTGGAGGGACTCGACGAGAAGATGGAGGGGGGCATACCGTCCGGTCACGTCGTGCTGCTCGCCGGTGAGCCAGGCACGATGAAGAGCACCGTGGCCTTCCACATGGCCTACGAGAACGCGCTCAAGGAGGGCAAGAAGGGGCTCTACATCACGATGGAACAGTCCCGCGAGAGCCTCATCCAGAACATGGAGAGCGTGGGCATGAAGCTCGAAGCCGTGGGCGACAAGCTCTCGATCGTGGACATCGGGCTCATCCGGAAGAACCTGAACGTCCTCGGGAACAAGTCCTGGATCGAGGTCCTGAAGATGTACTCCCGGAACATGAAGGACAGCCAGGGATACGACCTGCTGATCCTGGACTCGCTCCCGGTCCTCGAGACGCTGTCGGACTTCCAGAACCCCCGGAACGACCTCTTCCACTTCTTCGAGTGGATCCGCGACCTGGGCGTCACGAGCATCCTCATCTCCGAGGTGCGGCGGGACGTCGAGAACTACGGGCCGAACGGGGAGGACTACCTCTCGGACGGCATCGTCCACCTCATGATGGCGAAGGTCAACGAGGAGACCATCCAGCGCCGCATCCGGGTGGTCAAGATGCGTTCGACCAACCACTCGTCGAACCTTTACTCCCTCCTGCTGGAGAAGGGTAACTTCCGCATCGCCCGTGTCATCAGCACCTGAGCGCGAGGACGGGCCGGGGCACCGGCCCTCCTCCGCCACGCCCCCGCTCCGGCGGGCGGTCTTCGTGGACCGTGACGGCACGCTCAACGTGGACACGCACTATCTCCAAGGCCCGGAGAAGGTGGAGCTCCATCTTGGGGTGCGGGAGGGCGTCGCCCTCCTGCGGGCCCACGGTTTCCTGGTCGTCGTGGTCACGAACCAGTCCGGGATCTCCCGGGGGTTCTACACGCGCGAAGCGGTCGAGGCGATCCACCAGAAGATCCAGAGGCTCATGGCGGAAGCCGGCACCCGTATCGACGCGTTCTACTACTGCCCCCACGCCCCTCAGGAGGGCTGCGCCTGCCGCAAGCCGGGGACCGCCCTCTTCGAGCAGGCCGCCCGGGAGCTCCACATCGACCTGCGCACCTCCGCGATCATCGGGGATCGGATGCTCGACGTGGAGGCGGGGACGCGGCTCGGCTTGACCACCGTCTACGTCCCGGAGCCCGGAGCCCACCCTCGCTATCCGCAGGAGTTCCAGCGGGCCCAGGTCGAGGCGAACCTGGTCGCGACGAGCTTCCTGTCCGGCTGCCGCCGTCTGATCGAGAGAGGATAGGGCGCCCGTGTCCGTGGGGTCGGGGTCGACGACCCAGCAGGGGGCCACGCTCTGGCTCTTCCTTCTGGTCGCCCTCTTCTGGGGGGTCAACTACCCCGCGGTGGTCCTCGGCCTCGGCTACGCTCCCCCCCTGTGGCTCGGCTTCCTTCGGGTCGTTTTCGGGCTCGGAGGGAGCCTCCTGGTCCTTCCCCTGCTCGAGCGACGGATGGGCGGGTCCGAGCGGCTCAGGTGGCGGGGCAAGGGATACGCGCTCCTGCTCGGCCTGCCCAATTCGGCCCTCTTCTTCGGCCTGTGGATGATCGCCGCTCCCGTCGTGCCCGCGGGGCAGGCGAGCCTGCTCATCTACACGTTCCCGCTCTGGGTGCTTCTCCTCGCCTATCCCATCCTGGGGGACCGCCCGACGATGGGACAGATCGGCGCTTCCGCGGTCGGATTGGCGGGCGTCGCGCTGGTGGGTTTCGCCGACGTGAGCTCCTGGTCGGCCGGATGGACGCCGGTGCTGGAGCTGCTCGGGGCCGCCGTCTCCTGGGCGGTGGCGACCGTGCTCATGAAGCGGACCTTCCGGCAGCAGGAAATGCTCGAAGCGAACATCTGGCAGTTGTTGGGCTCGGCGCCCGTGCTGCTGGCGCTGGCCCTTCTCGAGGCCCCCTTCACCTCGGTGCACTGGACCACCGAGCTCCTCTTCGTGCTGCTCTGGACGGGCATTCTGGGGACCGCGGTCGCCTACGGGCTCTGGTTCGAGCTGCTCTCAGCTCACCGCGCGGCCACCGTGAGCGCCTACCTGTTCATCGTCCCGGTGGTCGCCCTGGTGGCGGGCTTCCTGGTGCTGCACCAAGGTCTGGGCGTGCCCCAGGCCATCGGGGTCCTGGCCGTCCTGCTCTCCATCTACGGCACGCATCGCTTCGCGCCAGACCCCGCCGGTCCGAGCTCAAGGCTCGGGGGGGTCGGTCCCGCGCCGAGAGCGGGCTCCTGAGCGGGGGCCCTTCCCGCCCTTCGGTCGCGGCGCGTCCACCTGGAGCCTTCGCTCGATCGCCCTGGCGTAGCGCGCCTCGTTCTCCACCACGACCCACCGACGGCCCAGCCGTTCTGCGGCGACCGCGGTGGTCCCGGTGCCGCCGAACGGGTCCAGCACCACATCCCCGGACCGGGTCAATAGGCGCAGGAAGAACTCGGGGATGTCCACCGGGAACCGCGCAGGATGTTCCGTGGGGTTGCGGGAGAACTCGGGCTCGACGAGCAGAAGTGTGGAAGGGCGGACCATGTCCGGGCCGGCGAGGGCCCGTCGTCGCCCCTGCCCGGAGGGCTCGTCCACGCGCAGGTAGTTCTGGGGAAGGGCCCTGCGACGGGCACGGTCCTTCGCGTCCCACCGGGCGGGGGAGAGGCATTGCTCCGGGTAGAACTGCCAGTCGGGCCCCTTCGCGAACTGGAAGCAGTACTCCACCGCGTCCTTCAGGAAACGACGGAACTTCCCGGGAGGCGGGGAGGGCTTTCCCCACACGAAGTCCTCGCAGAAGAGGAACCCCTGGGCCCGCAGGGCCAGGACGAGCTCGTACTGGAGCGTGCCGCGCTCGTGGCCTGAGCGCTTCGAACGGTAGTTCAGTACGAAGCTCCCTCGCGGTCGGAGCAGGCGGTGGACCTCCCGGGTCACCTCCAGGAAGTACCCCTCGTACCATCGGCGGTCGTACGACTCTCCATCCCCGTACTTCGGTTGCCCATCGTAGGGGGGGGACGTCACGACCAGGTCGACGCGGGAGGACGGGAGCGTGCGCAGGACCCCAAGCGCGTCCCCCACCAGGGAGACCCCGAGGGGGGTGTGGAAGAGGGACCCGCGAGCGAGGGCGCGGAAAGGGAAGGGAGGGTGCTTCCCGCTCGGGCCCCCAACTCCCACGGGCGCCCGCCCCCTCCGGACGCCTTCCCCCGACCTCATGACCACTGCGGGGGAGGGCGGACCCCCTACCTGAGCTTTGGTCACTCTCATCGGGGGTCTTTTATACCGCCAGGACGAGCGCGGCCACTGGGGGAGTCCTTGAGCTTAGCTGTGCCCCTGGCCGTAGCCGCGGGCTCGTTGGGAGGCTGGGCCCTGGCCATCTCGGTCGGGGTCACCCTCGCCCTGGGGATCGCCGCCGCCTACGCCAAGGTCCTGACCCCCTACGCCGCCCTCCTCGCCACCGTGTTCGGGATCGTGATCGTGCTCGTCGGGGGCCCCTCCTACCTGGCGATGTTGATCCTCTTCGTCCTCGGTGGCAGCCTGGCCACCCGGTACGGCTGGGAGGAGAAGAAAGCGCGAAAGGTGTCGGAGGGGAAGGCGGGGGAGCGCGGGGTGCGCAACGTCCTTTCGCACATCCTGGTCCCGCTCGGGCTCGTCCTGGTCGGTCCCCTTTCCCTCCTCGGCGCGCTGCCCCAGAACCTCGTCCCGTTCGTCTACGTGGCCGCCCTCGCCTGCGGGACGGCGGACACCTTCGCAAGCGAGTTCGGCGTGCTCTCCGGGAAGGCCGTGAGCATCCTGGGGACCGGGCCTGTCAAGGCGGGCACGAACGGGGGCATCAGCTTCGGCGGGGAGCTCTGGGCGCTTCTCGGCAGCCTCGTCACCGTCGCCGCGGGGGCCGGGATATTCTACACCTTTGGCGGGCTCGTGGAGCTGCCAACCTCGGTCGTCCTCTGGTTCGCAGGAGGGACGTTCCTCGGGTTCCTGGGCTGCCAGATCGACAGCCTCCTGGGAGCCACGCTCGAGAACCGGGGGTACCTCGGAAAGGGGTCGGTCAACTTCCTCGCCATGCTTTTCACCGCGCTCATCGCTCTCGGGATGTACCTGCTATGGGGCCCCTGAAGCCGACCGTGCCGCCTCGCCGAGGGCCCGCCGTGGTCCTGCTCTCCGGCGGGATGGACTCGGCCACGGTCCTCGCCATCGCGCGGTCTCGGGGCCATCCCCTCATCACGCTCTCCGTGCGGTACGGACAGCGACACGCGCGCGAGCTCCGCTCGGCGCGGGCGCTCGCCCGGCACTTTGGCGCCGTCGAACGGCTGGAGGTGTCCGTGCCTTTGGGTCCGCTGGCCCCCTCCGCCCTGACCCGGTCCGGCACCCGGCTGCCCCAGGACCGCGCCACGGACCGCATGGCCCGGGGCGGGATCCCTTCGACGTACGTGCCCGCCCGGAACACGGTCCTTCTCTCGCTCGCGCTGGCGGTGGCCGAGACCCGCCGCGCGGAGGCGATCTACCTGGGCGTCAACGCGGTCGACTACTCCGGATACCCGGACTGCCGACCGGAGTTCCTGAGGGCCTTCGCTCGGTTGGCGAAGGTCGCCACCGCCCGGGGGACCGAGGAGGGCCTCTCTCCCTCCATCGAGGCGCCGCTCCTCAAGCGCACCAAGACGGAGATCGTCCTCTGGGGCGAGCGGCTGCACGTGCCGTGGGCCCTCACGTGGAGCTGCTACGCGGGCGGTCGTCGTCCCTGCGGCCGCTGCGACTCCTGCCGGCTGCGCGAGAAAGGGTTCCGTGAGGCACACGTTAACGATCCCCTGAGAGAGGACCGTCGGGGCCGTCGGTAGGTACATCTTCCCTCGAGTGCTCCAGCGCTCATGGCGCTCGACCTTCCCTCGGAGGTCGTCGAGGAGCTCATCTCCAACGTACCGGACCTTCCCAGGTTCCTCTCCGCGAGCGAGCTGGAGGAGTCCGCCTACGCCCTCGCAAGGGAACACCCCGGAGAGGTGCGGCTTCGCCGGATCGGCCACACCGCCCACGGCGACGCGCTCCTCGGGCTGGAGGTGGGGGAAGGCGAGAAGGTCGCCCTGCTCATCGGAGCGCCCCATCCGAACGAGCCCCTCGGGACCCTGACCGCGCTTCAACTTGCGCGAGCGCTGGCCGCGAACCCCGGAGCGACACGCAGGATCGGGGTCCGGTTCTTCCTCATCCCCGCCATCGACCGGGACGGGCTGCGCCTGAACGAAGGGTGGCAGACCGTTCCGAACTTCTCCCTGTCCCGCTTCGCCCACTACTACTACCGGCCCCCTGCTCGCCGTCAGGTCGAGTGGGGCTTCCCCTACTTCTCCGACGACTACGACTTCGAGATGGCCCCTCCGGAGACCCGGGCCCTTGCGCACCTGATCGACACGATGCGCCCTTCCCTCGTGTACTCGCTCCACAACTCGAGCGTGGGCGGGGTCTTCTACTACCTCAACCGCACGGTCGACGGCCTGCAGGAGGCGCTCGTCGACGTTCCCGCGCGCGTCGGGCTGCCCCTGGAGCCCGCGGAGCCGGAGGAGCCTTGGGGGACCCAGTTCTCCCCGTACGTCCTGAAGCGCCTCTCCACGCACGAGGCGGTGCAGTACCTCCTTGCGCACAACCTGGAGCCCCGACGAGTGTTGAACCACGGCGCAGGGAGCCTCGAGTATGCGGAGAGCGTGAACCCGTCGGTGCTGGGCCTCATGGCCGAGGTCCCGCTCTTCCCGGACCCCCGCGTCGGGGACATGACGGCCGCCCCCGTGGACCGCGCCTCGCTGGAGGCCGAGCGTCATCAACGGCGCGAACGCGTCGTGAACCTTCTCCGGTCCGCGTACCACACGCTCCACCGGGAAGGCGTGCTGCGCCCCGGGACGTTCCGGGAGTGCTTGGAGAGCTCGATGGAGTGGCAGAACCGCCGCGAGGGGCTCGCGCCCCAACCGTCCCCCGAAGGCCCGGTCACGGTCTCGGAAGTGTTCCGGCACCAGGTCGCGGCCCGGTTCACCGACCTGCGGCTCCTGGGGACGCTCTTCCGTTTCATCAACGAACAGGCCGTTCCTGGGACGTTCGCGCGGGAGGGCCTGCTCCGGTCGACCGAGGACCAGATCGAGAACGTGGCGCGGGGACTGGAGGCCAACGTGCGTGGCCACCGTGTGGCGCTGAAGGACCTGGTGGAGGCCCAGATGGCCGCCGGGCTCCACGCCGTCCGGTTCCTCGACTAGGCCCTGCCCCGAGACCTTCCCGCGGCGGGGGGCGCCGGAAGGTTCGGGTGTGCAACGAGCTTATCTCCCGCCCCTTCCCTCGGGGCCCTAGGAGCGCCTTGGGGGAAGGTCGGTCTGGCACGCGCTCGTCGCTGGCTTTCGGGCTGGTGACGTTCGTGGTGGTGAGCCTCGGCCTCCTGCTGGTCCTCTGGATGCTCGGGACCCGGAGCCCCGTCGCTCTGCTCCTCGCCCCGGTCATCGGAGCCGTCGCCGGCCTCCTCGCGGGGCTGGGGATGGCGCTCGGTCCGCTAGCCGGACCCCAGGCGTCCCCGGCCACGGCTCCCTCCGCGGCACCTTCCTCTGCCGACCGCCGGTCCTCCGCCCACGGCGGTCAGGTCACGCCCAACGCTGCCGCGGCCCAGCGCATGCGGGTGCGGGCTCCGTGGACATGGTCGCTCGCCGAACCCCTCTCCACGCTCGAGACCTACCAGGAGTCGGACGTCTGGGCCCTGGTCCGCAAGACCCCGATCGAGCCCGGGACGCTTCTCGCCTTCACGCACGGGAGCCGGGAGGACGTGACCCGCGCGCTGGGCTCGACCGAGGTCACGGTCTTCAAGGTCAGCCGCCTGGAAGGGGAAGGGACGGTCTCCCCCGCCGACGTCGACCGGATCGCGGACGTGATCGCGACCCATTTCGCGAAGGGCAAGGGGCGCGCGGTGGTCCTTCCCGGCATCGAGACGATCGTGGAGTCGACGAACGTGCGGAACGTTCGCAGGATGATCGACCTGGTACGCGACCTCGCCCTCGAGTCGAAGGGGGCGGTCCTCGTCACCCTCGACCCGGGGTCGCTCCCTTCGGCCTCCCTCTCGCTTCTGGAGCGTGGGAGCAAGCTCCTGCACGCCCAAGCCCCCGTGCCTATCCCGGCGTGAGCCGGAGGGGACCGCTACGGCCTTCTTGCGGGCCTCTCCCGGGCCCCAGGTGACGACGACGGTCCTCGGAGAGCCGGCGGCGATCTCAACTCACCCCTCAGCAATCCGAAGTTCCATGAGGAGACCCACCGCCCTCGGTAGCGGACCGCCTCCCGGGCCTCCCCCTCCTTGCGGAAACCCAGACCCCGCAGGAGCCGCTGCGACCGTACGTTGAAGGCGAAAACCTCCGCGTCGATCCGGTGGAGGGGAAGCTGGCCAAAGCCCGCACGACACAGGGAGTGTGTTGCCTCGGAAGCGAGGCCCGTACCCCAGGCCGAGGGGTCCATCCAGTAGGCCAGGATCGCCCGGCTCTCCGGGCCCAGTTGCACCTCCTTGAGCGCGACACGGCCGACCACAGCCCCGTCCGATCGCCGTTCCACCGCGAGCTCGTACAAGGTCCCGTTCCGCGCACCCTCGCGGGCGGAGGCGACCTTCTCGCGAACGGCGTCGCGGGTCCAGGGTAGGTCCGGGAGCATCAGTTCCAGGACCCGGGGCTCGGTGAGGGTGGCGTACCACGCCGGAACGTCCTTGAGGGTGGGCAAGCGGAGACTCAGTCGCGGGGTCTGGATGGGTAGGGCGATCCTTGGCCCCTTCCGGTGTCGCCGCACAGTTCACCCCACCTCTCTGAGGTCAAAGCGGCAGTCCTAGGACGCGGGGGGGCCCACCTGCAGGGGGGGCGGGGGGGGGCTTGAGAGGAGCGCCACCGAGGACGAACGCGAGCCCTCCCCGTCCTTGGTGACCCTTCTCCCGCGGAAGAGAGCGGCCCGTTTCCGACAGGGAACGAAATTCCGATACGCTTATCTCCCCTGGGCCGCATGTATCTGTCGGACGAGTGTCAGACGCCCATGCCGGATACGTCGGAGCGCGTGACGGTCCGCATCCCCCAAGAACTGGTGGACGGGCTCAAGCGGATCCAGGAGAACCTGGGCCAGCCCACGATCTCGGACACGATACGCGCCGCGCTCGAGGAGTACATTCAGGTGCAGCTGCCGACGACCCGTGCGCGCAAGACCCTCGTGAGCCTTCCCCACCATGACTACCTTCAGCTGAAAGAGCTCGCCGACGAGGGGGTCAACGTCGACATGGAGGACGCCATCCGCACGGCGGTGCGGGAGTACGTCCGCAGCAAGCTCGAGCAGATCGGCCGTCACTCGGCGCACGGCGGCAGCAGCTCGCACCGAGGCACCTCTCCAGAAGGGGATGGGCTCGTGACCGAGGGCGGCTAGGCTCCGTCCTGGCTGAGGGTCGCCGCGGGGTGGAGCCCCAGGAGGGACGATGGGAGAGACGGCGAGCCCCCGGCCGACAGCGCCTCCCGCTTCCGGCCCTCAAGAATATCCCTGGGGAGAGCTGGCCCGCGCGCCGCGGGCGTTGGTCGTTGGCCTGGGCGGCGCCGGGTCTGAAGCGGTCACGGACCTCTTCGACCAGCAGCTGCCCGGGGTCGAGACGCTCGCCGTGAACACCGATGGCCACCATCTCCTGAACGCCCGGGCCCACCGCCGCATCCTCGTGGGCCAGGCGACGCTCTCCGGGCGGGGGAGCGGCGGGGACCGCGAGGCGGTCCTCACCAGCCTCGGGGAGTTCCGCGAGGACCTGCTCGCGCGGCTTCGCGACTTCGACATCGTCTTCCTCATGGCCGGCCTCGGAGGCGGGACGGGGAGCGCGCTCGCGCCGCTCTGCCTCTCGCTGACCCGCGAGGTGGGCGCGTTGCCGATCAGCGTGGTCTTCCTTCCCTTCCACGCGGAGCTCGCGACGAGCGCGAGGATCCGGGAGAACACCTCGAAGGCCCTGTCGGAGCTCCAAGCCCACGGGGGGGCCCTGCTGGCCTTCGCGAACGAGCGGCTCCGCAAGTTCGACCGGCTGCCGATCAAGCAGGTGTTCCACTACCGGAACTCCTACCTCCGCGCCCTCGTCTCCGGCCTTGTCGACATGGTTCGGCACCCCTCCGAGATGAACATCGACCTGGCCCACGTCCGGCGGCTGCTCGAGGGCGGAGGGCTCTCCACCCTGCTCTTCGCGGAAGGGCACCCCAGCGACCCTGACGGGCTGGTCCGTCAGGCGCTGCGGGAGGGCCTCCTGGATTTCGAGGTGAAGGACCGAGCGGGACCGGCTATCCTCTTTGTCGAGGGAGGAAGCGACCTGACGTTCGGGGCCTACCATCGGATCGTGGAGGCCTTCCGACGCGAGCTGCACGACCCTGCGGAGATCACCCCCGGGTTCCGGACCCACCCGGAGCGCTGGGACCGGGTCCGGCTCACCGCCGTGGTGGGCGGGCTGGAGCCTCGTACGCTGGACAAGGCCCTGACCACCTGAAGGGCGGGCAAGCGGGCGCTCGTCCGGCGCGCTACGGGCTTCCAGCCTCGGTCGGGGCGTCCCTGGGGTTCAAGGGCGCCGACCTCTCCCGAAGGTCGAGGGCGTTCTGGAGCAGGATCACGCACTGCGAAGCCCTCAAAGAGAGGGGGCCCAGCGCCACCTGCGGCACCCCCGACCCGGTCAGGATCGCCCTCTCGGCCTCGGTGGGGTCCCAGGGGTCGCTGACCACGAACCCGCAACTCTCGGGTAGCTCGAGACCGCGGAGGGGTCGTCCCCCCTCGGTGGCCCAGTACGTCGACGGGGTCGCCAGGAACGTCCGCAGGTCCTCTTCCGGATGACCCGGCCCGACCAGGATCCCGGGGGTCGTCTCCATCTCCACGTCCGGCCGCGTCCAGCTCCGCACGAGGGCGTTCTTGAGCAGGGCCGCGGTCGACCGCTCGTCCGGATTGAGGAACTTCAGGCGGGACCCGACCATCCGGATCCGGCGGGCCCGTTCGGGAGGGTGGGCAAAGAGCAGCGTCAGTTCGGTGTCGCGCCGCAGCGCGTTGGAGATGAGGAACGCCGCGCCCACCACGGAGGCCACCTCGTCCACGCGCCCTCCGGCTCCCGCGAGGTCGTTGAGGGTGAACTCCCCGTCGACGGGGACCCGATGGACCAGGAGGAGGAACCTGCGCACGGAGGAGGCTAGGGGGTCCAGTACATGAGCGCTCGAGCGACCCCGACCGAGGGTGCCCGCCCGAAGGCGGTCCGGGGACTAACCCGGGGAGAGCGGCGCGCGCGTGAATCGAGAGTTGGGCAGGGAGAGCTGGGGCGACTCGGCCTCCTCGCCCTCCTCCTCCCGCTTCCCCCACGCCTCGTCGGAAAGGTGGTGGTAGACGGAGGAGTCTGCGGAGGGGACGACGAGAGGGGTAGGGGCGCTGACGCGGGGGAGCGGGGCGATCGGAGCCTCCTCCACCTTCTCCTTCTCTTCGGTGGAGGCGTCGGCCTCCTCCTTGGCCAGCTGGAGGATCCGGTCCTTCCGGAACATCCAGTAGTGGATCCGCCACTCCCGGCCGTCGTAGAGCGTGGTCTCGTCGCGCTCGGTCTCGAGGATGCCGGAGTCCTCGAGCATGTAGAACGTGTCTCGGTCGTCAGGCTCCAGAACGTTGTCGATGATCCGTTCGTTGAACCCGAAGAAGTTCAGGATATGGCCCGCGATCGCGTCCGCGTCCTCTCGCCGCATGCCGTCATGGCCCACCGCCCGGCGGATCGCCCGCGAGAGCGATGGCAGGTCGACGGCCGCCGAACTGCCGCTTGGGCGGGGGGCTTCGGCCCGGGTCTCGGCAACCCTGGACCTGGCGTTCGTTTTGAGCCCCACGTTTTCGAGCGGTAGCGGACCTTTCAGGGAGACCCTACGAGCACCCGAAATGCTCGCGGGGACCTTCTGCCCCATCCTGAAGTGACTATGGTCGCCGCGGCAATATAAGTCTGGTCCCGGGTGGCGTCCCCCGCCATGCTACAGGATAGCTCGTGGCTCTTCCCCCGACAGGTCGGGAAGCTCGTTCCTATGTCGTGGTGCCAGCGTTCTCCGGATCGACGGGTGTTCGGGGTCGGTCCGGGATATAGAAGGGAGAACGGTCCCAAGTTTCCCAGTTCACGGCGTGCCGCCGAGCCGAGAGGGCCGCGGATGCTGCCTACGGGGAAAGAGACGGAGAGAGGAGGCCCACCCGGGAGAGGACCGAGGGCCAGATGGCCCGGGGCGCCCTTCGTGCGCCCCTTATAGGGGCGTTCGGCTCGGCCCCGAGATGACCACCCCACCCGCTCCCGAAGTCCCGGACGCGGCGCCTCCACCCTCCTCACCCCCTTCCGGTGGTCCCACCCCTCAGGAGAAGGAGGCCACCAGCCGACAGATCGGCCGCCTCCAAGACTTCGCGGCCGGGTTCTTTGCGACCTGGACCCTGGACCTGGGGGTTCGACACGGGCTATTCGAGTGCCTCTCGCGACACCCGGAGGGGCTGTCGGCGGAGTTCCTGGCCCGGGAGCTCGACCTGGACCGGCTCTACGTGACGGTGTGGTGCAACGCGGCCTACAGCGCCGAGCTCGTGGAATTGAAGGAAGGGCGGTTCTTCCTCGCCGAGGGCCTGAAGGCCCCCCTTCTGGAGCCGGGAAGCCCGGTCTACTTCGCGGGCACCATCCGGTTCCTTGGCGCCCTGCGCGAGGCCTGGACGTTCTTGGACCAGCACGTGGCCGACGGGGAACGCTCCTGGTGGGACCAGTTCTCGAAGGACCTTCCGGCCTCCCAGGCCGACAGTTCCCGCACGTTCTACACCCGGCTCCTGCGCAAGGGGTTCGCGCAGGTCCCCGGCCTGCTCGAACGGCTGAACGGCCCGACCCCGCTCACCCTGGTCGAGCTCGCCTGCGGCCGAGGGGACGGGCTGGTGCGCCTGGCGAAGGCCTTCCCGAACCTCAAGGTCCATGGGGTGGAGGGCGACGAAGGGAGCGTCGAGGCGGCGAAAGCCTCCGTCGCGGCGGCGGGCCTGGGCGACCGGGTCACCATCTCGCACGGCATCCTGGGCAAGGACCCGGTCCCCGCGGCCGACGTCGTCCTGATGAACATCGCCCTCCACGAGGTCCAGGACAAGGAGGAAGTGGTCCGCCAGGTCGTCCGGGCCCTTCGTCCGAAGGGTACGTTCCTCATCAGCGAGTTCCCGTTCCCGGAGTGGGGAGAGATCGAGAAGCTCCGCACCCCGGCGGGAAAGGTGATGGCCGGGGTCCAGTACGTCGAGGCGATCCTCGACGACCAGCTGCTCCCTTCGGTCCAGTTCATGAACTTCCTCCGGCGGAACGGCATGCGCGAGGTGAGCTCCTCCGAGCTCGCCCCGATCCATGTCCTGGTCTGGGGCACCAAGTAGGGCCGCCCCGAGAGCCCGTTCGCAGGGGTCCGGTCACATCAGGGGAGTGACGAGGGTGGGCTCGTACCCCTTCGGAAGCGTGCCGACGATCGGGATGGGGTGCTTGCACTCCAGGCAACGGTTCTCCTCGTCCAGGTTCCAAGCCCGGATGTAGAACCCGTAGCGGTCGACCGCGATCGCTCCGCACTTCGGGCAGTACGTGTGCTCCAGGGGGTGGCCCCAGACGTTGCCCAGGTAGACGTAGTCCAGCCCCTCGGCCTTGGCGACCGCGTGAAGCCGCTCGAGGGTCCGGACCGGCGTCTCGGGCAGGTCCCTCATCTTGTAATCGGGGTGCCAGCGCAGCAGGTGGAACGGGGTCTCCGCCCCCAGGTGGTCGCGGACCCAGGAGGCCAGCCGGCGGAGCGCGTCGGGGTCGTCCCCCACCTGAGGGACGATCAGGTCCGTGACCTCGACGTGGGTCCCGTTCTTGGCGAGACCCTCGAGGGACTCGAAGATCGGATCCGGTCCCTTCGCCTGGATGTACTTCCGCATGAACGAGGGCTCACCGCTGCCCTTGAAATCGACCGAGACCGCGTCGAGCCTTCCCCGGAGAAGTCCGACGGACTCGGGGGTCATGTAGCCGTTCGTGACGAAGTTCGCGTAGAGGCCGCGACGGTGCGCCTCGTCGATCACGTCGGAGGCGTACTCGATGAAGATCGTAGGCTCGTTGTAGGTGAACGTGATCCCCTGGCACCCCTTTCGGACCGCCCAGGCGGCGGCCTCCTCCGGGGAGAGGTCGCGTCCCGCCACGCGAGGGTCCTGGCTAATCTCGAAGTTCTGGCAGTACTGGCAGCGCCAGTTGCAACCCTGGGTGCCGATGCCGAAGACCCGGGTGCCGGGCCGATAGTGGGAGAGCGGTTTCTTCTCGACCGGGTCGACCTGGACCGCGGCCACCCTCCCGTAGGTGAGGAGCTCGAGCTTCCCCCCGTGGTTCGCCCGGACGAAGCAGAACCCGTGGGAGCCCTGGGGGATCACGCAGTAGCGCGCGCAAGCGGTGCACCGCACCTTCCCGCCGGGCAGCGCTTCGTAGAGGAGGCCCGCGTGCCCGGGCGCTTCGGACGTCGCACCGCTCGCCATTCCATCGATAGACCGGCCCGCGAGGGATAATGTCTCGGTGAAGGACGGGGGAGGGCTCAAGAGGGGGCACGGAGATGCCCGACGGGTGTCGCGAGGTCCCCCGACGTCGAGGAGCCCTCCGGCCGAGGGAGGGGACCCCCCCAAGGCGCCGCTGCCCCTGACCCCGCTCGAAGAGGAGGTCGCGCTCCGGCTGCGTCCGGACCCTGAGGAGCTCGCCAGGTTGGCGCGCGCTCGGGAGAGCATCGTCGCCCGCGCCCAGGCGGAGGCCTCCTCCCGGGGGATCCCCCTCAAGCGAGCCCTGGTCGCCGGAAGCGCCGCGAGAGAGACCTACCTGCCGCCGGCGGCGGGCGGCCGGCTCGACATGGACCTGTTCATGCTCTTTGACCCCTCGCTCCCTCGCGAGCGGCTCGCCTCCCTGGGGCTCGAGCTCGCGCAGACGTTCCTTCAGTCCCCGGAGAAGCGGTACGCCGAGCATCCGTACCTTCGGGGGACCTTCGAAGGGTTCGCGGTGGACGCCGTACCCGGCTTCCAGGTCGAGCGTTCGGACCGGCCCCAGACCGCCGTCGACCGGACCCCCTTCCACCACGCCTACCTTTCTCCCCGGCTCAACGAGAGGACCCGCGACGATGTCCGATTGCTGAAACGCCTCCTGAAGACGCTGGGGGTCTACGGCGCGGACACCCGGACCGAGGGGTTTTCCGGGTACTTGGTGGAGCTTCTCATCGTGCGCTACGGCTCCTTCGGGGGGCTCATGGCCGACGCCGCCCGCTGGCACGTACCGCAGCGTCTCTGCCCTCCGGGGCCGGAGCCCGCGACGGTCCCCGAGGTCGCCCTCGTGCTCCCCGACCCGGTGGACCCCCACCGCAACGTGGCCTCCGCGCTCTCGAAGAAGAACCTCGCCCTCTTCCTCATGGCGGTGGAGGCGTACACGGCGCGTCCCCGTCGGGAGTTCTTCCTCCCCCCGAAGCGCCCGGTCCCGTCGTTCGACGACCTCCTCTCCGAGGCGCGGAAGCGGGGGACCGAGGTCGTGGCGCTGACCTTCCCCTCCCCCGACCTCGTCGACGACATCCTCTACCCGCAGCTTCGCAAGTGCGAGAGGGCCCTGGCGGGCCCCCTGGAGAGGTGGGGCTTCGAGGTCTTGGCCACGGCCTCCGCGAAGTCGGACGGCGAGGCGGCGATCCTCGTCGAGATCGACCGGAGGACCTTGGGTCCCCTGGCGCGACACCCGGGCCCCCCGGCGGGTTCCCACGAGGTGGGGAACTTCCTGCAGAAGTGGGGCTCCGCCTCCGAGAGCCGCATCGCCGGACCGTACCTCACGGCCGAGGGGAAGCTCCAGGTCGACGTGCGTCGGTCGCTTCGCGACGCGAGGGAGCTGCTGCAGCGTGAGCTCCCGCAGATGGGGTTCGGAAAGAACTTGCAGGAGGTCGTCGTCCGGCAGGGGAAGCTCTCCCTCCTTCCCGAGCCCGGGGCCTCTCCCGCGGTGACCGAGGCCTTGCGGGTCCTCTTCGAGAAAGGCTTCCCCTGGGCCGACTGGGGCTAGCGCCCCGATCTCGCCTGCGACGCGGTCCACTTCGGCGGCCCGCCGCGGGCTTCCAGGTCGAGCTCAGCCCCAGACGTTGACGAGGAGGGCCCAGATCCCCGCCCAGAGGAAGACGTAGGTCATGATGAGCCCCACCCAGTCTCCCCGCTTGTACTCCTCCGCCTTGGGTCGGAAGCGTCGGATCACCAGGGACATCCCGACCCCCCCCGCGGCGCCCAGGGCCAGCGAACCGAGCGCGAAGGGCAGGACGCCCACCGTCGAGTTCGCGAGCCCCACCGCCGTGAGCTGCCAGGAGACCACGGCCAGGACCAACGCGAAGGTGAGGGAGACCGCGGTCGCGTAGGACTGTTCCAGCTCGTGCTGGATGAAGCCCCGGGCGTCAAAGTGCGGGAACTGGAACTCCTTGACCTTCTGGTCCTCTTCCAGGCGCTTACGGACCTTCTTCGCCATCTTCAGTCCCCCCTGACCGAGGTCGCGCGCTCAAAAAGCTCGTCGGCGCGATAGGAGGAGCGCACCAGCGGCCCGGACGCCACTCCCAGGAAGCCCATGCGGCGCCCCTCCTCCGCCAGGTCCTCGAATTCCTCCGGAGGAACGTACCGGGAGACCGGACGGAACCGCTCCCCTCCTGGCCGGAGATACTGCCCGAGCGTCAGGAGGTCGACCCCCGTCCCGCGGAGGTCCCACATCGCCTCAACGACCTCGGCGCGCTCCTCACCTAGTCCGAGCATGAGCGAAGACTTCGTCAGGCGCGCGCGGGGCCCGACCTCCTTCGCAAGCCGGAGCGTCCTGAGAGAGAGGTCGTAGGCCGCCCGACGGTCCCGGACCTCGGGGGATAGCCGACGCACGGTCTCCAGGTTGTGCGCGAACACCTCGGGCTGCGAGCCCAGTACCGTTCCGATGGCGTCCTCCGATCCCCCGAGGTCGCAGGCGAGGACCTCGACCCGGACCTTCGGTCGCCTCTCGTGGATCGCTCGGACCGTGCGGGCGAGCGCCCCCGCGCCCTGGTCCGAGAGATCGTCTCGGCAGACCTGGGTCAGGACCACGTAGGAAAGACCCCAGTCGTCCACCGCCCGGGCGACGCGGTCCGGTTCGGTCTCGTCCAAGCGTCCGCCCTGGGACCGTGTCGTGACCGCACAGAACGAGCAGCGGCGCGTGCAGGTGTCTCCCAGGAGCATGAGCGTGGCGGTCCCCGCGGACCAGCACTCCGTGAGGTTCGGGCAGCGGGCCTCGCGGCAGACGGTGGAGAGCCTCTGCTCCTGAAGGAGGGTCCGCACGCGCGGGTACTGCTCGCGAGGGAGCGACATCCGGATCCAGGGCGGGAGCCTGGACCCCGGGACCAGCTGCACCAGCGACCCGCTCATCCGAGGTACCGAGCGGGCATGTCGCATCAAGCCTCCCTCTCACCCCGAGGGAGCCCCGGCCCGCAAGGCGGCCACCGCCTGGGGGGGGGTCCTTCTCCGATGACGGGGGGAGGCTCGGCCCTAGGACCGCCCCTTCTGAAGAGCGCCAGCGACCGCGCATCGAGGGGGGATGGGCCGAGGGAGCTCCGCGGGGGTCCCCCGCTGCGCGTTCCTCAGCTGAAGCCCTTGGTGAAGGCCTCGGCCGCACGCTCGTAGTGGCCTTGCTTCTCGAGCTCGACACCCTTGTGGTGCCAGGCCTCACGGAAGTGAGGGTCGCGCTTGAGCGCGTCGTCGAACGCCTTCACCGCGTCTTCCCCGCGGCCCAGGGCCGCCAGCGCGACACCCCGGAACGTGTGGACGGCGGGGTCCTTCGACCCGTGCTCCAAGAGCCAATCGAAGCATACCAAGGCGTCCGCAGGCTTCTGGAGCTCCAGCAGCGCCTCCCCCTTGAGCGCCCAGGCCCCCGCGTTGTCCTTCTCCGAGCGGATGGCCAGGTCGGCCTGGTGGACCGCGACCTGCGCCTTCCCCAGGGAGAGGAGGGCACGGCCGGTGAGCACACGGGCCTGCGGCTGTTCCGGTTCGAGCATCAGGACCACCGAGAGCGCGTCCAGCGCATCCGCGAACTGGTGCATCTCCACCAGCATCCGAGAGGTCTGCAGCCAATCCTCCGTCGCCGTCGGAGCGACCCCGTAGACGGAGGACAGGCTCTCGGCGCGCAGGCGCTTCGCCTCCTCGTTCTGCGGGTCGAGCTCGAGCGCGCGGCGGAAGCACTCGTGCGCCTCCGAGAATCCCTGACGCCGGAGGAACCCTCGGCCGAGGGCCATCCACCCCTCCGCGCTCCGCTCGTCGATGCGGTGCATCTTCGAGAGCGCCGCGCCCCGGTGGTTCCAGCTCTCGTAGTCGAAGGGATCGAGCCGATGGGCCCGCTTGAACTGGAGATAGGCCTCGTCCGACCGGCCCTGGAGCAGGTAGACCTGGCCCAGGTTGAAGTTGAGGTCCTTGGCGTCGGGGCGGAAGGCGAGCGTGGCCTCCAGTTCCTTGGCCGCCTCGTCGTACCGCTTCCCCTTTGCCAGGACGACAGCGAGGTTCGACGCGGCGTTCACGTGGGACCGGTCGCGCGCCAGCGCGGCCTGGAACGCTTCCACCGCGAGCGCGTCCTTCTCGAGCTTCTGGCGCACGACGCCCAGGTCGTAGAAGGCCTCGACGTTCTTGGGGTCGCGGCGGGTGACCTCCAGGAACTCGGACTCGGCCTGCTCGTCCTTCGAGAGCTTGGAGAGCAACGTCGCGCGGGCCATCCGGGCCCCGACGTGGTCGGGGTCCAGCTCGACCGCCTTCTTCAGCGCGGCCTCCGCCTCGGGGAGCTTCTTTTGACGATGGAGGATGAGCCCGAGCTCCCTCCAGGCCTCCGGGTGCTCCGGGTCCTCCTTCAGGTAGTCCTCCAGGAGCTGGGCCGCGTGGTCGAGGTGCCCTAGCCGTGCGAGCGCGATCGCCTGCGGAAGCGCCACCCCCACCTGCGTGGGGTCGAGGGCGCGGACCTTGCCGGCCGCCTCGGCGGTCTCCGCGTAGTGGCCCACGCGGAAGGAGGCGACGACGAGCGCCCGCCAGGTCTCCGGGTCCTTGGGGAACTTCTGGACCAGGCGGTGGGCTCCCTTGAGCGCCGGGAAGGGCCTCTGCCTCGCCCAGGGGGAGGAGAGGGCCATCCGGAGGAGGTCCATGTCGTCCACGGCCTCCGCGAGGAGCGCGTCGACGAGGGGCGTGGCCTCCTCCTCGCGCTTGAGCCGGTAGAGGGCACGGGCGCGGCAGAGCGTGACCTCACGTCGTTCCTTCGGGTCGCGCGCCGCGGCGGCAAGAGGCTCGAGGCAACCCTTCCAGTCCTCCTTGCCGAAGAGGGCGTAGCCCAGGTAGGCCTGGGCGACGGGGTCTCCGGAGAAGCGGGCCAGCCTCGCCCTCGCCCGGGTGAGGAGGTCGTCGTAGAGCTTCTCCTGCTTGAGTTGGCGCGCATCCTCCCTCCACGCCTCCGGGTCGGTCTCCCCGTTCGAGAGAGCCTCCTCCGAGAGCTCCACCGCGAGCCCCCGCTGTCCTCTGCGCATGGCCTCCATGGCGAGGGTGTGGGAGTCGAGGTTGGGGTCCATCCCCATGAACTCCGCCGCGGTCTCGCGACGGGCCTTGCGCCAGGCCTCCGAACCGGGAACGAGCTGGAGCGCCTTCGCGTAAGCCCAGAGCGCCCGCTCCTTGTCGCCCAGCACGCGGAGGGCATCCCCCCGCGCGGCGTGCGCCGCCGCGAGGTCGGACCGCAGCGACAGGGCCTGGTCGAGCTCGCTCAGAGCCTCGCTGGCCCGTCGGAGCTCGAGGAGGACGAGGCCGCGCTGCTCGCGGGCCAGGGGGTCGTGAGGAGAGGCGCGGACCAGCAGGTCGACCTGGCTCAGGGCCTGTTCGAACTGCCCCTCCGCCCTCAGCTCCCGGATCGGTGCGAGGGGGTCCGGGGCGCCGGGCGCCGGGGCCGAGGACGTGGAAGTGGAAGTGGACGCTGCCGTTGACGTGGCCGCGGGCGCGCCCTCGGATGTCGGTGCCTGCGCGGGAGCGCTGTCGGAGGCTGGCTCCGTCTTCCTGGGCCGGCCCGCCGGGCTGCCGTGCGACCCCGAGTGCGTGGCAAATCCCCGGCGGCTGCTGGTCATCGGCGTTGGCCACAGGGCCTTGGCCATTTAACTTTGGGCCGAGGACGGACGCGCCAGGCGTTCCTGGAGGACGAGTTCGAGGAGGCTTGCGGGGATCTCGTCCTGGGTCAGTTTGGCCGGAGCGCCGGGTCGCGTGTACTCCATCTCAAGCAGGCCCTCCTGCTCCAGCGACTTGACCATCCTCCAGAAGGTGACCCTGCTCCCGGCCGGGAGCCCGTACTCTTCGGAGGCCGAGCCGTAGGCCTTCCGGACCTTCTCCATCCGCACCCAGGTTCCTGGCGCACGCAGCGTCCGTGCGAGGGCCAGCAGGACCAGGAGGGAGGGGGGGGAGAGCCCGTCCAGCTTCTCCTCCGTCATGGTGGGGTAGGTCGAGGCCTTCGCCCAGCGAACGTCCTCGGGGGTGAGCTCGCGTGCCCCCCGCTCCTCGGCGCGGTGCGCGGAGCCGGAGAGGAGCTCGAGGGCCAGACGGGCGTCCCCCTGCGGCTCCGCCACGCGCGCGATCTGCTCGGCCACTTCGCGAGAGAGGGAACCGGGCCGGAGGGCGAGCGCGCCGCGGGCCAGCACGATGTCCGTCAGCGGCTCTCGGAGGTACTTCGGCAGCTGGAGTCGGTGGGTCACCCCGAAGCCGCTCCGGCTGGCCGCGTCCAGGTAGGGGAGGACGTCGCGCGGGGCGATGAGGAGGAGCGAGAGCGGCCCGAGCCCGACCTCGCGGCCCCGGGTCAGCATGTAGACGAGCTTGCTCCCGCCCTTCAGAAGGACACTGACCTCGTCCAGGATCACCAGGGTGGGGGAGGGGACCTCCCGGAGCCCCTTCTCGAACGTGTCGAGCATCTCGGACACCGAGAACCCCCGGTCCGGCACCGGGCGGTCCACCGCGTTCAGCATCTCGAGGACGACGGCGCGGTCGGTGTTCCGCCGCCAGCAGTTCACGTAGATCTCCTTCACGCCCGCGGCGCTGTCCTTGCGCTGCCGTCGGTTGGCGAGCTCCCGGCCCAGGGCGCGGGCGAGCGCGGTCTTCCCGCTCCCGATCCCTCCTGTCAGGAGCTGGCTCCACCCCTGGCCGGCGTCCATCGAGCGGGCGAAGCGCTCCCGGAGCAGCGCGAGCTCCTTCTCACGGTGAGGGAGCGAGGGGGGAAGGTAGGAGGCGTCGAGCGTCTCCTCTCGGAGGATGATCCCTTCCGGCATGGTTTTTTGCCCGTGGGCGAAGCTCGACAGGAACGACGGGTCTAAAGCCTCGCGCCCCGGGGTCCCAGCTTCCCCCTTCTCGGGGTCTTCCAGCGCGCGAGGATGGCCCTCTGGGCTGCCGCGCAGACCTCTTCGGGGGGCCGCGAGGCGTCCAGGCGGACGAACCGCCGCCCCTCCGATCGTGCGTATCGCCGGTAGGTTCCCGAGACCCTTCGCAGGGTCCCCAACCGTTCCAGCGGGGAGCGGACCGCGCCGCGTGAGGAGATCCTCTCCATCGCCCGCGCCGGAGCGAGGTCCAACCACAGGACCAGGTCGGGGCGCCGGGCGACCACGCGCTGCAACGTCTCCAGACCCCTCCGTTCGCGGGGGGAGAGCACGCTCCCCTGGTAGGCGAGCGTCGAGTAGAACGACCGGTCCGAGAGCACCAGGTCGCTCCTTTGGAGGATCCTCTCGAGCCGGGCCCGCTCGGAGCCTCGATCGAGCGTGAAGAGCAGCGCGGCCTGGGCGGGGTCGCTCCCGGAGGCCTCGCGTGCAGCGCGGCCCAGAGGACCGTCAGAGGGCTCCTGCCACCGCGCCACCTTCCACCCGCGAGAGCGGAGGGCCCGCAGGAGTTGCGACATCAAGGTGGTCTTCCCCGTTCCATCGATGCCTTCGACGGCCACGAGCCTCCCCATGGGACGAGGGCGCGCTGCCCTGCCTGGATCGCGCGGACCTGGGCTCATGCCCCGCCCTCCCGGAAGACGAAGGGGGTCTCGCGGGCGAGGTCGAGCCCGTAGATCCGCTGGGGCGCTTCCACGAAGGGCACTCGGAGCGCGGCCTCGGTGTCCACCCCGGGTAGGGCGGGGTTGGTCCAGAGCGCTCGTACGCGGCGCGCCACGGTGTCCAGCGGTAAGGCGACCCCGGGTCTCGTAGGGTCGTCCAGGAAGTCCGTCTCGAGGAACCACGGACCGGGGTCGCGAAGGGCCTGTCGGACCAGGTCGCGTTTGGCCAGGAAGGATGCGGTCAACCCGGATCGTTCCTCCGGGGGAAGGTAGGTACGGGCGTAGTGCTTGACCATGCGCTGGGGGGCGAGACCGCAACGAGCTCCCCTCTCGGCGAGCCGACGATACCCGGCCGCGTCGAGGTCGTCGGTGTGCAGCACCGCCGGACACCCCACCTCCTTGGCCAGACGCAGCGCCACGTCGAGCACGCGCTCCAGGGCTTCGAGCACCGGCGGTTCGGTCGGGAAGTGCGGAAGCCCGACCTCCCCGAGGGCGACGGCGCGGCGCTCCCCGACCTCGCGGGAGGCGAGCTCGAGCGCGCGCGTCTGCAGCGCCTCCGCTTCCTCGAGCGGAAGGTCGGGCACCGCGTGGACCAGATCGATCGGGTAGGGGGCTAGGACCACGTAGACGCGGAGGCCGGTCTCCTCTCGCACCGTCTTGGCGAGGACCTCGGTCGTCGAGAACTGCTCCCGGTACTCCTCGAGCGACCTCGGAGGTCGGGGGAGGTAGTTCTGGGTCGCGAGGAAAAGGTCGGTCCCGCCCTGGGCTTCGAACGCGCGCGCGGCGGCTATCCCGCTCGGACCGGGGCGAAGGTGGGCGTGGTGGTCCACGATAGGCAGCGGGAAGGGGCGCGCGTCAGGGGCCATAGGGTGGGCCGACCCCTGCGACCTCGCCCGCGACGGACCGTCGGGAGGGGGCCGGTCCTCTCAGCGGAGCAGTCCCGCGCCCTGCAGCTCCTTCGTGATCTTCTGGACCGCGACCTCGACGTCCGAGGGCTTGCGCGCTCCTGTGCAGACCAGCTTGCCGCTCCCGAAGAGCAGCACGACGACGCGAGGCTCGTCGATCCGGCAGACGAGACCCGGGAACTGTTCCGGCTCGTACTCGACGCGTTCGAGCCCGAGGGTCACGGCGATGGCGTTGAGGTTGATCTCCGACTCGAGGTCGGAGGACGCGACGATGTTCTGCACCTCGATCTTCGGACGGGTGTTGACCTTCTGGCCCGCCTTGCGGATCTGCTGGGCGACCTTGTGGATGGATTCCTCCACCTCGGCCATGCTCTTGGCGCCGGTGCACACGACCTTCCCGCTGCGGAAGAGCAGGATCGCCGTCTTGGGCTCCTTCAGACGATAGATGAGCCCAGGGAACTGCTCCGGTTCGTACTCGGCGCCGTCCAGCGCGAGGGCGATGGCCTGCAGGTCAAGTTCGTCCCCGAGCGATGTTGACGCGACGACGTTCTCGATCCGGATCTTTGCCATCTCGAACGGCCCCGCGTGAGTATTTAAGGGTGGGTTTTTAAATGTTGTGGCGACGCGGACCGGACCCCCCCGGACCCCGGAAGGGGGGTCGCGCGCCACCGAAGGGCGCCCCACCCACCCCGGGGCCAGGCTTCAAAACCCCGCACCGCTGGAAGGCCCGTGGTCGATCTCGGGCTCCTCCTCCTGGTCATCTTCCTCGTCGCGGACTTCGCGATCTCGATCTGGAACGCCTACATGTCGGGGTTCTCCCTCACCCTGATGAAGAACTCTCCTGGACAGGCGGCGCCGAAGCTGCCCAGATACGCCTCCTACGCCGCCCTCGGCCTGGCCTTCGCCGGGATGTCCTACGTGATGATGGTGGTCCTGGGTTACCTCGCGTTCTACCTGGGCTATCTGACGGCGGGTTCGCTGAACGTCATCCTCGCCTTCGACTTCCTCGTCTTCGGCGCGATGATCATCGGGTTCGGTCTGGTGGTCACCGCCCAATCCCTCGCCGTGGCCTACCGCCAGCGCTCCTTCGGGACGATCGCGATTTCCGCCTGGAACGTCTTCGCCGAGGTCCTCGACATCGCGATCTACGCGGAAGGGTTCCGGAGCGCCTACTCCACCCTGCGCGGCGGGAGCCGAAAGGACGACGTGAACCTGGTCGCCATCCTCCTCATCTCGGTCCTCGTGGCCTTTTTCATCACCTACGCCGCGTTCCGCCACGGGGTGAGGCGGGCGAACCAGGTGACCTCCACCTACCGGTCCACGAGCCCCTTCGGCCGGCCGCTTCCCAGCTGAACGGCGGGCGGCCCGCGCTTCAGGCCTGCAACGAGAGGATCGTCCCGTAGGACTCGATGAGGTCCAGAAGGACCCTTCGGGTGAACCCCCACACGATCCGTCCCTGGAACGTGAGGGCCTCCACCTTCAGCGGGCCTATCGAGGAGTTGACGTCCACGGGGGCGTCCGACTCGTGGAGCTCCCCCATGGGCGCCCAGAAGCTCTCCGCCACCTCCTCGCTCCGGCCCGTGGGTCCAGCTCCTCCCTCCTCGGCAAGGACGTCCACGAAGACGGACACGTGCAACCAGGGGCGGTTGGCCGGAGCGCGGGTCCCGACCAGAAGCGGGGGCCCGACCAGGTCGCCGGGAGAGAGTCCCACCTCCTCCTCGGCCTCTCGAAGGACCGTGGCGCGGATGTCGGGATCACCGGCGTCACGACGTCCCCCCGGGAACGCGATGTTGCCCGACCACGGGTCGCCCGTCCGCTCGGCACGCCGGATGAGGAAGACCTCGGTCCGCCCCCTGTTCCGACGGAAGAGCGAAAGTACCGCGGCCTCCCCGGTCATGGGCGCGACGGCGCGATGGGAACCCCCGGGCCGGTCGTCCCAGGGCGGGGCGGCCTTCAGCCGTGCGTAGAGCGTCTGGCAGGAGACGGCTCCAGGGACCCCGGCCACGGCCGACACCAAGCCGTTCAGCGGGCCACCGCGGGAGGAGGAGAGGAGCGGGTCCTCGGCGCGCCAGGACCGGGCGGGGGGATATCGGCCGACAGCGGGGCATAGAAGGGGGTGGAGGGGTCGGTCGGGCGCGCTCCCGACGGGGGCGAGGCGGCGGCGGCGAGAGCGTCGCGTCGGGCTGCCGCGACCTCCTCGACGGTCGCCATCTCCCTCAGCAGACGGCTCGCAAGCTCGCAGAGGCCCATCTGGAGGGCCGCGCTCGTCCCTTCCCCCATCCGGGTCGAGAAGTCGAAGTAAGGCTGGAGCCCCAACGCCTCGAGGGCGATGAGGTGCCCGGGCTCCTCCGAGGAGTGCGAGGGGACGAGGAACGGGCGGACCCGGGGGCAGATCGCGGTCGCGAAGAGCGCGGCGGCGGAAGCGGTGAGCCCATCGACGATCACCGGGACGCGACGCGAGGCGCCCGCGATGTAGGCCCCGGCCATGGCTCCGATCTCGAAGCCGCCCACGGACTCCAGGACCTCCCAGGGGTCCTCCCGGCGAGGAGAGTGGCGTTCCAGGGCGCTCGAGATCACCATCACCTTGCGCTTCACCAGGTCGTCGTTGGAGCCGGACCCCTGCCCCACGAGCCTCTCCACCGGAAGCCCGGTAAGGGCGGCCAGGACGGCGGAGGCCGACGTGGTGTTCCCGATCCCCAGGTCCCCCACGGCGAGGAGGTCCGCGCCCGCGGTGATCAGGTTCAGCGCGACCTCGATGCCGACTCGCACCGACTCTCGGGCCTGCGAGGCGGTCATGGCCGGCTCGCGGGCGAAGTTCCGGGTGCCACGCGCCACCTTTCGGGGGAAGAAGCCGTGGCGGGGGGGCAAGGACGGGGCATCCACGCCCACGTCGACGACGTTCAGGTCGCCACGCAGGAAGCGTGCGAAGACGGTGATGGCGGCTCCGCCCTCCAAGAGGTTCTGGAGCATCGCCGCGGTGAGCTCCTTCGGGTGAGAGGAGACGCCTTCCTCGGTCACCCCGTGGTCCGCGACGAAGACCGCGATCGACTTGTGATGGAAGGTGGGCTGCTCGTTCCCCCGGATGGCCGCGAGCTGCTCCCCCAGGGTCTGCAAGCGTCCGAGACTGCCCTCCGCCGTGGCAAGGATGGCCCACCGGGCATGGGCTGCCTGCCGGGCCACCTCGTCGGGCACTCCGACGGCGTCGATGGTCCCGCTGAGAAGATCCCGGGACATGCGCCCGGGGATATCGCAGGTAGGTTATGGGCTCTTGCCCAAGCCCCTCCGAGTCTTCCGCGGAAACCGGGAACAGCGGGGACCGCGGGGACAGGCGAGCAGGAGCGATGGGCGGGGGGGGCGCCCACCCTCTCGGTCCGCATCGCATGCGGGAGGGCGAACGCGCGCGAGGAGCGGGAAAAAGCGTGGGCGTCCGGTCCGGGGTCCGCGAGCAAAGGCCTTGAATACCCCCGCTGTGGGTGCGTAGGCTTGGCGTACGAACGGCAGCCGTTGAGGCTCCGGCGGACCCACGGCCCCACTGAAGAACGATGACGGACTGGGAACGCGTCGAGAGGCTTCGGGGACGAGGTCAGAGCTGGGACGAGATCGCGGCCGACGACCGGGTCGAGTTCAAGCCCCCCGAGGGGACGGAGAAGCCCGGGCTCGCTCTCAAGGCGCTCTACTTCCAGCGCCGGTCGCGCACCCGGCGTCAGGCCAAGGGCGGCTCGGAGACGGGCGGCTCCTCCGGGGGGTCGGGGAGCGGCGCGAAGGGGGGATGGACGAAGAGGAAGATCTTCCGC
This sequence comes from Thermoplasmata archaeon, assembly GCA_027314165.1. Taxonomy (GTDB): domain Archaea; phylum Thermoplasmatota; class Thermoplasmata; order Lutacidiplasmatales; family UBA184; genus JAKAAX01. The sequence goes on along the minus strand of DAHVCH010000001.1, from coordinate 99,850 downwards.
TCCACCGCGTTCTTGGGGATCCTCGTCGCCCTCGCGGGGGCCATCCCGCTGCTCTTGAGCTTCGAACTCCGCCTCATCGTCTACCTGGTGCCGCAGCTCGCCCTCGTCGTGGTGGCCGCGGTCGGAGGCCTTCTTCTCGGGGCCGCGTTCATCGCCGGCAGCGGCAGGGCCCTCGCGATGTGGAAGGGCGGGGTCATCGCCGGGGTCATCCTAGGGATCGTGCTGGCCGGTGTCCTGGCGTCCGTCTCGCTCTCCCAGGGCTGCCCCAACCTCGCGCAGACGAAGAACGGGGAGCCCGGACCGGCGGGGGACACGGGTTGGATCCGCGCGGACAACCCCGTGTGGTCTCAGGGTGGTGCGCCGGTGGTCTTCTACCTGGGCTCCATCGCCTGTCCCTATTGCTCGGCCTCGAGCTGGGCGCTCAAAGGCGCGTTGTTGAACGTCTCCTCTTCCATGAGCGGGGTCTCGATGGGTACCTCGAGCTCGACCGACGTCTACCCGAACACCCCCGAGGTCAACTTCGTCTCCTCCTCGGTCTCGAGCACCTACATCAGCTGGGACCCTCACGAGGGGGCGGACGACACCCAGATCACGGTCCCGAACGTCGGCTGCCCGGAGTCGGCGTACGTGGCCCAGTACAACACCCAGGGAGGGATCCCCTTCGTGGTGGTCGGTGGGGTCTTCATGCACACGGGCAGCCTGGTCAACCCCGCCCTTCTCTCGCCGCAGGGCACCCCCTACAGCCCCCAGGTCGTGGCCTCGGACCTGGCGTCCTGCGGGAACAACCCGAACCAGAACGCGGTGTGCAGCGCGATCTTACCCGCCCAGTTCTGGCTTGAAGCGTACATGGGGAAGGCCGACCAGTTGGCAGGGCTCCCCCTGCCTAGCGTGGTCACGGACCCTAACTCTCCGGCCTCGGGAGATTTCCAGGCCATCACCTAGAGCGCTCGGACGTCTCGGGCCCCGTTCCGGTCGGTCCCCCGCAGGTGGACCGATGCTCACGTGGAGGAGAAATAGCACCCCCGGGGCTAGACCCCCCGTGCGGGACGCTCCGTTCGGTCCTCCTCCCGCGCCCGTGATCCATAGCCGGGGGAGAAGCGGGCCATGACCGACTGGGACCGCGTGGAACGACTCCGCAGGAAGGGGCTGAGCTGGGAGGAGATCGCCGCCGACGAGAAGGTCGGATTCTCCCCGCCCTCCGGTTCGGGCCGTCCGGGCCTCGCGTTGAAGGCGCTCTACCTTCAGCGTCGTTCGAAGCTCAGCCGGGCGATGCGCTCGGGCGCACCCAGGACCGAGGGCGGCGGCCGCTCCCGAGATGGGCGCTCGGCGGAGACCCGCAAGAAGGCCACGTGGCGCTACGTCGCCTTCGTCGGCACCCTCGTGGCGCTCGCGGCGGCGGTCCCTCTCGCCCTCAGCCTGGAGTGGCCCATCGTCGTGGCGATCGTCCCGTTCACCGCGGTGGCCGTGGTGGCGGTCATCGGCGTGGTCCTGCTCGGAGCGAGCTTCGTGGTCGCGAGCCGGGAGTCGGTCCGGAACTGGAAGCGCAACGTCGCTTCCGGCCTCGTGGCCGGCCTCCTCGTGGGCCTGGTGCTCGTCGGGTTCTCCCTCGCGAGCCACTGCCCGAGCCTCTCCTCCTCCGTCTCGCCCGAACCCGGTTTCAACCGGGGCGGGACCTGGGAAAAGGCGAACAACCCCGTCTGGTCGAACGGCAACGCTCCCATCGTGCTCTACTGGGGCTCCACGGCCTGTCCGTACTGTTCGGCCTCGAGCTGGGCGCTCAGAGGCGCTCTCCAGTCGTTCGGGAGCCTCACCGGCATCAGCTACGGGATGTCGGACCCCGGGGATACCTACGGGAACGGACAGGTCGGCATCGCCGAGGTCGTCCTGGACTCAAGTTCGAGCCTGCAAAGCTCGTACGTCTCCTGGGACCCCCAGGAGACGGTCCAGGCCCGCGTGAGCCCCGTGGTCCCCTCCTGCCCCGAGGGCGCCTACATCCAGGCGTACGCCGGGGGCAACCTCCCCTTTGTCGTGGTGGGCGGTCTCTACGTCCACATCGGTACCCTCCTGGACCCCGGTTGCCTCACCACCGCCGGCTGTGGCGGCTCGGGGGGGACCCCCCTCACCTGGCCACAGGTGGAGGCCGACCTCAACTCGACCACGGGGCCGGTCTACGGCGCCATCCACGAAGCGCAGTACTACCTCGAGGCCTACATGCTCAAGGCCGTGCAGCTCGCCCAGGGCGCGGGGGCCGGTCCCCCCGCCGTGAAGAACGACCCCAACGTCATCGGGGTCTTCGACGGCATCGACTGATCAGGGGAACCCGCGACTTCTTGAGCCACGAAGTTCTGGAGCTTTGGCGGAGCGCGAAACCGGGAGCGCCATGGTCTCAGCCGAGGTCCTCCACAGAGCGACGATCCTCTGCCTCGTGGTGGGGCTGGCCTTCAGCATCTACGCCATGGCGGAGAGCCTGACCCCCTCCCTCCAGTCGACCTGCAACGTCAACGCCTGGGTCCAGTGCGGCGCCGTCGACCAGAGCGCGTATTCCCACGTGGGGCCGGTGCCCGACTACGCCATCGGGATCGGAGGCTTCGTCGCGATGCTGGTGGTGGAGGGCCTCCTCCTCCGGACGTACGACCCGCGCTACCTCCAGGCGCTCCTGGGGCTGAGCTTCCTTGGGGTCGTGGCGTCGGTCGGCTTCGGATACACCGAGATGTTCCTGATCGACCCCCATCACTTCGTCTTCTGCCCGATCTGTCTCGGGGCCTACTTCTCCAACGTCGGGGTCCTCGCCTGCGCCCTCGTGCTTTTCCGACTTCGCCGACGCGGCCTTGAGGAAGAGCATCCGGAGGAGCCTGCGGAAGAGGACCGACCCTCGAAAGGCTCCAAGAGCGCGAGCTCCGCGGGGCGCGACGCTACAATCCCCCCGGCCGAGGGCGGCGCTCCCGAGGCGTAGAGGGAAGGGCGTCTCCCACCAAGGACCATGGTGGGCCTCCGGCCCACCGACCATCCTCTCGTCGGGACAGGAACGGGTCGGAGCTTGGGGGTTCTCGGGGTGATCCACCGGGGCCACCGGCCCCCGCCGCACGATCCCCCGTTGTCCCCGTCGAGAGGTCGGACGCGGCTCAGTCGCGGGTGCGCGCGAGCCACAGGGCCAGCAAGAAGGGCACGATGGACCAGAAGAGGCCGGCCACCACCAGGAGGGGGACCGAGATCCCGACGCTGCCCAGCCCGCCCGGAGGCTGGATGAGCCCTCCGAACAGGCCGCCCTGGACGAACGCCATGACCAACAGGGGGAAGCCGGACGGGTCCACGTACTCCAACCCCACGACACGGGAGAGGCCGGACGTGGTCGAGAGCCCGCCGAAGAAGACTCCGACGAAGAGGAGCAGGAAGAACCACACGATGTCGATGAGGACGAAGACCACGACCGCGGAGCCCATGATCGCGCCGGGGGAGCGGAGCAGGTGGGCGAGCAGGAAGAGGAGCCCGGCGAAGGCGACCGACTCCACCAGCAGCCCGAGGAAGAGGCCGACGAGCTGCAAGGTCGGTAGAGCGTAGCCCGTCTCGAAGACCGAGATGAGGTCCAGCAGTCCCAGCGCGACCGCGATCGCCAACGCCGAGGCGATCACCACCGCGAGGTAGCGGGAGAGGATGAGGCGTTCCCGGGTGACGGGTCGGACCATCACCGACTCGAGGACGCCGGTCGCCCGGTCCCTCGCGTAGGTGCTGTACCCGGACTGGATGCCCAGGATCGGGACGAAGAAGGCGTAGATCATCCCCATGATCAGCACGACGATCGTCTGGTCGGCGTTCACCTGGAACGCGCTGAGCGGTCGAGCGACCGCAACGAAGATCGTCAGCGCGACGAAGGAGAGCAGCGTCGTCAGCAACATCACCAGAAGGACGCCCCGGTTGCGGAGCACGCGCAGCACGTCGTAGAGGAACGAGTTCACGTGTCCTCCCCGATGAGCCGGAAGAAGTACGCCTCCAGGTCCTCGCGCTCGGTGTGGAGGTCCACCACCCGGTATCCCCGACGGACCAGTTGCGCGTTCACCTCGGCGGGATCTGCCTGGGGTGCCGCAAGGACGAACGTGGGTCCGTCGGTCTCCGTCGGTCCCACGCTGCGCAGGTACTCCAGGGCCCCCTGGTCCGGGGCGGTGATCCGGATGCGCAGCCGGCTGCCGGGGGCCTTTTCGAGCTCATCGTGGGAGATCGTCTTGATCAGCTTGCCCTGGTGGACGAAGGCGATGCGGTCGGAGAGCTGCTCGACCTCCGTCAGGATGTGGGAAGAGAGCAGGATCGCGCAGCCCTGCTGGCGGAGCGACAGTAGCAGGTTGCGCGAGAACCGGATCCCCTGAGGGTCGAGCCCGTTCAGGAGCTCGTCCAGGAACAGGTTCTTCGGTCGGTTGAGCAGCGCCGCGGCCATGGCGAACCGCTTCTTCATTCCCTGGGAGAAGGTCCCGACCCGGTCCCGCTCGCGCCCTTCAAGCCCGACCTGTTGGAGGAGGGAGATGCACCACTCCCGCGTCGGAGCGCCCCCCATCCCGTGGTATCCGGCGAAGTACTGGAGAAGCTCCAGCGCCCCGGCCTGCGGCTCGAAGTTGGGGAACTCCGGGACCCAGCCCAGCGTGGACGCCGCCTCGATCTTCTCCTCGACGATGTCGTGGCCGTCCACGCTCACGGACCCCCGCGTGGGGAGGGACACCCCGACCGCGATCCTGATGGCCGTGGTCTTCCCGGCTCCGTTCAGGCCGACCAGGCCCACGATCTCCCCGTTGCGCACCTCGAGGTCGAGCCCGTCCAGCGCAGGGCGCTGGTCCCCTCGGTGCCCCCACGCCGCCGGTCCTCCCGGGTCGTGGGCAGGAAGCCAGGGGTTCGCCGGGTACCGCTTGGTCACCCCTGCGAACCGAAGCACAGGGCTCCCAGGGCCGGTCCCGGTATAAGCCGCCTAGGTCTCGGGAGAAAGCAGGCCGAGCCGACGGCCCAGGGCGACCCGCTTCATCTCCGTCCGGATGGTGGCCTCGTCCACCATCTCCTCCCCCACCACGATCGCCCCTCGTCCCTCGCGGTCCGCGTGGCGATAGGCGGTCACCCGCCGGACGGCCCGGTCGAGCTCTTCCCGGCTCGGGGTGAAGACCTGCTGGATGACGTCGATCTGCGAGGGGTGGATGGCCCACTTGCCGTCGAAGCCCATGCGTCGTGAACTCTCAGATTCGGTCCGGGTGAGTTCGAGGTCCTTGAACCGGGCCGTGATGCCGTCCAGCGCGAGGAGTCCCGCCGCGCGGGCTGCGGCGAGGGTCGACTGCTTCGCGAAGGTGAAGTCCGTGAACGTGTCGCTGCCCACCGTGGCCCCGACCTCTCCGGCATAGTCGTAGATCCCGAACAGGAGCGCGACCAGCCGCGGTGAGGACCTCGCGATGGCCCCGGCGTTGAGCACGCCCTGGGCGGTCTCGATCAGCACCTCGATCCGCAGCCGTCCGGGCTCGAGGTCGTGCTTCCACTCCAGGTGCTCCAGGAGCCGGTCCACGTAACGGACGTCCTCCGGTCCCTCGATCTTCGGCAGGACGATCACGTCGAGGAACTCCCCCGCCTGCCCGACGACCTCCGTGAGGTCGTCGAAGAAGTACGGGGTGCGCAGGCCGTTGGGCCGGAACGCAACGACCTTGCCCCCCCAGTCCAGGGTCTTCGCCGCCTCGACCACCACGCCCCGGGCGGGCACTTTCTGGCTCGGGGCGCAGCCGTCCTCCAGGTCCATGAGGACCATGTCCGCCGAGGTACCTGCGGCCTTTCTCAGCATCTTCAGGTCGTGGCCGGGGGTCGAGAGCTCCGCGCGTCGATAGGGCGGGACCGGGGCACGGGAGGAACGGCGGGCGACCATGTTCCCTCCCAGCCTCAGGCCTCGGGCTTTGGCCCAGCGTCCGCCGTGGTCGGCGTGGTCGGCGTGGTCGGCGGGGACGGCGAGGAGGTCTTGGCCCCTGCGCGCTCGAGGAATCCCAGAAGGACGTCGTTGATCTCCTGGGGCCTTTCGATGATGAGCATGTGGCCCGTGTTCGGGTAGAGCTTCATCTCCGACCCCACGATCGTCTGGCGGAGGATCCGGGCCGAGGTCGGGTCGACGACACGGTCGTCCAGACCGTGGACCACGAGGGTCGGCAGCTTGATCTTGCCGATCCTGGACCGCACGTCCCAAGTGACGTTCGCCGCTCCCGACGGCGCGATGCCCGAGAGGTCCCGGCCGCGCTGGCTATCCTTGAACTTCGCCATCTGGTCGAGGTGTTCCATGAGCCAGTCCGGGTAGAAGATGTCCCGAATCTCCTGGTCCATGTAGGCGTCGAACCCCACCTTCTGGAAGAGGTCCACCCACTTCTTTCCGACCGCGATGGTGAACTTGTCCATGTGCGCGGTCGTCGCGAGCAAGACCATCCCACGGACGCGGGCCGTGTGGTCCAGCGCGAGAGCGAGGCAGGTGAACCCACCCGCACTGATCCCGACCATGAAGGCCTGGTCGATCTTGAGGTGGTCGAGCAGCGCGACCACGTCCTTGGCGTGTTCGAAGGGACTGTAGACCGGTGTCGAGGGAGCTGCCGAGAGCCCGTGGCCTTTCAGGTCCGGGATGACCACGCGGTAGCGGGACGCGAGCGCGGCCTTCTGATAGACCCACTCGTGGCCGTCGCCCCCCAGTCCGTGCAGCAGAACGACGGCCGGGCCCTGCCCTACTTCCTCGTAATGGAACGAGGAGCCGCGGATCTCTGCCTCGGCCACGGAGCCCCGAGGGCGTGGCCTATCTAAGCGCTTCTCGCGGGGGCGCTCACCCTGGTGAGAGGCCGCTCTCCAAAAGCCGTCAGGCGGGACCGCCCGAGAGCGTCTCACGCGGCGTCGGAGGGAAGGAGGTCGATGACCTCGCGTCGCAGCTGGAGCACGGTGTCCGGGTCGAGAGTTTCGACCGGTAGTTCCACCACCAGGACCCCTCCCGCCGACGTCACCCTCTCCTTCACGACCTCGACGAGGCGAACGATGGTAGAGTGCGCGTTCCGGTTCTCGAGATAGTCGAGCCCTTGGAGGAAGACCAGCACGGGTCCTTGGTGCGCGCGAAGGTACGTCTCCAGGACCTCGACGACGTGACCGATCTGCCTGGGCGAGACGACCGACTCCCCGGGACGGCTCGTCACCGCGAACCAGTGCAGCTCCACCCCGGCGAACCCGAACTCTGCCCGGAGCCTGCGGGGGGGCTCGCGCGTGAACCCCAACGTGGAGCCTGGAACGACGTAAGGGGCCAATCGGTCGAAGAAAGCGCCTCCTGCCGGGACCTCAAGGCGGTAGGCTCGGGTCGTGGGCAGGTGGAAGCGCGTCGTGCCCCTCGCCTCCGGCCCCGCACTCGGCAGGAGGCCGATGGAGAGCTCCCATCTTCCGTCGCCCCGCGACCTTAGCTCGCCTCGGACCCGGACCCCGAGCACTCCTTCGAAGAGCCCCTCTACCAGACCCGCGGTGAAGACGGGGGCGCCCTTCTTCCCACCCACCGGCACCTGCTCGGCGAGCCGCTCGAGCAAGAGGACCCATCCTCGCTCACCCGCGGACGGCCCAGACCCCTCCGCGTCCCCCGCATCCGCACCCCCCAAGACCGGCGCGGGAGCGGTCCCTGCCACGTGCGAGAGCTTGCCCAGTCCCACCTGGGCCCCGAGCTGGCAGATCATCTCGGCCACGTCGGGAGCCTCGGGGTCCAGCGTCGCCATGCTCCTGCCGAGGCGCCGGCCGAAGAGCCGGAGGAGCTCCTCCACGCGCGGCTGACCGAGATAGAGGCTGAGCGTGCTCCTGAGGAACGCCACCTCGTCGGCGGGCATCGCGAGGAAGCGACGTGGCCCCTGGGCGAACGGGTCCTTGCCGGGCGCAGGGGTCCGGCCTTCCGACTTCCGCTGGTCCGGGATCGACCTCACCTTCGATGTAGAGAACACGGGAGCCCCCTGCCTCCCCAAGGGACAAAATGACGGGGGTGCCGAGTGTGCTGTATTATGCCTCGCCGGGCGCATAAGGGTTGGTCCGACCTCTCGGTCGGGGTTTCGGCGAGCGGGCGACCCTCACCCGCGGGCGCGAGCCCTCTCTCCCGGCCCGACCCCGCGGGAGGGTGGCTGGAGAGGTCTGAAATAGCCCGGCCCAGCTTGAGCGGCGTCCATGGCGAGAGGGGTCGTGCTCATGTCCGGGGGTATCGACTCCCCTGTCGCGGCAGATATGCTCCTCTCGCGGGGCCACGAGCTGGTCGCTGTGCACATGGACAACCGCCCCTTCACCGATGACTCCCCTCTCGAGAAGGTCCGGGACCACCTGAACGTCCTGCGCGCCCGGTACGGGGTCACCCTCCCGCTCTACGTCCTGCCCCATGGCTCGACGCAGGTCACCCTCATGCGCAACACGGACCGGCACGTCGGCTGCGTGCTCTGCCGACGTTTCATGTGGAGGTCGGCCGAGAAGGTGGCCGAGCGTGAAGGTGCGACCTTCCTCCTCACGGGCGAGGCTCTCGGGCAGGTCGCGAGCCAGACGCTCTCGAACATGCGGTCCGCGACCGTCGCGGTGAAGATGCCCATCGTCCGCCCGCTCGTCGGCTTCGACAAGCACGAGATCGAGGAGCGCGCCCGGGCGCTCGGCACTTACGGCATCTCCACGCGGCCCGGCCTTTGCTGCCAGGCCGTCCCGGACCGCCCGGCGACGCGGACACGGCTCGTCCAGATCCTGGGCGAGGAGCAGAAGATCGACGTGGACCGGATGCTGGACGACGTGGTCCGCCACGCGGTGCTCCAGTGAGCTACCGGTCCCTCAAGCTCTGCTCGAACGGTGGAGCGTTCGAGGCCATCCCGGAGCCGAAGCTCCGTCTGGACCTCGCCAAGGTCCGTGCGTCGGCGGAGTCCTCGGGCCGCGCGGTGGTCGATGCCCGGGTGATGCTGATCCTGCCGGGCGAGCCGGAGGTCACCATCACCCGCGACGGGAAGATCGTGGTGAAGACCCATGACGCCGGGGTGGCCGACCGGGCCTTTCGCGAGCTGGTACGGCTCTTCGACCTGCCCTCCGAGGTCCCCCCGCTGGTCCGGGAGCGGTAGCTCGGACCCACCGGGTCACCGCGTCGGGCTGCTCCTCGGGAGCGACCGGGGGGGAGTTCGAACCCGACCCGAGCCTCCCTCCGTTGCGGAGGACGACTACGTGGGGTAGCCAGAGGCCGGCGCCCCAGGCTGGACGGAGAAGGGGATGTAGAGGTTCGAGTTGAGATTGTTGAGCGTGGCCACCGTAAGGTCGCCCGGCACGATGACCTGGTTGGTCGGAGCCCCCAGGGTCTGCCAGATCGGGTTTCCGTGGTTGGCGGCGTTCACTGCCGTCGAGTGGGTCCACAGGGCGTTCTCGAGGGCGCCCATCGACGTGAGGCAGTTGCCTGTCGGGCTCGAGAGGTTCGAGGCCACGGTGCTGGTGCAGGCCCCGGTCGCCCGGTTCGGCCAGATGTTCGGGTCCATCACCAGGACCACGATCGTGCCCCACTCCACGTTGGGGAACGTGGTGCTCGTGTTGAGGAGATGGTCGTGGGCGGGCGTGGGGAGGACCCCCTCGGGTAGGCCGTTCACCCCAGTGGAGATGTTCAGGAACTGTTCCACCGACGTGTAGAGCGGGGAATAGATGTTGGTCGGGTGGTCGACACAGGCCGTGGCCGTCCCTCCCGCGCCACAATCGGTCTGGATCGCCGCGGACTGGAACTGTGGGAACCCTTGGGAGCTCGCCCCCAAGCTGGTGATCCCGAAGATCGAGAGGCCGGCGAAGGCTGGGACCAGGACCCACTCTGGGTACTGGAGGATGAGGCTCTGGTTTGCGGCCCCAACTTCACACGGCGTGGTACTCGCCGCGCTGGTCGCGGTGGGGTAGAATGTCAGGAGGCCCGGCCTGCAAAGGAACGTGTTCGTCCCGTTGTACACGAACGTCACCGGCGAGCCCTGCGCGAACCCTCCCTCCTCGAGCGGGCCTGCGGCCTTTGTGGTGGGGCGGAGCTCGAAGTAGTAGTAGCCGGCGGCGACCACCACGATCGCGAGGACGATGGCCCCCATCGCGGCCTTCGCGTGGGACTTTCGCCGGACAGGGGTTGGCGTCGTCGCAGGCGTGGCGGCGGGGGCCCCGCTGGAAGGGGTAGGGGTCGCGGTCATGGTTCCCCTCGAACCTTACCGGAGGAACCGATGGCGCGGGTCTTGTCGGAGAGGCGGTTGTAGAGCGACGGCCCACTTCCATTGAACCGCGTCACGACAGGCGTGCGCCGCTCTTTTGCATCCATGGACATCACCTTCCTCGCCCCTCACAGGTAGGGGGTCCTATTAGGATGTGCTAGGTCTCCGAACGGCCCGTTACCTGACAGTAACGGGGAGTCCCGGTTGTTGGAGCAGGTGAGGAATTGTCACCTTTCGGGTCAGGGCTCCTCCTCGATGCTTTGTCGAGCGGAACCCGACCGGATGAACCTGCAGGCTCGGACCGATCCCTCCAGATGGCCCTGAGGGCGCTTTAATATCGGGGCCGAGCTATACGTATTTGTGCGCGCCCTCCCGGGTGCGCCGCCTTCTGCCCTTCTGCCCTTCTACCCTTCTTCTGTTGTCGGTCATTGAGGAGAACTCATGCTGACGGAAGCCGGCCCGAGCCCACGGGGAGAGCTCGCGGAGAGCTCCGACCCCAGCCTCGAAGTGGGCCTGCGAAACCTGGAAGAGAACCTCCTGGGCATCGGGGACGAGGGCGTCCGATGGCTCGCACCCTGCGAGCGGGAGGTGATGGCCTCTGAGCTCCAGGAGATCTCTCGGGGACTCCGCTCGCTGGGCAAGGACCTCGCACCCTGGAGGTTCCATGAGGCGCTCCTTCCGGTCGAGGACGATCTACGGACCGTGAGCGACGGGCTGATGGTCCTTGCCGACGAGATCGAGCTCTGGGCGCGTTGGACCCTGCTCCGGCCGCGAGTGGCTCCCCCCGTGCCCCTCCGCCACGTCTTGCTTCACGCCACCTCGCTCTTTGACGGCGCCGCCTGGAAACGACTTCCCTCACAGATGCGCGTAGCGCTCACGAAGTTCCGGGAGCTCTCCCCTGACGAGGCGTTGGCGGCGGCCCGGTCCCTCAAGGACGCGCTCGCGAACAACCTGCCCCAGCTGAGGGACATGGTCGCGCAACTGCGGGCCGACCTGGTGCAGCTCAGGGGTCGCCACCTCGCGGTCCTGTCGGGCCGACCCGCGCCCATCCTGGAGCCCCCAACCTCCCCTTCCGGGGAAGGCCGTGTTACGCCGCGTTCTCGGCGCCCGAAAGTAGCTTAAGGACACGGCCTCTGCGACATTCGCCGGCCCGGATTCCGTACGGGATGCGCTGGCCGGAGGAAGCAACCACCATGGAGGAAGTCTGGGTCGCCGGAGCCGCGATGAACAAGTTCGGGAAGATGTCCGATACCGGTCGGGAAGCCGCAGCGAAGGTCTCGCTGGAGGCCATCCGAGCGGCCGGGCTCGAGCCCAAGGACATCGAGTACACGTTCGTGTCCAATTGCTTCGGAGTGGCGGAGAGGCAGGCCCACGTCGGCCCGCTCATCAACACCTCCCTGGGGATCCCGGACGTCCCTTCGGCCACGATCGAGTCCGCCTGTTCCTCGTCCTCGGCGGCGCTCCACGAGGCCTACGTGCACGTGGCGGGGGGATTCCTCAACGCCGCGCTGGTCGTGGGGGTCGAGAAGCTCTCGCACATGGAGACGCTCTCCGCGACGAGCTACTTCGCGATGGGAGCGGACTACGCCTTCGAAGCGCGTAACGGCGCGACCTTCCCGGGGCTCTACGCGACGCTCGCCAGCGCCCACATGCAGAAGTACGGGACAAAGCCCGAGGAGCTGGGCGCAATCGCGGTCAAGAACCACCAGAACGCTTCCGGCAACCCGCACGCCCACTTCCAGAAGCCGATCACGATCGAGACCTACCTCAACTCGGCCCCGATCGCATGGCCCCTCAAGCTGTACGACTGCTGCCCGTTCTCGGACGGGGCGGCCGCGGTGGTCGTCGTGAACCCCGCGAAGTTCCGGGGCGACATCCCCGGCACCCCCGCCGTAATCCGAGCGTCCGCCCGCGCGGGCAGCATCGCTGCCCTGCAGGACCGGCCGGACCTCACCGCCCTTCCGGCCGCCCGAACGGCAGGCGAGAAGGCGTTCAAGCAGGCGAAGGTGACCCCGAAGGACATCGACTTCTCCGAGGTGCACGACTGCTTCACCATTGCCGAGGTCCTCGCGATGGAGGACCTGGGATTCTACCCGAAGGGGAAGGCTGCCCCGGCCGCGAGGGAGGGGCAGTCCGCGGTCGACGGAAGCACGCCGATCAACGTGTCCGGCGGCCTGAAGGCCAAGGGACACCCGGTCAGCGCGACGGGCGCAGCCCAGGTGGTGGAGGTCTTCGAGCAGTTCAACGGCCACGCCGGCAAGCGCCAGGTGAAGGACCCCCAGTGGGCCCTCTGCCACAACGTGGGCGCGACGGGTGGGAGCTGTTCGGTCCACATCTTCGAGAAGAAGTAGAAGGTCCGAGGAAAGGAGGAACCACCATGGCGATGCACGTTGCAACGACCGAACACGAGCCTGCCGCGACCAAGACCTCGCCCGTGACCCCGACCCACTCGGTGGGGGAGTTCTACAAGGCCTACGAGGAGGAGGGGAAGCTCGTCGGGTACGAGTGCTCCTGCGGGTACAAGACCCTCACCTTCATCCTCGAGTGCCCGAGGTGCGGGAAGCAGAACAGCCTGAAGGACGCGACGTTCAAAGGGAACGGTTCGGTCATCGCCTTCTCGCTCCAGAACGTCCCGGCGGACGAGTTCGTGAACGACGCGCCCTACGCCTACGCGCTCGTTCAGCTCGACGAGGGGTCCGTCGTCTCGGGATGGCTGCCGAACGCGAAGCGCCCCGAGGACCTGAAGATCGGCGACAAGGTCCACTGGACGAAGTCCTACAAGATCGGGATGGTCTTCGAGAAGGACTAGGGCGGAGCTCCCGCCGCCGACTCCTCGCTGGGGTCTGGCAGCGACCGTCCTCCTTCTTTCGACCCCTTTCGCGGCCGCTTGCGCCTCCGCGAAAGGATTAGGGTAGCTGCGGCGACCGCCACGAGAACTCCAACGGCGGCGAGCATGACCTCGGTCACTGTGGTCGTGAGCCATCCGCCACCGCCGTGTTGAGAGGATCCCCCTCCGGGAGAGGTGGTCGGAACCGAGGACACGAGGACCTGGAGCGAGACCTCGGACCGGTCGCCCGCCGGGTCGGTCACGTTCAAGGTGACGTTGTACGGAGCCGTCCTACCACGCGCGAACGTGTGGGTGACCTGCCGCCCGACGGCCGCCGAACCATCGCCCAGCGACCACACGAACGTGTACGGCGGGCTCCCCCCGGAAGCGGTCCCATTGAACACAAAGCTCGTGGAGGTGTTCCCCTGGGTGGGGAGGGCCGCCGCCACGACCTTCAGCGGGGAGCCAGTGGAGGTGACCGACAAGATGACCGATGCGTTGGAGGAACGTCCGAGGGCGTCCGTGACCTCGAGAGCCACCGTGAACCGGCCCGGTGCAGCGTAGGCATGGGTCGCGTCGGGCGAGGTAGCCACGCTCCCGTCGCCCAGGGCCCACGAGAACGTGATGGGCCGCGTCCCTCCGAGCACGGAGGAGCTGAACTGGACGGATTGTCCGGGGGAGGCGGAGCTTGGGTTCGCGGCAATCGTGACCGTGGGGAGGGAGGCTACGGTGACGTTAGCCCAAGCGCTCCCCGACATCCCCAACGTGTCGGTGACGGAGAGGTGTACCGTGAACACCCCCGCCCGCCCGTAGTCGTGCGTGGGCGAGGTGGCCGTCGAGGAGTTGCCGTCTCCAAAGTCCCAGACGTAGCTGAAGGGCGGTGACCCACCGAGAACGGTAGAGGAGAAGCTCGTGGGCATCCCAAGGTCCATTGCCCCAGGCGAAGCGGTAGCGGTCACCGCAAGCCCAGACACGACCCTGACCGAGAAGTTCTCCAAGAAGGCCGCCCCCAGGCTGTCGGTGGCGAGGAAAGCGACCGCGTAGGTTCCGGGGGAAGCGTAGGTGTGCGTCCCATTCTGGGTCGTACTGACCGTCCCGTCGCCGAGACCCCAACGGACCGCTACCGGGGGAACGCCTCCGACGATCTGGGCATTGAATCGGACCGCGGTTCCCAGGGGAACCGGTGAGGGCCCCACGCTGGCGTTCGCGTCCAGAGGGAGATGCAGAAGCTCGAGGTCAGAGAGGTCGGCGGTTCCACCAACGCCTCCAAAGACGACCCCATCACCTCCTCCGTACGGGATCGTCGCTTGGCCTGCGAGGTCCCGGAGCGCGGGAGCGTTCGAGACCGTAGTCGAGGCGTTCACCCACCCTCCGGAACGCCAGACCCAGGTGGAGGGATTCTCCGAAGGTACACCTCCCCCCGAGACGGACGAACCGAAGGCTAGGACCAGTCCCTGCTCCCCCCCCTCATCCAGGAGGGAGGACTCGATCAGGCGTCCGGGCGAGACCGAGAGACCCGGTGTCAGGTTCGTCCAGGTCCCCGCATGGAAGAGCCAGGTATCGGAGAAGTACGTGGCGTTGTCATTGTACCCGCCGAAGACGAGGACACCTCCATCCCAAAGATCGTCCGCAGAGGCGGCCCAAAGCCGCGCCGCCGGGGCAACGGTCAAGGAGCCGGTCAGGTTTGTCCACCCGCTACCCCGCCACTCCCAGGTCTGCCCGAACGCACCGTTGGCCCATGCTCCCCCGAAGAGGAGCACGGCCCCGTCTGCGGAATCCGTGGTGAGCGAGGGGGTGTACATCGGCGGGGGAGAGCGCAGCAGCCTGGAGGTGACGTTCGTCCAGGAGCCTCCGGAGAAGACCCAGGTGTCGTTGAGCAGAGACCCGGACGCTCCCAGACCCCCGAACAGGACCAGCCTCGTGCTGGAGGGGTCCCACGACATCCCGGCACCGGACCTCGGCGCGGGCGAGGCTGAGAGCGTGGCCGTGAGGTTCGACCAGGTCCCGTTCTGGTAGGTCCAAGTGTCTCCGAGCTCGGCTCCGCTCGGCCCGCTCCCTCCAAAGAGGACCACGTACCCGTCCTTCGGGTCGTAGGCCATCGCGGCACCCTCCCGGGGGGAAGGGCCGGTCCCCGATGCGACGGACGA
The DNA here is from genome assembly GCA_027314165.1 of Thermoplasmata archaeon. Lineage (GTDB taxonomy): Archaea > Thermoplasmatota > Thermoplasmata > Lutacidiplasmatales > UBA184 > JAKAAX01. The sequence continues at coordinate 84,689 of DAHVCH010000001.1, read as the reverse complement.
GAGGTTGCTCCAAGTGAGAGCGGGGAGGGCGGTGCCGGCCAAGCCTCCCTTCGCCCCCGATACGCCGTCCTCGTTGTGGGTCGCAGCAAGAACGGGGGACCCTCCTCGCTCGGATCCCACCGGGTGTACGAAGGTGAATGCAGAGAGGCCCACGCTCCCCCCGTTCTCTGACAGGAGTTGCGGCAAGGCCGAGGGCAGGGCCCCGCAGAGAATGCCGACGACGGCCGAGACCAACAGCCATCGTGGCACCAGCCCATGCCCACGGGGGCGCAGAACGGAACGCATGACCCTCCTCGGGGTCTCGCCCTGCCTCCCCTTTAATGTCCGTGGCCGAGCGAACAGGGGAGATACGCACCCGGGAAGCGCCGGACGGTCGGTCGGGACGGAATAGGGGGTCGCCCCCTCCGGGCGGGCACACGGTCCACGTAAACCTTCCACGTGAACGTTCATAGCCACGTTCACTTCCCGAACACCGTGTCGATGGCAGCGCGCCCCTGGCTGAAGTCCTACCCCAAGGGAGTGCCGGCGGAGGTGGAGATCCCGAACACCTCCGTCCCCGAGATGCTCGAAGCGGCGGTGAAGAAGTGGCCCCAGCGGGACGCGATCGTCTTCGCCTTGGCACCTGGGCATCACAAGAAGTGGAGCTTCACGCACCTTCAGGAGGAGGTCGAACGCGTCTCTGGAGGGTTCAGCGAGCTCGGATTGAAGAAGGGCGACCGGGTCGCGCTCTACCTTCCGAACTGCCCCCAGTACATCATCAGCTACTACGCCGCGCTCCGTCTCGGCCTCACCGTCGTGCAGATCAGCCCCCTGTACCTGGGGGACGACCTGGTCTTCCCCATCAAGGACTCAGGGGCGAAGGTGATTGTGACCCTGGACTTCCTCTCCCACAAGCTCGAGGAGGTTTGGGACCGGATCCCCCACCCGATCGTGATCGTCGGGCGCCTCAAGGAAGAGGCGACGTTCATCCCCAGCCTGGTCGTCAACGGCAGGCTCAAGAAGAAAGGCTTCGACCCAAGCCTGCCCGCCCGCATCCCCTACAAGCGGTTCCGGGACCTCCGAAGGTCCAAGACCCGCGTGCCCAGGGTTCCCATCGACCCTGCGAAGGACGTCGCGGTCTTCCAGTACACCGGCGGCACGACCGGTCGCCCCAAGGCGGCCATGCTCTCACACCGGAACCTGGTCGCCAACGCGGTCCAGGCCCGGACCTGGTTCACCGAAGCCACCGAGGGCGACGAGACGGTGCTCGCGGTGATCCCGTTCTTCCACGTGTACGGGATGACCGTCGCGATGAACTTCCCCTTGTTCTACGGAGCCACCCTCGTGGTCAGCCCCGACCGCCCGGAGCCCGACTCGCTCCTCAGGTTCCTCGTGACCTACCGTCCGACGCAGTTGCCCGGCGTTCCCGCGCTCTACGCCGCGGTCTGCAATCACCCGAACGCCGGGAAGACGGACCTTCGGGGGATGAAGATCTGTCTCAGCGGTTCCGCCCCCCTCCCCGTGGAGGTCTGGAAGCGGTTCGAGGAGCTCACCGGTGCCAACCTCATTGAGGGCTACGGGCTCTCGGAGACCTCCCCCGCGACGCACGCGAACCCCGTCTCCGGAAAGAAGAAGCTCGGGTCGATCGGGCTCGCGCTTCCCTCCACCGACGCGAAGATCGTGGACCCGGACGACTCCACGAAGGAACTTCCCATGGGCGCGGAGGGCGAGCTGGCGATCCGGGGACCCCAGGTGATGCTCGGGTACTGGAACCGTCCGGAGGAGACGGCGAACGTCCTCAGGGACGGCTGGCTCATCACGGGCGACATCGCGAAGATCGACGAGGAAGGCTACGCCTACATCGTCGACCGGAAGAAGGACCTCATCTTGGTCGGCGGCTTCAACGTCTATCCCCGCGAGGTCGAGGAGATCCTCTACCAGCATCCCGCGGTGTCCGAGGCCGCGGCGATCGGGGTACCCCAGGACACCCTAGGGGAGGTCGTGAAGGCCTTCGTGGTGCTGAAGCCCGGGGCCCACGCCACGGAGAGGGAGATCATCGATTTCGTCAAGTCCCGGATCGCGCACTTCAAGGCCCCGAGGAGCGTCGAGTTCCGGGAGAGCCTCCCGAAGACCCTCGTCGGGAAGGTCCTTCGGAGGGAGCTCCGGACCGCGACCGCCGGCAGCCCCTCGGCGGCCCGTCCAGCAGCGCCGAAAGCGCCCGGTACGCCCTAGCGGCGACGTCGGCGGTCCGAAGGGGTGGGGAGGGAGCGTTCGCCGCTCCCTGACTTACGGAACGAAGCCGCCCCGACCGATCAGGTCCCCAGCGATGATCATCCGCTGGACCTCGTTGGTCCCCTCGAAGATCTCGCTGATCCGCGCGTCGCGGTAGGCGCGCTCGATGGGCGTCCCGCGGATGTAGCCGATCCCGCCGTGGATCTGGAGCGCGTCGTTGACCGCCTTGGAGGCCCACTCGCTTCCGAGGCACTTGATCACGGCGCTGTCGCGCGACTTCTTCAGTCGGTCCGAGCGCGGCCACTTCGTCGGGTCGTAGCCCAGGCCATCCTGGAACGCTGCCGCCTGGTAGACCATCGTCCGGAGCGCGTGCAGGTGCATCGCCATGTCGGCGAGCTTGAACTGGATCGCCTGGTACTGAACGATCGGGGCGTCGAACTGCATCCGGTTGTTGGCGTAGTTGAGCGAGACGTTGAGCGCGCCCCAGATGCCTCCGCAGGACCCTGCGCCCAGGGAGACCCGGCCGACGTCGAGCGCGGTCATGGCGACGTAGAACCCGCGCCCCACCCCGCCGATGACGTTCTCCTTCGGCACGGCGCAGTTCTCGAAGATGAGCTCCGCGGTGCTGGTGCCGTGCAGCCCCATCTTCTTCTCGCACCGCCCGAGGCGGAACCCTTTCATCCCCTTCTCGACGAGGAAGGCGGAGATCCCGCCGTTCGAGCCGAGCTTGAGGTCGTTCGCCGCCATCACGACGATCTGGTCGGCCTCCCTCCCGTTGGTGACGTAGATCTTGTTGCCGTTGAGGATCCAGTAGTCGCCCTCGGCCTTCGCCTCGGTCTTCAAGGAACCGGAGTCGGAGCCGCTGTGCGGCTCCGTGAGGGAGAAGCCCATCAGTTTCTGGCCCTTCGCGGCCGGAACCAGGAACTTCTGCTTCTGCTCCTCGGTCCCGTAGTAGTGGAGCGGGGTCATCCCTAGCGAGGTGTGAGCGCCCAGGATGGCCGGGTGGGAGGCGTCGAACTTCGACAGCTCCTCGAGCATGATGCAGTAGCCGACCTTGCCCATCCCCAGGCCCCCGTACTCCTCGGGGACAGGGACGCCGAAGAACCCGAGGTCCTTCATCCGCTGGACCGTCTTCTGCGGGAACTCCTCCTTCTCGTCCATCTCCTCCAGGATGGGAGCCATCTCCTCTTCGGCGAACTTCGCGACGGTCTCGCGGAGAGCGTTCTGCTCGTCCGTGAACTTCATCTGGATGGTTGGCGCGCCGTGCTCCATCGTCGCCTCCTCCGCTGTCGCCATGATCTCATCCCTCTCGCGAGGACCTACCTGCCCTTGTACTTGGGCGGGCGCTTCTCGCTGAACGCGGTGATGCCTTCGGCCAGGTCCTCGGAGGTGAGGACCTGCTTCTGGAAGATCTCGGCCTCGCCCTTCAAGCCCTCCGTGAGGGCCTTGGCGAGCCCCTGACGGATAGAGGCCTTCGCGGCGGAGACGGCGGGGGGAGAGCACTTCGCTCCGATGGTGTGCGCGAGGTCGCGGGCCGCCCGGAGCTCTTGTCCAGCTGGCACGACCTTGTTCACGAGCCCGATCTTGAGGGCCTCGGGCCCCGGGATCATGCTCCCCGTGAAGATGAGCTCGTTGGCCTTCGCGAGCCCCACGAGCCTGGGCAGGCGCTGGGTGCCTCCGTAGGCGGGGATGAGTCCGAGGGTGACCTCCGGCGCGCCGAGCTTGGTCGAGTCACCGGCGATCCGGATGTCGGCGGACATGGCGAGCTCCAGCCCGCCGCCAAGCGCCATCCCGTTGAGGGCGGCGATGACCGGCTGGGGGAGCGTCTCGAGGGAGAGGAAGACCTCGTGGCCCTTGGCGACGATCTTGGGGGCCTCCTCCAGGAAGTTGCCCGACATGGCCATGGCCGCCATCTCCTTCACGTCGGCGCCGACGCAGAAGTACTGCCCCTCGCCGGTAAGCACGACCGCGCGGTTGCTCCGGTCCTTCCCGATCTCCGCCACCGCCTCTCCAAGCTCCTTGACAAGGACGGTCGAGAGCGCGTTCATCGGGGGATTCTTGAGCGAGAGGATGACGACGCCGTCCTCCTCCTTCTTCACGTTCACGTGTTCGTACGTCATGGTGCGCACCTGGCCTCGGGGGCGAGGCACGGAAGCGGGCATTAAAAACCGACCCCTTGGGCGGACAGGCGGCGGTCGAATATCCAAAGCCCCTTATATTCGCGCATCGTTATGGTGGCTGTGCTGGCCTTCGAGACGCTAGCGGACCCGACCCGGCGACGGATCATGGAACTCCTGGCCGACCGTGAAAGGTCCGCCGGAGAGATCGTCCGGACCTTTCAGCTCAGCCAACCGGCGGTCTCCCAGCATCTGCGAAGGTTGAGGGAGGCGGGCCTCGTCTCCGTGCGCGCCGAGGCGCAACGCCGCGTCTACCAGCTGAACCCTGACGGACTGCGGGAAACCGAGGAGTGGCTGGACCGTACCCGCGGCTCCTGGAACCGCAGGGTGCGCGCGCTGGAGCGCGAGCTGAAAAAGCGCCTGCCCAAAGGAGGGACCGCGTCATGAGCGCCGGGGCTCCCGAGTTGGAGGAGGGCGCGGTCGAGATCGATCGCGTTCTCCCCGCGCCTCCCGAGGTGGTCTGGAACTACCTCGTCGATCCCGCTCTTCGGTCCCGATGGTTGGGCCCAGGCACTCTGGAACTGAGACCTTCGGGGCATCTCGACCTCGAGGTCCAGGACGAGTCCGGTCGTCGCCAACACGTCAGGGGAACGGTCTTGGAGAGCCTGCCGACCCGGCGCCTCGAGCTTCAGTGGACGCCCGACCGGGGGGTCCCCGAGAACGTCGTGTTCGAGCTCTCGCCCGTCCCGGCGGGCACGAGGCTCAGGATCCTGCACCGCCAAGCGGATCGCCGAGGAGCGGGCGCCCTCCTTCCGGTCCTCCTCCTGGGTCCGGTGACGAGCCTCGCCTCGCGCTTGGCCTCCGTGGATCACCCCCCCGCTCCAGGGGCTGCGACGGGAGGGCCGGATACCTCGAACCTGGTGCGCAGGGGTGGCGCTTCGTCGCCCTCGCGACCCTTCGGAGGCCTGTCATCCCCCGCCCACAGGAGCCTGGCCATCCTGACGATCGGGGCGGTCATCCTCGCCTCCGGGCTGGCGGTCGGACTCGTCGGTTGGCATTACCTGGGAGCCCTACGGAACTCCACGCCACTGACGGCCTCTTGTTCGTTGGCGCCCGCCAACAGCTTCTCGACCGGTCCTTCCGTAGCGGGCGATGTCGGGTGGAACGTGCGTGGGAACGCGACGTGCGAACCGTTCACGGACCAGGGGAGACCTGTCGTGTTCTTCCTGAGCTCGAATGCCTGCCCGTACTGTGATGCGTCGAGCTGGGCGCTCGCCCGGGCCTTGGCGGCATTCGGCATCGGGGTGGGAAGTCAGTTCACCACCTCCTCTCCCACCGATATCTACCCCGGGACTCCCGGGATCGACCTCGCCGGCGCCGGGTCCATGAGCCCCTTCCTCTCGTGGGACCCCAAGGTCGGGACCAACAATCAGCAGATCTCGATCCCCTCGGTCGGACTCCCGGAGGTCAGCTATGTGTCCGCGTACGACTCGGCAGGAGAGATACCCTTCCTCGTCGTCGGGGGCGTGGCCTACCACCTGGGGACGCTCCAGGACCCGCAACTGCTGCTGAATGGGAGCGGGGCCAGTCTCTCTCCCGCAGAGGTCGAGCAGAACCTGAGCTCGGGCCACGGGATGATCTACGACGCGGTGAACGCGACGCAGAACTACCTCGAAGCGTACTTCGCGGAGGCTGACCTGCTCGGGGGAATCGCCCTTCCCACGCAGGTCGCCTCCGACACGGTGGTCATGGCCATCGTGACCTCCATGCCGTGAAGCTGGGCGCGAGCCACGACGTGCTCTCCCCAGTTCCTCTTCCGCGTGGGCACGGGGACGGAAGCGATCGGTCGGCGGAGGCTTATAGGGAGCCCGGCGTGGTCGACGTCCGTCGATGACCGCCATGCAGCTTCCGACCTTCGCGGACGCGAACGCCGACCTCAAAGAAGCCCGCTACGTGGTCCTGGGAGTCCCTTTCGACCGGACCACCTCGTTTCGGCCGGGCGCCCGGTTCGGACCCGACGCCATTCGGCAGCACTCGTGGAACTTCGAGACCTACAACTTCGAGACCGGGATTGACCTCTCCGAGGTGGCGATCCACGACATGGGGAACACCGAGGAGTTCGGCAACGCGGAGGACATGGCGAAGGGGGTCCGCGAGGTCGTCGCGCCCCTCTGGGAGGAGGAGAAGTTCGTCATCACGTTCGGGGGGGACCATGCCTGCGCCGCCCCGGTGGTCGAGGCTCTGAAGAAGAACGAGTCCGTCGGTGTGCTCTACCTGGACGCTCACCTCGACTTCCGGGAGGTCTACCTCGGGGACCGACGCAGTCACGCCTGTTCCGCTCGCCGCATGGTGGAGCACCTCGGCGCGAAGCGCCTGGTCGTCCTCGGGGTCCGGTCCATGTGCCGGGAGGAGAAGCAGGACAACGACCGGATCGGGATGCGCTACTACTCGAGCTACGACATCCATGAACAGGGGGTCGCCTCCGTCCTCAGGAAGGCGGTCGAGCACCTCGGGACCGAGAAGGTCTACATCTCGCTCGACATTGACGGCATCGACCCCGCCTACGCGCCGGCCACCGGGACCCCCGAGCCGTTCGGCCTCTCCCCCTTCGATGTGAAGACCATCATCGACACTACCGCCGACCGACTGGTCGGCCTCGACATTATGGAGGTCTCCCCGCCCTGGGACCAGGGCAACACCAGCGCGCTGGCCGCGCGGATCGCCCGCGAGGCGATCCTCAGGGTCGAGAAGCACCGCCAAGGGAACGGCCACCCCGCCCCCTGAGCTGCGCGCAGAGGTAGGACCCTTGGTCGTCCGAGCAGAAGGCGCCGAGGCGGTCGTCGGAGAGGAGACCTTCCTCGGGCTCTCTTGTGTGAGGAAGACCCGTCCGGTCAAGCGCTACCGGCACCCCGCCCTGGACCGCCGCCTGAGGGGCGAGCGTCTACGAACGGAGGTGCGCTTGCTGCGGGAGGCCCGACGCGCGGGGGTTCGGACCCCCGTGGTCCTCGACGTGGACCTCGAGGCCTCCTCCCTCATGCTGGAGAAGCTCGAAGGACCCACCCTCGCCGCGGTGCTCACCGAGGCGGGGGGAACGGAGGCCAACCGGGGGACCGCGTGCGAGCAATGGGGCCACGCCCTGGGACAGCTCCACCGCGCGGGGATCTCGCACGGCGACCTCACCGCGTCGAACGTCCTCTCCTGCGAGGGCAACGTGGCCCTGCTGGACCTCTCTCTGGGCGCCCGAGCCGCCAGCCTCGAAGCCCTCGGCGTCGACCTGCACCTGGTCCGCGAGGACCTGAACACGCTCTGCTCCGATGCGGAGCCTCTCTTCGCGCGGTTCCTCGCCGGGTACCGCGCGGCGTTCCCCCAGGGGCATGCCGAGGTCGAGGAGCGGGCGCAGGAGATCCAGGGGCGCGTGCGCTACTCGTGAGGGGAAGAGGACGGGGAGACCGGCCGGCCCGGGTCGGAGATCCGTCTCAATTCTTCGAGCCCTCGCTTGAGGGCAGGTCCGAGCTGATCGAGCAGGTCGGAGGGAAGTAGGCCGTAGGAGACCCGCTCGAACGCCTCCACGGCTGCCCGACCCGTCCAGTAGGTCGCGAGACGGCCGGCTTGGAAGGGCGACAGTCCCCTGGCGAGCAGGGAGGTCGTGACTCCCGCCAGCACGTCGCCGGCCCCCCCGACGACCATTGCCGGATGGTGGGTCCGATTGACCTTGGTCTCTTCTCCGTCCGAGACCACGTCCACCGCGCCCTTGACCAAGACCGTCGCCCGCAAACGGGCCGCAGTTCGGCGCACATCCTCTTCCCCGGGAGCTTCGCTCGCCCGGGCTTCGGGAGAAGCGAGATGGGCATACTCCCTCAGGTTCGGGGTGAGGAGCAGCCGGGTCGCGGACTGCCCAGGGAAGGGGCGTCCGCCGCGGTGCGAGAGGACCCGCAACCCATCCGCGTCCACCGCGCAGGGGTAGCTCGGCAGGGCCCACTGAAGGAACTTTTCGAGCCCGGCCAGGGTCTCGGGGGCTTCGCCGACGCCATTGCCCACGAGGATCGCGGTGGGTCGGGCCTTGGAGGTGCGCTCCGCCAGCTCCTCCGAATCCTCCTCGGTGAACTGAGCCCCGCGTCCCACCGCCCGAACGATCAGTTGTGGGGAGTAGCCTTGAACGAGGTCCGCCACGGCGCCCGGCACCAGCACGATCACCATGTCTGCGCCGGCTCGGAGGGCGCCCATCCCCGCGAGGAAAGGCGCGCCCGCGTACGGGCCTCCCCCGACCACCACGACGCGACCGGAGTCGCTCTTGCGGGTCGCGGGGGAAGGGACCGGGAAGAGCGCCATCTCTCCCACCCCGGTCTCGCGGTGGGCCTCTTGAGGCATGCCGATCGAGCTCACCGTGACCTCCCCACATGCCGGACCGTCCATCCCCTCCTTGAGAACCTCCAACGCCACGGTCCAGCGCGCGCGGAGAACGGAGCTACTGCCGAGCCCCGTAGGGAGGTCGACCGAGAGCACCGGGACCCCTGAGGAGATGATCTCCTCGATCGCAGAATGGTAGGGCTCCCGGGGAGGACCTCGTCCCCCCGTGCCCAACATCGCATCAATGACGAGAGGGAGGCCGCGAAGGTCCGCGGCGGTCGGGGCACCCGCCTTCACGTAGCGAAGGCCCGAGACCAGGTCCCATCGCCGGCGGGCCGCGACGGTACGCAGCTTGCCCGGTTCTCCGATGAGCCAGATGCGGGGTTGGTAGCCTTGCGAGGCGAGCACGGAGGCTGCGGCCAGCCCATCCCCTCCGTTGTTCCCCAGTCCGCAGACGATCCCGACGGCGGCAGGCGGAGGCGGCAGGTGGCGGCTCGCCTCGGCGGCCACGACGTGGCCAGCGTTGTCCATCAGCTGGTCGATCGAGACGCCCCGGGCCACCGCGTTGGCCTCGAGAACCTGGACCTCCCTGGGGTCCAGGGGTCGTGCGACCATCGTCGGACCTATCGTCTCCGTCGGGGCCGTTCCGGTTCCGGAGGGAGGTCCCCGCCAAAGAAGTCCACGGAGGCGGGTAGCATCTTGTGGCGCGAGAGGTAGTTCGACTGCGTCCGGCTGTACCGGAAGATGATGTCGGACTTCCCTTCCTGGAAGCCCCAGGGGCGGACGATGAGAAGGTCGCCCTCACGAACCCACATTTTCTTCTTCATCTTGCCGGTGATCCGCCCCATCCTCGAGACGTTGTCCTCGCACATCACCCGGATGCGGGCGGCGCCGAGGAGCTGGTTCGAGACCGCATAGATCTCCCCTCGGTCGCGTCGGGGAAGCGGAAGACGACCGATCTCCTCCCCCGCGTCGACGATCTTCTGGACGGCCCCAGGCGCGGGCGCAGCCGGGGCATCTGAGGGCGTCTCCTCCCCGCCTTCCGGCTCCTCGCCGTCCGGGGGTGGAGCCACCTTCTCGGGGGGTGCTCCGTCCTGCACGTGGGCTCCGAGAAGGGCCGGACTATTTCAAGCGGGGCTCACCGCGGGAAGACCCGCTCCGCGTTGTGCGTGAGGATGCGTTCCCGGGCCTCTGCCGAAAGGCCGCTCTTCGCGAACCGCGCGAGGTTGTCCGCCACGTCCTTGACGCCCGGCCCTGGCCAGTCGCTCCCGAAGATGACCCGGTCCGAAAGCCGCTCCAGGTCGGGAAAGTAGGTGAGCAGCTTCTCGGGGGGGACCCCCGAGACCTCGAGGTAGACGTTCTTGAAGCGTCGGGTGAGGAACATCGCCTCTTCCGTCCAGAACGGGCGTCCCCCGTGCGCGAGGACGATCGTGAGGTCGGGGTAGTCGATGGCCACGTCCTCCACAAGGATCGGTTGGGCGTACCGGTTCCTCGCACCAGGGAAGATCGAGGTCCCGGTGTGGAAGATGACCGGGAGCCGGTGCTCCTCGCACGCGCGGTAGATGGCTCCGAGCTGCGTGTTGTTGCCGCGGTCCGGCGTGTACTCGTTCGGGGCGAACAGTTGATGCGAGGGGTGGAGCTTGATCCCCCGGATGCCTTTCTCCCGAAGCTCCCAGATCGCTCGCAACGGGTCGGTATGGCGTCGGGGATGGACGGACCCCACGGCCACGAGGCGCTTGGGATCGGCGCGCACGTAGTCGGCCACGAAGTCGTTGACCTTCTCCGTGTACCCGATGACCTCGGGGCTCACGTAATTGATGAGCACCGACCGCTCGACCCCGCAGCGGTCCATGTAGGCGAGGAAGAGCTCGGGCTCCCGAAGGTAGCGCTCGATCTGCTGGAAGTCGAGATGGTGGTCGGAGATGGTGGCACGAGCCGCGGGCAGCATCTCCCCGACGGGGTTGATGTGCACGTGGCAGTCCGTGATCCCCATCCGGGCCCTAGGACCCCCCCTCGCATTTGAAGCCGAGGAGCGCGGGTGCGGTCAGGGGGGCCGGACCGCGGCCCCGGGTCCACCACCTAGGTATAAAGCGGAGAGTTCTCCATCTGAGTGAACATGTCGACACCGAGTCCGCAAGGGTCTCAGGGTCTGCCGCCGGGCCCGGGAGTGGGGGGCTCCCCTTCCGCCCGAACCCCGACCGGAGATATCGGCCCCTCGGCGGTCCCTCCTCCGCCCGTGATCCCGGAGATCCCTCGGCCGTCGGTGTCTCTCGACACGAAGTCCCCTCGCTTCCTGCGAGCGACGTACATGACCCAGGGCGAGAAGCTGCTCTGGGAGACCCGCCCCACGCGATGGACCTACCTGCCGGTCCCCACGCTGGTCCTTGCGGTGATCGTCGTGCTCGACCTCATGATCGTCAAGACGGCGACGAACGCTGCCGCGCTCGGGTTCGTCCCGGCGCTCCCGGGCCCGTTGTCCCAATCCAACCCCAGCGCGTCCCTCGTCAGCGCGTACGAGATCACGGCGGTCGTTCTGCTCATCATCGGGATCCTTTACTTCGGCGTGCGCTGGCTGCACTACGCCAGCACGGTGTACGTCGTGACCAGCACCCGGGTCATCCGCCAGAGCGGGATCCTGGGCAAGGACTACGACGAGGTCCAGCTCCTCCAAGTGCGTGGGGTGGACGTCAGCCAGAAGGTCTGGCAGAGGCTGTTCAGATACGGCACGGTCCGGATCAGCGCCGAGTTCGGAGGCAACCGCCAGGCCATGGGCAACGAGGAGTGGCCCGGGGTGCCTCGCCCCATCGAGTTCGAAAGGACCATCGAGGAAGCCCAGCAGCGCTTGCGCGGACTGGTGTCCCCCGCTCGTTGAGCGGGGAGACGTTCGCCCGCGCCCTTTATCGCCCGAAGGACCTCGGTCCACCGGGACATGGGGGACGACTTCGACGCCATCGTCGTGGGGGCCGGCTTCGCGGGGTGCTCCGCAGCGATCCGGCTCGCCCAGAAGGGGGCGAACACCCTCCTGCTCGAGCGCGGCGCCGAACCGGGTGTGAAGAACCTCTCTGGAGGGATACTCTGGGGCCACGACCTGGACCCCATCCTGCCCAAGTGGCAGGAGGAGATGCCGCTCGAGCGGCACATCGTCTCGAAGCGCTTCGGGTTCCTCACCAAGGATAAGGCGCTCAGCTTCGAGTACCGCGACGAGAGCTGGACCCGTCCGCCCTACAACGCGCACTCCGTGCTGCGGGCGAGGACCGACGCCTGGCTGGCCAAGAAGGCCGAGGAAGCCGGAGCGACGCTGGTGAGCGCGGTCCCGGTGGACAAGCTGCATGTCGAGAACGGCAAGGTGCGCGGAGTGGTGCAGAGCGGTGAGGTGATGACCGCCCCGGTCACCATCGTCACGGACGGCTACAACTCCCGGACGACGCTCGGCACCGAGATCCGTCGCGGGAACCCGCCGCGCGCCAACCAGGGCCAGCAACGCCTGCCGGAGGACCACACGGAGGTCGGCGTGAAGGAGGTGTACCAGCTCGACCCGAGCGTCATCGAGGACCGTTTCGGGGTGCAGGGCACGGAAGGCCGGGCCCAGGAGTGGGTCCTCGGATTCCTGCCTCCCGGCGTCATGGCGGGCGGGTTCCTCTACACGAACCGGGACACCCTGTCGCTGGGCATGATCGTCCAACTGGGCTCGCTGAAGGGCCGCGGCGTCGCCTCGCACGAGATCGTCGAGCGGTTCAAGCTGCATCCTGCGATCGAGCCGCTCGTGAGAGGGGGCGAGCTCGTGGAGTACGGCGCGAAGCTCATCCCTGACGGCTACGCCTCCCGGCCGGACCGGCTGTGGGGGGACGGCTATCTCGTGGCGGGGGACGCGGCGGGGTTCGTCTTCTCCAACGGCATCGTGATCCAGGGAATGAGCTACGCGGCACGTAGCGGGATCCTGGCGGCGGACAGCGCGCTCGACGCGCTCAGCTCGAAGGACTTCTCCTCCTCGAAGCTCTCCGCGTACGGGGACCGGCTCGTCCGGGCCCACGTGTTGCCGGACTTCGAGCGGTTCGCAGGAATGGACCGCGTGAAGTGGAACTCCCGGATCTATTCGGAGTACCCCGAGATGCTCACCCAGCTCTTCCACGACTGGATGACGGCGGGGCCCTCGGGCCACCCTGCCGTGACCGGCGTTGCCCTCCGTACTGCGCTGTCCTCGAAGGTGGGCTGGATGCCGCTCCTGCGGGACCTGGTCGACTCCGCGCGCGAGGTCTGAGACCCGCCCGCAGCGGGCTCCGGCTTCCGCCGCCCTCTTCGGCACGAGAGCCGCTCAGGTCCCTTCTTGCGAGGACGAGGCGGGGGAGGCCGTAGCGGCCCGTCGCTGACTGAGCATGTGTTGGGCCCGCCGAAGACGGTCGCGCAGGGTCCTCCAGTCGCGCACCTTCAGCGCGGCCTGGGCCTCGTCCAGGAGACGGACGAAGTCCCCCTTGTTCCCCCAGCTCGGGTCCCAGTGCGTGAAGGACTCGTGAAGCTGCTTCATCAGCCTCCAGAGCTCCTCCATGTCGGGAACCTCCTGGATGTGATGGAAGACCGCCCTCCGCGCCCGTCCGTAGGCCTGTCGGGCGGAGGGGACGGCCCCCGCGGCGAGGGCCTCCCGGGTCTCGGCCACGAGTCCCTTGAAACCCCACGGCGGGGAGCTTCCCACCCGAGCTTCCAGCCGGTCCAGCCGCCGCAGCATGCGCGGCTGGAGCGTCGCGTACGCGACGAGGCAGCGTCCCACCGACTCCAGCGCCAGGTCCTGTTCGAGGCCCGGGGGGATGCCGCGGAGAAGCGCGAGGCCGTTCTCGATCCGCGCCGGGTCGCCTAGGTGGGCGCCGACGTGGGCGAAGCCGCTCGCCAGGCGCCGACGATACATCGGTTGGTCCTCCTTGGGCGTGATCTGGGTGAGCTGCCAACGCGCCCACTGGAGGAGGGCGTCCGCTCCCGCCAGGTGCCCGTCCCTCGCGCTCACCCGAGCGATGTGGACCGCGCCAAGGACGCGTTCGCCAGGAGGAAGGGAAGGGAGGTCGCCCTGGGCCTCCCGAAGGAGGCGCTCTCCGGCAAGCAGGTCGCCCACCTCGCGAAGCGCCCGGCCCAGCGAGGCCTTGGCCCTCAATTGCTGGTGGGCCGTGCCCACCTTGGGCAGGAGCTCGAGCGCGCCCGCGAGGAGCGAGCGGTCCCCCGTCTCCTCGGTGTACTCGGCCAACGTCTCGAGCTGGTAGGCCGGCACATCCCCCTCGATGGGCTTGGGAGCGGCACGCAGCGGTTCGATGCCGGCTTCCACGATCGCCCTCGCGGGCTCGGGTCGGAAGACGGCCAGGTGGACCCGCACGGCTGCGCGGTCCGATGCGGCCCGTTCCTCTGCGCCCTGGAAGAGCTCCCTCAGACGAGCCGGGAACGCGGCGAAACGGGGGTCGCCGGTCATCTCGTGGGCGGCCCGGATCGCCTCGGCCACCTCCAGGATGACGTGCACCCGCTCGTTCGGCGCGACCTGCTTGAGCCGGTTCAGCCCGTCCTCCATCTCCTTGAGAGCGGTGTCCACCGCCCCAACGGCCGCGTGCACCTGGGCGGCGCAGATGCGATGGAGCGCGCCCCACGCCGAGTTCCCGAAGGGGTCCTGCCCGGGAGGGATGCGGTCGGCCAGGGGAAGGGCCTTGTCGCCGTCTCCAAGAAGGACCCAACCCGCCGCGATCTGGGCGATGAGGGCCTCTCGAACGTCCTCGCGTCCGAAACGGTGCGTGAGCAACAGGGCGGACTCGAGCGCATCCGCCGGGCGTGTCAGGGAGTACTCGCCGTCCGCTCCTGGCACAAGTGGGGCCGGGGTGACCGCGGACGTCACGCGAGAACGCTAGGCCCGACCTCACCTAAGAGGCTTGTCCGCAGACGACCGGTGGCCGAGAGGACGGTCGTTGGGGTCATGAGGGGCCCGCAACGCGCGCCGGGGCCAAGGTTCAGGGATTCGGGAGACCCTTCGACCGTGCAATGGTCGCCGTGAGCGCGGGCAGGATGGTGAGGGCGTCCCCGACGACCCCGTAGTTGGCCACCTTAAAGATGGGAGCTGCAGGGTCCTTGTTGATGGCGACGATGCACCGCGAGCTCGACATGCCCACGAGGTGCTGGATCGCCCCGGAGATCCCGCAGGCGACGTAGAGGTTCGGGGAGACGGTCTTCCCGGTCTGTCCGACCTGCTCCGACGCCGGACGCCAGCCCGCGTCAACGACCGCGCGCGAGGCCCCCACACCGGCGCCCAGGACCCTCGCGAGCTTCTCGACCAGGGCGAAGTTCTCCGGTCCCTTCATCCCCCGGCCGCCCGAGACGATGATCGGCGCCTCCGTAAGCTCAGGGGTGTCCCCGCGGGTCACGACGGTCTTCTCGACCACCACGGAGGCCGCCGTGGCCGGAAGGTCGCCCACTGGGAAGGGCTCCGTCTTGGTGGAGTCACCGGGACTCTTCTCCGCGGCGAAGGCGTTCGGTCGGAGCGATACACAGGGTACCGTGGGAAGCTCGACGACGAGCGTGGCGCGACCTCCGAAGATGGGTCGCGTGACCACGAGACCGCCCCCCTCGCGCGGAACGACGTCGGTCGCGTCCGGTGCGACGGTGCCTCCGACCTCGATGGCCAGTCGGGGCAGCAATTCGCGGCCCATCGCCGTCGCGGGAGCGAGGACCGCACGGGGCTCGGGAAGCGTTGAGAGCATCTTGGCGGCGACGGCCGAATAGCCCTGCGCCGAGAAGGCCTTCAGGCGGGGATCGTCGGCGACGAGGACCCGGTCCGGTCCGTAGGCTCGGACCGTCTCGGCGGCGGCAGAGAGCCCGCTCCCTAGAAGCCCCACCACGACCTGCCCTCCGCCGGCCTTGGCGGAGAGCCGCCGGGCCTCGGACACGGCCTCGAAGGAGGAGACCTTCAGCGAGCCGTCGCGCTGGTCCGTCAGGACGAGCAGATTGAGCGTCAGAGGACCTTCGCCTCCTCGCGAAGCAGCTTCACGAGCTTCTCCGCGGCCTCTTCCGGGGTCTGGAACTCGACCATCTTGGCCCCCGTCCTCGGCGGGGGAAGCACGAAGGAACGGACCGTGCCGGCCACGGGGGCCCCGGGCAGCGCCTGGGCCTTCGCCTGGGCGTCTGCGAGCGGCACCTTCGTCAGGGGTTTCTTCCTCGCCTTCAGGATGTTGGGAAGGGTGGGGGTGCGCGGATCGGCGGCGCCCTTCAGCAGAGAGATGACCGCGGGGAACGGGCCATGGAAGTGCTCCTCGCCCCCTTCGACGTATCGGCGCATCTTCAGCGTCTTCGTCGTGGCGTCGGGGCTGAGCTCGGTCACGAAAGCGTAGCTCGGGAGCCCCAGGAGGGCGCCGAGGGCGCTGCCGACGACCCCGGCCTCGTCGTCTGCGGCCTGCTTCCCGACCATGACGATGTCGTGCGGCAGGGTCTTGATGACGCCGGCCAGAAGCCGGGAGGTCGTGAGCGGGTCGAGCTGGGCGTCCGGCGGGGTCTCGATGAGGGTCGCTTCGTCCGCACCCATCGAGAGCACGTAGCGGAGCGCCTCCTCCGCGCGAGCGGGACCGACGGTGATGACGCGCACCGACTTGGCACCGCACTTCTCCTTCAGGCGGAGAGCTTCCTCGGCGGCCGCCTCGTCGTAGGTGTTGTTGACCGTGAACTTGACCCCGTCCGGGTCGATCCACTTCCCGCTCGACGCCGCGCGCAGACGGGTCTCGGCGTCAGGGACGTGCTTGACGCAGACGATGACGTCCACCCTCGGCCCCCCCGTTCAAGCGAATCGCTTGAGGAACTCGCGCGCGATGACCTGGCGCTGGATCTCGTTCGCGCCCTCGTAGATCTGGCAGAGCTTGGCGTCGCGCAGGTACTTCTCGACGGGGTAGTCCCGCATGTACCCGTAGCCGCCGAAGATCTGGATGGCCTCGTCACAGATCCGCATCGCGGCGTCAGAGGAGAAACACTTCGCGATGGAGCTCTCGAGCGAGGCGCGGTGACCCTGGTCGACGAGCCACGCGGCTCTCCAGGTGAGGAGACGGGAGGCGTCCAGCTCGATGGTCATGTTCGCGATCTTCGCGGCGATGGACTGGTGTTCCGCGATCTTCTTACCGAAGGACGTGCGCTGGAGCGAGTACTTGGACGCCTGCTCCAGAGCGGCGCGGGCAATCCCGACGGCCAGCGCGCCGATGGGCGTGCGCGTCGAGTCCAGGGTCTGCATCGCGATCCGGAACCCCTCGCCCTCCTTGCCGAGCATGTTCTCCAGAGGGACCTTGACGTCCTCCATGATGACGGTGGCCGTGGAGGAGGCGCGCTGCCCCATCTTGTCCTCCTCCTTGCCGATGGAGAGGCCCGGAGTGTCGCGCGGCACGACGAAGGCGCAGATCCCCTTGTCGCGCTTGGCGGGGTCGACGGTGGCGAAGATCGTGAACAGCGACGCCTGCGGGGCGTTGGTGATGAAGCACTTCTGGCCGTTCAGGACGTAGTGGTTGCCCCGGCGTTCCGCCCGGGTCTTCAGCGCGGCCGCGTCGCTCCCACCGGAAGGTTCGGTGAGCCCGAAGGACGCGAGGTGGTAGGACGAACAGAAGGGCTTGAGCAGCCGTTCCTTCTGTTCCGGGCTCCCCCCCAGGTTGATCGGCTGGATCGCGAGGCAGTTCGCGAGGATCGAGGTGGTCATCCCACCACAAGCGGAGGCCAGTTCCTCGGTGATGATGCACTGGTCGAGGAGCGCGAGCCCGCTCCCGCCGTACTCGGTCGGAACGTTGAGGTTCATGAGGCCGAGATCGAACGCCCGACGATAGATGTCCTCCGGGAAGAGGGCCTTCTTGTCGCACTCCGGGGCCCGGGGAGCCATCTCCTCGCGGGCGAACTTGGAGGCGAGGGTCTGGAGCTCCTTCTGATCCGGGGTGAGTTCGAAACCTATCGGCATAGGACTGGCGGCCGACCGAGGAGGGAGGTCTATTTGAACGCTCCCGGTTGACGGGTTCGGTCCGACGGCCGCATCGAGCCCTCCTGCGGCCACGGGTCGAGAGCGCGGCCGTGGTGAAACACATCCTGAGGGCGGTCCGGAGCGGGGATCTCTCCATCGCCGAGGCGGCGCGCCTCCTGGACCAGGGATATCTTCCCGGAGGGAAGCACGCCAAGTTCGACCTTCCCCGCGCCTCACGCACCGGGCTCCCCGAGGTCCTGTTGGGGGAGGGGAAGTCGCTCGAACATTTCGAGGAGCTTCTCGTCGAGCTGCGTCGCTCCGGGGCGGGCGTCATCATCTCCAGGCTGACCCGGCCGCAGCTCCGTTCGCTCCAAAGGCACCGGCTCGGGGGCTGGGACCTGGAGGTCCACGTGGGACCTCGTCTCGCCTTGCTCCACCGCGACAGCATCGAGCGGTCGCTGGCAGGTCGCCGGGCGGCGCTCATCAGCGCAGGGACCGCGGACGCCCACGTCGCGGAAGAGGTGCGCTTGGTCCTTGAGGCGCTGGGAGCCGAGGTGGTCACGTCACACGACGTGGGCGTGGCGGGGATCCATCGCCTGCTTCGCGAGCTCCCCCGGTTGGCCGCCGCGCGACCTTCGGTCTACATCGTTTGCGCCGGTCGCGAGGGCGCCCTGGCCACGGTGGTCGCGGGTCTCGTCGACCGTCCGGTGATCGGGGTCCCGACCTCCCAGGGCTACGGCCGGGGGGGAGCCGGCGAGGGGGCGCTGACCTCCATGCTGCAGTCGTGCGCACCCCTGGCGGTGGTCAACATCGACGGAGGGGTCCCGGCGGCCCTCGTCGCCACCCAGATATTGCGGCTTGCCGGGCGTGCCTCAGGAGCGCCCCACCGCCGTAAGAGGCCCCCTCGTTCCGCCACGAGTAGGTAACCGTATTAACGGGGCGAGGGGCTGGCCCTCTCGTGCCATCTCGAGGCGGTCTTCTCTCCGAAGAGGAGGAAGGGCAAGAGAAGGAGCTCTGGCAGAACATCCGCTCGGGCGAGTACAAGCTCCGAGGGATGAAGGAGCGACGGGCGGAGATGCTGGCCCTCGCCCGCCGGCTGGCCGAGGAGGCCTTCGACCTGCAGAACCGGCGCGCTCCCCTCCACCAGGAGGTCGAGGTGCTCCATCAGGAGTTCCGCGAGCTGG
Organism: Thermoplasmata archaeon; assembly: GCA_027314165.1. Classification (GTDB taxonomy): domain Archaea; phylum Thermoplasmatota; class Thermoplasmata; order Lutacidiplasmatales; family UBA184; genus JAKAAX01. The sequence continues at coordinate 65,892 of DAHVCH010000001.1, read as the reverse complement.
GGAAGAAGGCGGGAGAGCTGCGCTCGGAGCGAGAGAAGCTCCGGGGCCGGATGGACGCGCTCCGCATCGAACTTCGGGAGGAGGGCGATGGGCACGACCGCAAGGGTCGCCCCCGTCCCGACCGCTTGGTCCAGGAGATCGCTGCGCTGGAGAAGAAGCAGCAGACGACCGCGATGCCTCTGAAGGAGGAGAACGCTCTCATCGACCACATCCGTGCCCTGCGGGCGCAGCTCGGAGAGGCGGAGAAGAACCAGACCATGTGGAAGGCCAAGGACGAGACCATCCACAGCCTCCGGGGGGAGATGGACGCCGCCCGGAAGCGCGACGAGGAGATCTCGGTCGAGGTCGAGAAGCTCTTCCGTCGCCGCGACGAGGTCATGGGCCTGGTGAAGAGCCGTCTCACCGAGGTCGGTCACCTGGTCGCGGAGATCCGCGCGAAGGGGAAAGCGCGGGCCGAGCTCATCGGCAAGGTCGACAAGGTCAGCGACGAGATCCGCGACCTCGAGAAGGGCGTCATGGGACTGCTCCACCAGTCGAGGGACCGGAAGAACGAGGCGAGGAAGCTCCTCGATGACCACAACCGTTCCGTCCGACAGATGACCCGGAACGAGGAGATCATCTCCCGCGCGGCCGAGGACAATCTCAAGACCCTCTTCAAGAACGGGAAGATCGCCCTCTGACCCGGCCGACCCGCGGGAGCGGCGGCACGAGGGTTAAGCCAGGGTGGCGGCCTAGTATCCATTCATGTCCGCGGCCGCCCGCAGACCCGTGACGCGCGGCGTAGGACCGGCCGCTGTGACAGCGCTGCTGATCCTCCTTCTGCTCCTGTTCTCTTCGAACAGCGACCTGGTCGCGACCTCGCATCCCGCGGGCCAGCCCGTCCCGACCGCCTCGGTAGAACGGAGCAGCAGGGCGGTCCCCGCGGGAACCCGGACCGAGCCTCTCCCGGCGGAGATCGACCCATCGGCTTCTGCGGCGCCCGCCTCGCCGGCGTGGACGCCCGTCGAGCTCGCGAACAACAATTCCGGACCCGGGGGCCTCACGGGAGCGATGGCGTGGGACGCCGCGGATGGCTACGAAGTGCTCCTCGACGAGGCCGGCACCACCTGGACGTACCGTGCAGGTACGTGGACCAGCCTCGTGACGAGCACGGCACCCTCGCCTCGACAAGAGACGGCGATGGCGTTCGACGCCGCCGATGGCTACGTGCTCCTCTTCGGAGGGGAGGCGGGCTCGGTGGTCATGGGGGACACGTGGAAGTTCTCGCACGGCACCTGGACGAACCTGACCCCGACCCTCAAGGCGACGCCCCCACCGGCGACCGACGCGGGGATGACCTACGACGCTGCGGACGGCTACATCGTGATGTACGGAGGTTTCCAGACCTATTCCTCACCGTGGACGACCACCTGGACCTATCGCGGGGGAACGTGGACACCGCTGCCACCCTCAAGGGTCATCCCGAGCCCGAACGCCGACGTCGAGCTCACTTACGACGCCAGCGACGGCTACGTGGTCTTCTTCGGGTTTTGGAACGACTCCGCCGGTCGCCAGTCCACCACCTGGATCTTCCAGAACGGGACCTGGAGCTCGCTCAACCTGACCTACGCCCCCACCCCGCGGCAGGACGTGGATCTCGCCTACGTCTCGAGCCTGCGGGCGGTGGTCATGGTCTATGGCCGGCCCACCGATTCGCTCGGCCGAAGCGACCTCAACGAGACGTGGACCTACTCCAGCGGGGCCTGGAAGAACCTGACCGACCCCACGGCGGGAGCGTTCCCTTCGACCTTGCCGGGGATGGAGGGGGCCCTCGCGGACGACCCCGTCGATGGCTTCGCGGTCCTGACGGACCCCGGCTGTCGGGGGACGGCGACGTACTGCGGAGAGACCTACGGGTTCCCGGCCTGGCCCGTGCAGGTCGTGGTCACCGCCGGGCACGGAGTGCTCGCGGTCAACGCACCTCCCCCTCTGGGCGGCTCCCAGAGCGGGGGAGTGTTCGGGTCCGGAGCGACGGGGTGGTTCTTCGAGGGCTGGACGCTCCCGCTCTCCGCCCAACCCGCGCCCGGCTGGGCGCTGGGGCAGATCACGGCGACGGGAGCTGCGTCCTTGGGAGCGGGTGGACTGACGGTCGGGGGGAGCGCTTCGCTCGAGGTGGCGTTCTCCCCTTACCCCATCGTCCAGTTCATCGTTCGGCCCGGCGGTTGTGGTCCGATCACTTTCGATGGCACACTCGAAGCCCCGAGCGGGTACGACATGAACCCCTGGGTCCCGGGGGCCTATGCCGCCGGGATCCGCGCGTGCCGCGCCCACATCTTTGCCGGCTGGTCCGGTGCGAGCGGGGTGAGCGTCTCCCCGATCACGAGCAGTCCAACGACGGTCACAGTCTCGGCCAACGGGACCCTGCTGGCCATCTTCGAGGACTTCCCCCTGGTCACGCTCGTGGTCGTGCCTGCGTCCTGCGGACCGGTCGCCTTCAACGGGAGTCCCATCGATACGCAGCCTCCCTACGGCCTGTACCCGAGCATGGCGGTCCCCGTCGGCACCTACCCCGCGACGGTGTCGCTCTGCGCCGGACGCAATTTCCTGGGCTGGTCGGTCTCCGGTGGGTTGGTGCTGGAGTCAGAGAACGGGCTGAACGCCACGGTCTCGGTCTCGGGGAACGGGACGCTCTCCGCAACCTTCTCCGCCCTTCCTCCTCCGCCCCCCACGGGCCCACCGACGTGGCCGTTCATCCTCCTGCTTGTCGTGGGCATGTTCTCCCTGCTGCTCATGGCCGCCGCGACCGTGCTTCTTCGACGGCGACGCGGACCGACAGCGAAGGGCCCTCCGCCGACACCTGAGGGCCCCCCTCTCGAGGAGCCTGCCGAGGTCCCCCCTCCGTCCCCCGAGGTCCAGCTCTGGTGAGGTCACGGGGCGCTCTATCGAGGAGCCCTAGGTTGAGAGAGCGAGAGCGCGGACACCGGGTCCGCGACCGAGCTCAGGCTGGGGGCAGGATGTCGATGACCGTGATCTCGAAGATCAGGGTGTTGCCGGTGACCTCGGTGTTGAAGTCGAGGGTGTAGGTGCCCGCCGCGGGGTTCACGTTCGTGAGGTAGAACTGCCCGCCACCTTGCTGCCAGTCCACGCCCTGGACCTGTCCCACGTCGAGAGGGACGAGGTCGTTGACGTAGGTGATCAAGCCCGTCGGGCTCACCGTGTTGCTGACCCCGGTCACGACATCCGTCCATCCCAGGGGGCTGATGTGCTCCCCCACGTTCGGAGTGTACTCGAGAACCACGGCCGTGGAGTTCACGGAAAGGATCGTGTCGTTCCAGCCCCAGTGCGGGTCGAGGAACGTGGCGAGGGGCTGCGCGGCGATCCCCGAGTAGGTGGAGGCGAACTGCGCGGGAGTGTAGGTGTAGAGCATCGGGACGGTCTGCTTCATCGGGAAGGTCATGATCTTCGCGGGATCGGCGAACCCGTATCCCTGGCCGGGGGGGATGACCGTGGTGATCGTCTGGTTCCCGGGGAGGCCCACCATCGCGGTCCAGAACCCGGTGATGAGGCTCGTGTAGGAGCCGAACGTCTGCGGGCCCACGTGGGCCTTGAGCGGCGTGTACCCGCTCGCGCCCCGGAAGCCGAAGCTCATCGCCTTCGGCCAGCTGGAGTTGTCGCGTGCGACGGAGAGCAGGGAGGTGTCGAAGACCTTCCCCTTGTCGATGCCGCTGCCGAAGATCCCGACGTAGTTCACCGTGACGTTGTCCCCCTCCGACACGATCAGGACGCTGGGCGCGGGCTTGGGCTTGAGCACCGTCTGGGTGATCGCGTAGTATCCGCCTCCGGCGGAGGCCACGAGAATGACGGCGAGCACGATGAACCCCAACCAGGGGAATTTCTCAGGTCTTTCGGCCATGTACGCGGTGTGTAGTGCCCTGGGTCAGAACGTCGCAGGTCTCTTCACCAGATCGGCGAGACAGGTGCTCATCATCCCCGAGGCCGCGCAAACAGAAGGGGGTATAAATACTACGAATCGGGGCGCCGAGGCCGGAGGGCCTCATCCGTGAGGCAGGGGAGGCCTTCTTCCACCCTCCCCGCCCGTCCCGCCCAAGATCCGCGAGGCCTCGGCTTCCGCGTGGTCCGCGGCCTGTATGCCCCCGTGCCGCCGCTCCCAGCGTGCGATCGAACGGAGCGCTCCGGCCTGTCCCTCGGGACCGGAGAAACGTCGCGCCGACTCGAGCGAACGCTCCAGAGCCTCTCGGGCCCCCGGGCGACCCGCGAGCTCCAGGAGCTCTCCCTCCACCCGGAAGAGGCAGGGGCGAACGTGGGGTTGGAGCTTCTCCGAAGACTTCCGGACGGTCTCAAGCTCCCGGAGCCCGACCTCGGGGGCACCGGCGCATCCAACGGCCCACGCGTGGAGGAGTTGAGATTCGAGGAGCTCCTCATCGAAGTCCCCGTCGCGCGCTCCCTTCTGGGCGTCCTCGAGGGCAAGGAGAGCGTCGGCCCAGCGGCCCTCGAACGCATCCAGCCACGCCCACTTGAGGGCGCATCCCTGGACCACACGGGGGTAGCCGAAGCGGCCGCCCACCAGCTCGGCCTCCGCGAGCGCCGCTCGGGCCTCCTCCAGCCTCCCCTGGTGGACCAGGACCTCGGCGAGGTTGTTCTTCGCGATACCGTATCCCTCCATCGCGCCCAGCTCGAGGAGACGGGTGCTGGCCTCCTCGTAGGCCCGCGACGCGGCCCGCAGGTTCCCCTCCATCAGCGAGAGGGTCCCTTCGAAGACGAGGCTCGTGGCCAATAGAGCGGGAGCCTCGGTGCGCAGGGTCAAGGCTCTCAGCTCCTCCAGGAACTCCCGGGCGGCAGGCAGGCGGCCGAGCATCAGCTGGGCCCAGCCGACCTCGTACAGCGTGCGGCCCTTCTCCCAGGCGGAACTGAGGTCCCCCCACAGCGCGAGCGACTCGATCCCCGCCGCGATGGACTCCGGCCACCGCAGCCGTGCCCCAAGCACCTCACATCGAACGAAGGCCAGCTGGGCCGGTCGCACCCCTCGACGGTCGCTCGGGACGGTCTCGAGCTCTCGGGAGAGCACGTCGAGCTTCCGCTCCGCCTGGGTCAGGTCGAAGGAGACCAGCACGTGGACCTGCCGCCAGCCCACCTCCCAATGCATCTCTTCGGACGGATAGGCCCTCTCGAGCTCCTCGAGCACCGCCAAAGTCTCACGACGCAGACGGCGCACGAGCAGCCCGTCCACGAGCCCGAGGGCCTCTCGGGGGAGTTCCCCGCGTCGGTCCCCTACGAGGGCGAGCAGGTCGAAGTACCACCGAAAGTACGTCTCCGCCGCCGCCGTCGCTTCGCTGCGGAGCGCGCGATCGATGGCCTCCCGGACGTGCGCAAGACCCTCGAGGGGCTCCTGTGCGTCGTGGAAGAGGCGGGCGATGGTCTCCACCTCCTCAGGGCGGTTCGCGCTCCACCATCCCGCCAGCTTCCGCGACGTGGTCCGCAGGTCCGAGTTCGAGGCGTCCCGTAGGACCACCTCCCAGACCAGGTCGTGCGAGAACTCCCAGGCCTCCTCGCTGGCTTCGCCTGCCCCCGCGGCCCCCGTCGCGTCCGTGTCCCCGCAGGGTCGAACGAGACCCAGCCGTTCCAGGTCTCGGCAGGTCGCGCGGACGTCGCGCAGGGTCCTGGAGAGGACACCGACCAGCGGGGGCAGGTCGAAGGGTCCGCCGATCAGAGCGGCGGTCTGGAGCAGCAGCAGGTCCGCGGGAAGAACATGGTCCAGACGTGAGAGGACGAGGCGACGCAGGGTCGGGGGGAGGGGGAACCTGCCCCATCCGCCCCCGATAGGGCTCCCGCCCTCGACGAACGGGACCGGGGAGAGCCGCAGCTTTCCCCCCTCCACCAGGAGCTGATGCTGGTCCTTGAGCAACGTCACGATCTCCCTCAGGAAGAGCGGGTTGCCGCCGGTGCGGGCGACGAGCCCGTCCACGAGCTCGTCGCCTTCCGGGCCGGAGAGCTCCCCTCCCGCCGCATCCTCGATGACCCCACGGCATGCCCGCCCGTCCAATCCCTCGAGGGGGAGCCTGCGGATCGTCCCCTCGTCGCTCAGGAGCTCCAGGGTCCGTTCCCAGAGAGGTCCTCCTTCCGGACCCTCCTCGACGGTGCGGTCCGCGAGGGTGCCGACCATGATCCCGCGCAGCCCACCGAACGCCCGGGAGAAGAGTTGGAAGGCGATGACCGACTCGGGGTCCGCACGGTGCGCATCGTCGAGGAGGAGGGCGACCGGGCGCTCCGCCGTCGCTCGGATGAGCGCCCGGATGTGCGAGAGTATCGTCAGCGCGGGGGGCGTAGGGGCGCGAGATCCGTGGGGCCGATCCCCGCCGCCGTCCGCGAGACCGTCGAGCGCCTTGGCGAGGGGTGCGAGCGGAGGGGCCGTCCGGTCGGGGAAACCGCACCGCAGCACACGGAAGCCGGCTCCGGCGGCCTCCTTAGCGACCCAGTCGAGGACGAACGACTTGCCCATCCCCGGCGGACCGGTCAGGAGCCAGGTCGATCCGCGTCCCTCCCGGGCGCGGCCGACCGCCTCGGACAGCTGACGGGAGACCTCCGGACGGCCGGGGCAGGCCTCCGGACTTCGCGGACCGCCCGCCACAAGGGCTTCCACGGACGACCGAGACGGGGCACAGGGGGATAGCTTCGCCGGTGACCCCCCTAAGGGGATCGCCGGCGCTCCCTCTCCGACCCCCGGTCCAGGTCGGAGCGGGTCCGGATGTCCCCTACGAGGCGGCGGACGACGCAACCGCCCGCAAGGCCGTCAGGACCGGAGCTCGGAACCTCTCGGGGTCCGGGGTCGGGTAGCGCCCCCGGATCGCGACCGCTGAGGCCACGAGCCGACGCGGGAATCCCGGGACGGGGCGCGCGGGGTCGAGGGCCGCGCCCTCGGCGGACCGCGACGCAAGCTCCACGGAGAGGGCGATGCGCCGAAGCGTCTCGCGAGCGGTCTCCACCACCCAGACCTGCTCCTCCAGCGGACCGACGGGAGCGATGACCTCCGCGCGAACGGTGACGACCGGGACCCCTTCCCGCCCGACGAAGAGGTGAGGCTTGCCGACCACGACCGCCCGCACCGGCGCCTTCGCCTGCGCGAGGAACGCGGCCGCACGAGGGTGGTAGGAGCCGGCCGTGACGGAGACCCCGCCCGTGGGGTCGCTGAGGCGGCTGCGCCAGAGAGGGATGGGCCCCTCTCCCACGCGCTCGATCTGGCCGAGGGAACCGACCATCAGCAGTCGGCCCACCCGGGCTCCCAACGGGGTCAGGACATGAGTCGTCGCCTTCTCTCCTTCCCCCCGCTCCTGCAGGGATGCCGAGGTGAGCTCGTGGGCGAAGATCCGCCATGCGACCTCACGGGAACGAGTCGGCCGGCCGTCGCCCAGGCGCCCGCCTTCGGACCGTGTCTCAGGGGCCCCGCCCGCAGGCGCGTTCGCGCTTCCTGTGGGAAGCGGCATGGACGTCATGCGGCATCCTCCCGCAGCGCGGCCTCAGGGTGATCGAGCAGCCGCTGGGCTTCGCGTTCCGCCCAGGCGGGGACGGGGAGCGTCCGGTCGACGAAGAACGTCAGCCCCCACTCTCCGGGCACCGAGCGGCCCATCAAGCGCACCCTCCGACCTACGACCCGCTCGACGAGAAGCTCCTGGACCGCGCCGGCGTCCAGTTTCTCCCGGGCCATCTCGATGGCCTTCCCCAGGTCCATGCCCAGGAGCTCTTCGACCATCGGGCGCGGGACCTGGGCCGTCAAGGTTCCCGTCCCGTCGTCCAGCACGAGGCGCGCCCGAAGGTCCGGTTCCCCACGGACCGTTCCGTGCTCGCGGCAGATCCCCTTGGCAAGGCTGCGGGAGCACTCCGGGCACCGGTAGACGAGACCGCTCGGCGAGCGGACCTCCACGACCACACCCTCGATGACCTGCCGTCCCCCGTGAGCCCGTTCTTCGAGGAGGCCGATCTCGGCGGGACGGTCCCCCTCGGGTCCGGTAACCTGGCCGAGCGCGCTGCCCTCCCGCCGCTCCACCCGGGTCCGCTCGTCGAGAGAGACCTGGAGCTCTCCCTGGTAGCTCCGCACGTACGCCCCGAAGAGCTCGACGACCGCACCGGACGGGAGGTCGAGGTCGGTCCATGCCGTGAACGGGACGCGGCCGGAAGTGTCGGCGAGGAGCCCGGAGCGTATCGCTCGTTCGCGCTCGCCCACTCGCAGACGTCGAGGCTCGGAGAAGAGCACCCGGACCAGGAGGTGGAGCCCCTCGTCACCGGGCCGAAGCTCGGCCACGGTCCTCGTGATGAACTCGTGGTCCTCGAGCCGCGGGAGCTCCATCTCGCTCGCGAGCTCGACCTGGGTCTTCCATCCGAAGCTGAGCTCCCGCCGGTCGTTCCAGCTCCGCACCCGCGGGTTCGTCACGCGCAGCACGGTCCCGCGCTCGATCTCCGCGGCATTCGGAGGGTCCCACCAGCTGAAGCGCATCGTGGCCGAGCCGTCCGAGAGGAGGCCGGAGAGGACCTTCACCCGGCCGGACCCGTCCTTCTTCGGGACCTCCCGAAGCTCGGCGGAAAGGACACGGGCGGTGCAACGGATGGGGTCCGACCCCTCCCGGATGTCCCGCAGCCTCCGCTCCTCGATCGTGGGGGAACCCTCCATGGATGCCCCCGCAGAGGTCGCTGGGGTGGGGTCCGCACGGGGCGCATCGGCTTCGGCCGATCCCGGCTCCCGGGCCGCGTGGCTCCGCAGGGGCCCGCCCCGGCCAGCGCCGGGGACCACCTGGCGGTGGGCGCCGTAGTTCTCCGTCTCCTTCGCGAGCCCTTGCCGGTCCACCTTCTCCCCCGTCACACCGACAGGCTCCTCGGCGTAGGGTCCCATCTCGTTCTCCATCGTCCAGCATGCCTCCGCAACGTCCTCGAGGCGGAGGTACGGAGAAAAAGCCGGGGGGGTGGACGAAACCGTGCGCGAGGTGCTCTTTGGGAGGGGACGGACAGGCTCTATGTGGAGGCTCCTCTCACGCCGACGAGGAAGCCCGTCATCATGGCAGGAGGGAGCTTCGCCGAACGTCTGGACCGGGTGCTCGGCGAACGCAAGAACTGCCTGTGCGTCGGACTGGACCCCGACGCGACGAAGTTCCCGACCGCTCTACGTGGAATGGAACCTGGAAAGGCGCTCGAGACCTTCCTCGAAGGCATCGTCGAGGCCACCCGCCCGGTGGCCTGCGCCTACAAGCTCCAGATGGCCTCGTTCCTCTCCTTCGGCCCTGCGGGGATGGCCCTCCTTCCGGCGCTCGTTCGGCGCATCGGGGAGGGTCACCTCCGGGTGCTCGACCTGAAGGCGGGCGACATCCCGAACACCATGTCGCTCTACGCCAGGGCCGTCTTCGACCAGATGGGGTTCGACGCGATGACCGTCTCCCCGTTCCTCGGCTGGGAGAGCGTGGAGGCGGCCGCCATGGACCCCTCGAAGGGGGTCTTTGTGCTCGCGCACACCTCGAACGCGGGAGCGAAGGACATCCAGGAAAGGTCGCTCGACGGCAACCCGTTGTGGGAGTCGATCCTCCGGGGGATCCGGGACCGCTCGGGTCCGGGGAACCTCGGGGCGGTCGTGGGCGCCACGTTCCCGGAGGCCCTCGGCCGGGCGCGGACGCTGCTTGGAGGAAGCGTCCCTCTCCTCATCCCCGGCGTGGGCAGCCAGGGGGGCGACCTGGGGGCCGCGATGCGGAACGGCAAGGGCGCGGGGTCCGGTGCGCTGCTCATCAACAGCTCCCGAGGGATCCTCTTCGCGTCCAGCGGCGAGGATTGGAAGGAGGCCGCTCGGGCCGAGGCGGTACGGCTCGCCCGCGGGATGGCGCTCGGTCCCGCCTGACCTGCGTTCCCGAAGACCCTCGTCAGCGCTCGGTCCGCGGGGCCCTCCGATCGCGTCGAGAAGCGACGGGCGCCCTGATCCCATCGGTGTACCGCTCGCGGGCCGACCTTCCGGCCTCGAGCCGCACCCTCGGGATGCGAGCGGGCGCGTGGAGCGGCGGACTCCGCAAGGTCGAGGTCCTCCGGCGGGAGAAGCCCTCGGTCCTCGCGGACCCTCTCGGGAGTCGCCCCCGCTCGAGCGCGGAGGTGCCCCCGCCGGACATCTACGCGGTCAGGCCCCTGTAGAGCCGCTCGAGCTGGTCGACGACCACGGGGACCCGGTACTTCGTGAGCGCGCTCTCCCGCGCCTTCGCTCCCATCGCCTCGCGTCGTGCGGGGTCGGAGAGGAGCGAGGTGCACTTCCGAGCGAGGTCCTCGGCCAGCAGGGGCTCGGCGAGCAGTCCGTCGACGCCATCCTCGATCACCTCGCGGACCCCCGGGAGGTCGGCGACGATGACCGGCCTTCCGGAGGCCATCGCCTCGACGATCGCCAGCCCGAAGCCCTCGAGCCGGTTCTGCGAAGGGAGGGCCACCACGGAGGCCACCGCGTGGTACCGCGGCAGGTCCTCGTCGCTCACGGCGCCCACGAACCGGACGCGCTGGTCCACCCCTCGGCTCCGGGCGAGGTCCTCCAGGGCGTGTCGGCTCGGACCCTCGCCCGCCACGACGAGCAGGGCGTCGCGAGGGAGCTCGGAGACGGCGAGCACGAGGTCCTCCACCCCTTTGTGCGGAACGAGGCGCCCGACGAAGAGCACCACCTGCTGGCCTTGCGCTCGAAGCTCGGCCCTCAAGGCCGGGTCGTCACCCCGGGGCTGGAAGCGGTCGGTGTCCACGAGCGATGGGATCACCTCGATCGCCCTCCCCTGGAGGGCCCGGGAGGTCTTCGCGTAGCTCGCCGCATGGACGATGACGCGCCCGGCCGCATCGAGCGTGGTCGGCAGGAAGATCCGCTCGTAGGCCGCGGTCATGGCCTTGCCGACCCACCCGTCCATGAACAGGTCGCAGTGGTAGGTCACGCAGACCGGAACCGGCGCGTGGCGGAGGGCCCGCGCCGCGAGGTAGGAGGTGACCGGGGGAGGATAGTGCATGTGGACGACCTCCGGCCGCGGCTCGAGCTCCCGGACGGCGCGCCCGGTCCGGATCGCGAGCGGCGTGCGGAAGACCTCCCCGTAGGAGTGGACGCGGCGGACGACGACCCCGGTGGACGTCCTCTCCACCATCGGCAGGTCCTTCCGGTGGGCGGAGGTGAGGACCGTCACCTCGTGGCCGCGCCGTACGAGCTCGTTCGAGACCATCTCCACGTGCGTCTCGACCCCGCCGACGTGGGGGGCGTAGAACGGGCAGACCTGGAGGACCCTCACGTGCCCCGAGCTCCGTAGGACCCCGGCACCGGGACCTGGGGAACGCCCCCGACCCGAAGGACCGTCCCTAAGGCGTGGGGCGTAGAACGCTCTCCCGGGCCTGGAGCAGGGCCGCCGGGGCGAGCGTCGAGATTTCCACGCCCTTCATCGGCTCGCCCAGGCCTCCGCTCACGCGGGCGAGGAGCTCCGGGTCGTCGTAGTGGAGCGAGGCCTCGACGATCGCCCGGGCCATCTTCCCCGGGTCCTGGGCCTTGAATATCCCGCTGCCGACGAAGATCCCGTCGACGCCGAGCATGCGGCAGAGCGCCGCATCGGCCGGGGTCGCGATCCCTCCCGCGGCAAAGTTCACGACGGGCAGCCGCTTCAGCGTCCGGACCTCGCGCACGAGCTCGACCGGGACCCGCTCCTTCTCCGCGTACTGGAGGAGCTGGTCGGTGTTCATGGACTGGAGGGTCGCGGTCTCGTCCGCGATCTGACGGATGTGCCGGACCGCCTCGACGACGTTCCCGGTGCCGGCCTCCCCTTTCGTCCGCATCATCGCCGCCCCCTCGTGGATGCGGCGCAGCGCCTCGCCGAGGTTGCGCGCCCCGCACACGAACGGCACGCTGAACGCGCGCTTGTCGACGTGGTGGAAAGGGTCCGCGGGGGTCAGGACCTCCGACTCGTCGACCATGTCGACGCCGAGGGACTCGAGCACCCGCGCCTCCGCCGTGTGACCGATACGGCACTTGGCCATGACCGGGACCGAGACCCGGTCCATGATGCTGCGGACCTTGACCGGATCGGCCATCCTTGCGACCCCTCCGGCCGCCCGGATGTCAGCTGGGACCCGCTCCAGGGCCATGACGGCCACCGCCCCGGCCTCCTCCGCGATCTCCGCCTGCTCGGGGGTGGTCACGTCCATGATCACGCCGCCCTGCTGCATCCGCGCGAAGCCGCGCTTCAGCCGGTCGGTCCCGGTCACGAAGGCGGGAAGGTCCACCATAGCGGGGGCTGCAATCGTCCGGCGATATTAGACGGTGCGGTGGTCCGAGGACCATCTCCCGTCAGGGCCCCGGGTCCCGGGAGCGTAGCGGGCCGGATCGAAAGGCACCGGAAGACGGACAAGGGGTCCGAGTTCAGCGAGGGGATGCGGGAAGGAGGAGGGGAGGGGAGAGGAGGGAGGGGGGCGAGCCTTCCCCCCGATCTCTCCTCCCCTACGCTCCCGTCCCGTCCCGTCCCGTCCCCCTCCTGGCCAGGTCTACCAGGAGCGGTTCCTTCTCCGCCTCCGGACCTCCCGGACGACCACGAGAGAGACGACCACCGCGGAGCCGAGGATCAGGACCATGCCCAGGGTGTCGGAGGCGGGCCCGAAGTGCAGGGGGGTGAGGCCGCCGAGGTTGTTCAGCAGCGTCTGCGCCTTCTCTGGGGACATCGGGGCCGCGGTCACGGTCTGTCCGCTCATGGGGGTGGCGTCCGAGGCGTCGGTCATGTGCCTCTGCTGGGAGTAGAGCGGACGGTTGGGCGTCGAGGTCGAGGAGGCCAGCTCCGTCGCGGCGGGGTGGGCCGCGATGGAGTTCCCCGCGCCCCCGGTGTTGGAGGAGACGGAGACCGGCAGGACGACGAGCCCGTTGTAGAGCAGGATCCCCTGGTCGCCGTTCGCGCCGTTGCAGGAGATGACGTAGTCCGTCTCGCTCCCCCCGTTCGGGAAGAAGATCGTCCGCTCGCCCACGACCGTGAAGGTCAGGACCAACGGCAGGTTGGCGTTCGCGTTGTCCTGGCCGTTCTGCTGGACGGAGAACGGCTGACCGCTGGGAGCCACCCCGGACGCCGTGAGGCTCCAGAGCACCTGGCCGGTGAACTGGGCGTCCGTGCGGCTGGTCCAGCTCTCCCCGAGGCTGAGGGGGGCCTCGGCGAGCACGAGGGCGGGCGTGAAGTTCCCCTGCAGGTCCGCCACGACCTGAGCCTGGGCCTGGATGGACCCGGAGAGGTACTGGACCACCGCGTTGCCGGAGGGGTCCGTGGTGATGTTCGGGAAGCTCACCGCGTTGAGCGACACGTCCACGGTCCGGAAGAACTGGAGGTGCTCGTTCTGGAGGGCGAGCGATCCGTTGGCGTCCGTGGTCATGTTGAGGAAGGCCTGGTAGCGGTCCACCAGCCGGACGTGCGCGACGAGCGAGACGTTCATCGGGACCAGCGTCACGTTGCTGTTCGGTCCGTAGGTCCCGGCCTGGGGGAAGGTTCCCTGGGCCACCACGGAGATATCGACCTGCATGAGCTGGCCCGCCTGGAACGTCACGTAGAGCGCGCCGGGAGCCGGGCTGGTCGCGTTGACGATCGCGTAGGCGGCCCACTCGGCGCCCAGAGACGCCTGGAGGTCGATGTAGGCCCCCGCGGCGGTGAGACCGCCGCCGGTCAAGAACTGCGAGGCGTTGTAGGCGCCCTCGAACTCAAGTCCTGCGGACAGGTTCGCGGCCGCGCCCCAGGCCCACGTTCCGCAGGGCCCGCTCCCTCCCCCGTCGGAGGGAACGGGATCGCCGCCCCCGGAGCCTCCGCAGGCCGTCCCCGCTCCCGAAGGGCTGACGGCGGCCATCTGCGGGACCGACATGGATCCGTTCGAGGCCGAGGTGGGAGACGCCAAGCCCGGCCCGCCGAACGCAGGCAGGGCGAGGGCCACGAGAAGGAAAGGCACCGCCACCATCGCGAAGGGGGCGGGCCGATGCCGGCCCAGCCCGCGGCTCAGGCCAGCGTTGTTCGTCGAGGAGGGGCGGGGTCTCGCGTCGGCGGTTCCTTGTTCGAGATGCATGGGGCACCTGGGAGAGGGGAGGTGGGATGGGGGGCATGGGAGCCCCCGCAGGTCAGGGCCGGTCGAATCTTTCTGAGGGGTTCAAATACCGGGAAGTCGGCCCCCGGTATGTGGCGAGCGGCGGGGCCCCGCCGGGGGTCGAGGACCCGATCTCGGCGATCTTTGACCTGTCGGACCGGGTCGCCGCCATGGCCCCGACGGCCCGTCGGATGTATTGGGCCAACATGCTCATCGGGGTCTTCTGGCTCTTCCTGACGCTCGTCGTGATCCTCCTCGGGCTCCGTTACAGCGCCGCCCTCTCCCTCCTGGGCGCCCTCGGATTCGTGCTCGGCCTCTTCGCGCTCTACCTTCTCCGGCAGACCGACCGTTTCTTCCGCGGCTTCGTCGCCCGGCACAGGACCATCCGTCTGGTGCGCGACGCGGAGCCGATCGTCCGGGTCCCTGAGGGGCGGACGCCGATCGAGCGCCTCGCCCACCACTTCTCCACCTCGAACGAGAAGGTCGGGGAGGCCCTGAGGGAGAACCCGGACCGGCTCCGGTACCAGAAGACCTGGGACGTGAAGGGCCGGACCGTGAAGTTCGACCTCGCCATCGCGCGGCCCGGAGGCTTCCGCTGGGGCCTCACGGGCGGAGGCGACGGGGGGTTCGTCGTGCTCGCCCGCCTGGGCCCGGAGACGGTGGACGTGAAGGACCTCCAGCAGCTCGAGCTCGACCTGAGGACCATCGCCCCCAAGCTTCCCGGCCAGCCGGTCCGGTGCGTGCTTCTCCGGCCGAAGGGCAGTCCCCTCTCGCACGAGGTCTACGAGTACGCCGTGGGACACCCGGTGATGCTCCGCAAGGGGCTCCACACCTACCGGCTCAGCACGGAGATCGTGACGGAGAGCCCGGACGGGACCTACGAGTTCGTGCCCGTCGTGGTCGGGGTCCCCTGAGCTCCTCGCGGGGGTCTACGTGGACCGGAGGTAATCCGGTCGGGGAACGTAGCGCGTGTGGTCCTGCAGCTCCTTGCGGTAGAGGTCCCGGTAGAACGCGTCGTAGCGCTTGAGATGCTCCACCCCGCTGGGCGTGATCCGGACGTCGTACCCCCGCTCGTCCTTCCGGACCTCGGCAAACCCTTCGGCCACGAGGTGCTCGATGACCTTCTCGGTCATGTGGGAGTTGGACCGGATCGCGTGCAGGATCTCCTCCTTGCTCACGCGGGTTTCCAGCCGTTGCAGCGCCGCCTGCGCCCGCGCGACGACGTCCGGCTGTTGGAGCTGGAGGTCCAGCTCCGCGAAAAGTCGGGCGAGCGCGATGTACGCGTAGATCCGGTACCCCTTGTACCGCCGCTCCGGCACGAGAAGGCCTACCGTCCGTCGCCTATATTTCGGTCGGCCCTGTCCGCGCCCTCACGCGAGCACCAGGTCCGAGCGGAAGTTCCCGGGGAAGGAAGGTGCGGAACCTATCGCGCGGCCCTCGGCCGATACGACGGCCCCCCAGGGGCTCGCGCAACGGCAGCCGCGCCACCCCCCCGCGGCTCGTGTCCCTCCTCCTCACCCTGGCGTTGGTCGCATCGGCGGCCCTGCCGCTGGACCACACCATTCTCGCGGCCGTCACCCAGCACCGCCGCAGCACGACCGACGGGTCCCCCCCGGCCGGCGTGGCCGCGCCGACCGACCTCGTGCGCGGGGACGGGGTGGGAGCCAGCTCGGCGGTCCCCGCGGTCAGTTCCGTCCTACCTGGGAACTGCACGCCGAACCTTCCCGTCTGGACCAACGTGAGCGTTCGGTTCACCACCGCGATGGAACCCAACGCCACGCTCTCCGCCTTCTCGGTGCGTCCGTCCGTGGCGGGGGCGACGCCGGCGGTCTCCGGCACCTACCTCAACTGGACGCTCTCCCAGCCCTTGGCCCCCGCGACGACCTACCAGGTGTCCGTGAGCACGGCCGCCAGGAGCGCGGCGGGCGTCGCGCTGGGAGGGCCCTGGCGGTCGTCCTTCTCGACCGCGGTCGCGAACGTGGGGTCCGTCCCTGTCGCCTCCGCGGCATGTCCGATCGACGGGTCGACGAACGTCCCGCTGGACGCCGAGGTCCAGGTGGCCTTCGACACCGTCATGGACCCCTCGACGCTCGTTGCGAGCTTCTCCATCTCGCCTGCGGTCCCAGGGGGGGAGCCCGGCGCCGGGGGCTGCTGTCTCACCCTGGTCCACGCCCACCCGTTCGAGCCGACGACCACCTACACCGTCCGGGTGTCCACGAACGCTTCGAGCATCGCGGGGGTCCATCTGGCCCGCCCGTTCAGCTTCAACTTCACGACCGGAGCAGCCCCTGCGGCCAACTCCACGCCGGTCGGGGGCCCAGGGACCCACCTCTCGTTCGAGGAGGGCGTGGCGATCCTGGTGGGGGGCGTCGTGGTCATCGCGGCCACCTCCAGCCTGACGTACCTCTGGATCCGGCGCCAACGCTCGGCGGAGCAGAGACCACCCTCCGACGGGGCGCCGGAGGGAGAGGAGACGGTGGACGAGGAAGGGACCGACCCGGAACCCTCAGAGACTTCCGAGAAGAGCGAGACCGCTCAACCTCCCCGGGACGACTGAGGCCTCTCCGCTGCGCTCTGGCATCTTCGGGGACCGGCGGGGCGCGTCCCACCCAAGCGGGGCCGTAGCTCGCTCCGCCCGCAGGTCTCACGACGGGGACTCAGGAAGGGCCTGCCCCCGGTCCGCCCTTCGGGATGGTCAACCGCGGGAGTAGCCGCAGAACGAGCAGTGGCCGTCCGCCCCGATCGGGCGGCCGCACACAAAGCAGGCGCCCTGGCCCGCGGGGCCCGCGTTGCGGTGCCCCTGCGTGGGGACCTGTGCGGGGTCCGGCGGCGGTGGGGGCGGAGGTGGGAGCGTGGATGGAGCGGAGAGCATGGGCGGGGGCGGGGCCGGTGGGGAGTGCGCGTCCTCGGCCGGCGGAGGAGGGGGAGCCGGGGGCACCGACCAAGGGGTCGCTTCGGGGTCCATCCTTGGCGGAGGGGGCGGGGGAAGGGGAGCGGCATACGTCTCCTCCGGGGCGGGGGCCCATCCGGGCGGGGGACCGGGGGCGAGCGTGTCCACCGGCGCCGGACCTTCGACCTCGGGTGCAGGGGTCCCGAACTGAGCCCCCTCTGCCGTCTCCGGTGGGGGCGGCGTGGGAGGGTAGCCCTCGTCTTGCGGGGGCGGGCCGGACGGGGCGGCCGGACCCTCGTCCGGATAGACGTAGCCCTCGGGGGACGGGGCGTACTCCCCGGGGTGGGGCTGCAGGTCGGACGGAGGGGGCGCCCCCGCGACCATTCCTGGCGAGGAGAGGGCGCCCATCGCGAGCATGTGCTCCTCCTCCGGAGTGAGCGCCTGGGGCGTGCGGTGCCTGCGATGGCGGAGCACGAGCAGGACCACGACCACGGCGACCACCGCAAGGATCCCGACCAGGAGCCAGCCGACGTACGACGTGAAGACCCCGGGCGTGGGCGTGACCCGGATCTCGACGGAGGCGTTCGCCTGCCGGTGGTCGGCGTCCGTCACCGTGGCGTGGACCCAGTAGGTCCCCGGGGAGTTCGGCGAGCACGTGTCCGAGCTGCTCGTGAACTGCTGGGGGCTACAGCCGGGGGGGAGGCCGCTCCAGTTGAACGCAATCGGGTTCGTGCCCCCGGTGACGACGGCCCGGAAGTCCACCGCTGTCCCCTGCGTGGAGTTCTGCGGGGAGGCCGAGACCAGCGTGATGACCGGGTCGGGGTTGACGACCAAGCTCAGGTTCGCGAAGCGCGCGCCTCCCGTGGGGTCGGAGACCTCGACCTCGAC
Organism: Thermoplasmata archaeon; assembly: GCA_027314165.1. Taxonomy (GTDB): domain Archaea; phylum Thermoplasmatota; class Thermoplasmata; order Lutacidiplasmatales; family UBA184; genus JAKAAX01. The sequence continues at coordinate 48,044 of DAHVCH010000001.1, read as the reverse complement.
GGTGAAGGTGCCGACCTTCGTCGGCGCGCAACCGATCGAGGGGGAGGAGCTGGAGACGCAGGGGCTGGGCAGGCCGGTGTAGAGGTAGGAGAGCGGGTTCGTCCCCCCGTGGGCCGAGGCGACGAGCGTGACCGTGGCGCCCAGGGAGACCTGCGCGAAGGGGGGCGTGAAGCTCGAGAGGACGAGGGCGGGATCGATGGTCACGGAGAGGGTCGCGGAGACGGTCCCTCCGACGGGATCGGTGACACGGACGGCGACCGAGTAGTTCCCGGTCGTCGTGGGGAGGCAGACGATCGTGGGACGGTAAGCCGAGAGACAACCCGGTGGAACGCCGGTGTAGCTGTAGTTGAGCGGGGTCCCTCCCCCGCCCGTGACCACCGTCATCGCCAGCGACTGCCCGAGGTCCAGGGTGTGCGGGGCCGTCGGAGCGAAAGCCCCGGTGAAGGAGACCAGGACGAGCGCCGGGTCGACAACGACCCTCAAGGTGGCGTTCCTGGAGCCCCCGCCGCTGTCGTTCACCCAGCATCTCACCGTGAAGGTCCCCGCGGTCCCGAAGGTGTGCTGGAGGTTCGTGCCGGTCCCGGATAGACCGTCGGCGAACTTCCAGGTCGTGGTGTAGGCGGGCGTCCCTCCCCAGAAGGCGGCCGCGAACGTCGCCGGGGTCCCCGCATCGGTCGGGGAAGGGGACGCCGAGAGCGTGGGGGTCGTGAGGGCGGCGTGGACGACGACCGTGGTCGTGGCGGTGGCCGTCTGGCCGGCCGAGTCGTTCGCCCACGCGTGGACCGTGTAGTTGCCGCGAGCGTTGTACGTGTGGTTCGTGAACGCGCCCGTGGCGTGGATGCCGTCACCGAAGATCCACGCGACGGAGACGGGGGTGCTCCCGCCGGAGACGAGCGCGTGGAAGGCGACGGGCGAGAGGGCGTCCCCCGTCGAGGGGGTCACCGACGCGGTAAGGGTGGGCACCGGGTTCACCCCGATCGTGAGGCTCACGGTGCTGCTCCCGCCGACGGAGTCGTTGGTCCACAGCCGCGCGACGTAGGTGCCGAGCGTGGCGTAGCTGTGGGTGGGGTTCTGAGTGGTGGAACTGGGGCTCCCGTCGCCGAAGTGCCACAGGTAGGTGACGGGGGCGGTGCCCCCGCTGACGGAGCCCGTGAACGCGACCGGCACCCCGACGTCGGTGGGGGCGGGCGTGGCCGACGCCGTGGCGGAAGGCATCGGGTTGACCGTGACCGTGTCGCTGGACGAGCAGGCGATGTTCGAAGCGCTGTCCGTGACCTGGTAGGTGTAGACGGTCGTCGCGGTCGGGGAGGCGACGTAGGTGCTCGAGGTGGCGCCCGTGATCGCGGTGCCGCAACTGGCGGAGGAGTACCACTGGATCGAGTAGGGAGGAGTGCCGGAGGAGGGGTTCGACGTCAGCGTGACGGACTGGCCGGCGTCGAGGGTGGGAGAGCCCGGGGTGATCGCACCCGCGGTCAGCGGGGACAGGACGGTCTCGGTGATCGGTGTCGGAGGGGTCGACCCCAGGATGCTCGTGCAGGCGCTGTCCGAATACTCGTTGACGTAGCTGCTGGCCCCTCCACCCACCGTGAAGCTCCCGCCCGTGGAGTAGACGTGGGTGAAGGTCTCGGTGTCGGTCGACCCCTCGCAGGGGATGTAGCCCGGGGTGCTCCCGTCGCCGTAGTCCAGGCCCCAGGTGCACCAGTCGGGCTGGGTGGAGGAGCACCCCCCGATCGACGAGGAGTAGGATACGGTGAACGAGACGGTCTGACCGGGTGCCGCCGGGTTGGGCGAGGCGGTGATCGAGGCGGAGGAGCTCGGGATTGCGAGGACGAGGTGCACCGACGCCACGCTCGCGTCCCGGCCGGGGAGGGACGGCGAGGTCGGCGAGGTCGGCGAGAGCGGCGAGGTCGGCGAGAGCGGCGAGGTCGGCGAGAGCGGCGAGGAGGGAGGCGGGAGCGACGCGCTCGACGGGACCAAGAGAACCCAGACGACCAGGGTGAGCAGGACGGTGGCCAGGAGAGGGAGGACGGCTCGCCGAGAGGACAACCTAACGGGACCCCGCGAGACCCTTGACCAGGTGCGAGGTTCGCCCCTCCTCCTCGACCCGTCGATCACCAATGTCTCAAACGTTCCAGCTTCGGAAGAACCTTCTGCCGGCTTCCCGGCGGGAGGGGTGGGAGCGGCGAGACCCCCCCGGTGCCTCCCGTGGGGCGGGGCCCGCACTCTAGAACGGAGGGTCTCCGAAGCCCATGCAGGAGCGCCCGCGCCTTGCGAAACTGAGAAAAGCCCCTGGGCTCGTCGAGGGGCGCGGCCATGCCCGGTGAAGGACCCGACAACTTCCGCGACGTGCAGTACTACGCGATGCTGAAGGAGATGTACCACGCCCAGCACGTGGCGGCCAAGTCCAGCTACGTCTCCTACTGCTCCTGCAGGGAGTGCAACCACTCCTGGAGAGGGGACTGCATGCGGGCCCACTGCACCTGCTGCACGACCCCCGTGAAGGGCTGAGCGCGCCTCCAGCGCGGCCCGGCCCGGGCCTCGCGTAGGGCCAGAGGCGGCATGGACCGGCTCCAGCGAAAGATGCATCTGGGAGCGGGGCGCAGAGGTGGACGACGGAGCCGAAGGTGCCCACGAACGCCCCCGCGGCCAAGGCGCCCCCGGACGTTCCCCCTCCGCGGAACCTTACCCGGGTGTTCCGGAACCGGAACTTCCTTCGCCTCTACCTCGCCGGGGCGGGCTCGACGAGCGGCCGGGTCATCGGAGGCGTCGCCATCAATTGGATCGTCTACACGACGACCGGCTCCGCCCTCGACGTCGCGATCGTCGGGATGGTCAACCTGGCCGCCGTGGTCCTGCTGAGCCTCCCCGCCGGGGTGTGGGTCGACCGGTACGACCGCAAGCGGATCATGGTCTTCTCGGACGTCGTCCGCGCCGCCAGCGTGGGGGGGCTCTCGCTGGTCTTCTTCCTGCGGGGCTTCGAGCTGCCCCTCGTCCTGTTGGTGGTCTTCGTCTCCGCGGGAGTCTCGGGCCTGTTCAACCCTGCGGAGCAGTCGATCCTCCCCTCCATCGTCGCCCGGGACGAGATCGCTGACGCGAACGGGGTCGTCCAGTCCTCCCGGTCCGTCATCTCCCTCGTGGCCAGCTCGGTGGCCGGGGCGCTGCTCCTCGTGTCGGGGGCGGCCCTCAGCTTGTTCTACAACTCTCTGACCTACATCCTCTCCGCGCTCCTCGTCTTCTCGGTCTCCCTCGCCCCCGTGGTCCGCAAGGGGGGAGCTCGAGGACCCTCGGCCCCGAAGCCGAGGATGACGAGAGAGATCGTCGAGGGGTGGCGGTGGCTGCTGAGCGCGCGGGGCCTCTTCCAGCTCTCCATCTCGGCCCTTTTCATGAACTTCTTCAACACGCTCTTCTCGACGTTCATGGTCATCTACGTCGTCGCGGGGCTTCACCAGACGAACCCCCTCGCCTACGGGCTCTTCCTCGCGGTCGCCACGATGGGAGGGGCCCTGGGGAGCCTCCTGGTCGGGCGCACGTCGGCCGTGAGGTACGCCGGGAAGGTCTGGGTCCTGGGTTACGGCGTGAGCTGCGGCGCGCTCCTCTTCGTCCTCGGGGCGCTGCACAACGTTTGGTACGCGACCCCCGTCATGTTCGTCTACGAGCTCATGCTCCAGTTCTCGGGGAACACGTGGCTCACCACGGCGCAGCGCGTGGTGCCCGAGGAGATGCGGGGGCGGTACTTCTCGCTCGATGGACTGTTGAGCTACGGCGTGATGCCGGTCTCCCAGCTTGTCGGAGGGCTCCTGATCACCCTCCACGGCGTGAACCTCGCGCTCGAGATCGGAGGGGTGGGCCTGCTTCTCTCGGGGCTCTTCGCGATGCTGGGGCGGGACCTCTGGCATCTGGACGGCACGGTCGCTACGCCGGGGCCGACCGCGACCCCCAAGGCCTGAGCGGCCGAAGGTCCGCCCGGCCGCTCACGCGGAGGGCTTCCACCTTTCGATGCAGCGAACGAGGAGGCGCTGGACGACCCCCAGGAGGCGCGGGTCCGCGCTCTCCTCGGCGTCGTGGATCCGGGAGTCCCGGTCCATGGAGCCCACCACGATCGCGGGGAGAGGCTTCCCGCCAGGGGTCGTCATCCCCCGCAGAGCGCTCGCGTCGGTCCCGCCGTACTCCCCGAAGACCCCCACGCTCCCGCCCGCGACCTCTTCGAAGGCCTTGCGGACCGAGAGGACGGCCGGGTGGGAGATGTCCAGCGCGTAACCGCTGCGTCGACGGTCCTCCGGGGCCTGGTACTGCGCCCGGGGCAGCTCGCTGCGAAGGAGACGGAAGCGGTTGTCGAAGAGGGCGAGGACGTCGCTCGCCTCCATCTCCGGAGGCGCGCGCAGGTCGAGGGTGAAGCCTCCGACGCAGCGCGCCGAGGCGTCGAGCGTCCCCTCCTGCGCGGCGGCCCGGAGCAGGCCCACCGCGACGGGAACAGGGTTGGCCGCCTTGTGCGGGTAGCCCGCGTGTCCCGCGCGCCCCACGACCCGCAGCGACATGCGCCCGGAGGTGCCGGCGTCCCCAGGTCCCTTGAGCTCGACCAGGCGGAAGGGCTCGATGACGTGCTTCTCGAGCGCGGCGAGGAGCGCGTCCACCTTCGCCGGGGACCCGCCGAAGGTGAGGGTCACCGACTCGGCGATCTGGTTCGCGGCGTCGCTCTCGGCATGGGCCCGAAGCAGGTGCGGAAGGTCCGACCGCGCGCCCCCGTGGGGGGTGCCGGCCCCCGCCTCCTCCTCGAGGTCCATCTTCGTCAGCGTCGCGCGTCCGGTGATCTGCGGGTCGGGGGCCCCGTGGTCGGGGTAGTCCGGCGACGGGAGGCGGGAGACCCAGCTGCGGGCCGTGCTCTCGAAGCCCAGGACGCCATCGCCAAGGGACAGGTGGTCCTCGAGCGCGGAGGCGCCCTCCATCCCGAAATCGATGAAGGCGACCCCGCTGCATCCGGCCGCGACGTAGGGTGCACCGTCCGGGATGAGCGCGAGCTCCCCGCGCAGGAGTCGCTCGCGGCTGTCGGGGGGAAGGGCGTGGTCGTGCTCCGCCACCGCCTCGATCCCTCCGGCGCCTCCGGTCTCCTCGTCGGGACAGAGGATGAGCCGCACGTTCGCGGGGAGGTCCTTCCTCTGGGCGAGCTCGCGGAGCGCCATGAGACCCCCCACGACACCGCTGCCGAGGTCGTCGTTCGACCCCCGGCCGAAGAGACGCCCCACCGAGGGACGGTAGGTGAGCTCGTGCGGAGGGCTCTGCCAGCGGGAGAGCTGCTCCTCGGGCACCGGGACCACGTCGTAGTGGGCCAGGACCAGGAGCGTGGGCTCCGCCCCGGCCTCCAGGTCGACGATGACGCTCGGTCGCGGAGCATGGAACTTCTCCCGCCCGTGCGGGATATGCTCGCGGGCGTCCCAGACCCGCGCCTTCAGTCCGTAGGCGCCGGCGCGGGAGGCCAGGAACTTCGCCGCCTCCGAGTAGTGCCGCTTCTCCTCCCGGTGATGGGCCGGGTCCTCCAGGTTGGTGGTGTCGATCGCAACGAGGTCCCGGAGCAGCTCGAACGCCTCCTTCCCCCCCATCTTCGCCAGCACGTCGGCCGGTGGCGTTGGCGCGTTAGGTTCGCCGGTCAATCCTCCACCCTCCTCGCGCCCACAGGCCTCGCGGACTTGAGGCTTGGGGCGGCGCGCGGTCAGAGCGAGAGGCGCGTGAGCCACGTCGGGTCCCCCACCGAGCGGGGCGAGAGCGGGCCCAGGGGAGGGATGAGAGGATAGCCCGGGGGCGAGGCGCCCAACGGGACGTAGACGAGGTCGATGACCCGCGGGGAGGAGAGCTTGAGCTGGTGGTCGAGGCTCGGGTCGTTCCGTCGGCTCACCTCGATGTAGCTCTGCGCGAGCACCAGGGCATCGTCATGGGTGGATATCGGGGGAACCACGCGCATCCCCGAGAGCGGTCGAGGCCCGGTCCCCTTGAGGAGGCCCTGGACGGGGCCCCCGGCGCTGATCGCCGTCTCGCGCCCGCCGATACGGGCCACGAGCCCCGCCCGCTCTCGAGCGGAGAAGACGTCGGTGAGGACGGCGGCGGGGTCCGTCCCGTTCATCGCCCCCTGGTCGAGCGGGAACGTCGCAGCGAGGAGGACCGCCTCGGCCACCTCGACCGCGTGCTTCCTCCAGGCGGCTCCCGTCTGGAAGGAGTACGGGACCTCGACGACCCAGAACGGGACGGCGACGGGGCCGACGGTCGGCGCCACCTTCACTGCGGCGACCTGGGCCTGGGCCCTCCGGGCGTCCATGGCCATCTGGAGGACCCGCTCCTGGCGGTCCCCGGCGCGGAGGGTCCTCTGCCAGAGCCCGCTGGCCATCTGGCGGTGCTGGACCAGGACCCCGAGCAGCGCTTGGAAGGGCGTGAAGGAGCCGGCCGTGAACCCTTGGGGGTCCAGCGCGAGAGCCTCGAGCAGGTAGGCCGACGCGCGGGTGAGCGAGATCTCCTCGTCCACCGCCTGGAGCATCACGGCGAGGTCGAAGTCCTTCGAGATGAGCTCCCTCGCGAGGGAGAGCGCGGGCAGGGCGTCGTGGAACGCCTGCCGCGAAGGGTCGACCTTCGCCTGCGCCAGCTGGTCCAAGCCCTCGGCGAGCTTCGAGAGGCCCTGGAAACGGGCCTCGAGCGCGGAGAACCGGGCGATCCCCTTGAGCGACTGGGCCGCGTCGGCGAAGTTCTTCGCCATCAGATGGTACCGCTCGGCGCGGAGCGCGCTCAGGAGCGCCGCGTTGTTGAGCGCGTAGGCGTAGGCCACCGCGAGCCCCGTGGACTCCTGGAGCGAGGTCTTGCTCGCATCGTCCACCGCGAGCGCGGAGACCGACTGGATCTTCGCCTGGAAGAGGAAGGCGTCCCGGGGGTCGCCACCGAGGGGAAGGTCGGAGGCCATGGTGAAGGGGAGGGCGGCCATGGTGTGCGAGAGCAGGTTGAAGGCCCGGAACCGGTACTCCCCGTACTCGGTCGCCATCCGCGGTCCGATGCTCGACAGCCAGAGGTTGTGGCGGGCCACGGGGTCGATGGTGGTGGTGGCGGCGGCATCGAGCCCCACCGGCAGCGACTGGCGGACGAACGCGTTCACCTGGAGCAGGATCTGGTCGAGGAAGGCCCGGGCGTCCACGATCTTCTGGACCGTCCCGCAGTGCTCGCAGGCGACCAGCTCCCCGGTGGGGTCCTTGAGCGGGGCCCCGCAGGAGGAGCAGCGGAGCGCCTTGACGTCGATGAGCGCCCTCCCCTGGATCACGCGCGGAACCTCCTCCGTTCAACCTGTCTGACGCGCCGACGCATGCTTCTGCTTTGCCCCCGGGAGCTTCACCGCGCTTCGAACCCTGCACGCCCTCAAGGCGGCAGGGTCGGGGGGATCCACTGGGCGGCGATCCCCGCCCGTGCGCGCATCTGCGTCAGCATGCGGTTCACCCGTTCCTCGATCTCCTTCGTCGCCGCCTTCGCGCGCTCGTCCGCGAGCCGCTCCACCGAGGAGGCGCAGGGCCGGCAGGCGAACACGACGCTCCTCGAGTCGTCGCGGTCCGGCAGGGCGGAAGGCTCCGATGCGGCCGGGAAGCCGCCCACGTCGCTCGAGAGCGACCGGAAGTTGATCCCTTCCCCCGCGACCTCCCGGCCGCAGAACCAGCACTTGACCGCCCGTCCGTAGCGTTGGACGCGCTGGGAGGCCGCTTCCGCCCGGGAGCTCTCCCCGACCTGCAGCCACCAGTTCCGGGCGTTCTGGTTGTGCTCGGCCGCGCGCTTCGGGTTCCGCGAGACCTCCGACTCGCCCAGCTCCTCCTCGGCGAGGGCGGCGAGGACCGGGGCCTTCGACGAGGCCGGAACGGCCCCGCGACGGAACAGTTCGGGGAGGACCAGGACCTGGTTGCCCAGTTGACGGTAGGCGAGGGAGAGGGCCTGGAGCCGGGCCCCGACCTGCTGGTGGGCTTCCGGGGTCCCGGGGGCGGAGGAGAGGATGTCCAGTTCCTCTCGGGCGAGCTCGGCCTCGTGGCGGACCTCCTGGGCGGGCACGGTCCGCGGCCCGAGCTTCAGCGCCGCGGGGCCGAGGGGGGCCAGGGACTCGACGACCCGTTGGTAATCCTGAGCTCCGGGGTTCGGGGTGGAGAGGCCCATCAGGACCGCGTAGGCCTGGGCGAACTGGCCCGGACCGCCCGGCCCGGACTGTCCCCGCTTGGCGAACCCCTCGGCCGCCGACATGAAGGCGCGCTGGGCCGCGACGAAGTCCCCGCGCAGGAGGCGGTCGTTGGCCTCCTGCATCAGGTCCTCGGGGGACTTGAAAAGGGGCATCGCTCGCCACGGGGGACCGAATGGGGCTACAAAAGCCAGCGCCCGTCCATGTCGGGGGCACCCCCGTTGTCGGAAAGCGCGGGCGCCCTCAGCCCCCGAGGACGGTGAGGAGGAGGGCCCCTGCGAGCGCCGCGATGGTGATCGACGCCACGAAGAAGAGCCAGAAGATCGCGAAGGAGTCCGCGAGCGCGGTCATGAGGCGGGTCGTGACCCCCGGGCCCAGGACCTTCACGTCGTGCACCGTGGTCTCGACACCTCCCACCCGGACGGGTCGGAGGTCCGCGACGGCCTCGCGGGCGACGCTCCGAAGGTCCTCCGACAGCTCATCGACCGAGCGGCGCCGTCCCAGAGGGTTCGTCGCCCCCTGGACCTCGTGGACCACGTGGTTGTCGGTGGTCATGACCTCCCCCTCCCCCCCGATCGTCTCCTTGAGCACGCGGACGAGAGGGTCGCGCAGCCCCTTCTCCAGGTTGTTCGCGTCGAAGAGCGCGTAGGCGGTCCGGACGCCCGCCGCCTCGATGAGGACCACCGCGAGCCCCTCCGGACCCATCCCGTGCTCCTCCGGGTTGAACCCACGACGGTGGGCCAGTCCCAACCGCACCTCGGACGGGACGGTCTTCGCCCGCGCCGCTTCCATCGACTCTCGGGCGTCCGTCACGAGGCGGAACCCCTCCGGGGACCCGAACGGGATCTCCCCCTTGTTCTCGACGAACGAATTGTGGGCATCGACGATCACGGCGTGGGCGAACCCCTGCCTCCGAGCTTCCTCGCGGATGAGCTCCGAGAGCGCGTAGTCGATGTCGTCGGTGGGCGCGGGGGCTTGCGTCAGCACGATCAGCACGTTCTCCCCGAGCACCTGGGCCCGGGCGAGCGACCCGGGACGGGCGGCGACCAGCGGGGAGGCTCGAGCTTCCCCCGGGGGACCGGAGGTCTCCAGGACCTGCCTGAGCTGAGAGGTGACGCGGGCGAGCTCCGCGCGGGTGGGGATGTCCTGGGCGTGCGTCGAGGGCGAGTGCGGGACCACGACGTCGTCCGCCAGGGTCCCGCGAAGCCCCTGCGCGAGCTTGTGCGGCAGGTCGCTCGACCCGAGCTCGGCGAAGGGCCCCGGATGCACCGCGGGGGCGATCCAAGCCAGGCGGAGTCGGGAGCCTTCCCGGAACGTGAGGGCGCCCACCTTGAGATCGCCCCGGGTCGAGATGCCTTCGAAGAAGGCCTCCATCTGCTGGGAGGCCCCCGGGTCCCGGTCGCTCATGTGCTCCATGAGCGGGCGGAGCAGCGAGGTCCCCCCCTGCCCGAACTCGCGGACCATCGGCCGGTCCGTCGCGGTGACCAGCGCGACGGCCCCGCCGAGCGAGAGGAGGAGGAAGGCGACCCCTTCCACCACGCGCACCGCGCTCAGCCCGAGCCATCCCCAGGCCATCACGAACCCGAGGAGGGGCACGATGAGGGCCGCCGGGAGGGAGCGGGCATGCACCCGGTGCGAGACCGCGACCAGGGTCAGCTGACGGATCCAGAGCGTGAGCCCGAAGGCCAGGAGGAGCGGTCCCTCCACGGTGCCGGACCCGGAGAGCCCGCGTACCAGGCGCCAGAGCAGGAGCACCGCGAGCACCAGGAAGAGCCCCGAAAGCCCAAGGAGCAGGGCCCTCCGCATCCGGAGACGGCCGCCGAACGCCTTCGCGAGCGGCGTGGTGGCGAGCGCGCCCAGCGCGCCCGGGACCAGGAAGAGGAGGACCCCGGCGAGGTATCCTCCCCCCGGGAGCCCGCTCCATCCCGGGACGTGCGGACCGGCCGGTGGGAGGCCGAAGGCGACCACGGGAAGGAGCAGGCAGAGCGCGAGGATCCCGAGGGCCGAGACGGAGGCCGGAGGGCTCGTGAAGCGCAACCGGCTCGTCCGCTCGTGCGGACGGTACACTCCCCCTTCCGCGTGCGAGGCGGATGGGGCCGACGCCTCCGTCCCCACCGGCGCCTCACGCCGCCCGGGCTCGCGCGCTCTTCACTTCGCGGAGGATGGGTCCGAGGGCCCCTTCGCCCCCCTCCTCCAGGATGGTCCCCGTAACGAGCACTTGGGCCCCCGCCTTGAGCAGCGTCCGGGCGTGCTCCGCGTTGCGGATGCCTCCTCCAACGATCAGGGGGACGGAGAGGACCTCCCGCGCGGCGCGGACGAGGGAGGCGGGGACCGGGGAGGGTGCCCCGGAGCCGGCCTCGAGGTACACGAGCTTCATCCCGAGGTACTCCGCGGCCAGGGCCCAGGCTGCGGCGCCCTTCGGGTCCTCCCGCGAGAGGCAGTCGGCGCTCCCCACCTCCCCGACCTTCATCCCGGGGGCCACCACCAGGTAGCCCATGGGGACCGGTTCCAACCCGAGCGCCTTGACGTGCAGGGAGGTGGCCGCCTGGGCGCGCACCACCATGCGCAGGTCGCGCGAGTTGAGGAGGCTCATGAAGAGCAGCGCGTCGGCCTCGTCGGTGAGCGAATCGGGGCCCTGAGGGAAGATCACCACAGGGAGGGAGGTGCGGTCATGGACGGAGCGGGCGGCCTCCCCCATCCGCTCGGAGGTGATCCCCGTCGAACCGCCCAGGAGCAGGACGTCGGTCCCCAGTTCCTCGGCCCGGGCGGCGGCCTCCCCGGCCTTGGCCCCCGGCGTCTTGTCGGGGTCGATGAGGGTGAAGTGGACCGGGCCTTCCTTGACCTTCTCCAGGAGCCAGGGGAGGAAGGGCCCCTGGAATCGAGCTGCCCGGGTCCGCGCGACCGTCGTGCTGGAGGTTTCTCGGCTCATCGGATCGCTGCCCCCAGGAACCCCACGAGCGCCAGGACCATGGCCACCTTCGACAGGGACTGCTCGCGGTGCAAGCGTTCCGGGAGATGCCAGACCGACAGGACGAACACGAGGTCGGCGGCAGCGACGAAGGCGAGGTAGATAATGGCGGCGGGGAGGGGGAGCGGGGGCCTCCAGGCGACGAGCGGGACGGGAGAGAGCACGAGGGCCGCCAGCACGGCTCCCCGGGCGGCCATCGATGCGACCCCCATCCCCCGGGTACGAGGGAGGGTGGCCCGGTCGACGTCCCCCTCGGCGTCCTCCATGTCCTTGATGATCTCCCGGGAAAGCGTCGCCAGGGAGGCCATCGCGGCCAGGGAGATCGCGAGGAGGGGGGCGCCGACGACCGTCGCCCCGAAGAAGAAGACCGCGCCCGTGAGAGCCGCGACCGTCGCGTTGCCGCCCAGCCCGCGCGCCTTCCAACGGAGCTCGTAGGCCAGTAGGAGGGCGACCGCCATCAGCCAGACCGCGAAGGGGAGCCCCGTCCCGAAGGGGGTCGGAGGCAGCTTTCCGAACCCGGCCACCAGCCCCAGCGGGAGGGCCGAGAGGACGAACAGCAGCGCCGCGAAGTTCCGGACCGCGGCAGCTTCCACCTCCCCCTTGGGCAGGGGGCGGTCGGGATGGTTCTTCTTGTCGCCCTCCCGGTCCAGGTAGTCGTTCAGGACGTTCCCTGCGGACGCCACGAGGAACGTGGTCGCCCCAGCCAGGAGGAGAGGGATGGCCTCAACTTCGAGACGGCCCCCGTCGATGCCGGTGGCCGAGAGCCCTCCGACGACCGTCCCTACGAAGCTGATCGCCCCGTTACCCGGACGGAGCAGGCGGACCCAGGGGTTCACGGAGCCTCCCCCCCAGGCCGGCACCCCGGGATATGCGCTTGTCGGTCCGTTCGCACTCTCCGCCCCCCGGACGGCCGCATAACCCGTATGGGACTTCCGCACCAGAAATTGCGAAGGTTTAACTGGAGAACAACAATCTAACGCCCAGCGGCCCCCCTCCGGGGACCGTCAAAAAAAGGTGATAGGAACAATGGGAGCCCCGCCCCAAGCCGCAGGACAGCCACCCTCCGGGTACCCCCCCCAGGGATATCCGCCACAGCAGCAACCCCCGGCCTACGGACAGCAGCCGGCCTACGGGCAGGCGCCTCCTGCCTATGGGCAGGCCCCCCCCGGATACGGCCAGCCGGCCCCCCAGTGGGGCCCCTCCCCGTACGCCCAGCCGGCCCCCATGAGGCCCCCGCGGCCCCACGGCTACAAGCACCAGAAGCGCCTCATCGCTTCGATCCTTCTGCTGGTCGGCGCGGTCCTGCTCATCGTCTCGGTCTCGACTCCGTTCTGGAGCTACACCGAGACGGGCGGCGGGATCACGGTCACCCAGCAGTTCTTCCCCGGCAGCGAGTGGAAGGAGACCTGTTCCGGTAGTGGCTGCCCGACCGGCACGGTCACGTGCACGTACAGCTCCTCGGGCGGCGGGTGCCCTGCGCTCACGAACACGGGTAACCTGTACGGCGGGGTCTACGGCCTCATCGTCGGGGCCATCGTCCTCGGCTTCATCGCGGGCATCCTCAGCCTGATGGGCGCCCTCGCGATCTCTTTCGGCCGCATCCAGATGTTGCTCGTCTGGCTGCTCGTCCTCGTCGCATTCGCTCTGGCGATCGCTGGACCGATGTGGGCGTTGGGCGGGCAACCGGGCGCGCTGACGTCGGACTACTCGGGCTCGGCCTGCACGGGAACCTCCCCATGCAACTCCTTCTTCGGGAGCTCCTGCCCGTCGGGAAGCCCTAGTGGCACTTCGTGCAACTGGGGAGCTGGGATCGGCTGGTACATGGCCATCGCCGGTTTCGCGCTCCTGCTGGTCGGGTTCTTTTTCCTGTTCATCACCCGGCGCGACCCCTTCACGATCCAGGAGATCATGGCGGCCCAGTCCGCCGGGATGCTGAGCCCGACCGGCGCAGCGACCGGTGCGGTCGCCCCCGTCGCGGCGTGGGGTGCAGCTCCGGCCGCAGCTCCCGCAGCGGCCTACGGCGCCCAGCCGGCCTACGCGGCCCCCGCGGCCGCCCCGGCCGCCCCGGCCGCCGGTGGTGCCCCGGGCCCCGCCCCCAACTGCGCCAAGTGCGGACGCCCCACCGAGTGGGTGTCCCAGTACAGCAGGTGGTACTGCCGAGCGGACAACCTCTACGCCTGAGCCGACCCAACCCTTTGACCTGGGTCCCGGGGGAAGCCCCCCCGGGACCTGGGTGCTCGACTTCTCATTCTTCTGAGCGCGCGGTGCGCGTAGGGACGAGGCGGCCGCCCGCCGTCCTCCCTCCTTAAGAGCCACCGTTCATCCGCGACCTATGGTCGGGCCTTCGGCACCCCGGGTCGAACGCCGGGTCCTTCGCAACGGGCTGGAGGTGCTCCTCGTCCCGCGCGCCGCCTCGCCCGTGGTCTCGGTCTGGGTGTGGTACCGTGTCGGAGCCAAGAACGAGGCGCCGGGGACCACCGGAGCCGCGCACTGGCTCGAGCACATGCTGTTCAAGGGTTCCCGGCGCTACCGCGTGGGGGAGATGGACCGGGCCATCGTCGAGGCCGGCGGGATCCTGAACGCCTTCACCGACGCGGACTTCACGGGTTACTTCTCCACGGTGCCGCGGGAGCACCTGGCCGCGCCTCTCGACATCGAGGCGGACCGGATGACCGGCGCCACCATCCCCTCCGACGAGATCGACCGGGAGCGCTCCGTGGTCCTGTCGGAACGCGAAGGGAACGAGAACCACCCCATCTTCCGCGTGGAGGAGGAGATCTACGGCCTCGCCTTCCGGGAGCACCCGTACCGCTGGGACGCCCTGGGCTCGGTCCAGGACATCCGGTCCATGGACCGCGAGGCGCTCTACAGCTTCTACCGCCGATACTACGGCCCGGACAACGCGACGCTCGTCGTCGCCGGGGGGTTCGACCTCCCGTCGATGGTGCGCGAGGTCGACCGGCGCTTCTCCGGCATCCGGGCGAAGGTCGCGGACCCCCGCGTGAAGGTCGTCGAACCGCCCCAGCGCGGGGAGCGCCGGGCCGCGCTTCGAGGACCCGGCTCGACCCCCATCGTGCGGATCGGCTGGAGGGCCCCTGGGGTCGGAGATCCTCGGGCGAGCGCCCTGCTCCTTCTCGACCTCCATCTGGGGGGAGAGAACGCGCTCTACCCCACGGGAGGGTTCCGGGGGGCGCGGGAGCACCCCACGGCCCGGCTGTACCAGGCGCTCGTCGACACGGGCCTGGCGGTCCGCGCGGGGAGCGACTGGCCACCCCGCATCCATCCCGGACTTTTCTCGCTCTTCGCGCAGGCGGCGCCGGGGGTGAAGGGCGACCGGCTGGAGGAGGCCCTTCTGGAGGAGAGCCGACGGCTCACCCGCACCCTCCTGACTCCCCAGGAGCTCCGCCGTCTGAAGGAGCGCCTGGTCCGCGGGGCCTCCCTCGCCTGGGAGGGGAGCACCCGGACCGCCTTCCGGCTCGGGTTCTTCCGTACCCTCGGGAACCTGGCGTGGGACCGGCAGATCTTGCGGCGCGCGCTCACGCTCCGTCCCACGGACCTCCGCGACACGGCTCGTGAGCTCTTCCTCGACGCCTCGCGCAACGTCGTGCGGTACGAGGTGGACCCGGCCCGCGAAGGGAAGGCCGCCTCCGGCGGGGAGGGGACGGACGAATGAGCCGAAGCGACCCCATGCGCTCCCCCGCCCTCCAGCTCACGCGGCACGAGCTGGACAACGGCCTGGTCGTGGTCCATCAGCCCTCGCCGCCGAACTCCGTGACGTTCGCCGTGAGCTGGGTGGGCGAGGGAGGGACCTCCCGCGACCCGGAGGGCAAGGAGGGGGTCGCGACCTCCCTCTCGAGGCTCCTGAACGCGGGCACCCGGCGAAGGAGCAAGCGCGACTTCGCGCGGGAGATCGACCGGCTGGCGGCCACCTTCTCGGCCCGGGCCTCCTGGGAGAGGCTCGAGATCGAGGCGGGAGGACCCCAGGCCGCGCAACAGGACGTGCTCGCCCTGGTGTTCGAGGCCCTGACCGAGCCCCGGCTCGAGAGCACCGAGCTCCAACGGGTCCGGCGGGAGATGCGCGAGGGACTGCTTCGCGAGGCGACCCAACCGGACGAGAGAGCGGACCGGGTCTTCCTGGAGCGGCTCCTCCCGGTCGGCCACCCGTATCGCCGCAACCCCCTGGGCTCCCCTCGCTCGCTCGGCCGGCTCTCCCGCGAGGACCTGGTCCGATTCCACCGGCAGCATCTGACGGCGCGAGGTTCGCTCCTGGTCGTCACGACCCCCGACGCTCCGGCAACGCTGCTGCGTAAGCTCCGCGGGACCTTCGGGACCCTGGACGGGACGAGCCCTCGAGGGCCGCCGACGGTCCCCGAGAGCCGGCATCGCGCGGACGGGCGCCGCAGAGGCGAGCTCCATTACATTTCCGTGCCCGGCACCTCTCAGGTCGAGGTCGTGGTGGGCGGCAACGCCCCGCCGCGCCGACACGAGGACTTCGCCGCGCTCACGCTCGCGAACGAGATCCTCGGAGGTCGCTCGGTGCTCTCGCGGCTCTTCCAGGACGTCCGCGAGAAGGAGGGGCTGGCCTACGGGGCGAGCAGCGAGCTCGAATCGTTGTCCTGGGCCGGTCTCTGGACCGCGGACGCCGGCACCGACCCGAAGCACGTGCAGACGGTCCACCACCTCCTGGTCGACGAGGTCCGGCGCCTGGGAGAGCGCGGTCCCTCCACCCAGGAGCTGGAGCGGATCCGCGAGAGCTTCCTCGGGAGCCTCCCCCTGATGCTGGAGACCTCGACCCAGGCCCACGGTCTCGCGGTCGAGGTGGGGTACTTCGACCTGCCGCTCGACCACTTCCAACAGTGGCCGGTCGAACTGCGCGCGCTCACCCCTTCCGATATCCGGCGCGTCACCCAGGAACACCTCTGGGACGGGGGGCCCCCGCTGGCCGTGGCTGTCGGACCGCCGCTCAAGGACCGACATCGCGACGGAGCGACCCGGCGTTCCGGTGGCCGTTCGGCGGCAGGCGCGGACCACGCGTGACGAACCGTGCCCCCCGCTGACGTCCGGCATGCGTCTCCGGTAGCGGTTCAATTAAATACCCAATGCGCATACGTGCATTCATGACCGGACCCGAGATCACGGCCCAGGCCACCGGGATGCTCCGCAAGAACATCACCATCACCCGCGAGCAGAACGAGTTCCTGGAGCGCCACCCCGAGATCAACCAGAGCGCGCTCTTCCGACAGGTCATCGACACCCTGATGACGGCCTCGAAGGGGCCCACCAGGTACACGAACGTCCGCGATGTGAAGCTCGGACGCGCGGTCTACCGGAGCGGAGCGTTCCTGTTCCAGCCCCGGTCCCCGAACGAGAAGAAGCGGTCCCAGTAGGGCCCTACTTCCCAACCCTTTCCTCGCCCGACCCTAGGCATTGGCGTAGGCGCACGAATCCTGGGGCGCGCGGCCCGCGCCCCAGGTCGACCACCTAACGGGGAGGCAGCGTCCGTTCCTGGAGCTCCGGAAGGAGCTGAAGGAGCGCGGAGGACGGACGGACGTCCACCGCTTTCGCGAGGACCACCCCGACCGCGCCTGCGCTCCGCTGGACGAGCTGCGCGGCCATCGCGGCGTCGAGGCTCGGAAGGTCGTGGGAGGGGACCAGGTGGCCCACCGCGACCTTCCGCTTCCGCACCAGGTCCCGGAACCGAGGCATGTAGTGGCCGCCTCCGACCCCGACGACGACCGGGTCCGCGGCGGTCCGGGCAACTTCGACGGTCAGAAGCAGATCGGCGAGAGCCTTCAGCGCCCCCGGCTGTTCCCATTCCTTGGGCGTGCTGCCGATCTCGATGAAGAACGACGGAGCCTCCAGCAGGGGCCCGTGATGGGTGGCCTCGAAGGTCGTCTCGACCCCCAGACGCGCGCCCTCTTCGTGCCAGCGCAGAAAGGCCTCGGTCATGAGACGGGCCGGCACCGCCGAGAGCGCGCTCGGCCGCCCGCCGACCTCGGCGTCCGGCGTGAGGTTCCCCGTGGGGTGGACGGTCAGCGCGGGTCGGTTGGAGTCGCTGCGGTGGACGGAAGGGAAGATCATCGCCTCGACCTGCGGGAGGAGGGTCGCGGGAACCTCCTCGCCCAAGTTCGCATCCTCGATGTGGAGCCCAGGTCGCCGGAGGAGGTAGCGGTCTCCTCCGAGATGCCGAAGACGAGAGTGACCGATGTGGTGCTCCGTCGCCTCGCCGGTCCCCAAGAGCGTGGCCACCGCCTTCGCGACGGGGTCCTCCTCGCTAGCCACGATGATCTTCATCGGTCTCCGCTCCATCTCAGGTCGTCGCACGTCTATTAGCCAGAGGAAAGGACCTTTTCCGAGGTGGCCCCGACCTTTCATCGCCTCCGATCCGATGGCTCTCACCGTGCACCTGGAGCAAGAGAACGCCTTCGACCTCGGATCTCACGTGGACCCGACCCACTTCCTCCCCGGACCGCCCCTCTCGTGGGAAGCATCCCTTGCGGTCCCGGTCGCCCACCCGGAAGCTCGCCGCGTTCCCGAACGGTCGACCGTCCGGCGGCGGCCACGGGTCGTCCGCCCTCGACGAAACGCGCGTTTCACCCTCGGTAGAACCCACGATCAACCTCGAGCGGACCTCGACGAAAGCCCGCAATTCCTCGTTGGTGGAGAGGAGAAGCCCTTTTCGACACCATCCCCACCCCTTACATACCCCCTCTATGTAGGGGGTGACGAGGCCCCACCATGGGACAACGCATCGGCAAAGAGAAGATCGCGCGCGAGGACGGCTATCTGTACTTCCTGGGAAAGGACGGCTACGTGTGGAAGACTCCCACGGCCCGGAACAAGCGCGGCAAGAAGGCCCGCGTCGGGACCGAGAAGTTCACACGCGAGAAGGGCACGATGTACTACCTCGACAAGGCGGGGTACGTCGCTAAGGCCAAGATGAAGAACGCCTGAGCGCGCTTGCGCTCCTGCGCCTTCACAACCCTTTCCCGACCGCTCCCCCTGCCCTAGAGGGCAGGGGGGGCTTTGGTCGTCCCTCCTTACGATTTCTTCGGGACGACGTTCCGATAACGGCTCGAGAGCCCGACCCGCCACGGCAGCGGTCCGTCGCGCGCCCGTGCCGACAGGTTCATGACGCGAGGTCACTCCTACGACCTTGCCCCCATCGAGGGGATGAGGACGAGAGCGATGGTCGCGAAGACGAGTTCGCGAAGTGGGACGACGCGTGACCGCAAGCAGGGAGGACGTCGTACCTCCTCGACGGGCTTCTCCGAGGCCGAGAAGGCCGCCATGCGAGAGCGCGCGAAGGAGCTGAAGGCGGGAAAGGTCGATGGCGAGGCTGCCATCCTCGCGAAGCTCGCCACGATGCCCCCCGCGGAGCGCGCCATGGGCGAGCGCTTGCACGCCCTGATCCGCAGCGCCGCCCCGAGCCTGGTCCCGAGGCTCTGGTACGGCATGCCCGCCTACAGCAAGGACGGCGACGTGCTCTGCTTCTACACCAACGCGAGCAAGTTCGGCACACGCTACGGGACGCTGGGGTTCAGCGACCGCGCGAACCTTGACGAGGGCCGCATGTGGCCTACCGGATTCGCCCTCAAGGAGCTCTCCGTCGAGGAAGAGGCCAGGATCTCGGCGCTCGTGAAGAGGGCCGTGGGCTGAGCTGGGACAGGCTCGCGTCCTTCGGCCACGCCGAAGGGGGGGGGCGCTCGCGGGGAGCGCGCCGACCGTCGGGCCCACCCACCCCGTCAGAGGATGGGTCCTTGCAGCGTCCTCCGCAGGGCCATGGAGCGCCCTCGACCCCACCGTCACCCAAGCCCTCGCCGAACCTTGCGCTTGTGGGAGTTACTTCCTGGCGAGGGAGCGAGTCGTTTTCTGCCCGCGCGCGTGGGTCTCGAGGATGGCGCGAGTCGAGGTACTAGTGGCAGAGAATGGGCCGAATCTGATCCAGGTGGACGGAAAGGTGACCGCTGCGCTCTGCCGCTGCGGCCAGTCCTCGAAGAAGCCCTATTGCGACGGGACCCACAAGACGATGGGGTTCGTGGCTCCGGCCGACAAGATCAAGGTCCTCGAGTGACCCGATCAGTTCTCCGGGCGGGGTGTCACACTCTGCGCACCGGAGAACTTGACCGAGCCCCGGGTGGGATCCTCCCGCCGAGAGGCGGAAGCGGCAAGGCCGCCGCCGCGGATGCGCGGCGCACCTGCCGAACGGGGGGGAATGCTGCCGGCACTGAGGGGGGGGGACCCGAACAGGGTCCTCTGACCCACCCCGCCCCTTTCGTGGGCCTTCTCAGGAACATCCTTGTCCTGTCGGCGGAGAGAACCGGTCCGTCGACGGCTCACGACTTCGAAGGACCCCTATGTCGCGACCAGCCAGGCTGGGGGCGGGGAAGGATGCTCCTGGCGGGATTTGAACCCGCGTCAAAGGCTCGAGAGGCCTCTATCCTTGACCGCTAGACTACAGGAGCGCGGCTCGGCCTACGAGCGGTCCCTTTTGGCCCTTTCTCTTGCGAGGCACTGGTCTCCGCAAGGCTCCTTCTCGGCCCCCCCGGGCCTCCGGTCCGGTTCCGGGTGCGCCGGAATGCGCACGTATGCGACCAGTCCCCTTCGATGATGACAGGTCGTGTCACGGAGTCAAGATATACCCGCTCACCGTGCAAAGGTACATGATGGCCCCGGTCAAGGCCCGCACGGGTCACATCGTCATCGAGGGGAAGAAGGACTTCCGCGAATTGAGCCGCGTCTACCCTGAGATCCACCGGCGCGTCGTCGAGGCGAACCGCCCCTTCCTCCGAGAGCCGGACCAGCTCCTTCCGGAGATCCTTCTCGAGGAGAACCTCCGGGACATCAAGAGTGGCCGAAAGCCCTCCGGTTTCAACCGCCAGGAGGCGGCGGGCATGCGCCTCATCTTCCCGATCCGGGAGGACCGCAAGGTCGAGTTCTACGTGAGCCGACCGTCCCGCTGCCAGGAAGTGGTCCAGTTGACCGAGTCCATCTCCGTCGTTCTCAAGAAGGCCGGGCTCAAGCACAAGGTCGAATACGACCGGCTCCCCAACAGCGTTCGGGGAGGGTCCACGGGCGGCTACGCGGCGGAAGCCCCGACGTCTCCCGCCTGATCGGCGGACGGTCTTCCAACCTCGGCTCCTTGGCCAGCCCCTTACGCCTGCGGGAGGGGCTTCTCCCCTCACCTCAACTGTGTCTCTAGGTCCGGCCGTTGTCCGGGGAGGCCGAGGCGGCGGCGTGGTTCTCCGTGTCCCCCGCCACGGTCGCGGGCGTTCCCTCGTTCAGAAGGCGGCGTAGCTCGTCCAGCGCCCGCTGGGAGATCTCGAGGGCCTTGGTGTAGTCGGTCTGCCTCGCCTTCAGGGCCTCGCCAAGGAGGTCCCGGATGCCCCCGACGTCCACCTTACGGTCGGTGAGCGTCGCGAGCTTCTGGTCGATCATGTACTGGGTGTTGGTGAGCTGCCAGTGCAGCTCCTTCCTCTTCGCGAGCTCCCCCTCGGCCTCGACGAGCTTGCGGGCGGCCCCCACCACGTCGCCGGAGCCCTGGAGGGTCTCCACGACGCGGAGCATCTGCTCGACCGGGCCCACTTCCATGCTGAGCCCGTCGCGGGCGAAGGCCGCCTCGCCCGCCAGCTCCGTGGTCCGGTCGGTGAGACGCGTCACGAGCAGCTTGGAGAGCGACTCCTCGCATTTCGCGAGCTGGGCCATCATCGTGTCCAGCGGGCCGCTCTTCAGGTTCATCTTCACCTCGCTGAAGGTCTCCATGACCGGGGTCATGTCGACGCCCAGCCGCTCCCCCAGAAGCACGCGCGACTCCATCTCCGAGACCTCCCGCTCCAGGTGCTTTCTCCGCAGCCCCTGCGCCTCCTTCGTCGCGCGGTCCAGGGTCTCGCGGAAGGTCGCGTAATCGGCCTTCTCGCGGGCCTCCTTCAGCGAAGCGGTCACCTTCGCCCGCGCCTCGGTGTCCGACTCGTCGACCGGAGGCACGGCCTTCCAGAGTACGGCCAGCTTCTCCTCCTCGCCGGTGAGGATCTTCGAGATGCCCGCCTCCAGGGTCTCCTTCGCCTCGGATAGCCGGTCGAGCGTCCCCTTCCAATCGCGGGCCTTGAGCGCCTCCTCCGCCCGCGTGAGGAGCGCGGGGTAGGCGCTGGCGGCCTCCGCGTCGATGGCCTTCGCGGCGGAGAGCAAGGTCCGGACCGTCGACATGCGCTGGGTCGTCAAGGTCTCGACGACCCCGCGCCCCGTCTCGCCCGCGGTCCGGGCGAGGGTCTGGGCCTCCCCGTACTTCCCCTCCTTCAGCAGCTCCCGGGCGTGCTCCAGGTCCTCGCGGGCGACGGAGAGGTCCGCGTCGACCCCGGTGAGGGAGGTGAGGAGCTTCTGGGAGGTCTCCACCGCGTCCTTCGACCGGCGCAACTGGTCGGAGGCGCGCAGGAGCAGGTCGCCCCCCTCCATGGAGCGCTCTAGGACGCTCGCGTAGTCTCCGCGCGCCATCAGGTCCTCCGCACGGGCGACCTCGCGTTCGGCGTCCGGGGCCCGCACGCCCTGGTCCTTGGCGTCGTCGAGCTTCGCCTTGAGCGTGATGAGGGCGTTCGTGGCGAGCGAGTGTTGGAGCTCGACGCGTTCGAGCTCGGTCTCGCTGCGGGTCGCCAGCCGGAGCGCTTCCAGGGGCTTCCCTGCGACGAGCAGGTTGCGCGCCTGGACCAGGAGGTTCTCGGCGACGGCGGTGATCGCCCCCTCCATCTTCGCCCGGTTGATCATCGCCTGGAAGGAGGCGAGGTTGCGCGTCACCTGCGAGCGCACGCGGTCCTCGGCCTCCCGGTGGAGGCGTTGGGCCAGTTCGAGGGCGACGGAGAGCTCGCCGGCGGTGAACCGGCTCTCCATCTCCGCCAGGCGGGGCTTGAGGTCGCTCACGTCGGCGCGCACGAGCTCGCCTTGGTTCACGGCCTCCCGCGCGAGCGCGAGCGACTTCTGGGCCTGCTCCAGGAAGGCCCGGCCCTGGAAGAAGTCCCGTCGTGCGCGGTCGATGAGCTCGGCCACGCCCATCGGGACCGGCTCCGCGAGCTTCCGGCGCGCCTCGGCGAGAGGTCCCTCCACCTGCGAGGTGTCGAGCCCCGCGGAGCGGGCGGAACGCAGGTCCGCCTCGAGCGTCTTCAGTTGCCCGTCGAGCCCGCCGCGCACCCCGTCGACGATGCGGGGCCGGAGGTCCTTGAGCATCCCCACCGCCGCTGCCGCGTCGCCGGAGCTGAGCTTCCCCTCGGCCTCCTTGAGCTCCTTCTCCCACGAGGGGTCCGAGGGGAGCACCTGGCGGCTGCTCGTAAGGAGCTGTCCCAGCTCCGAGATCGAACGTAGCGCCTCCCGGCGCTGCGCGAGCGATTGGAGGGTGACCTTCAGGTCGGCGACGAGCTCGAGCGACCGCTCGAAGTCCATCGCCTGGTAGGCCTCGGAGGCCTGCTTGGCGCGGGGGAGGACCGGCTGGAGCTCCTCCTGCCCGACCCCGCCCTTCCTCAGCCCCGAGACGATCTCCGCGAGCGAGCCGATCTCCTCGCGGACCTTCTGGGCCGTGACCTTGAGCTTCTCCGCCTCCGTCAGCACGTTGGCGGCCCGCTGGTAGGCCCCGGGATACCGCCCGGAACGCACGCGCTCGGTGGCGTCCACGAGCCCCTGCTTGAGCTGGGCGGGCTCGAGTCCCATCTTGGAGAGCTCGACCAAGGAGAACTTGGCCTTCGAGACCTCGCCCTCGGCCCGGAGCAGCTGCTGCTGCAGCATGCGGGCCTTGAGCTCGCGGCTCGCCCGGGAGGCCTTGACGAAGTCCCCCATGTCGAAGATCTGGTGGATCTGCTGGATCTCCCGCTGGAGGGTGCCCGTCTCGATCCCCATGGTGCCGAGGCCGCGCACCTCCTCGTCGAGCTCGTCGACGAGGCTGGAGGCGCGGGCCGCGAAGGTGACGGCGAGCTCCTTCTCGGTCTGGGCGAGCTTCTCGAGCGCGAGCTCGACGTCGACCTTGACCTTGAGCGCGATGTCGGTCTCCGCCATCAGGCGGCGGACCCCGGAGACCGAGTCCGCGTCCGGGATCTCCTCGACGGCCTTCCCCAGCTCCTCGAGGCGGTGGGTCAGGTGGGGCGCGACGGAGGCGCGCAACGTGGCCTTGAAGTTCGAGAGGGCCTCGGCGGTCTCGGCGAACCGGCCCTCCTGGAAGTTCTGGCGCACGGACTTGAGCTTCCCGGGGAGCTCGGCGGACGACCAGCCCCGTTCCTCGATCTGGGCGAGGACGCGGCGCGCCTGCTCCAACTGGGAGCGGAAGTAGGGAAGGCTCTCGCGGCCGACCACGCGCAGCCCCTCCTGGAGCTCCGTCCGCATCTTGTCGAGCTCGTTCTTCCGGAGCGCCTCCTCCGCCTTCTGCACGTACTCGTCGTACGCCGGCGCGGCGAGGCCGCCCGTGGCGAGCCTCGTCAGGAGGTGCTTGAACTCGCTGATCTCCTCGTGCCCGGCCTCCATGTCCGCGACGAGGTCGCTCACGATCTCGAGCGCCTTCTGCGACCGCTGGACGGCCTGGCGGAAGTCCTTCTTCCGGTAGGCCTCGCGGGCCTTGTTGACCTCCTCGATCGCGGGGACCGCGTTGCGGCCGAGCTGCCGGGCCTCGACGAGACGGGGCCGGACCTCGTCGATGTAGGCGGCCACGACGCTCATGGCGGGGCCCTCGACGGCCTCGGTGGCGCGGGCCACCAAGCCCTTGAGGTCCTCCAGGGCCGCCGACGGGATCTGGCTGACGACCTCCTCGAGCGCCGCGGAGCCTTCGGAGAACTCGGCGCCCTCCTCCTTCAGCGTCTCGGAGAAGTCCCGCAGGTCCTTCGCCCGCTCCAGCGACTTCGATCGGATCTCCTTCTCGGTGCCGGCCTTGGCCTCATCGATCGACCCCGCAACGCGGTCGTAGCTGAGCGGGCTCGCGTCCTGGACCCCCTCGAGCGCCTTGGTGAGCGACCCGGCGTCGATCTCGAGCTCCTTGGAGAGCTTGACCAGGCCCTGGACCTCCTCCACCTTCTGCTGGAGCTTCTTCGTTCCCTGGGGAAGGGCCGTGGCGAGGTTCTTCTCGAAGCAGCTGGCGGCGCCCTTCGCGTCGCCGCTCAGCAGCGCGTCGAAGCACGGGGAGAGCTCCTTCTCGATCGCCTCCAGGCGGGACTCCTCGCCCGCCCACGTGACCACCGCACGGACCCGCTCCCGGGTCGCCTCCGTCTTCCCCGCCTCGGCCTTCGCCAACCCGGCCTCCCAGTCCTTGAGGGCCGAGGCGACCTCCGGGAACCTGCCGTCGGCAAGATCGGCCTGGGCCTTCTTGGCCACGGCCTCGAGATCGGGAGGAAGGGCGTCGGGCGTGGAGGTGAGGCGGTCGGACCTGGAGCGGAGGGGAGCCACCTGGGACTCCAGGTGCTCGCGCGTGGCCTTCTCGGCGAGCGCGACCAGGTCCTTGGAGATTCGCTCGACCTTCTCCCAGGAGATGCTCTTGACCGCGTCCTTGAGCTGGCTCGCGAGCTCGTCCAGCCCGGGGGGCGCCTCCGCTCCGACGTCCTTCAGGACCTGGACGGCCGTCTCGGCCCGCTTGCGCGCGTCGTCCGCTCCGGACTTCTGCTTTCGGAGCGCTTCTGCGGCGCGGGCGAGGTCTTTCGCGCGTCCGCCTCCGAACCCTCCACCGACGGCCGTAGAACCCTCCCCTCCGTTCCTAGTTCACGGCCCTCACGTGACCGAGGAAATCATACCGGGCCATCTTATAAACGGCCATGCTCGGTTCGAGAACAGGGGGCGGGCCCGTCCGATGGTCCGTTGGCCCCGTTCCCGCGCCTCCCTGCTTCGCCGGTCCCGATGCTCAGCACCCCGGTGAGGTCCCCCGGGGGTCCTTCCGCCGGCCTACTGCTGGGTCTGGAGCCTGCGCTTCCCCATGGCCGAGATGTAGCCCACCTCTTGTCCGGGGAGGAGTCCCTGCTGTCCGGGCTCCGTCGTGATGGTGAACGTCTCGTAGTTCTCGAGGTCCATGAGCTGGGCCTCGGAGCCGCTGATGGAGAGGATCTGGGCGTTCCGCTTGTTGATGATCGGGACCTGGACCTTGTGCTTCACGGGGTAGACGACCGACGTCTTGTTCCCGTTGAAGATGCCCACCGCGTCGATACGGGCCTTGGCTTCGCCATGCTTCCCCGGTTTGGACGTCTGGATCGAAATGATCTTGCACGGCTCGTTGTCGATGAGCATGTAACGGCCTTCCTTGAGCTCCCGAACCTCAGCCTGCGTCCACGCCATCGATAACGACCCCGTCGAGCGTCCGCAGGCTCTCTCCTTCAAAAAGGTGCGTGACGCACCGGGGGGCGTGCCGGAGGCTCCCCGACCGCGCTCCCGGTCCGTGGAGCGCCCGATCTTGGACGCAGGAAAGGGCGCAGTTTAACGCTTCATTGAAATAGTAGTTTGACCATGTGAACTTTCGTGAGACACCGCTCTCTCGAGGAACGCTACCTCGGCGTCCGCCTAAGCGCGGAGGAACTGGAGCGGCTCGACCGAGTTGTTGACGAACGGAACTTCGCCAACCGCTCGGAGGCGATCCGCCATCTCCTGCGCGAGGCCTCCCAGCCGGGCGAGCCCCTCAGGGCCCCCGGAGAGCGCGCGCCCCGGGGCCGGATGGTCGAGGTCCCGGTCACCCTCCACCGCGAGCTCGAGCGGTCGGTGGAGAACGGCTACTCCTCGGGCCTGACCGCGGCGCTGGAGAAAGCGCTGGAGCGCGGACTGGAGGTGCTCGCCGAGAGGCGCTCGCAGCGCGTGGAAACGGAGCGCAGGACCGCGGAGCTGCTCGCGAAGGAGGAGGCGGCCCGGAGGGGTGCGTCGCAGGAAGGCGAGCGCCAGGGCGGCGCTTGACGGTGAACCCAAGATGCAACAACAAGGAGGAGGGGAATCAGAATGATCGAGAACGCCACGATGGAAGCCCTAGCCGACAGCCGAGGCCGCCCCATGGTCTGCCGATGGTGCGGAACGAAGGCGGAGCTCAACCGCAAGCTCCGGATCACCTTCTGTCCGGTCCACGGCCTGGAGAGCCCGCTCGACCCGGCGGACCTGCCGGTCGTCCGGCGCGAACGCCCGGAGTTCGTCCGCGAGACCCGGGTCCACGCGACGGGTGCCCCGTTCAACGGAGGCTCCTGGGCCATCCCCGCCGGCTGAGGCGCCTCTCCGAGACTCCCAAGCGACCTCCTCACCAACGTGAGGAGGGCCCCAACCCCTTCCTCGCCCTCCCCTTCCTTCGCCCGCAACGCGCTCCGCATCTGCCGGGGATGCGCTTGGCAAGCGCCGCGGCTCACCTCAACGCTCGCCACCCGGGTCAGCCCGGACCGGAGCCGGTCCGCGGGAGCGATGGCCTTGCCTCCGCGCTTCCACCCGCGGCCGCACTCGCGCCCGCACTCGCGCCCGCGCCCGCGCCGGGGGCCGTGGAGGGCGGGGGGCCCGGAAGGGCCCTCGGCGGCCCCGGCTCGCTCGCGACCTGCGGCACCGGTGGCTGCGCGCTCTCGGCGGCGGGGGCGGGAGCAGAATCGGAAACGGGAACCGAAGCGGAGTCGTCGACGGGCGTGGAGCGCTGCCCTCGACGACGAACGCGCCCGACGGCCATCGCGACGATGACCGCGACCACCACCAGTCCCCCCACGAGCTCGAGGAACGGTGTGGAGGACAGGAGAGAGGGAGCGGCGGCCGGGGCAGGCGCCACGCTCACCCCCACCGTCGCCGTGGTCTGGTACCCCTGCGAATCGGTGACGGTGACCTTGATCGCATAATCGCCCGTCGAGGAGGGCGTGCAGGAGAAGGTCGAGATGTTCTGCGCCGAGCAGGGGGAGGGGAGGTAGCTCCAGAGGAAGGCGACCGGTCCATCCGGGGCGTAGACGGATGCGGTCACGCGGAAGCTTCCGCCGAGGACCACGCTGCTCGGGTCGACCACGAGCCCGACACGGAGGGGAGGCCTCAGCGTGAGGGTCCCCTGATCGCTCGCGGAGAACCCCGCGCTGTCCGTGACCACCGACACGAAGGAGAAGTTCCCTGCGCCCACCGGGGCGAACCGGAAGCTCGGGGTCGTCGTGGCCTGATCGGTCCCGTTGAGCGTCCAGGAGAACCGGTAGGTCCCGCTCCCACCGGACGGGCTGGAGGAGACGAGCACCCCTTGCGCCGAGGAGGCCCGGGTCAGGTTCGAGGAGAAGGCCAGCACGTCCGTGAGCGGCGCGTCGACGGTGACCGTGACGCTTCGGTTCGTGGACAGGCCGGCGGAGTCGTTCAGGAAGAGCGTCGCGACGAAGGCGCCCGGGGACGTGTAGGTGTGGACCGGGTCGGCGACGTTGGAGGAACCGCCGTCCCCGAACCTCCAGGACCAGCTGAGAGGAGGGACCCCTCCGGAGCCGTTGGCGGTGAAAGCGACCGGCTGACCGACCTCGGTGACCGAGGGGAGGACCGCCGGAGAGGCCTTGGGGTCCGGGAAGATCTCGACCGGCAGCACCGAGACGAAGCTCTGCCCCGCCGAGTCGTTCGCGAAGTAGCTGACGGAGTAGTTGCCCGGCGTCCGATAGGCGTGCGTCGTGTTCTGGAAGATCGACCCGCTGCCGTCCCCGAACTTCCACAGGAAGGCGATCGGCGGGGCGCCGCCCTGGACCTCGGAGGAGAAGGACAGGGTCTGCCCGACGTCCTGCGGACCCGAGGGGGTGACCGTCGCGGCGCCCGCGGGGACGGGGCTCACGGAGAGCGTCAGGGTCCGCAGCGAGGAGTTCCCGAGGGAGTCGTTGGTCCATTCCTGGACCGTGTAGACCCCCGGCAGCGCGTAGGTGTAGTTGATCGATCGACCCGGGAGCGTCGCACCGTCCCCTAGCGTCCACACCGCGGAGTAGGGAGGGAAGCCCCCGGTGGGGGCCGCGGTGAGGAAGAAGGAGGTGACCGACGCATCGCCCTGGGCGGGGAACGCCCTCACCACGGAGCCCAGGGACTGCGGGTGAGCCGACCCGACAGCGACCTGCCACCCGCCCTCAAGACCGGAGGAGACCGGAGCGCTCAGTTCGACGAGCAACGAGAGGTAGGGAGCAGCCGCAGGCACCGGGACGACCAGGCAGGACCAAGCCTCGGCGAGGCCGGCGCTCGAATTGGCCGAGCCGACACGGAGCGTCCACGAGCCGAACGGAGAGACCTCGTGGGGGTAGGCCCCGAGCGCCTGGCCGTTCGTGCTCCAGGGCGTGAAAGGACCGGGAGAGAAGAACAGGGAGAAGGTGGCCTCCCCGAAGGCAGGGGTGGACGTGGCCGTCCCGAAGGTCAATGCCCCCGAGAGCTGCAGGGAGGTCACCACCTGCCCAGCCAAGCTCAGAGGGTCGCTGGACACCCACCAGCCGGTGCCCGCGGAGGGAAGGGCGTCCTGCTGCCCTCCGGCCTGCACGGAGGCTCCGGAGAAGGAGGAGGGGGCGGGGCAGGAGGACGTGAGGCTTGGAGCTTCGGCCCACACCTGGGACTCGACCCCGACGGAGAGGCCCGCGGTGGGTCCCGTCGAGACCTCCAATACGACGGTAAGGAAGGGGTCGGACGGCGAGAGCACCGCGTCGAGGCACGAGAGGGAGACGGAGGTTTCCGAGGCCCCGTATCCGGCCCCGTTGGCGAGCGGGATGGCCGCGAACACCGTCCCGGGAGGGAGCGCGGCCACCGAGGTGCCGGAGGCGTTGTTCCCCGCGAAGAAGCTGGAGGTTGCGAGGAGCCACGCCGTGGCCGAAGAGTTCTCCGGAAGGGAGAGGACCCCAGGGTCCGCCGCGACCGAGAGCCCGAGCGAGGCCCCGGCCACCCGGTCCCCCCCGAAGGTTCCGGGCGCGCTCGCGGCGTACCAGCTCGGGATCGCCGCAGCCGCCACCGCGACCGACTGCGAGACCTCGGCCGTCGCGTTCCGCTGCACGTCGCACCCGGTCGAGTGCGTCGTCACCGTGGCGTAGGTCACGGACTGCGTGTGGACGGTGAGCCCTGCGGCCCCGCGGCTGTGGATGAGCAGGCTGAGGTAGGGCGATCCGTTCGGGACCAGCACGCTGAGACAGCTCACGAACACCCCCGCCTCCGCGTGGTCGCCCTGCGACCCCACGCCCAGGACCCAGGCCCCGACGACCACAGCGCCCACGGGGAAGGAGGGCAGCGACTGCCCGCCGGACCCCCAAGGGGTGTACTGGACCGGGCTCAGGAAGAGCCAGACCAGGGTGTTCCCGAACCTGGGGGCGGAGTCAGGGGCGGCGGCGAAGTTCTCCGTCAGGCCGACCTGGAAGCCGTTGAGGTAGTCACCGGAGAGGTCGGTCGAGTCGCTCGCGGCCCACCAGCCGGTGCCTCCCGAGGCTGCCCCCACGGTGTCGCTCTCTCCCCCCGCCTGGGGCATCCCACCGGCTTCGCATCCCGAGCCCAGGATCCCCGACGCGGTCAGGTACGTCGTCGATTGGAGGTCGATCTCGAGAGGGGCGGCGGTGCTGGTGTTCGCGACCAGGTAGAGCGACAGGTAGGGGGTCGCGGACGGTATCACCACATCCAGGCAGTCCACGGAGAGCGCCACGCTCCCGCTCCCGAGCGTGGAGGGGACCGCGACCTGGTACACCCCGAGCACGAGCGACCCCGCGGGGAAAGAGGGGCTGGCGGCCCCGGGCCCGTTCCAGGGTGCGCCCGCGGTGGAGGTCAAGAGGAGGTATGCCGTGGCGGTCGCGTAGGCCGCGATGGGAGCGAGCGCGCTCCCGTTGTAGGCGGAGGTCAGGCTCACCTCGAACCCGGTCACCGTCTCTCCGGTCAGCGCCGAAGGATCGCTCGAGCTCCAGGCCACCGGTCCAGGAGCGCCGGAGGAAACGTCGCTCTCCCCCCCAGGCTGGACCCCCTCTCCGGTGACGCAGTCCGTCGCCGCACCGGGGGCCACAAGGTCGACCGCCATCGCGGAGCTGACGACGAGGTCGGGGAGCGTCGGGGTCGAGGCGGTCACGAAGATGGTCAGGTAAGGGTCGGCCGCCGGGACGGCCACTGAGAGGCAGGTGGGAGCGCCCGACCGCACCGACGCATCGCTCCCGCCACCGACGAAAAGCGGCCAGCTTGCGATGACCTCGCCGGCGGGAGGCGTGAGCAGGGACGTCCCCGGGCCACCCCAGGAGGCGTACGGTGCGGCGGTGAGCTCGAGCTCGACCGAGGCGCTCGCGCTTCCCGCGGTGAGAGCCCCGTTGTCGAAGGCGGCGGACGCGGTCGCCTGGAACCCTGTGAGCCACATGCCCGCCTGCCCGACAGGGTAGCTCGCCGCCCAGGACCCGGTTCCCCCGGCGGCCAGGAGAGTGTCGCTCGTCGTCCCGTTCAGCACCACCTGGGCGGAGGGGCACGAGGGCCCAGAGGCGGCGTCAGGGGCGCTCGGGCCCGAGGTCGGCGGGAAGGGGGGCTGAGTACCGGACCCCGACGGGAGGGGGGAGGCCGGAGCCGAGGACGGAGGGGTGACCGAGGCCGCCGAGGTTGCGCCCCCCGCGCCGGACCCCGTGTCCCGGGCGATCCCCAGGGAGCCCGCTCCGGCGGACATGGAGAGGATCAGAGAGAGGACCAGGAGGACCGCGGAGCTCGCGAGGACCGGGCGGACCCGGAGAGGCCCCGGTCGCGCCCGAAGCGTTCCTCCTCCGCACAGGCCCCACGGTCCCCTGAGCTCAAGAGGGGGCATGGTCAAGAGGCAGCGGGAGGCGGACGTTAAGTCTTCGGCGAACGCACCGACCACCCACGTCTATATCGTCCCGTCGTGGTGCCCGTCCGCCGGACCGAACTTGAAGCTCTACACCCGCGGAGGAGACACCGGGGAGACGGGCCTCGTCGGCGGCCGACGGGTCTCGAAGGACGACCCCCTAGTGGTCGCGTGCGGAGAGCTTGACGAGCTCTGCTCGCACCTCGGGCTGGCGCAGGCGGACGTCCCCCCGGACCTCGTCCCCCTGGCGGCGATCCTCGAACGGGTCCAGCATGAGATCTTCATCCTGAACGCGGAGCTCGCGACGCCGAAGGGGGCTCCCCCACCCGCCCACCTGCTGCAGCAGCGCCACGTGGACCGGGTCGAGCAGGAGATCGACACGTTCTCCGAGCCCTTCGACGCGGTGCACGCCTTCGTGCTGCCCCGTGGGACCACGATGGCCGCCCGACTTCACGTGGCGAGAGCCGTCGCCCGGCGCGCCGAGCGTGCGGTGGTCCGGGCGGACCGGGCGAGCCCGCTGCGGCCCGTCCTGCTCGCCTACGTGAACCGGCTCTCCGGACTTCTCTACTCCATGGCCCTCAGCGTGAACCTCCAGTTGGGGTTCCGCGAAGTGGCCCCGGACTATACACGGTAAGGTCGCGAACAGGAACTGGAGGAGAAAGGAACATGGAGGTCGGGCTCATCGGCAAGCCGAACGTCGGGAAGTCCACGCTCTTCAACGCTCTCACGCTCCTCAACGCCCCCGTCGGACCCTACCCGTTCACGACCATCGACCCCAACCGTGGGGTCTCCTACGTGCGCTTCCCCTGCCCGCACTCGGAGAAGGGGGGCCCTTGCACCCCGGGGAACTCCGCCTGCGAGAAAGGGGTCCGGCACGTGCCGGTCCACCTGGTGGACGTCGCCGGTCTGGTTCCCGGGGCGCACGCCGGGAAGGGGAAGGGGAACCAGTTCCTGGACAACCTGCGTCAAGCGGACGGCTACCTCCACGTCGTCGACCTCTCCGGGAGCACCACCCCCGAAGGCGTCCCGGCCGAGCTCGGGAGCTACCGGCCCTCCGAGGAGGTCCGGTTCGTCGAGGAGGAGCTCGTGCTCTGGGTCGCGGGGACGCTCGGGCGGCAGTGGGACAAGCAGGCCCGGGGATGGGAGCTCTCCGGAGCGAAGCTGGACGAGGCGATCGCCGGACGGCTCACGGGCCTGGGGATCACCATCGGCCACGTCCAGCACGCGCTCCGCGACAGCCCTCTGGACCAGACGCACCCTGCGAAGTGGAAGGAAGAGGACCTCCTCCGTCTCTCGCAGGAACTTCTCAAGATCGCGCGGCCACGTCTTGTCGCCGCCAACAAGGCCGACCGCTCCACCGCCGAGCAGCTCACCGCGCTGAAGGAGGAGCTGGGCGAGTTGCCCCTCCAGCCGATGAGCGCCGACATGGAGCTCCTCCTGCGGCGGGCCACCAAGGCCGGGCTCGTGACCTACCAGCCGGGCGAGAAGAGCTTCGGCCTGAACGACCCGGAGAAGCTCTCCGCGGGGCAGAAGAAGGCCCTGGGGGAGGTCGAGGCGTTCCTCCAGCGATGGGGGACCACCGGGGTCATCGAGGCTCTGGAGTCCCTCGTCTTCCAGGCGATGAAGCAGATCGTGGTCTTCCCCGTGGAGGACGAGACGAAGTGGACCGACAAGCAGGGGCGGATGCTCCCGGACGCCTTCCTCGTTCCCTACGGCACGACCGCCCGTCAGATGGCCTACCGCGTCCACACCGACCTGGGCGAGAACTTCATCCGCGCCATCGACGCAAGGACCCATCGGGCGCTCGGCGCCGACCACGCCCTCTCCGGTGGAGAGGTCGTCCGGATCGTGGCGAGGCGCTAGACCCGGCGCCCGCCGGCCCCAGGAGGGTGGGGACCGCCGTTGAGAGGCTGCACGGACGCCCCGCGCGCGGCAACCTTGACGACGAACGGGACCCCGCCCGCGTGCGAGATGGCCTGACCCACACGAAGTTCGTCTCCGGGGCCCGGGAGGACGATGATCGACCCTCCTCCCCCGGCTCCCGTGATCTTGGCTCCCACGGCGAGCTTTTCGACCGATCTCATGAGGTCGTCCAGCCGGGGGTGGGATATCCCGAGCTCCACGAGCTGCCGCTGGTTCTCGTTCATGAGCCGACCCACGGCGGCCCGGTCGCCCGCACGAAGTGCGTCGCATCCCTGGAGAGCCAGGGAGTCGATCTGCTCGAGCAGACGGGGCCCGTCGGGGGCCTTCACCCTCTCGCCGACCCGACGGACCACCGTGGCGGTGTCCTTCGGCACTCCGGTGAAGCCCACCACCCAGCTCCATCCGGGGTCGGGAAGCCGGGCCACATCCCAGGCGGGCCGACCGTCCTCGGCGGGAAGCTCCCAGAGCCTCTCCCCGGGGGCCCGCGCGCCCACGGAGAGGACGCCTCCGGCGACGGCCGCGCTCGTGTCGACGGGGCTCCCGACGCCCTGGGCCTGGCGTTCCGCGCGGAAGCTCTCCAGGGCGAGGGTCGTCCGTTCGGCGCCCCCTTCCATTCCCAGGAGCGCGGCCATCAGCCCCGCCGTGAACGCGGCCGACGACCCCAGCCCGGAGGCGCGGGGGAGCTGCGAGCGGCACCGTAGGTCAAGGAGCTGAGGCGGGGGATGGGCCCGTAGCGAGGTCTGCAGGTAGGGGTTGGCCCGGGCGGCCCGTTCGGAGCCGTTGTACGTGCTGCTCCCGGTCCCCCGCAGTCCCGAGATCTCCAGGTCGGTGCCCATATCGAGCGCGAGGACCACCGCGGTCTTCCCGAAGAC
Source organism: Thermoplasmata archaeon (assembly GCA_027314165.1). Lineage (GTDB taxonomy): Archaea > Thermoplasmatota > Thermoplasmata > Lutacidiplasmatales > UBA184 > JAKAAX01. The sequence continues at coordinate 14,397 of DAHVCH010000001.1, read as the reverse complement.
CACGGCGTGCTCGCCGAACAGGATCGCCTTGCCCGGAGCGTGCGAGGCGAGCGGAAGACCCGAGGGCGGGATGCGGTCCGTCACTGGAGCTCCCTGGTGTCCGGTCCCGTCCGTGACCGCGCCCGCGTCCGGGGAGGGGCCTCCTCCTGCGAGGACCCGCTGAGGTGGGCCAGGGGAACCGCGTGGTCCGCCTCGCCGTGGCGCTCCTCCTCGCGATCCTCTTCGGGCTCCGGGTCGAGCTCCCCGCCGGGGACCTCTTGGCCGTTCCTGTCGACGACCCTCTTGCCCCGGGCGGCGGGCAGCACCTGCAGCCGGGCCCCTTCCCGCAGTTCGGAACGGGGGGTGCCCAGAAAGCGGTCGAGGGTGATCGCGAGGGCGGCGACCTCGCTGTGGGGCTGGTGGGTCACCGCCACGTTGAACGTCGAGGCCTCGTAGACCTCGCGGGGGACCTTCGGCCCCCCGACGACCAGGAGGTACGGTCCCGGAGAAGCGAGGAGCCGTGGTGCCACCTCGTCCAGGTCCTCCCCGTACATCGTGAGGTGGACCGAGGTCCCCTTCCACCCCTTCAGAAGGGGTCTCCAGGCCCGGACCCCTTCCACGCGGAAGGTCCCCCCGAAGCGCTCCGTCGTCGCTCTCACCCTTCGGGCGAGCTCCTCGTCGGGGGGCTCGAGATGGAAGACCTGCGCCCGGAAGGCGCGGGCCGTGAGGGCCAGGTGCGTGGTCAGCCGGGGGTCGCGTCCCGGTCGGTGTCCCAGACGGAGGACCTCGACGTGCCGGGGGGACGGACCCTCACCCATGGGGCTCAGTCGTTGGCGCCGTTCAAGCGTTCGATCCGATGGCCCCGGAACTCGAGCTTCTCCGACCGCTTGATGAGCCCCTTCAGCCGGGTCGCGCTCATCTTCAGCTCCTCCGCGACGTCGGAGAAGAAGCGGCCCTGGTCCCCGACGCAGTCGTAGATCTGCTTCTCCAGGCGCCCGTAGTCCTTCTCCGCCATGGACGCGACGGAGAGGATCTCGGAGATCTCCGACAGGGGGGCCGTGGTGTTGATGTTCACCGTGGAGTAGTAGCTGTGGAAGCTCTTGTCCGGGGTCTTCCGCCCTTCCCGGGACACCCATCGACTATCCACCAGCTTCAGCTTCTCGAAGAAGCCGAGCACCTTGGTCCCTTCCTTGCCGAACTCCCCTTCGATGTCCTGCAGGGTGAGCCAGGCCTCGGCCAGGCGTTGGAAGAGCTGGAGCTTCAGCGGGGAGTCCACGGCCCGGAGTACCGGCACAAGGTCGCTGATCTCATTGACGACCTTGATCCGCTGTTGCATCGTCGCACGGGAAGGCAGCGCGGCACTTAATGCTGCTCGGGCTCTTCCGAGGCCGGCGCGGCGGTCCCGGCGGTGCCCCGACCCTCCCGGGCGGCCTCCGCGAGCAGGGCGCGGCGGTAGCGCGCGTAGCGGTCCTCCGGCGACCAGCGCGCCGGGTGCGGGTTGCCCGTTGGCGCCCCGCACGCGGGGCAGACCTCGCCGAAGGTGTACCTCCGGCAGTCGCGGCAACGCCGGAGCTCATCGTGCGTCATGTTCGCAGGGCGCGCGGGATGGAACGAGCTCACGCGTGCGTGAAGCTTCCCCGCCCTCCGGCGCCCTTGATCGCGGCCAGGGCCGCGTCGCTCGCCTTCCGAAGGACCTCTTCGGCCTGCTTGTACTGCGTCCCGGTCACGACCACGCGATACTTCGGGGCCCCGACGTACTGGACCTCAACGGACCCGGGGGTGACGCCTTCGGCGTCGCCCAGCGCCTTGCGGACGAAGATCACTCCGTCCGGTCCGGGGTGGGCGATCTCCAGGATCCCGGAGACCGAGACCTTGGGGGGTGAGATGTTGTCCCGGGCGGTCTTGGTGAAGGCCTGGACCCAGGCGCCCTTGAAGCCGTCCTGCGTGAGCTTCTTCGGCTCGAGCGAGGCGACCTCGAAGGCCTTGAAGAGCGAGCCGTACTTCTCGACGAGCCCTTCGCCGAACTGCTGGTAGGCCTGCGGAAGGTCGAGCTTCAGGCCCTGCGCGACGACGGTCAGCAACCGGTCCGCGCGCTGCTCGTTCTTCCAGGACTGGAGCTTCTCGCGCCGCTGGTGCTCGTTGATGCGCTTGAGCGAGAGGTCGATCTGCTTGGACTCCCGGTCCACGTGGATGATCCGGGCGACGATCTTCTGGCCTTCCCGGATGTAGTCGCGGATGTACTTGACCCACCCCGTGGCCACCTCGGAGAGGTGGATGAACGCCTCGCGGTTCTCGTACTCGTCCAAAGATACGAACGCGCCGAAGTTGCGCACCGACTGGACGGTCGCGACGACATGCTCCCCCTCCTCGGGGAACTCTCCTCTGAGCGGCATCGAGCCTCGGACCCTCCTTTGGGGAGGGAGATCACGCCACCGTCCGGACGACCTCGCCCAGGAACTCGCCACGCCCGCCTGCGGGCTTGGCCAGGGGTGCGCCGCAGATGCTGCAGTTGACCGCGGTCGCGGGGCGGGAGAAGACGACGTGCTCCTTCGAGCAGTCCTTGCACTTCACGACGACGAAAGGCGCCCGGGTCCTCGGCGCGTCCACGGGGGGAAGGCCCTCCTCTTCCGGTGGCGTCATCGACCCTTCTTCTCCGACAGTTCGAGCTGCGCGGAGCGGAAAGACTTCGGCTGGACGACGTACTTGCACTTCGTGCACTTGTACTTGAGGTAGACCCGGCGGACGGCCTTGGCGCGCCCCTCGGGCTTGGGTCGGGGGAAACCGCCGTAACCGCGCTGCGCGCGGCGGAATCGGCGCTGACCCCAGGCGAGCTCGCTGGCGGCTCGCTTCTTCCCTTTCTCGATGTCGTGCTCCGTGTGCTTCTTGCACTTGGGGCAGTACGTCATCATCTCCTTGGGGAAATGCATAGGCGGGCCGCCGAGCGGGAGTCTCTATTTAGCCTTGCGGGAAGGGCCCTTGCCTTTCTGCGGGGGCTTCGGCTTGGCGGAGGCGCCTGATCGCGGTCGCGGCTTCTGGTTGCCCTTCTCGTGGAGGCTCGGCCGTGCCTTGGCGGCCTCTCGCGCACGCGCCTTCTGGGCTTCCAGTTCCTTGACCCGCTCGCGCTCCTTCTCTCGGGCGGCCCGCGCGCGTTGCCGGGCCTTCTCCTCCTCGCGCTCGGCGGCAGCCTGACGCTCGTGTTCGCGAGCCCTCGCGGCCTCCTTCAGCCGCGCCTCCTCGCGTCGCTTCTTCTCGAGCTCCCGTTCCTTCTGGCGCTCCCGCTCGCGTTCTCGCTCTCGCGCCTTCGCCTTCTCCCGTTCCTGCTCTTTCGACGGGACCGGGCGGGCTTTCTCCTCCTTCGAGGGAGAGGAACGGGGGGCCGCGCCTCCCTTCCCTGACTTCCCCGAGGGAGAAAGGGCTCCTCCGCTCCTGCGCGCGGACCCGAGGGGGACATGCCCCTTCAGCAGCAGTTCCACGTCGGCCGCGCTCACCTCGGCCCTGGTCTTGGAGCGCCGCAGAGCTGCCAGGGTCTCCGAAGGGGGAGCTTCGACCTCCGGCTCCTCAGAGGTCGGCTCTGCGATGTCGGCCTGGGGCGGAGGCGAAGGAGCGGCGGAGGCCTCCTCGGAGACCGTCGCCTCGTCCTCCGCGGCGCCCTCTTCCTCGGGAGGAGCAGGGGCCTCTGCGGGAGGAGGAGCGGCGGTGACGGTGGTGGATGTGGGCTCGGGTCCGGAGGTAGGCGGCGCGGGCCCCTCCGTCGCCTCCTCGGCAGAGGGCTCGGCTCCTTCGGAGGACTCCTCCACCGAGGCTTGCACGACCTCGGTCGCCTCTTCCTCGACGGGTTCGTCCGAGGAGGGGACCCCTTGAGAGGGATCCGTCTGCTGCTCCTCCGTGCCTTCTTCGACGGGGGGCTCCTCCACGGCCTCCTCCTTCTCCTCCTCGGGGGAGGGGCCGAGATCGGTCGCTGCCGCCTCTCCGGCAACCGCAGCGGGCTCCGCCGCAGAGGGCGCAGTCTCCTGGGAGAGCGCTTCCTCCGTTGCCGGAGCAGGTGTCCGCGCCGGCGGAGCCGCTTCCGCGGGAAGCTTCCGGCCCGTCAGCGCCGCTTCGGCCTCCTTGGGCAGGGCTCCCTCCGACTCGCGGAGGAACGAGAGGACCTGGAAGAGCGCGTCGCGCGCGCAGCCCTGGTGGTACGTCCGGGCGTCCGGGTTGAGGAACCCGTGGTGGACCTTGGGGTAGGTGATGTGCGTGAAGGACCTCCCTCGGGAGGACATCTCCGCCTCGAGCTCGGGGAGGAGGTCCGTGAGTCGGGTGTCCTCCCCCGCGTGGATCGCCAGGACCGCGCCCTTCAGCCGGTCGAGCTGGTCGTAGGGGAGCAGGGGCCGGCCGTAGAAGATCACGGTGGCCTTGACGTTCGGTTCCACGGTGGCGAGCGTCCAGGCGTACCCGCCGCCCATGCTCATGCCCAGGCACGCGATGTTCTCGTGGTCCACCCCAGGGGTCGCGCGCAGGGTGGCCACGCAGACCTTCAGGTCCGAGAGAGCGTTGGGGTCGGGAGAGTAGACCGCGACCCGGGCCGCCTTCCGCAGGCGTTCCTGGTCCTGCCGGGAAAGGGTGGCGATCGACTCCTCGAACCCGTGCACGAAGGTCCGGTCGCTCCCGAAGGGCACATCGCGCAGGATCCTCTCCACCTCGCGGGCGTCCTCGGCCGGGACCTGCATGCGCTGGTGACTGTAGAGGTCGGGAGCCACGCTGACGAATCCCAGCGACGCGAACGTGCGGGCGAGCGCCCGCTCGTGCTCGGTCAGCCCGAGGATGGTATGCACGACGATGAGGCCAGGGGCGTCGCGGATGGCCTGCATCGGCTGGGCCCAGTAGGCGTCGAACTGGGCCCAAGCGGATCCCAGCTTTCGGGTCTCGGTCAGGAGCTCGACCATGCAGGTGGCCAGCGGGACCTCCCTCGGGACGCAGGGCGCCAGAGGGGGAACGCTTGCAGGTCGAACCGAAGGGTGCCGCATAATAGCGGTTTGGGTGCACGCATCTTCGCTGCCGCGTGGGGCCGTCCGTACGCTGCGGCCCACCACAACACCTTTTGGGGCCGCGTCGCTCAGGGTCGGCGAACGTTCACGGAGGGGAGAGATGCCGTTCTACCGCTGCTGGAACTGTGGGATCACGGTCGGCACGGAGGATGGCACGGAGCGGCCGAGCGACCTCTGCCCCGCCTGTCGGAAGGCCCGGGAGAACTCCTACTCGACGCCCAAGACCTGCCACTGGTGCGAGGGCACCCTCCGGTTCGTCGACGGCATGGGCTTCGTCCACGAGAGCTCCGGCACCGTCGGGGTCTGCCGACACGGGCAGAACCCTCTCGCCTGCTGCGGGCAGGAGGACCATCAGGGTCTCCCTGTCCGCGACGCGGAAGAGCCCTCGTCGTAGGCCCCACGACCGACCGCGCCGGGCAACGACCGGACCGTTGGAGGTCCGCCGCATCCTTGAGAGGAAGGAGAGCGGTCGACAATCCTCGAGAAACGAAAGAGCCGCCGGCTTCCTCGTCTGCGATTCGTTCCTCCCATCGAAGTTGGAGTTGGCAGGATTTGTCCCGAAGGATTTGCGCAGGCGAGGAACCGCGGCCCCGGCTCCGCTCCTCAGGATTGCGTGGGCGGACGGGTCCGGCCGAGGACGCTCCCGCGATCTCGTCGTGCGCCGCCGCCGATGTCGACCCTGGGTCGCACCCCGGGCCGGGTCCTCCGGTCGGGGAGCCATGAACGCGGCGCCCGCGCCGGCCTTCTCGTGGGCGACCACGTCGAAGTTGGGCCAGGTCCCGCTCTCCTCGAACCCCGGGCAGGTCCCTCGGAGCTCCGACCGACCGGCTCGGCGGTCGGACCGTCTGGCGCTCCCTCAGAGACACCGGCGTGCGGGGAGTCCCGGCCCAAGCGACCGCCCGTCGGCTCCCTAGTCTTTTATATGGACCTTCCTCTCGCGCCGCCGCACGGTACGCAGCCATGCCCGATAAGACCCCGGTCGAAGCCATCCAGGAGGCCCTCAAGGCCGCTCCCGAGCGCAGCTTCCTGGAGAGCGTCGAGGTCTCGGTCAACCTGAAGGAACTCGACCTGACGCTCCCGAAGAACCGCGTCGAGGAGGACGTGACGCTCCCGAAGGGTCGCGGCAAGCCGATCAAGGTCGCAGTCTTCGCGAGCCCCGAGATGGCCCAGAAGGTTCGCAGCGTCGCCGACCTGGTCATCACGCCCGACCAGATCGAGGAGCTGTTCAAGACCAAGCGCGTCTCGCGCAAGCAGGTCAACGCGATCGATTTCTTCCTCGCCGAAGCCCCGATGATGCCGATGATCGGTAAGCGGCTCGGTCAGGTCATGGGTCCCCGCGGGAAGGTCCCTCGTCCCATCATGCCCGGGACGGACCCCACGCCGATCATCCAGAACCTCAAGCGCGGCATCCGGGTCCGCAACAAGGGCAAGCGGACGTTCCACGCCCCTTTCGGCACGCGCGACATGCCCCCCGAGCAGCTCGCCGAGAACCTTCAGCTCGTGCTGAACCGGGTCGTCGCGAAGCTGGAGCAGGGCCGGCACAACATCGCCAGCGTCTACGTCAAGACCAGCATGGGCCCCTCGGTGAGGCTCTGGTAGGTCGGTAGCCGGCTCGAGGGGAGGAAGGAGAACACCATGGCCGTTGCAGCTCACTCCGTGACCGTGACGCACCACGCTCGCGAGACCAGCGCGACGCGTCAGCGGAAGAAGGCCTCCGTCCAGCGCCTCGCGAAGGAGGTGGACGAGCACCCCGTCGTGGCCGTCGTCGCGATCCGTGGTGTCCCCGCCCCCGCGCTCCAGTCCATGCGCCGGGAGCTCGCGATGAAGGGGAACCCGATCCGGGTCGCCCCGAACTCGCTCATCGCCCACGCCCTCGAGCAGGCGGCGAAGAGCCGCCCGTCATTGAAGCAGTTGCTTCCGCTCGTCTCCGACCAGACGGCGATCCTGCTCTCGAAGTCGAACCCCTTCGCCCTCTACCAGTCCCTCGAGAAGACCCGGCAGCCGGCGCCCGCCCGAGGGGGCGAGCACGCTCCCAAGGACATCACCGTCCAGGCCGGCGAGACCTCCTTCAAGCCTGGCCCCATCGTCGGAGAGCTCCAGCACGCGGGGGTCCCTGCCGCCATCGAGAAGGGGAAGGTCGTTCTGAAGAAGGACGTCACGATCGTGAAGCAAGGCGGCGTGATCTCCCGCGAGGTCGCGACCATGCTCACGCGGCTCGAGATCCTCCCGCTCGAGGTCGGGCTCATGCTCCGGGGCGCCGTGGAGCAGGACTTCTACTATCCCCGCGAGTCGCTCGCGGTCGACCTGGACGCGATCCGCGCGGACTTCGGCCGTGCGCACCGCCACGCCCTGAAGCTCGCCACCGAGCTCGCCTGGGCGACGCCCGAGACGATGCCCCTCCTACTGGCTCAGGCCCAACGCGAAGCGCGAGCGGTTGCGCTCGGCGCGGCCTTCCCCACACCTGAGACCGTCGAGGCGCTCTTTATTAGGGCGCAGCGTCAGGCACAGGTCCTCGAGAAGCTCCAAACGAAGTGATTTCGGAGGGAGAGAGACATGCAATACGTCTACGGCGCTATGCTGCTCCATGCGGCAGGGAAACCCATCGACGAGAAGGGCATCAACGGCGTCCTCACGGCCGCCGGGGTGCAGAGCGACGCTACCCGAGTGAAGGCCCTGGTGGCCTCCCTCGAGGGCATCGACATCAAGGAAGTCCTGGCGAAGGCCGAAACCATGGCCGTCGCCGCGGCGCCTGCGGCCGCTCCGGCCGCCCACGCCGGCGAGAAGAAGGAAGAGAAGAAGAAGGAAGAAGAGAAGCCCGCCGTCTCTGAAGAAGAGGCGTCCGCGGGGCTCTCCGCCCTCTTCGGCTGAACTCCTTCCCCGAGGGAGCGCGGGCCCTTCGTGGGCCCGCCTCCCTTCCCCATTCCTCAGGGCAGCTCTTCACCTGCGTAGGCCCTGCGTCGAACGCGGTGCCCACTGCGGCCCGAACCCCTCCTCGAACTCGAGCGCCGTTGCCGTCACGACGAACGGCCTGGTCTCATGCGGGGGCCGATCGGCCCCGTCCTCAGTCGTCCGTCGTACGCTCGGCGGGAGCTGCGGAGGTCTCGCCTGCGGGAGGAGGGGCCGCGCGGGCCTGAGACTCCAACCTCCGGAGGTGGGCGAGGAGGAGCATCGCGAGGACGGCCAGGAAGACCCCGGCGATCATCAGCCACTGGGAGGTCTCCCAAGCGCTGCAGGAGGGTGGGGCCGTCGGTCCTCCGCCCGCGCAAGAAGGGGCGTGGAAGGTCAGAACTCCGATGAGCGCGAGGAGAAGCCCCGCGACCAGGGCCAACTGGACGAGAAGTCGTAGCTGCAAGGTCCTGGCGCAGCGCCCACCGAGGTCGCTCCCCAAGGGAGGGGCCGCTTCCGGACCGCACGCGACAGGACCTCGTGAACCTTTCCGCCCCGGCGGGGCTCCCCGGGCCGCGGGTACGCCTTAAGTTTCCGGGGGCTCCGCCCCTCGTGGAGACGCGCGAGAAGTGCGGCGTGGTAGGGGTCTCCGTTCCCGGTAAGGGAGCGGCGCCGTACCTCTATCGCGGGCTCCGTGCGCTCCAGCACCGGGGCCAGGAATCCGCCGGGGTCGTGACCGCCTCGCACGGCCAGCTCTACACGCGCAAGTCTCGGGGACTGGTCCACGAGGTCTTCGACCGGGAGGCTCTCGAGACCCTCCGGGGCTCGGTGGGCATCGGACACGTCCGGTACGGCACGACCGGGATCATGGAGGAGGACACGGTCCAGCCCCTGAACGTGGGGATGGGGGACGACGAGCTCGCCCTCGGCCACAACGGGGACCTCGTCAACTTCCGGCGGCTTCGTACCCGGCTGACGGCGCTCGGGGTCGAGTTCTTGGGGAGCTCCGACACCGAGGCGATGGGTCAGCTCATCGCGCACGAGTACGCGCGCAGCCGTGACATGCCCTCGGCGATCCGCCGCGCCATGGTGGAGATGTCGGGAGGGTACGCCGTGACCCTGCTGCATGCCAACAAGCTCTACGGTTTCCGCGACCCCCTCGGGATCCGTCCCCTCTGCCTCGGGACGCTCGAAGGAGGGTACGCCCTCGCGAGCGAGTCCGTCGCGCTCGAGCTCATGGGGGGCAAGCTCGTGAGGGACGTCGCCCCCGGCGAGCTCATCGTCGTCGAGCGCGGCAACGTCCTCCACACCTCCAAGGGAGCGCCGACGGCCAAGCACCTCGCCCACTGCATGTTCGAGTGGGTCTACTTCTCCCGCCCGGACTCGATCATGGACGGAAAGCTCGTCTACGAGGTCCGCCACCGCATCGGGATCCATCTGGCCCATGAAGGGCCCGTCCAGGCCGACGTCGTCGTGCCGGTCCCGGACTCCAGCCGCCCCCAGGCCCTGGGCTTCGCCGAGACCGCGAAGATCCCCTACGCGGAGGGGCTCATCAAGAGCCGCTTTGTCGAGAGGACCTTCATCCTCCCCGACCAGAAACGCCGGGAGGAGGAGGTCCGGGTGAAGCTCCACCCTCTGCCCGGGATCCTGAAGGGGAAGCGGGTCGTCCTCACCGACGACAGCATCGTGCGCGGCACGACGCTCCGTGAGATCGTCGCCATGGTCCGCGAGGCGGGGGCGATGGAGGTCCACCTCCGCATCGGATGCCCCCCGATCGTGGCGCCCTGCTACTTCGGCATCGACATGAAGGAGCGCAAGGAGCTCGTCGCGTACGACCGCACGGAGGAGGATGTGGCGAAGCTCCTCGGCGGGAACAGCCTGCGCTACCTGTCGATGAAGGGGCTCATCGAATCCATCGACCTCTCCGAGAAAAGCCTGTGCGTCGGGTGCCTCACCGGGCGATACCCGGTGGACATCCCCCAGGAGCACGCACGGTTCCAGCGCCAGCTCTCGGACTTCACGTCTGGCTGAACGCCCGCAGAGGACCTCCCATGAGCCCGGTCCCTCTGCTGGTGGTCGTGGGAAGGGACCTCCTGGTCCAGACCCCGGGGGAGCGGGAGCCGAGGAGGTTCCGGCTTTCTCCGGGAGGAGCCCATGAGGGCGCCGAGCTCGCCTCCGCTCTGCTGGCGCTCTCCAAAGGCGAGCCCCCGAGCCGGGGACTAGGCAACCTCGCCGGAGCGCTCTCCGGGCTACCCCAGGGACCGGTCCGTGTGGGAGACCGCGCCGCACGGGCCCTCGCGGAGGCGCTCGGTCTGAAGGTCGAGGAAGCTCCCTCCCGAGGGGTGGCCGCGTTCCGGGAGTCGCTTCCTTCGTCGAGCTGGGAGCCCGACCGGGAGATGCTGCTCGCCTTGGCCGAACAGGCGCTCACCGAGCGGCTGGCCTCTCCCGAGGAAGTGGTCATCACCCTCAGCCGAGAGGGGGACCGCCTGGACCGGCTCGTCCGGAAGGAGAGCGAGGCGCTTCGCGCCCTCTCGGCGACCGCGGGCGCCGAGACGCCCGTGGCGGAGTACGCCTCGCGCGCCCACGAGCACCTGAGCGCCCTCGAGACCCGTAGGAAGGAGCTCGAGCGCGCGCTGGAGGAGACGGTCCTGCTCACCCTTCCGAACACCTCGGCCATCCTGGGACCGCGCACGGCGGGGAGGCTGCTCTCCCAGGCGGGCTCGACGAGCACGCTCCTTCGGCTGGGGGCCTCGAGGATCCAGGTCATCGGAGCCCGTCGGCGGCGCCCCGGGAGCCCCGGGCCCCGACACGGGGTCCTGTTCGGGGCCGAAGGCATGGATCGCGTGCCCCCTTCGCGACGGGGAGCTCTCGCGCGCTCCCTCTCCTCCTGGGCGGTGGTCGCCGTGCGCGCGGACCTTCTCACGCACGGCTCTGTCGGGGTCGGTCTCGTCGAGCGTCGCGAGCAACGGATCGTCGCGCTCTCGCGGGGAAGGGGACACCACGCCCGTCCCGCGCCCGAACCTCCGGTCCGTCCCTCTGTCGAAAGAGCGCGGTCCCCCTCCCGCATTCCCCGGCCGTCGGAGAGCAGACGCGGGAAGGCACCTCGCGACGAGGACCCACGCGAAAGACCGCGTTACGACCGGCCTGGCGGCCGCCGAGACCCCCGAGCCCGTGATGCTCGATGGCGCAACCGGAGGCGGCGATGAGCGAGGCGTCGCGGCGCCCCTTCGACCGGAGTCCGGCTCGGCGTGAAGGCTGGGCCTTCCCGTTCCCCGGGCTCTCGGTCGCACGGTCGCCGCCGGAGGACCGGCCCACGTTCTGGACCCGGGCCCTCGGCAACCCGCCGGAAGTGTACGGCGAGAGGCTGCGTTTCCGCGACGACGCCGCCTGGCGGGCGATCGACCCGACGCGAAGCAAGCTCGGCGCCGCGCTGTGTCGAGGACTTCGGGAGGTCCCGCTGACCCCCGGAGGGAAGGTCCTCTACCTTGGCGGGGCGAGCGGGACCACCGCGTCGCACATGGCCGACCTTGTGGGCCGCAGAGGGGGGGTCTACGTCGTGGAGAAGAGCCCTCGCCCCTTCCAGAGGCTCCTGGACGTCGCGGGTCGCTGGCCGAACCTGTTCCCGATCCTGGCCGATGCCCACGACCCCCGGACCTATCTCCCCTGGGTGCCCCCGGTCGATGCCCTCTACCTGGACATCGCCCAGCCCGATCAGGTCGAGATCGCGTTGGAGCACGCCCGGCTCTTCCTCCGCAGGGGAGGCGGCCTGCTCTTCGCCCTCAAGGTCCCGAGCCTTCGCAGGAAGGAGGGGGGAGCGGGCGACCCTGCTGAGCAGGCGCTCCGGGGGATCTCCCGCGTCTTCGAGACGGACCCTCCGCTTCGGCTCGAGCCCTTTCACCGGGGACACATCTTCATCACGGGGCACTACAGGCCGGAATGACCATCGGTCCGCCATCGATGGGCTCGGACCTGCCTCGAGACGGCGGAAGTCGCGCCCGGTGACAGCTGCGCTTGAACCCGACCTCGGCCGCCCGTGGGTCACCTACGGGTGACGTGTGGTCGCTTTGGCTCTCGGTCAAAGAGGACCCTCGAACGCGGTCGAAGCGAGAACCCAAGCGTCGTGTTCGACTTCGCGGTGGACAGAGGGCCGATGGTGGACCTCCCCAAAGGAGCAGGGCGGAATGAGCGGCCCCGCCCGCTTCAGCGGACGACCACCGCGTTCAGGGTGACGGACTGGGGTGTTCCCCCCCGCTCTCGGACCGGATCGGCGGCGTGGGGGTCCCCATCGTCTCGACCGGCCCCAACCTCCGCAGCTCGCGGGAAAGCAGGACGGCGATGCCCACCGTCGCGAGCATGGCCAGGCCGTAGAGAAGAAAGGTGGTTCCCAGAGAGAGCCGGGTGGCTACATAGGCGGTGAGGAGAACGGCCACCGGCGAAGGGGCGTTGATGATCGTGTTTACAAGGGAGGAGACTCGACCGTACGCCTTCCGCGGGATCCGAGCCTGTTGGAGCGCGGTCCAAGGGACGATGTTGGTCTCCTGGCTCACCCCACCGATCCCCTTGATCCCGAGGGCAAGCGCCGGGGCCCGTATCAGACCGAGGGCAACGACCGACGCGCTCTGGCCGGTGAGCCCGAGGACGATGAGGCGGCCGGCCCTCGCCCGCCGGCCGAAGTGGCCGACCAGGAGTCCCCCCACGACCGACCCGACCGCAAAGGAGACCGTCAGGAAGCCGTAGAGGGACGCCCCGCCGTGGAGCACCTCGAGCACGTAGGGGGCGTAGAGGCCCTGAAGCCCCATCGCGAAGAGGCTCACCAGGGTCCCCAAGAGGGTCAGCTCGAGGAGCGCCCTGTCCCTCCGAAGCACCGCGAGCCCTTCGCGGAGCTCGCCAGCGAAGGATAGGCGCTCTGAGGAGGGAGGGGGCCCCTTGGCTTCCCCGGCGTCCGGGCCGTGAGGATCGCCCAGAGCCCGGGGCAGGACCACGATGAGGCCCATCGCGAGCGCGAAGGATACCGCATCGTACTCGAACGGGATGGTGAACCCGAGGAAGCCGACCAGGAGCCCGCCCAGGGCCGTGCTCGCAATGGTGTTGGCCGCGGACGTTCCGGAGATCAGCCCGTTCGCCGGTAGGAGCTCCGCCTTCCTGACCGCCCCAGGCACCATCGCGTTGTGGGCGGGCAACGTGAGCTGGTAACCCACTTCGACCAGAACGACCGTCGAGAGCGCGACGAGGTAGCTCAGGTCGTGCATCGCGTAGAGGAGGCCGGCAACCCCCACCACGACCGCCTGTCCTGCGTAGGTCGCGAGCACGACCGAACGACGGTTCCACCGGTCCACGACCGTACCCGCCACCGGGCCCAGAGCGATGTCCACAACGTAGGTCGCGGCGAGCGTGAGGCCGACTAGGAGAACGGAGCCCGTGGAGACCAGGACGTACCAGATGATGGCCAGGTCGAAGACCGCGTCCCCGGAGAACGAGGCCATCCGGCCGAGCCAGAGAGCGAGGAACCTACGATTCCGGACGACCGTGGAGTAGGAGGCAGGCGGGGCGGTCCCGCTCGAAGGAGAGGACATGGGTCGTCAACGCGGTCGCCACATCCTTCTCCCACATCAAACCCGCCGGTGCACCCTCGCGGGGTCGAGTCGACCGGAGCGGCGCCGGACACCAGTGCGCTGCGTCCCTCAGGCGTCCGAAGGTACGGGCGACCAACCCGTATCCTGCGACTACTGGTGCGCTTTCCGGAGGATCTCCCAGACGGTGGGCTCCTTCGACTGAACGTACCCCGCGCGGTCGTTCCTGTCGCGCTCCGCGAGCTCCCACTTCACGCGCGCGTAGTCCTCACGAGCGGCGGGGTCGCTGCGCAGGTGATCTCGGAAAAGCAAGTTCAGCTGTTCTTCGAACGACCCTGCCGTCCGGGCATAGAGGTGGGTCCGCCGTTGCCCAGGAGGCCATCGGAAGGCACGACGGGCCCGGTCAGGGTTCTCGGGTTGGAACGTGTACCCCAAGGACTCGAGAGGAACACGGTAGGGATCGGTTGGTTCCAAGTTCCGCACAGAGAGCTGGATGTCGATCACGGGCTTGGCGTCGAGCCCCGGGACCGAGGTCGAACCCACATGGTCGATCCGCAACGCCACCGGCCCCAGCACGGCGCGTAGCGGGGTCGCGAGGGTCCGAAACTCCACGGACCACCGTGGGTCGGCCCGATGAATGACGATCGGCTCGGTGGCCACGATTCTTGAACGTTGAACCGTACCCCCCATCCCCACCCGCGCACCCCCGCCCCTCCACCACTTCGGGAGGGAGGGCCTCGCGCGCGGGCCGACCCTCCTTCAACCGGACCGGGGGGTCCACGAGCATGTCCGCGGCCTTCCCGCCGGGGATTTGAGCCGCAGCGGGCTCCCCCACCCGGGTCGGCCCCGCCGCCCAGGTAGCCAAGCGTGGTCTCGCTCCGGTCCTCCGCGGGCACGATCCATACTCTTTACGTCGGAGATTCCAGGGACCT